>NZ_JBIFFR010000021.1:0-1140 GCF_043557275.1 Sulfitobacter sp. 1A13368 | reverse complement strand
CGGCCACCTTCGCGGATCGCGAAGCGCAGGCCGTTTTCCATGGCGATCGGTGCGATCAGCTCAACGCCGAAGGACACGTTGTCGCCGGGCATGACCATCTCGGTGCCTTCTGCCAGCTGAACGGTGCCGGTCACGTCAGTTGTACGGAAGTAGAACTGCGGACGGTAGTTCGCGAAGAACGGCGTGTGACGGCCACCTTCCTCTTTGGTGAGGATATAGGCTTCGGCTTCGAACTTGGTGTGCGGTGTCACGGAGCCGGGCTTGCAGAGAACCTGACCACGCTCAACGCCGTCACGCTCAACGCCGCGCAGCAGGGCGCCGATGTTGTCGCCAGCTTCACCACGGTCCAGCAGCTTGCGGAACATTTCCACACCGGTGCAGGTGGTTTTCTTGGTGTCGCGGATGCCGACGATTTCGATCTCGTCGCCAACGTTGATCACGCCACGCTCGACACGGCCAGTCACAACGGTACCACGACCGGAGATCGAGAAGACGTCTTCGACCGGCATCAGGAAGGGCTGGTCCACGGCACGCTCAGGTGTCGGGATGTAGGCGTCAACTTCGGCCATCAGCTTCTTGATGGACTCTTCACCGATCTCGGGCTTGTTGCCTTCCATCGCCGCCAGAGCGGAACCCGCAACGACGGGGATGTCGTCGCCGGGGTAGTCGTAGGAGGACAGCAGTTCGCGGATTTCCATCTCGACGAGCTCGAGCAGCTCTTCGTCGTCGACCTGGTCAACTTTGTTCATGAAGACGACCATGGCGGGGATGCCAACCTGACGGCCGAGCAGGATGTGCTCGCGGGTCTGGGGCATCGGGCCGTCGGCCGCGTTCACAACCAGGATCGCGCCGTCCATCTGCGCCGCACCGGTGATCATGTTTTTCACATAGTCAGCGTGGCCGGGGCAGTCGACGTGGGCGTAGTGACGGTTCTCGGTCTCATACTCAACGTGCGCGGTCGAGATGGTGATGCCGCGGGCCTTCTCTTCGGGCGCGCCGTCGATCTGGTCATACGCTTGGAAGTCACCGAAGTATTTGGTGATCGCCGCGGTCAGCGTGGTTTTACCGTGGTCAACGTGGCCGATCGTGCCGATGTTGACGTGCGGTTTGGTGCGTTCAAACTTTGCCTTTGCCATGGTG
>NZ_JBIFFR010000020.1:0-1148 GCF_043557275.1 Sulfitobacter sp. 1A13368 | reverse complement strand
TGGGGCCTTAGCTCAGCTGGGAGAGCGCCTGATTTGCATTCAGGAGGTCAGGAGTTCGATCCTCCTAGGCTCCACCATGAATTCTCTTGCCGCCTTTGATCCGTCCGGATTAAAAGAAGGCATGAAGATTTGTGCAATCACAATGGTTTACCGCGATTATTGGGCGTTATCACAATGGTACGCGCATTACTCACGGCACCTAGGTTCGGAACATCTTTACATCGTGTCACATGGTCGTGATCCGAAGGTTTCTGAGCTTTGCCCACGGGCGAGTGTGATCACGGCGCCGCGGGGTGACCTGACTGGTTTCGATCGGCTTCGTGGACACCTGCTGAACGGCCTTCAAGACGGATTGGGTGCGCTATACGACTGGGTTATCCGCACGGACGCGGATGAACTGATTTGTTTCGACCCGGAACGTTACGCAAATTTCAGCGACTTGTTCGCCTCGCGCAAGAGAGCGTCTGCACTCTTTGCTTTGGGAATGAACCTCGCTGAAATGGAGAGCGATCCTACGCTAACAGCGCACGATAATGTCCTGCGCTACAGGCGTAAGGCGCATTTCTCCGGGCATTACAGCAAGGCTTGGGCGGTTCGGCGTGGAACGCATTTGGTGCGCCATGGCATTCAAACCGCCCCCGACCGTTTGGACGACACGTCATTCACCTTTCCCAAAGGTGTTTACTTGGTTCATCTCAAATATGCGAACAGCGCTGCGTTGATCGATGCCAACCAGCATCGGACGCTTATTGGCAACGCTGGTAGCAAAGGTCTTCCCGGTAAAGCTTGGGCGCAGGCAGATCAAGACGCCTCCCGCTTTTACGCCGCTTTTCGCGAGTTGACTGAGCTGGATTGGCCCTTGGCAGAGCGACGCGCCTATCGGCGGATCAAGCGCGATCCGGTTCGAGATGAGAAGCTTAACGTGCTGCGTGCCAGATCGGTAAGGTTCCCGTTTCGGACGACCCTCCCAAAGTGGTTCGAAAACTGCTGATAGATTAGATCAGCAAGAGCGCTACGGCGTTTTTGCTCGTCCAATCTGGACGTTTGCGTGACATCCTTCGGATGCACGTGATTGACATCGTAAAGAGAGATACTAACAACATGTTTGATCTCACCGCGTTAGGTGATGATCTCAGTTGCTGCCCTTC
>NZ_JBIFFR010000006.1:0-287880 GCF_043557275.1 Sulfitobacter sp. 1A13368 | reverse complement strand
CGCCGATGGTACTGCGTCTTAAGACGTGGGAGAGTAGGTCATCGCCAAACCTAATAAGTTCCTAGACTACAGTATCTCTCTACGATGATCAGATTAACAAAACCGCCGCAGCCCATAGCTGCGGCGGTTTTGTGTTTGAGGGGGGGGAGCTTTCCAGCGGCCATCGAACTTTGGCGGTACGAACGGTAAGCGCGCCGGAGAAAATCTCAAGAAAAATTACCTTTTTTCGTTCGAATGCGCTTGCAGCTCCCGCACTATAAGTCTAAACGGAGGGCATTGGCGCGGGATGGAGCAGCCCGGTAGCTCGTCAGGCTCATAACCTGAAGGTCGTAGGTTCAAATCCTACTCCCGCAACCAATATTAGCGAAGTATCGCTTTCAGAAAGACCCGCCCTCGCCGGCGGGTCTTTCTGCATTTGGGGGGATGTCCCCTTGCTCTACCGCTGTTTAAATTCGTGTTCCGCCAGCTTTGCGAAGAAGACTATTTGCGTCGGTAGAAGGGAAAAGAGTTTAGCACAGGGGCGGGTCAGCGGTTCAGCGCCCGGTTGCAGCGTCTCCCATTGTAATGCGCCTCACCGTATCTGCCGCCGCAGCAGCCAAACGAAAAACACGCCGCCGATCAGTCCCGTAACAATACCGATGGGCATATCGTCGGGGGCCATGATGGTTCTGGCCACGATGTCCGCCCATAAGAGGAACACCGCGCCGCATAGGGCTGAGATGGGCAGCAGGCGGCGGTAGTCGCCGCCGACCATGAGGCGCACGATGTGGGGGATCATCAGGCCGACGAAGCCGATCACCCCAGAGAAGGCGACCATGACCCCCGTGATCAGGGCGCCAATGACGAAGATCGTGAGCCGGAAACGCGCCACGGGGATGCCGAGGGTGGTGGCGGTTTCATCGCCAACGGTCATAGCGTTCAAGTGGCCTGACCTGAGCCAGAGATAGGCGCCGCAGCCCAGCAGGATCACGGCGGGGTAGATGAGTTGGTCCCATCCCGCCAAGCCGAGGCCGCCGAGCATCCAGAACACGACCGTATGTGTGGCCCGTGGATCGCCAAGGAAGATCAGCAAATTGGCGGCGGACATGACGATGAAGGACACGGCGACGCCCGCCAAAACCAGCCGGTCGGCGCTGGTGGCGGCCGCGAATTGCGTGACGGCAAGAACGATCAATATCGCCCCGAGCGAGCCGAGGAAGGCGAGCAGGGGGACGGTCAGCCCTCCGAGGAACAGCCCCGTGTGCAGCAGGGCCAGAATGGCGCCGAATGCGCCACCTGCCGAAATGCCCAGCAGATGCGGGTCTGCTAGCGGATTGCGGGTCACCGCCTGAAGGCTCGCGCCGACGATCGCCAATCCCGCCCCGACCAAACAGGCGAGGATGGCTCTCGGGAGGCGGATGTTCCAGACGATTGCCTCCCGCCCGGCGGACCAGTCCGCGGCCACGGCGCCGGGGGCGGCCTTGTTGGCCAAGATGCCCCAGACGGTTTTGACGGGGACCACGACGGCTCCCACGCTCACCGCAATCGACAGCGATGCCAGCAGGATCGCGATGCCGAACAGGCAAGTGATCCACACCCCCCGCGTGGGTTTCCAAGGCGCTATCGATCGCGGTTTAAACGTCATGAATGCTCACTGCCCCCGAAACGCGGTGGCGAGGGTTTTGACCGCTTCAATGTTGCGCGGACCGGGCGTGGCCTCGACATATTCCAGCACGACGAAACGGTCGTTGCGTACGGCGTCGATGTCGGCGAAGGCGGGGTTCTCCATCATGAAGGCGCGCTTTTGATCGGCGGTGACTTCGCCGTAATTGACGATCACGATGACTTCGGGATCCCGCGCGACCACGGCCTCCCACCCGACGGTGGCCCAGCTTTTCTCAAGGTCGTTCATGATGTTCGTGCCGCCTGCGGCCTCGATCAAAGCGTTTGGCATGGCATAGGCCCCGGCGGTGAAGGGCACATCTTCGCCGCTGTCATAGACAAAGACCCGGGGGGCGGTCTCAAGCGGGGGCAGCGCCGCTAGGAATGCGTCGAGCTCGGCTTGGTAGCCTTCGATCAAGCGCTCGGCGCGATCCGAGACGTCGAAGATCGTGCCGAGATTGCGCAGATCTTTGTACATATCCTCCATCGAGGATGCGGCTTTTTGACCGATATGGATGCAGCTTTCGGTGAGTTCGTAGACTTGAATGCCGAAGGGGGCGAGCGTTTCCGGCGTCACCTCGCCGCCGACCTTCATGCCGTAGTTCCAACCGGCAAAGAAGAAATCGGCATCCGCCCCGATCAGCACCTCCCGCGAGGGGTATTTCGACGACAGTTCCGGCAGCGCCGCGACACCTGCGGTCATCTCTTGGTCCAGTTTGTTCCAGCCCGAGATGCCGGTATAGCCCACCATGCGGTCTGCAAGGCCAAGCACGAGCATCATCTCCAGCAGGTTCACGTCATTGGCGACCGCGGCTTGGGGTGGGTGATCGAAGGTGACTTCGCGGTCGCAGCTTTGCACGGTGGTCTGGGCAATAGCCGATCCGGCGATCATCAGGGCGGCGAGGGTGGTGAGAGTAAGTTTCATAAGAGTTTTCCGTTTCAATCTGGAAGGGCAAATGAGAAATGCGCCGCGCCGCTGGGGGTGAGCCGCTCGCGCTGCGCGTCGACGCGAAATGTTTTTGAGACGAGGTCATCGGTCAGAACCGTATTTGGCGGGCCGAAGCCCTGCGGATAGCCGTCTTTCAGCACCAGCACCTCGTCACAGATGCCATCGGCCATGTTGAGGTCATGAAGTGAGACGACGATGGTCATGTTCAAACCGCGGATCAGGGACACGATTTCAAGCTGGTGGCGTATATCGAGGTGGTTGGTCGGCTCATCCAGAACCAAGACCTGAGGCTCCTGTGCCAAGGCGCGGGCGACCATGACGCGCTGCCTTTCCCCGCCCGAAAGGGTGCCGACATCGCGATGGGCGAGGGGGCGCAGGCTGAGCCGGTCCAAGACGCGGTCGATGATCTGCTCGTCTTTCCGGCTTGATGACGAAAACGCCGCGCGATGAGGCGTGCGGCCAAGGCGGACGATCTCCAAGACCGTCAGCCCAAAGGACGGCGTCTGTTCTTGCAAGACGGCGGCGATGCGCCGCGCGGCGGCACGGGCGGAGAGGGACCAGATATTACGCCCGCCCACATGGATCGATCCCGTTTGGGGCGGTTGAAAACGGTAGAGCAGACGCAAGAGGGTGGATTTGCCCGCGCCATTCGGCCCCAGCACGCCCAAAACGCCACCCGCAGCGACGGTGAAAGACGTAGGATGCAGAACCGGCTGGCCCGATTTTCCCGGCGCCCAGCTCACATCCTTTACTGCAAGGTCGGCGGCCCTCATGAGACGCGCAAGTGGCTGGGTTTCAGCTCGATCATCGCCGCGGGCACCCGCGCAAGGGTGGATATGCGCAGTTTGCCGGGGCGGTCCAGCGAAGAGCACCAGCCGTCATTCAATGTGGCATAGTGCTGGGCGAAGGCCACAAGGTCGTCGATGTCTTCGTCAGGGTCGATATCACCAAAGAGGTAGGTCGCCTTTGCGCTGGCGTGATAGGCCACCGTGCAGGGGCGGTCGCAGCCCGCCATACAGGCCACGCCCGCGACCTCGAAATCCTCGGGGATCGCGGCGCCGGCTGCCGCGATTGCGGCGCTCAGCCTCTGGATTAGGTCAAAGCCCGGGCGGCAATCCGTGCCTTTGTGTTTGCATGAGGTGCAAACCGTAATCCTGTGGTTTTGATGCGTATCCATGTCGCCCTCCGCGAACGCGCGGGGGATCGAGCAGCCATGTTCTACAGCAGGGGAGTTTCCCTGTCGCCATCATGTTCTCCTAACCAGACACCCCGTCTGGGTTGAGTTGCAATTGCGGCCCCTCTCGGCGCCGGTGATGGCAGGTCTCCTGACTCGCGGATCGACGTTCGCCCGAACCTTCCCAAGCCTTAAGCTCAGTGGTTTTTGCCGGGGTCACTCACCGCTCACAGTTGCGGGGGCAGTTACGGTTTCGGCGCGCGTTGCTTACTTTACCGTATTCCCTTTTCATCCCAGACGCCGCTGCGGCGGCTGGAAACCATCGCCCTGATCTGTGGCCGAAGAGCCATGCCGGGTCAAGCTGCTATCTCGCCTGTCGCCCAGGCCCATCGCGCCGGGCGCGCAGCATATCGAGGCTCCGGTTCAGTTCGGGGTTGGTCATGTCGCGGGCGATGACGACGATGCGGGACTGCTGGTCGTCCTTTGGCCAGTCGCGCAGGGGGACGGGCGGATCGAAAAGATGCTGCACGCCGTGAAAGACAAAGGGGGTGGGGACGTCTTCCAGATGCACAATGCCTTTGACCCGCAAAAGATCGGACCCGCGCAGCCTGACCAGCGTGTCGAGCCAAAGGTCGAAAACCTCGGCCGGGATCGGTGCGTCTAGCACGATGGAGGCCGATCCGATCCGTGCATCATGCTGGTGGGTTTGCATTACGGGCGCGGATGCCGAGGGCGCGGCGAAGCCTGAGAGGTTGTCGAGCGGATCCGCCACTGGGGCGGGCGTGAGCCATTCCATAACGTTGCCCGCATCAACCGCCCGCCGCATACCGCTGAGTCCCCAGAGCGATGCAACCGGGATAAGCCCGCGTTCGGCCTTGATGATGCGCGCCGTTTGATTGAGGTCGCGCAGCCTGCCTTCAAAGGCGGCAAGCGCTTGCTGGGTCACCAAGTCGGATTTGCTGAGCACCAGCAGATCGGCCATCGCCACCTGCGAGACGGCTTCGAACTGCTGATCCAGCGTGTCCGGCCCATTCGCGGCATCGACGACCGTCACAACCCCGTCCACGCGGAATTTGCGGGCCAAATAGGGATCGGCCAAGAAAGTCTGGAGAATGGGGCCGGGATCGGCCAGCCCCGTCGTCTCGATCACAACGCGGTCGAATTGCACACGCCACGTTTGCTTACGGCGCTTGAGGTCTTGCAGCGTTCGCGACAGATCCCCCCTGATCGAGCAGCACAGACAGCCCGATTGCATGAGAATGACCTCTTCGTCGGCGGTTTCGATCAGATCGTGGTCAAGCCCGGCCTCACCGAACTCATTCACGACGACCGCGATTTTGGGGGCCTCTTCGCTTGAGACGATATGATTGAGCAGCGTGGTTTTCCCCGCGCCGAGGAAGCCGGTCAGCAGGGTGACGGGGATACGTTTGTCGGTGGCGGGCATGGTTTGCTGGCTCTGCTATGGATTATCTCAGTGACGTTATAACATCACAATATGTGGTGCAACCCGCCGGCCGATGCCCCGCCTTTGCCAAATCCATGCGCTCAGCGCCCAAATTTTGGCAGGTCCACCTCAAATTGCCCAATCAAAGGGCGTTGTTGCTGCGCCGCAGAAAGCGACCTCGGGTTAGGGCTTGTTCCAACGCGCCCTGAAATTGAGGCTGCAGAGGCCTCGCTATGGGGCGGCGCCAAGGGAGTTGTCCGGCAAGGGGGGCATCCGCGCGCGATAACAATAAACGCTGTGTGGAAGAGGCATCATCGCGTCTTTGCTCTTCCGCACACCAAACGGGGATACCGTCATGAAATTTTCCACCAAACGCACAGTCACGGCGACCGCTGCCCTTCTGCTCGCAGGTTCAGCCGCCGCTGCGGCCTGCGACGATCCGATCAAGGTTGGCGTGCTGCACTCCCTCTCGGGGACGATGGCCATTTCCGAGACGACGTTGAAAGACACGATGGAGCTTCTGATCGCGCAGCAGAACGCCGCGGGCGGCTTGCTGGGATGTGAGATCGAAGCGGTCGTCGTTGACCCGGCATCCGACTGGCCGCTGTTCGCCGAAAAGGCGCGTGAGCTTCTCACCGTCTCCGAGGTGGATGTCATCTTTGGCTCTTGGACCTCGGTCTCGCGCAAATCCGCGCTGCCCGTTCTGGAAGAGCTGAACGGGCTGATGTTCTACCCCGTCCAATATGAGGGCGAGGAAAGCTCGCGCAATGTGTTCTACACCGGTGCGGCCCCGAACCAGCAGGCGATTCCGGCCACCGACTATTTCCTTGAGGAACTGGGCGTCGAGAAATTCGCGCTGCTGGGCACTGACTATGTCTATCCGAGAACCACCAACAACATTCTTGAGCAATACCTGCTGGACAAGGGCATCCCCGAAGAGAACATCTTCGTCAACTACACGCCTTTCGGCCATTCTGACTGGTCCACGATCGTGTCGGATGTGGTCGAACTGGGCGCGGATGGCTCGCAGGTGGGCGTGATCTCAACCATCAATGGCGATGCGAATATCGGCTTTTACAAAGAACTTGCCGCGGCGGGCATCTCTGCCGATGACATTCCGGTCGTCGCCTTCTCGGTCGGGGAGGAAGAGCTTTCGGGCCTCGATACCGCTGACCTCGTGGGGCACCTCGCGGCGTGGAACTACTTCCAATCGGCTGAATCCGAGCAGAATGACGAATGGGTCGCCGCGTGGAAAGAGGCGATGGGCGAAGACCGGGTGACCAATGACCCGATGGAGGCGCATTACATCGGTTTCAACATGTGGGTGAACGCGGTCACTGAAGCAGGCGCCACGGATGTGGATGCGGTGCGTGCGGCGATGTATGGGCAGGAGTTCCCGAACCTCACCGGCGGAACGGCTGTCATGCTGCCCAATCACCACCTCGCCAAGCCTGTGTTGATCGGTGAAATCACCGAAGACGGCCAATTCGACATCATCAGCCAGACCGAAGAAGTGCCGGGCGATGCATGGACGGATTTCCTGCCTGAATCGGCGGTTCTGGTCTCCGATTGGAAAGACCTCGAATGCGGCATGTACAACAAAGAGACTGAGACCTGCGTTCAGTTGACTTCAAACTACTGAACCCAAGAGCCGGGCGCGCCCTCAGCCGTGCCCGGCATCCGTTTTAACCACTTCCTCTCCGAAAGCCCCATACCTCATGGTTCGAATGCTGCTCAGCCTGATGTGCTTGCTGGCCTCTGTCGGTTTTGCATCCGCTCAGGACCTCCAGTCCCTTTTGCAGACCCACGAAGCGGAGGTGGTCAAACCCTCGCGTAAATCGGTCGGTGTCCTATTGGACGATCTGGTGGCCTCGGACTTGCCGCAGGTGCCAGCCTTTCTGGAGCAATGGGCCGAGCGGAACGTCTGGCAAGACGATACCTCGGGCCTGTTCTACTTTGGGGCCGAGGCGGATGATACACTCGCGCTGCGCGACATAGATACGGGCGAAGAGGCCACTGCGCCCTCGGACGGGTTCAGCCAATTGCGCCCCAATGGCGGCGTGCGGCGTGTCATTGGCACCGCATTGGTGCAGTTTCAACTGTCCGATCCCGATCCTGCGCGCCGCCGCGCCGCGCTTGAAAGCATCGCGCGTCGCAGCGATGCCAGCCAGCTTGGCCCGCTCCTGGCCTCCCTCGACGGGGAGGATGACCCCGCCCTGCGCGCCCGGAAGGAGCAATTGGCCAATTTCCTGACCGCGCGCTTTGGGCAGGCGGCTGATGAGCGCATTCGTGCGATTGAAAGCCTATCCTCCGATACCTCACTCGAAGCGCGGGCGGTGCTGAGCCAGATCCTCTCGGCCAAGACCGGCGTGGCCGAACAGCAGCCCGAGGGGAACATCGCCCGCATTCTTGATCCCATGGCAGCACCCTCGGCAAGCTATGAGACGCTGGTCGAGGCGGGCCTCGCCCCTGGGATCGTGCCACAAGGCGAGATACGCGCAGCGCTGATGGCCAATATCGTCGATGGCCGGGTGGGCGGCGTTCCTCTGGCGCAATTGGATAACCCGGCGCGGCGTGTGGATGCCTATCGCGCGCTTGCCGAGGCAGGCAGCGTGCCGCCTCTGGTGACGCAGGAAGATATCGACACCGCTTTGCAGAACGCTGTCTTTTACGAGCGTTACGCAGAGGAGGACGCCGCGATCACCGACGCGGCCCGCGCCACGCTCGACGCGGTCGAAACGCGGGTCGGCTGGGCGCAGACGTTGGATTTGACACTCGACGGTCTTTCGCTGGCCTCGATCTATTTCCTCGCCGCGATTGGGCTCGCGATCACCTTTGGGCAGATGGGGGTCATCAACATGGCCCATGGCGAGTTTATCATGATGGGGGCCTATACGGGCTATGTGGTGCAGCTCATCGTTCCCGATTACACGGTGTCGCTTCTGATCGCGCTGCCGCTGGCCTTTGCCGTCACCTTTGGCGCGGGCGTCGCGATGGAGCGGCTGGTGATCCGCCATCTCTACCATCGCCCGCTTGAGACTCTTTTGGCGACCTTCGGCATCTCAATCGCCCTGCAGCAGATCGCCAAGAACATCTTTGGCACGCAGGCCCGTCCGCTGACATCGCCCGAATGGCTGCGCGGGGCGCTGGTGATCTCGGATGTGGTTCAGATCAGTTTCATTCGCATCGCCATTTTCGTGCTCGCGCTGATCTTTCTGTTCTTGCTGCTGTATATTCTCAAGCGTACGCGCCTTGGCTTGGAGGTGCGCGCGGTGACGCAGAACCCCGGCATGGCGGCCTCAATGGGGATCAACCCGGATCGCATCAACATGATGACCTTCGGGCTGGGCTCCGGCATCGCCGGGGTCGCGGGCGTCGGCATCGGGCTTTATGCGCAGGTCACCTCCGAGATGGGCACGAATTACATCGTGCAAAGCTTCATGACCGTCGTGGTGGGCGGTGTCGGATCGGTCTTCGGCACGCTGGCGGGCGCGGGGCTGATCGGCTTCCTGCAAAAGGGGATCGAGTGGTTGAACCCCTCCAATACGCTGGCGGCCCAGACCTATATGATCCTTTTCATCATCCTGTTCATTCAATTCCGGCCCAAGGGCATTGTCGCCCCCAAAGGCCGGGCAGCGGCGGATTGAGCCATGACCCAGACGCACAGCCAACGCAGTTCCTTCATCGGGCGCAATCCTTCGGTTCTCTACTTCCTCGCCGCGCTGGGCCTGTTCACGGCCCTTGTCACGGTGATGTCCGAAGCGGTCGGCACCGGGCTTGTCTCAACCTCTTTCGTCAAGACGCTGGGCAAAACCCTTTGCCTGTGCCTTGTGGCCATCGCGATGGATGTGGTCTGGGGATATTGCGGCATCCTCAGCCTTGGGCATTTCGCCTTTTTCGGGATCGGGGGCTACGCCATCGGGATGTGGCTCATGTATGCGCGCACCGAGATCATCGTGGCCGAGAGCCTCGCCGGTCAGACCATCCCGCCCACGCCGCAGGAGATATCGGACGCGATCGGAAACCAGATTTTCGGGGTTGTCGGCTCATCCGACTTTCCGCTGATCTGGGCCTTTGCGGACAGCCTGTGGATTCAATTGGCCTTCGTCGTGCTGATCCCCGGCGCGCTGGCGCTGGTCTTTGGCTGGCTTGCCTTCCGCAGCCGCGTCAATGGGGTCTACCTGTCGATCCTAACCCAAGCGATGACACTGGCGCTGGCGCTTTACCTCTTCCAGAACGACAGCGGGCTGCGGGGCAACAATGGCCTGTCGGGCCTACAAAACATCCCCGGTTTCGCCGACAGCGGGCAAGACGTGGTCTCAATCGTCTTCTTCCTCGCCTCCGCCGTGGCGCTCGCATTGGGCTATCTGTTCTTCGCTTGGATCACCGACAGCAAGCTGGGCAATATCATCCAAGCCATCCGCGACGATGAATCGCGCGTCCGTTTCCTCGGCTATCATGTGGAAAGCTATAAGCTCTTCGTCTTCACCATCACCGCCATCGTCGCAGGCATCGCGGGCGTGCTCTATTACCCGCAGGCGGGCATCATCAACCCGGCTGAGATCGCGCCCATCGCCTCGATCTATCTGGCGGTCTGGGTCGCCATTGGCGGGCGAGGGCGGCTTTACGGGGCGGTCATCGGGGCGGCGGTGGTCTCGCTCCTGTCCAGTTGGTTCACGGGGGGCGGCGCGCCCAGCATCGATCTGGGGGTCTATACGATCCACTGGGTCGATTGGTGGCTGGTGCTGCTTGGCCTGAGCTTTGTACTTATCACGCTGTTTGCGCCCAAGGGCATCGGCGGCCTCTTTGACAAACTGGTGCGCAAGTCATGACTTCTCTTTTGGAAATGTCCGGAATTTCGAAGTCCTTTGACGGGTTTCAGGCGATCAAAAACCTCAGCCTCCAGATCGGGGAGCCGGAATTGCGGGCCGTCATCGGCCCCAATGGGGCGGGCAAAACCACCTTCATGGATATCATCACCGGCAAGACGAAGCCGGATGAGGGCTATATTCGCTTCGGCGAAGACAGCCGCTCGCTCATCGGCCTGTCGGAAAGCCAGATCGCCATGCTGGGGATCGGGCGGAAGTTTCAAAAGCCCACGGTTTTCGAGGCGCAAAGCGTGCGCGAAAACCTTGCCATGGCGCTCAAGAACCCGCGGGGCACCTTCTCGGTCCTGTTTTATCGCAAGAGTGCGGAGGGGGCGGCGCGGCTTGAACAGATCGCCGATGAGATCAACCTGACCGCCCATCTCTCCCGCCCTGCCGGAGAGTTGAGCCACGGGCAAAAACAATGGCTGGAGATCGGGATGCTGCTTGCGCAATCGCCGCGCCTGCTGCTGGTGGATGAGCCCGCCGCAGGCATGACCGCGCATGAGCGCGAGCACACCACCGACATCCTGAGAAAGGCGGCCGAGACCCGCGCCGTTATCGTGGTGGAGCATGATATGGAGTTCGTGCGGCGGCTGAACTGCAAGGTGACCGTATTGCACGAAGGATCGGTGCTGGCCGAAGGGTCACTGGACCATGTGACCAACAATCAAACCGTTATTGACGTTTATTTGGGGCGCACCGATGCTGGAGATTGAGAACCTGAGCCTGAAATACGGGCAATCCCAGATCCTTCATGACATCACCTTGAACGCCCCCGTGGGGCAGGTGACCTGCGTGACCGGCACGAATGGGGTCGGCAAGACGAGCCTGCTGAAAGCCATCGCCGGGCGGCATCCTTTCTCAGACGGGGCGATCAGGCTTAATGGCGTGGAATTGCAACCGGGGCGTGCGGCACTCTCGGCCAAGGCGGGCGTCGGATATGTGCCGCAGGGGCGTGAGATTTTTCCACTGATGACTGTGCAAGAGAACCTTGAGACGGGCTTTGCCTGCCTGCCCAAGTCCGAGCGCAGAATCCCGGATGATATCTTTGATCTGTTCCCCGTGCTCGCTGAGATGAAGACCCGGCGCGGGGGGGACCTGTCTGGCGGTCAACAACAGCAGCTTTCCATTGCCCGCGCACTCATCGCGCGGCCCAGCGTGCTGCTGTTGGATGAACCCACCGAGGGGATTCAGCCCAATATCATCCAGATGATTGGCCGCACCATCCGGCTTCTGCGCGATCGGGGGGAGTTGGCCATCGTGTTGGTCGAGCAGAACTTCGATTTTGCCTATAACAACGCGGATCATTTCCACGTCATGCAGCGCGGTCAGATCACCCAATCGATCCCAAAGGCAGAAGCGAAAAGAGAGCAGCTTTTGGATGCACTTGCGCTCTAGCTGACCCCTCAAAGAGGGATCGCGCAGGACTCCGGCTGGGGGGCTAGGCGCGGAAACCTCCTATTATTGTGGGGGCGCGTGGCAGCAAAGTCTTGACTTCCCGAGCGTCAAACGGTGTACCTGCGCGAAACCTGAAATAGCCCTAGGAAGGGACCATCATGCACGCCTATCGCAGCCATACCTGTGCCGATCTGAGCCTTGAGAACAAGGGTGACAATGTGCGCCTGTCCGGCTGGGTGCACCGGGTGCGCGATCACGGCGGCGTGCTGTTTTTGGACCTGCGCGACCATTACGGCATCACGCAGGTGATCTGCGACCCCGACAGCCCGGCCTTCGCCGAGATGGAGAAGGTCCGCGCGGAGTGGTGTGTGCGCATCGACGGCACCGTCAAGGCGCGCGATGAGAGCCTGATCAACCCCAAGCTGCCCACGGGCGAGATTGAGGTCTACGCGCGCGACATCGAAATCTTGGGCTCTGCTGCCGAGCTGCCGCTTCAGGTCTTCGGCGATCAAGAGTACCCCGAAGAGACGCGCCTGCGCTATCGCTACCTCGACCTGCGCCGCGAGAAGATGCAAAAGAACATGGCGCTGCGCTCTGACGTGGTGGCCTCGATCCGCAAGCGCATGTGGGATCAGAACTTCCGCGAGTTCCAGACGCCGATCATCACCGCCTCCTCCCCCGAGGGCGCGCGCGACTTCCTCGTGCCGTCGCGTCTGCATCCGGGCAAGTTCTACGCCCTGCCGCAGGCCCCGCAGCAATTCAAACAGCTGCTCATGGTTTCGGGCTTTGACAAATACTTCCAGATCGCACCCTGCTTCCGCGACGAAGACCCGCGCGCCGACCGCTCGCCCACCGATTTCTACCAGCTCGACATGGAGATGTCCTTTGTCACGCAGCAGGACGTCTTCGACACGATCCAGCCGGTGATCGCAGGCATCTTCGAAGAGTTCGGCGGCGGCAAGAAGGTCGACGAGACTTGGGAGCAGATTTCCTACAAGGACGCCGCGCTGTGGTATGGCTCCGACAAGCCCGACCTGCGCAACCCGATCAAGATGCAGGTGGTGAGCGAGCACTTCCGCGATTCCGGCTTCGCGATCTTTGCCAAACTGCTTGAGCAGGAAGGCACCGAAATCCGCGCCATTCCCGCGCCCACAGGCGGCAGCCGCAAGTTCTGCGACCGTATGAACGCCTTTGCGCAGAAGGAAGGTCTGCCCGGCATGGGCTATATCTTCTGGCGCGATCAGGGCAACGGAATGGAAGCGGCAGGCCCGCTGGCCAAGAACATCGGGCCCGAGCGCACCGAAGCGATCCGCCAGCAATTGGGTCTGGGCGTCGGCGATGCGGCCTTCTTCCTCGGCGGCAAGCCGAAGAGCTTTGAGGCCGTCGCGGGCCGTGCGCGTAACGTCATCGGCGAGGAGTTGAACCTCACCGACAAGGAGCGTTTCGCCTTTGCATGGATCGTGGATTTCCCGATCTACGAGCGCGACGAAGAGACTGGCAAGATCGACTTCGAGCACAACCCCTTCTCCATGCCCCAAGGCGGAATGGAGGCGCTGGAGGGCGATCCGCTCAAGGTGCTGGGCTACCAATATGACCTCGCCTGCAACGGCTATGAGTTGGTCTCGGGCGCGATCCGGAATCACAAGCCCGAGATCATGTTCAAGGCGTTTGAGATCGCAGGCTATGGCGAAGACGAGGTGCGCAAGCGCTTTGGTGGCATGGTCAACGCCTTCCAATACGGTGCGCCGCCCCACGGTGGCTGTGCTGCGGGCATCGACCGTATCGTCATGCTGCTGGCCGAAGAGCAGAACATCCGCGAAGTCATCCTCTTCCCGATGAACCAGCGCGCCGAAGACCTGATGATGAACGCGCCTTCCGAGCCCACCAGCGATCAGCTGATGGAACTGGGTCTGCGGGTCATCCCGCAGGAGTGATCCTGTCTGAATGAAACGTCGCCCCCGGCTTAACCGGGGGTGATATTGCCCGGTAGGATGCCCAGCACCAGAACCGGGCAGCCGCCGCTGCGCCCGGCGGCGATTCGGCTGATCAGCTTGTGGGTGCCGGTGGTGCTGGCTCCGAATTTCGCGCTGACGGTCTTGTCGGTCTCATTGCCAAATTTGTCCAGGCAATTGCCGAGCGATTTGAAAAAATCGTTCGACAGTTCGCGCGTGACAATGACGCCCACGTCGATCACCCCCGCTTCGAAGAAGCTGCGAAAGGCGTAAAGGTCGCGGTCGTAAGTCTGGTCCTTGCTGTTCCACTCATAGTCGAACGCCACCCGGCCGCGCCAAAAGTCGACCATATGATTGTGGATGAAGTCTTCGCGGATGATGCGGTCAACCTCGGGGGCGCTGTCGCCTTTGCCCGCGGTGAGTTGCACCAGCAGGTCGGCCTTGATGCGCACTTCTTCGTGGAAGTTCTCGGCAGCCGCATATTGCGCGAAACGGGTGGTAGCCGACATGCGGTTGCCCCCCGGCGCGCGGATTTCATCGCGGCTGATGGTGAATTGGCGCAGCACCCGGATGATCGCGGCCAGTTCCTCGGGCGCGCGCTGTTGCAGCACGGCGGCGGCGCTGCGGTAGCTGGTGACGGAATAGCGGTCGCGCAGATCGACGGGCAGCAGGTCTTCGACAAGTCTTTCGTCGTCGAAAACCGCGTCGTCGATGCGCCGCGCCAGATTACTCAGCCGCGACACTGGAATTGTAGCTGTAGGTCTTCCAATCGGGCTTGTAATCCGCCTCGGCCTGATTGCCCCAGACGGTCCACCCCTCACGCACGCCACGCCCGAAGAGTTCGAGGTAGGGGCCCCAAGAGCAGCTTTCGATCAGGTCATATTGCTCATCCGGCTTGCGCGAATGTTCGCGCTTGCGGGTTTGCAGCATGTTCACCTGCCGCCGCCCGGCGTCGAGCGTGCGCACGTTCTTACCACGCACGCCGAAAAGCAAAATCTCGGTCACATTGCGGAAGTAAAAACCCACGCCGCGCCCATCACTGCCGCCATCCTTGCGGATTTTGTGCCAGATGATGTTGGATTTATACTCAAACCCCCAAGCCTTGAGCACCTGCAACCCTTCGGGCAGCAGCGCATTTGGCACCCACATGTAGCAATGCGCGCGGTCTTCGAGGTGATCGGCCACGGGCAGGGCGCAGATATCCTCAACCGTCATCGTGGGATAACGGGCCAAGCGCTTATGCTCGGGCGCGACCTTTCCGGTGCGATTGGTAAAGCGCCACGGCGGGTCCGCCATGACGCATCCAAACCGGTCTTTGCCCAGAAAGTCGCGTAGGTCTTGTGATGGATTATCGCTCATATCCAATATATTGCGTTCCCTCGGGCTTTCTTGCAACCGCAACCTGCCCGGCGGGGCTGGATATCCACAAGAACGTTAAGGGAACACATCTAGCAGGGAAGAGCGGCTTGGGTCAATCCTCAAGGCTGTCTTCGCGCTTTTCCTCGATGAGTTTGGCTTCCTTTTCCTTACGCTTCAGGAACTTGTCGCCGAAGGCATCGTTCTGTTCCTCGCCGATAACCTTTTTCGCGCGGGTAAAAAGCTCGTCTTCTTCCTCATCCATGTGATGCTCGTAATCGTGCTTGAGCTGCTTGAAACGAGTCAGCCAAGCCGAAGAGGACATATCGGTTTCGCGCAATTCCTCCATGATGTCGTCAAGCTGCTGGTGCTCATGCACCGAATGGCGGGCGTGATCTTGGCCCCATGTCTCGGACATCAGCGTGGAATAAAAGGTCTCTTCCTCGGCGGCGGCGTGGGATTTCACGTCATGGTAAAAACGGTCCCAAGCTTTGCGGCGCTCGGCGCTGTCGCCTTCGGTGTCGGCAATGGTGTTCAACAGGGCGCGGTGTTCATCATGATCTTCTTTGATCGCGTCATAGATGGAGGGCATGGGGAAATCCTTTGGTGTTACCTGTGGCTAACGCCGCAGCCACCGGCAGGTTCCCGCCTTAGAAGACCGTGCCCTGCGCCGCTTGGCTGGCAACCTCTTGGAACAGCCCGCCGGTTTGCGCGTGAAATGCGGCCAAGGCGACGACCACCAGTCCAAGCGCATTCGCGCCCACAACGATCCAATCGACCGGCTTTGCGGGTGTCGCGCTGTCCTTGATGTGCTGGCTCATCTCACCCTCCCGGGCCTTTGCGGTTGCGACGATGCTGAAGGCTGATTGTGGCATCAATGTGTAGCTTGGAGGCCAAGACTGGGGTCTGACGCGATTATTTCAAGTTTATTCAGCTTGGCTGCTCGAAAACGCCGGTGCATAACTTTTCCATGAACAGTAAATCTGACCCGCGCCCCGTTGGCCCCCTTGTCGAGAATTGGTCCGAGCCGCCACGCCCGGGGGGTGAGGTGCTCACCGGGCAGCATGTGGTGTTGGAACCGCTTTCGGCCGAGAAACATGCGGCACTGCTTTACCCCGCCTATCTGGGGGAGGATCACGTTTGGGATTATCTGCCCTACGGGCCATTCTCTTCGGCGGCGCAGTACCACCGCTGGGTGCGCGACAATGCGGAAAAGGCCGATCCCTATTTCATGGCCGTAAAGGACCGCGCGCGGGATCAATGGCTCGGCGTGGCGAGTTTCCTGCGGATCAAGCCCGAGGCGGGCAGCATCGAAGTGGGCCATATCAACTTTAGCCCCGCGCTTCAGCGGACCCCGGCGGCGACCGAGGCGATATTCCTGATGATGCAATGGGCCTTTGAGGCGGGCTATCGCAGGTTCGAGTGGAAGTGCGATGCGCTGAACCGTCCGTCGCGCCGCGCGGCGCAGCGTCTGGGGCTGAGTTATGAGGGCGTCTTCCGGCAGGCAACCATCGTCAAAGGGCGCAATCGCGACACGGCTTGGTTCGCCGCGATCGACACGGAATGGCCCGCGCTGAAAGAGGCGTTCGAGGTCTGGCTTGCCCCCGGCAATTTCGACGGGCAGGGGCAGCAGAAAGAGCGGCTTGGCGATCTGACCCGCCTTGTCCGGGTGGCCGGGGATCCGACGCTTTAACCCGTCAGGCTAGATCGCCAGCTTTTCAGCAAGGCGGTGCCGGATCATCCCGGTGATGGCTGCGGTCTCAGGCCCCGCGGGTTGGCCCAGGGCGCGTTTATGGGCCAAGGCGCGGGCGGCTTCTTCCAAACGTTGGTCATTGGCCGAACGGGCCACCCCGCACAGGAATTGCGCGACGTAATCCAGCGTGTGATTGTCGGGCGCGTCCCCCAGCACGTCAGCGATATGGGCGATGTCATCTTGGAAACCGATCCGGTCGGGGGTGACATCCTCATCCGGCAGGATGCGTGGCCCCCGGGGGCGGCGGTCGTCGGACAGCGCGGCGAGGATGGCTTGCTGAAAGGAGGACAGCGAGGTGATCGGCTTGGACAGGAAGCCATCCACCCCCGCCGCACGGGCGTCAGGCTCCATATGGCTGTCGCCAGAGATGGCGATGATCGCCTCGACCCGCGGTGTGCTTTGCATTAGTTCGGCAATCAGGTCCAACCCGCTGCCATCGGGCAGGCCAAGGTCGACCAGCGCCACGCTGGGGCGGTAAACCTGCAAATGCCGCCGGGCCGAGCGCAGGCAGTCCGCCCGTCTGATCCGCGCGCCCGAGCGCAGGCAGAGCAGGCGCATCGCCTCACAGGCGAAACGGCTGTCTTCCACCACCAGAACGGTAAGGCCCAGCAATGGCCGCTCCGCCGTGGGGGTGAGGGTCGGTCTTTCAAAGGGGTCGGTATCGTCCATCATCGCCTCCAACAACAACTGCAGCGCCATCGTTACGCCGCGTTGGCTAATGACGCGTTAACGTGACGCATTGTTGTTTACCGGGGCGGCGGGCATAAAGCTGGCAAATCACGAGGAGCATTCAGGATGATCGGACGTCTTAACCATGTGGCCATCGCCGTGCCGGATCTCGAAGCGGCGGCTGATCAGTATCGCCACGCGCTTGGTGCCAAGGTCGGCGCGCCGCAGGCCGAACCGGACCACGGGGTGACCGTGATCTTCATCGAACTGCCGAACACCAAGATCGAATTGCTGCACCCCTTGGGCGAAGACAGCCCGATCAACGGCTTTCTGGAAAAGAACCCCGCAGGCGGCATACATCACATCTGCTATGAGGTCGAGGACATCCTCGCCGCGCGGGACCATCTGAAATCCACCGGCGCGCGTGTCTTGGGCTCGGGCGAGCCGAAGATTGGCGCCCATGGCAAGCCGGTGTTGTTCCTGCACCCCAAGGATTTCAACGGCGCGCTCGTCGAGCTTGAGGAGGTCTGATCATGGGGATCGTTTCGGGGCTCGTCCTCTTTGCCGTCATCTGGTCGATGACCTTCCTGATCGCCCTGCCGATCCGGGTGCAAACCCAAGGTGACGCGGGCGAGGTGGTGCCGGGCACCCACGCAGGCGCGCCCGAGCAGCATCATCTGGGCCGCAAGGCGCTGTGGACCACGCTGGTTGCCGCGATCATCTGGGCGATCAGCGCGACGATCATCCTGTCGGGCTGGATCAGCGTGGCGGATATCGAAGGTTGGCTGCATCCGAATGCGGCACCAACGCATGGTACAGGTGGGTAAAGGTCGCCGCCCCTAGGATCGGGATCAGCAGGTTCAGCAGCGGCACCGAAAGCGGCACCGCCATCAGCACCCCGGCCATCCAGATCGTGCCCGCATGGCGGCGACGCAGGCGCTTGGTCTCGTCCCGCCCGTGGCGGCGCAGCGCGGCGAGGGTGAAATACTCCCGCCCCAGCAGAAACCCGTTCAGCCCCCAGAAGATGAACAGCGCCGCCGGGGCGAAGAGCAGGTAGAGCACCAGCGCCAGCAGGTTCGCCCCTACCAACACGCCCATGAAATTGACCGTGTCGCGGATGGCGTCGCCCATGCCGACTTGGTTCGCGGGGGGCAAGTGCGGGTAGTGCACCTCTTCCACCGCATCGGCCACCTCATCGAGAAACATCGAGGTGATCGCCGAGGCCACGGGCACCATCAGGAAGACCGAAAGCACCATGAGCAGGATCAGCGCGCTCCAGCTCAGCAGATCGTCGAGCCAGTTGACTTCGCCCAGCACGGGCAGCCAAGCGTCTTCGGGGGTGACCCAATCCACCAGATAGGCAAAGCCCGCCGTGGCCGCGATCAGCAGCGCCAGCGACAGGCCCACGCCCAAGAGCACCACCTTGCGAAAGCGCGCATCGCCCAATTGGCCAAGCGCGCGGGTGAATGACCTGAGGATCGCGCTTACAGCCATGTGGTGATCCTGTCGATGTCCGGGCGCGGACGCTCCGGCGGGGCGGTGGTTTCGGTGCCGATGTGAATGATGCCCGCAATGCGCTCATGCGGGGCGAGGGCCAAACCCTCTTCCATAAAGCCCCGGTCATGGGCGGGCCAACCGCTCAGCCAATTGGCGCCCCAGCCTGCGGCGAGGGCGGCATTCAGAAGCGCGAGGCAAACCGCCCCGGCGGAATAGGTCTGCTCCAGCGGCGGAATTTTGGGAGAGGGTTTTTGCACCTCGATCACCGCCACGGCAAGGTTGCCCTGATCGAACTGCCCGCGCCCTTTGGTGATGTCCTCGGCCCCAAGGCCAAGCGCCGCGCCGCGTGTCTCGACCACCTCGGCCAAACGCGCCATCGCGGCACGGTCGATGACCACGAAACGCCAAGGCTCCAACTTGCCATGATCCGGTGTGCGCGCGGCGGCGGTGAGAAGCGGGCGCAGGGCCTCGGCATCGGGCACCGGCAGGCCCAGTGTCTTGGCCGGGCGCGAGCGGCGGTTTTGCAAAAAGGCGAGGACGGAAGGATCAGCTACGGGCATCGGGGTCTCTTACAGGTCCAGTTGCTGCGCCATATCGTCAATCGACTGGCGGAGGAAGGCATCAAAGGCGGGCGAGGGTTGGCGCGCATTCAGCGACCGCGCCATCGGGTCCGGCGCGTCAATCGCGCTGCCGCTCAGCGCGGCGATGGTGGCATGGCCGCAGAAGGGGACATAGGCTTCGGAATAGCCGCCCTCATGCACCAGCACCAGCTTGCCATCGCAAAGCCGCTCGGCGGTGCTGCGAATGCGTTTGGTCATCTCGGCAAAGGTTTCGGCGGTGGCCTGCATCCGCGCCAGCGGGTCGATGATCGCCGCGTCATAGCCGCAGGCGACGATGATCATGTCAGGGGCGAAAGCCTCGATCGCTGGGATCACAACGCGGTCCATCGCGTGGAGGTAGGCGGTATGGCCCGAGCCTGCGTGCATCGGCAGGTTGATGTTATAGCCTTCGCCCGCCCCGCGTCCGCGCTCCGTCAGGCCGCCGGTGTCGATGGGGTAATTCCCCTCTTGGTGGAGCGAGATGGTCAGCACGTCATCGCGGTCATAATAAATCGCCTCGGTCCCATTGCCGTGGTGCACGTCCCAATCCAGCACAACGACGCGCTTTGCCAGCCCCTTGGCCTGCGCGGCCTCAATGGCGATGGCGATATTGGCGAGAAGGCAGAAACCGTTGGGCAGCTCCGGCAGGCAGTGGTGCCCCGGCGGGCGGCTGAGGGCATAGGCGTTCTGAAGCTCGCCCCGCGCCACGGCATCGACGGCGGCGATGGACAGCCCGGCAGAGAGCGCGGCCAGTTCATAGCCGCCACGGGCGAAGGGCACCGCATGGCCCAGCTCACCACCCCCCGCATCCGAGAGGCGTTTGAAGTCATCAAGATAGGTTTCGGGATGCACCCGCGCCAAGGCCTCCCGGTTGGCGGGGGCAGCGCTGCGGGTGTCGAGTTCGGCGAAGAGCCCGGTCACCTCCATCAGGTTCTTCATCCGGCGCTTGGTCTCGGGATTTTCCGGCAAGCCCCCGGCGGCGAGGGGCTGCACCAGCCCGCCCACCGGCATGGTAAAGACGTAGTTGCCCCCTGCGTGCCAAAAGCAGCGTTCGTCCCAGAAAAAACCTGTGGTCATCTTGTGCTCCCCTTCATCCTTGCGGGGAAGGTGGCGCAGGGCGGCGGGATTGTCCATGACGCGGCGGGGCCACGCGGGCGGTGGCGCGTGAGGTGGGTGCGGGATTTGGTATTTGAGAAAGGATGAAGGGGGGGGGGCGCTTTGGGTGGAAAGCGTAGGGCTTGGGGTGGCCCTAGCGCCTTTGGGGGGGGCGCTAGGGGTTTTGGTGGTTAGCCGACCATGCCGACGATCTCATAGGTGCGTTTGAGGATCGGGGCGGTGATCTCGCGCGCTTGTTCCGCACCGCGGGCGAGGATGCGGTCGATCTCGGCCGGATCGGCCATCAGGCGCTGCATTTCGGCGGTGATCGGGCCCATTCTGGAGACGGCCAGTTCCGCCAGCGCAGGTTTGAAGGTGCCGAATTGCTGGCCGCCGACCTCCGCCAACACCTGATCGACGGTGCGGTCGCTGAGGGCGGCGTAGATGTTCACGAGGTTGCGCGCCTCGGGGCGGTCCTTCAGCCCCTCGGCCTCGGACGGGAGGGCGTCGGGGTCGGTCTTGGCCTTGCGGAACTTCTTGGCGATCGTGTCGGCATCGTCGGTCAGGTTGATGCGGCTCGCGGGCGAGGGGTCGGACTTCGACATCTTCTTGGACCCGTCGCGCAGGGACATGACGCGGGTGGCCGCGCCTTCGATCACCGGTTCGGTGAGCGGGAAGAAGTCAACGCCGTAGTCGTGGTTGAACTTCGCGGCGATGTCGCGGGTCAGCTCAAGGTGCTGTTTCTGGTCCTCACCCACCGGCACATGGGTGGCGTGGTAGATCAGGATGTCGGCGGCCATCAGCGCGGGGTAGGCGAAAAGCCCCAGCGAGGCGGCTTCGGCGTTTTTGCCGGCCTTGTCCTTCCACTGGGTCATGCGGCCCATCCAGCCCATGCGCGCGACGCAGTTGAAGACCCAAGCCAGCTGCGCGTGCTCAGGCACTTGGCTTTGGTTGATTAGGATGGATTTTTCAGGGTCGATGCCCGAGGCGATGAAACCGGCGCAGAGCTCGCGGGTGCTTTTCTTCAGGTCCGCCGGGTCTTGCCAGACCGTGATCGCATGCAGGTCGACCATGCAGTAGATCGATTGCACGCCCTTTTCCTGCGCATCGGCGAACCGTTTCAGCGCGCCGAGGTAGTTGCCCAGATGCAGGTCGCCCGAGGGCTGAATGCCGGAAAACACGCGCGGGGTGAATTGGGTCTCTGACATCTGGAGGCACCTCTGGGCTGGAAAGTCTTGCGCGGCAGGCTTACTTCTGGCCGCGAACCCCGTCAAGGAGCGCCCATGCAAGACCCAGACCTCCAGCCCCCCGTGAACCCGCTGCCGCCCGCGGTTGTCATTCTGTTTCTGGCCATTGTCGGGGTCGAGGTGGTGCTCTCTTTGGCCGAGGCCGGGCTGGTGGGTGGCCCCGCTGCCGTGGGCTGGCGACTGGCGCTGGTGCGCGACTTTGGCTTTTCGGGGCTGATTTTTGATGCGATGATTGGCGCAGGCCAGTACCCGATCGAACATATCTGGCGGGTGGTGACTTACCCTTTCATACATCTGGGCTTTACTCATGCGATCTTTGCCGTGGTGCTGCTTTTGGCCCTGGGCAAGATGGTGGCCGAGGCGATGGGGCAATTGGCGTTTGTGGTGATCTTCGTGCTGTCGGGGATCGGTGGGGCGCTTGTCTATGGGGCGCTATTGAACGATCCGGTCTGGCTCGCCGGGGCCTATCCCAATGTTTACGGGTTGATCGGCGGCTATAGTTTCGTGATGTGGCGGCGGTTGCTGGGCTCGGGCGGACCGCAGTATCAGGCCTTTACGCTGATCGCGCTGCTGATGGGGCTCCAGCTGTTTTGGGGTATGTTTTTCGAGACTGGCTTTCTCTGGGTGGCGGAACTGGCGGGGTTCATCTGTGGTTTCGGGCTGAGCTTTCTGGTCGCGCCCGGGGAATGGGCGCGACTGCGGGCGCGGTTGCAGCAGCGTTAACCGCGCCGCATGGCGGATTTGAACTCGGACAGCCGGAATGCGCCGATTAGCTGGCCGACGCCGAAGTAGCTGAGTGCCGCGATGACAAGCAGCAGCACCAGCGCCAGCCCGCGCCACCACGGCAGGCCAAGCATCGGTTGCAGCGCGGCATTGCCCAGCCAGAGCGCGCCGCCCATGGCGGCGGAGGCGATGAGGATGCGCCAGATGCGTTTGTGGAACCGTGCGTCGAATTTGACGGCGTCGCCAAAGCGCCGTGCGCCGATGGCGAGGCAGGCAAACATCGCCCAGCCCGCCAGCGTCGTGGCGACCGCCGGGGCGATCCAGCCGATGAAGGGGGCAAGGCCGATGGCGAGCGCTGCGTTCACCACCATGGCGATCACAGCGAAATGGAAGGGGCGGCGGGTGTCTTCGCGCGCGAAATAGACCGGTTGCAAGATTTTTTGCAGCACGAAGGAGGGCAGGCCGAGGCCGTAAACCATTACCGCCGTGGCAATCGCAGCGGTGTCATCGACGCCCGAGGCGCCGCGCTCGAACAGCACGGTGACCAGTGCGAAGGGGATCACGATCAGCGCGACCGAGGAGGGGATCGTCAGGGCCAGCGAAATCTCGGCGGCGCGGCTGAGCGCGGTTTGCGCGCCTGCGTCGTCTCCGGCCCGCAGGCGGCGCGACAGGTCGGGCAGCAGCACGATGCCCACGGCGATGCCCACCACGCCTAAGGGCAGTTGATAGAGGCGGTCGGCGGCGAAGAGCCATGAGACGGCCTTGTCATATTGGCTGGCCACCAATTGCCCGACCACGAGGTTAATCTGCATCACGCCCGAGGCCAGCGCGGCGGGCAGGGCGATGACGATCATCGCGCGCATGTCGGGGGACCAGCGTGGGCGGGAGGGGCGCAGCGGGAAGCCCGCTTGGGCCGCGGCGCGCCATGTCAGCGCCAGCTGTGCCACACCGGCGACGGGGATCGACCAGATCAGCCAAAGCGCCACTTCGCCCCCGGTGAGCGCGGCGAAGGTCATGGCGGCGATGACGAAGATGTTTAGCAGCACCGGCGCTGCGGCGGCCACGGCAAAGCGCCCAGTGGCGTTGAGGATGCCCGAAAACAGCGCAGACAGTGACATGCAGAGGATATAGGGAAAGGCGATGCGGCCAAAGGCGACCGTCATGTCGAAGCGCGGGTCTCCGACGAAACCTTCGGCTGTCAGCCAGACCAAGCCGGGCATGAAGATCATGCCCAAAGCGGTCAGCGCCAGCACCACCAGCGCCAAGCCGTTGAAGGCATCGCGGGCGAATGTCCCGGCGCCTTCCTCGCCCTCCAGCTTTTTGGCGAACATCGGCACGAAGGCCGCGTTGAACGCGCCCTCGGCAAAGAAACGGCGGAACATATTGGGCAGGCGAAAGGCGGCGACGAAAGCGTCCATGACAGGGCCGGGCCCGATGAGCGACAGCAGCAGCACTTCGCGCAGGAAGCCAAGCACACGGCTCAGCAGGGTCCAGACCCCGACAGTGAAAAAGCCGGACATAAGACGGATAGGTTTCATCGGAGGAGCCTTAAATTGCGCTGCGGTGATCCCTAGCGCGGGCGCTCATCCGGTGCAATCGCGGTGAGCGGTGCTGAATGGCCCCGCCCGCCGCTTTGGCAAGCCGGCGCTTATCCCCCCGTGGGATAGATGAACCCGTTGATCGGATAGGTGCTGCCAAAGGCGCCCGGCTGGCTTTCCAAGCGCACGGCGGACCAGTCGTTGTCGTCAGAGACGTCGATCACCGCCATTTTGAGCGAAACCTCGTTGCGCTTCCAATTGGCGTGATCCACCCGGATTTCGCGGGGTGAGACGATATCGGAAACCACAGCGATATGCCCCATCGGCATGGAGCGGGTGGCGCTGAAGGCCATCACGGCACCGACGACGGGATCATCGCCGCGCGGGTAAAGCCCTTTGGCCTTGCCCCACCATGTCTCCGCATTGCCGCGAATCTGGATGCCGCTGACATTGCGGGCGAAGGGCACGCACCAAACGCGCTGGCCCTTGGCGCGCATGTCTTTGGCGGTCTGTACGGCCATGAAATGCCGCTGGGGATCGATGCCGCCGAAATCATAGGTCTGCGGGATGTCAGGCGCTTTGGCGCAGGCTGCCGTGAGAAGAAGTGTGGCGCAGAGGGCCGTCAGGCCCCGGTTCGGCAGTGCGGCGCGTGTCACGCTCATATGTCCCTCATTCATGGAATCCCGCCTCAGCGGCGAGTTGCAGGGATTTTGAGGATCTGATGCGCAAAGCAAAGCGGTCAAAGAGCGGGTGGCGAAAACCCGCCGATGAAGCGGAGGCGGGGGCTAGCCCTCCGCCCGCTCCACCCCTGCGGCAATCGCTTCGCGCAGGCGTTTCTCCAAGGTGCGCTGCTTGGCCTCGGTATAGTATTTCAGGCCGAACATATCCTTGACGTAGAAAGTATCGACCACCTGTTCGCCATAGGTCGCAATCACCGCATTGGCGATATAGACGTTGGAGGCCGCCAAGGTGCGCGTCAGATCATAGAGCAGACCAGGCCGGTCGCGGGTGTCGACCTCGATTATCGTGTAGATTTCAGAGCCTTCGTTGTCGAAGGTGATATGCGTGGGCACCTTGAAGGCGCGTTCGCGCTTCTTGACCTTATCGCGGGATTTCAGCGCGTCGCGGGCGACGATCTCGCCGCGCAGGGTCTTGAGGATCATCTCGCGCAGCCGCGGCAGGCGCCTGGCTTCATAGGGTTGATCCTCGCTGTCCTGAATCCAAAAAGCGTCAGTTACGAAACCATCCTTCGTGGTGTAGCTGCGCGCATCCACCACATTGGCGCCGACCAGCGCCAGCGCGCCTGCAAGCCGGGCAAAGATGCCGGGGTGATCGGCCATGACGAAACAGGCCCGCGTCGCGCCGCGGTCTTCGTCGGGGTGCAGATCAATGCGAATATCATCATTGCCGATGTCGCGCAGCAGTTCCGCAAAGGCGACATGGGCGGTGACATGCAGACCCTGCCAATAAGGCGGATAGTGGCGGGCCGTCTCGCGTTGCAGGTGTTTGCGCGGCCAATCGGAGAGCGCGGCGCGCAGGGCTTTCTTGGCCTCCGCGCCACGGTTCTCGCGGTTGAGGTCTTCAAGCCCGGTTTCCAGCGCCCGTTCGGTCTGGCGATAGAGGGCGCGGATCAGCACCGCTTTCCAATTGTTCCACGTGTTCGGCCCGACGCCGCGAATGTCGCAGACCGTCAGCACGCAAAGTAGGTCGAGCCGTTTGACCGTCTGCACCGCCTTGGCAAAGTCGCGCACCGTGCGCGGATCGGCGATGTCGCGTTTCTGGGCCATGTCGGACATCAGCAGATGATAGCGCACCAGCCATTCCACTGTGTCGACCTCATCGCGTTTCAGCCCCAACCGGGGGCCAATGCGCCGCGCCAGTTTCGCGCCGATGATGGAATGGTCCTCGGGCCGCCCCTTGCCGATGTCATGCAGCAGCAGGGCCACATAGAGCACCTTGCGGTTCACCCCGCGTTTCAGGATCGAGGAGGCGACGGGCAGTTCTTCTTCCAACTCGCCCTTTTCGATCCGGGCGAGGTTGGCGATACATTGGATGGTGTGTTCGTCCACCGTGTAGGAGTGATACATGTTGAACTGCATCATCGCGACGATCGGCTCGAACTCAGGGATGAAGGCGCCCAAGACGCCCAATTCGTTCATCCGCCGCAGGGAGCGTTCGGGATTGCCGTGTTTCAGCAGCAGATCAAGGAAGATGCGGCGCGCCTCTGGCGTGCGGCGCATGTCGTCGTCGATCAGCGCGAGGTTGGCCTTGATTAGGCGCATCGCATCGGGGTGGATCAACATCCCCGTGCGCAGCGCTTCTTCGAAGATGCGCAACAGGTTCAGCTTGTCTTGTAGAAACTCTTCATCGTCCTTCACCGCGATGCGGTTGTGGATCACCTGAAACCCCTCGCGGATTTTCGGGCGGCGGCGGAAGATGCGTTCCAGCAGCGGTTCGGCCTTCATATGGGACGCTTCGAGCCCGCTGACGAAGATGCGCGTCAGATCCCCCACCGCGGTGGCATGGCGGAAATAGGCCTGCATGAAAATCTCGACGCCGCGCCGGCCGCCGATGTCCTGATAGCCCATGGCCTGAGCGACCTGCACCTGCATGTCGAAGGTCAGCTGTTCCGTCGCGCGCCCGGCAATCAGGTGGAGGTGCCCTCGCACGGCCCAGAGAAAAGCCTCGGCCTCGCGGAAGGTGTCGTATTCATCGGCGCGGAAAACGCCGAGATCGACCAGATCCGCGACCCGGTCCACGTCATGGATGAACTTGGCGATCCAGAACAGCGAATGCAGATCGCGCAGCCCGCCTTTGCCTTCCTTGACGTTTGGCTCGACCATATAGCGCTCACCCTGTTTCAGGTGGCGATTGTCGCGCTCTTCAAGTTTCGCTTCGATGAAATCCTTTCCCGCGCCTGAGAAAAGTTCGTTCTTGAGCCTTTCGGAAAGCTCTTGCGCAAGGGTCACATCGCCGTCGATGAAGCGGTTCTCCAGCAGGGCGGTCTGAATGGTGAAATCATCCGCCCCCAGCCGCAGGCAGTCTTCGATGGTGCGGGTGGCATGGCCGACCTTCAGCTTTAAATCCCACAAGATATAGAGCATCGATTCGATCACGCTCTCCGACCAGGCGGTCGCTTTGTAGGGGATGAGGAACAGCAGATCGACATCGGAAAAGGGCGCCATCTCTCCCCGGCCATAGCCGCCGACGCCAATCATGGCGAGCCGTTCACCCTCGGTCGGGTTCGGGTTGGGGTGCAGCACCTGCGTGGCGATCTGCAAGACGCAGCGCAGCAGTTGGTCGGTGAGATAGGTGTAGGAAGAGGTCATCGCCCGCGCATCGAAGGGCGATTCAGCAAAGCCTGCCGCGATGGCCTTGCGGCCCGCTTGCTGGGCTTCTTGGATCAGGGGGACGATCTCGGCCCTGAGGGCCGCGCCCTCCAGCGTGCTGTCGCGCTGGGCGAGGGCTTGCCAGATGGCCGTGTCGTCAAAGATTTGTTCGGGCGCGCAAATCAGGCGCGGGTGTCGACGCGCGCCTGATGTTGTTGTCGGTTTCGCGAGGTCCAATTCAGAAACCAGCCCCGCCAAAGCCGCGCGGTGCCGGGTCGAGCACGACGACGCGGTTGTCGCGGATCGTGGCCACGGCCAAGGCGCGTTCGTTGGTGCCATCGCGGCGCAGGCGGAAGATGCCGCTGGCGCCTTGGAAACCCGCCCCTCGGGTCAGCGCGGCCCCGGAAAGCGCGTTGGATTTGCCGCCTTTCACCAAGGAGCCGATTGCCGCGATCCCGTCAAAGGCCAGCCCGGCCAGAGGGTGCGGATCACTGCCATAGGCCGCGGTGTAACGGTTGGAGAAGGCACCGCTCGCCGCCGTGTCCGGCAGAGCGAACCAGCCGCCCTGAACGCCGGGCAGCTCCAGCGTTTGGGCGGGGATGTCCCAACGGGTCAGGCCGACATATTGTGTGGTCGCCGATTGGATGCCAGCCTCGGGCAACAGCTGTGCGAAAAGCGGCAGGGCGCTGGCCGAGGAGGTGGTGAGGAAGAGCGCATTGGCGCCGCTGCCTTCGATGGTCACTTTGACGCGCGGCACGGCGGCCACGACCGACTCTTGGCTCAGCGCGTAATCGACGGTGCCTGCCAGCGTCGCGCCATTGGCGCTGATCGCTTGAACGATCGCGTCACGGCCCAGTTGTCCGGCAAGGTCCTGACCATGCAGCACGACCATTTTGTCTTTGCCGTTGCGCTTTGCAAAGCTCACCAACCGGTTGGCGGTATTGGCAAAAGTCGGCCCAAGCACGAAAACATTGCCGCCCGCGATGGTCGGGTTGTTCGAGAAGGAGATCACGTTAACCCCGGAGGAGGCCACGGCCACCCCAGCCGCATTGGCCGCTTCGCCGTAAACCGGGCCGAGGATGATCTTGGCCCCTTCATTCACCGCCTGCGCAGCGACGGATGCGGCTGTGCTGGCATTGCCTGCGGTGCCATAAACGCGCAGGTCGATCTGGACGCCATCCAGATCGCGCATCGCAAGACGCGCGGCGTTTTCGAGGTTCTTGGCCAGCAACTCATCACTGGCCGTGCCGCCCCGCGGAACCAAGAGCGCCACGGGGACGGGGGCCGCAGGGTCGATGCGCGGGCCGCCGGAATTGGCGCCGCCCGTGGCGACAGGCTGACAGGCCGCCAGCAGGACCGCGAAGAGCGGCAGCAAGAGCAGGTGCATCTTCTTGCGGATGGCGCGGAAACAGGCAATCATTTGTATTCACTCCCCGGTGGTGGCAAGACGACGATGGTCGCCGGAACATGGCCGCGATCATAGTGACTGCGAAAGGCGGGTCCAGCGTTGAAATTTGACAAGACAGAGCTAGCCCCGGGACTTTATTTCGTGGGCGTCCCCATCGGCACCGCACGCGATATCACGCTGCGCGCGCTCGACACGCTGGCCTCGGCGGATTTGCTGGCGGCAGAGGACACGCGCAGCCTGCGGCGGCTGATGGAAATTCATGGGGTGCCGCTTGATGGGCGCAAGGTGCTGGCGCTGCACGATCACAGCGGCACATCGGTGCAAGAGCGGCTGATCGCGGCCATCCGCGAGGGCAAATCTGTCGCCTATGCGTCGGAGGCGGGCATGCCGCTGATCGCCGATCCGGGGTTTGAATTAAGCCGCGCCGCAGCCGAAGCGGGCGTGATGCAGACCTGCGCGCCGGGACCATCGGCCGTGCTGACCGCGCTGGCCTTGGGCGCCCTGCCGACGGATGCATTTTTCTTTGCGGGCTTCCTGCCCAATAGTAAATCGGCACGCATCGCGGCGCTGGAAAAGCTGCGCGACGTGCCGGGGACACTAGTTTTCTACGAATCGCCCAAACGGCTCGGCGCCATGCTGCGCGATGCGGCAACCGCACTGGGCGCGGGGCGTAAAGCGGCAATGTGCCGGGAGTTGACCAAGAAATTCGAAGAGATTCAGCGGGGTACCCTAGAAAACCTCGCCGAGCTTTATCAAGCGAAGGCTCCGAAAGGCGAAGTGGTCGTGCTGATCGATCGCAGCCGTTCAGACTCTGTTAATCACCTTGACCTAGAAACAGATTTGCAACGGGCGCTTACAGAAATGTCGATGCGTGACGCTGTCGATTTGGTGGCGCAGGCCCATGGCCTGCCACGGCGGCAGGTCTATCAAGCGGCATTGGCGCTCGGCAAAGGTTAGAACGCGGATCGGAGCAATGAAAATGGCGCAGGGTGATACGGGGATACGAACTGCGACCAAGCGCCAACGGGGGCGCATGGCCTATCATGCCGGGATCGCCGCCGAGAACCGCATCGCGCAAGACTATGAAAGGCGCGGTTTTGCCATCGCCCGCCGCCGTTGGCGGGGCCGCGCTGGTGAAATTGATTTGATCCTGCGCGATGGGGCTGCCTTGATCTTTGTCGAGGTGAAACAAAGCCGTAGTTTCGCACGGGCCGCCGAAAGCCTTTCTGCCCGACAGATGCAGCGCATCTACCGCTCCGCCGAGGAATTTCTTGCTGGCGAACCTGCAGGAAGCCTGACCGAGGTGCGCTTTGACGTGGCGCTTGTCGATGGGCAGGGGGCCACCGAAATCATCGAAAACGCCTTTGGCCACGGCTGACCCATTGCGCATAGGCCCCTGCTGCGCCATCTAAGAAGCGATCCCAGAAGCCTGCACCGTCGGTCCGGGTCGGATCACGACAAAGGTAAGCAGCGGGGGACGCCGATGAAAATCGCCTTTCAAATGGACCCGATCGGGGACGTGAACATCAATGCCGACAGCAGCTTTCGGCTGGCCGAAGAGGCGCAGGCGCGGGGGCATGAGCTGTTCTTCTACACGCCCGACCATCTGGCGTACCAAGAGGGGCGGATCACCGCGCGGGGCTATGACTTTACCGTGCAGCGCGTGCAGGGCGATCATGCCCGGTTCGGAGAAGAGCGCGAGGTCGATTTGGCGGATTTCGACGTGGTCTGGCTGCGCCAAGACCCGCCTTTCGACATGCATTACATCACCTCGACCCACCTGCTGGACCGGCTGAAAGAAACCACCTTGGTGGTCAACGACCCTTTTTGGGTCCGCAATTACCCCGAAAAACTTCTGGTTCTCGACTTCCCCGATCTGACGCCGCCCACCACGATTGCGCGTGATCTTTCGACCATCAAGGCCTTCAAGGCGAAGCATGGCGATGTAATTCTGAAACCGCTTTACGGCAATGGCGGGGCCGGTGTGTTCCGGCTGGACGCCAATGACCGCAACCTCACCTCCCTGCATGAATTGTTCACCGGTTTCTCGCGTGAGCCGCTCATCGTTCAGAAATTCCTGCCTGCCGTGTCCAAGGGTGACAAGCGCGTCATTCTTGTGGACGGGGAGCCCGTGGGCGCGATCAACCGCGTCCCGGCGGAGGGCGAGACGCGATCGAACATGCATGTCGGCGGGCGGCCTGAGAAGGTCGGGCTGACCGAGCGCGATCTGGAGATCTGTGCCGCCATCGGGCCATTGCTTAAAGAAAAGGGCCAGATCTTTGTCGGGATCGATGTGATCGGTGACTATCTGACCGAGATCAACGTGACCTCTCCCACCGGCATTCAAGAGCTGGAACGGTTCGATGGCGAGAATATCGCCGGAAAAATCTGGGAGGCGATTGAGGCCAAGCGCGGGTGAGCCTGCGCCAGCATCTTCTGAACCGCTACCTGCGTCTGACAGAGAAACCTTTGCTGGCGCATGCAAACCCGCAGTTCCTGCGGGCCACGATGGAGATGCAGGCGCGGCTCTTTTTCAAAGGGCCGCGCGAGGTGCATGCGGAATGGCGTGATCTGCCGGGGGCGGGATCGGCGCTTTGGCTTACGCCGCCGCAGGCCTCGCAAGGGCGTGTGATCCTCTACGTTCATGGCGGCGGGTTCGTGTTTGGCAGCCCGGAGACGCACCGGGCGATGGTCGCGCGCCTATCTCTGCTGACTGGCGCGCGGGCGGTGCTGCCGCGCTATGCGCGCGTGCCCGAGGCGGCCTTTCCCAAACCTGCGCAAGACATCCGCGCGGCGTGGGATGCGCTGTGTCAAATGGGCATCGCCGCGGGGGATATCGTGATTGGCGGCGACAGCGCGGGCGGCGCGCTGGTTTTCGATCTTTTGGCGCAGCTTTGCCGCGAGGGGGTGGCGCTGCCTGCTGGCGCCTTTGGGCTTTCCCCCTTGTTGGACCTGACGTTTTCAGGCCCGAGTTTCACTCAGAATGCCGAAAGCGACGTGTTGTTGCCCGCCGCCCGCGCGACGGAAATGGCGCGGCTCTATCTTCAGGGGCAGGATGCGGAGAGCCCCCGGGCGAGTCCCATTCTCGCTGATTTCAAAGGCGCACCGCCCGTCTGGCTCACCGTAAGTGACAGCGAAATCCTGCGTGATGACAGCCGCCGATTGGCGGCCCGTCTGCGCGAAGCGGGCGTGTCGGCCACCTTGCAGGAGGTCCATGACCTACCGCATGTCTGGCCGCTGTTTCAGAACCACCTGCCCGAGGCGCGGCAGAGCCTCGCGGCCCTCGCCGATTGGATCAATGCCCTGCCGTCGGATCGGGCAGGCGAAAACTGATCGCCTCGGCCATATGGGGGCGGCGGACCTCGGGTTCCCCCGCAAGGTCGGCGATGGTGCGCGCGACACGCATGACCCGGTGATACCCGCGCGCCGACAAGGAAAACCGTTCTGCTGCGCGCAGAAGCAGCGTGCGCGCTTCGGCATCCGGGCTGACGACGGTTTCGAGCAGGTCACCCGCCGCATCAGCATTGGCCGAAATCCCGTCATGCGGCGCGTAGCGCGTGGATTGAAGCGCCCGCGCGGCGGCGACCCTTGCCGCGACCTTGGCCGAGGTCTCGCCGTTGGCGGGCAGGTTGAGGTCGCTGTAGCTGACGGGCGGCACGTCGACGCGCAGATCGAACCGGTCCATCAGCGGGCCGGAGATACGCCCGAGATAGTCTTCCCCGCAAGCCGGGACACGGGCGCAGGCGCGGGCCGGGTCGGGCAGGTAGCCGCATTTGCAGGGGTTTGCCGCCGCGACGAGCATAAAGCGGCAGGGGTATTTCACATGGGCATTGGCGCGCGCGATCATGACCTCGCCGGTCTCGATCGGTTGGCGCAGGGTTTCGAGGACGGTGCGGTTGAACTCGGGGAACTCATCCATGAACAGCACGCCGTTATGGGCCAGAGATGCCTCCCCCGGACGCGCCTGCCGACCGCCGCCGATGATCGCAGCCATGGAGGCCGTGTGATGCGGCTCGCGGAAAGGGCGGCTGCGGGAAATGCCACCCTCGTCGAGCAGCCCGGCGAGGGAGTGGATCATCGAGGTCTCAAGCGCTTCACCTGCCGTCAGCGGCGGCAGGATGCCGGGCAGCCGCGCGGCCAGCATGGATTTGCCCGACCCCGGCGTGCCGACCAGCATCAGGTGATGCCGCCCGGCCGCGGCGATCTCCAACGCGCGTTTGGCGCGTTCTTGGCCTTTGACCTCGCGCAGGTCGCGACCCGCCAATGCGAGGGGCACCTCGCCCGGCTCGGCGGGGGCGATCGGCACCTGCCCGGTGTAGTGGCGCACCACGTCGCCCAGATTGGCGGCGGCGATGACCTGTGTCTTGCCCACCCACGCGGCCTCCGCCCCCGACCCTGCGGGGCAGAGCAAGCTGCGGTCCTCGGCGGCGGCGGCCATGGCGGCGGGCAGGGCGCCGACCACGGGCATCAGTGTCCCGTCGAGCGAAAGCTCCCCCAAGGCCACTACATTCTGGGTGATGTCATCCGGCAGGATATCGAGGGCCGAGAGCAGCGCCAGCGCGATGGGCAGGTCGAAATGGCTGCCTTCCTTGGGCAGGTCGGCGGGGGAGAGATTGACGGTGATGCGTTTGGACGGCAGCGCGATGGCCAAGGCGCTGAGCGCCGTGCGCACCCGGTCGCGGGCTTCCGACACGGCCTTGTCCGCCAGTCCGACGATTGAAAAGCCTGGCAGCCCGGCGGTGACCGCGCATTGCACCTCGACGATGCGCGCGTCGACCCCTTGAAATGCGACCGTATAGGCCCGCGATACCATTACCCCTGCTCCGTCTTGCTATGGTTAATCGGTAGGCAAAACGGGTTTAGGAATGGTTAACGGCACTGTGGGTCAGGGCGTATGATTGATCCCTTCAACCCGCCATTGGCCGTTGTCGTGGGACAGATGCGTCACCGAGAGGTTGTCGATCTTATGGGCCATCGCCTCTAGCGGGCCGCCGCCTTGGGCTTGCTGCACCTGCGTGAGGATCACGCCGAAATGGGCCACGGCGATCACATGGGCATTGGGGTGGGCCGCGTTGATCCGTGCCACAACTCGGTCGACGCGCGCCTTGGTCTGGTTCCAGCTTTCGCCCTCGGGGGCCATGACATCGCCGGGGGTCTCCCAATAGGCGCGGCTGAGGTCCGGGTCACGCGCGGCGACTTCGGAGAAATGCAGCCCGTCCCAAGCGCCGAAATGCAACTCGCGCAGCTCTTGCTCATGGGGCAGGCGGCGGCGGGAGGGCTGGGCGAGCGCATCGGCCGTATGCACAGCGCGGATCAGGTCCGAGGAGACGAGCAGCGCCTCATCCGGCAGATGCAGATTCAACCGCGCAAGACGGGGCGCATCGGAAAGGTCCGCCGGGACATCGCGCCAGCCGACGAAGTTCTTCTCATGGGTCGGGCCGTGGCGCACCCAGTGCCAAATGGTCATGGCATCTCCCCTTTCAGCAGTTGCGGCAGGCCGACGACGACCTGCACCACCGTATCCGCCTCGGCGGCCAAGGCGATGTTGAGCCGCCCCTGCGCCTCGCGGAACTGGCGGGCCATGGCGTTCTCGGGCACGATGCCTTGGCCGACCTCGTTCGAGACCACGATCCAATGCGCGGCGCAGCCCCGCAGGGCCTGCAAAAGCTGCGCCTGCGCGGCCTCCAGATCGCTGCCTTCCATCAGGTGATTGCTCAGCCACATGGTTGCGCAGTCGATCAGCACGATTTCGCCGGCGGGCAGTTTCGCCAGCGGTTCGGTCAGATCTAGCGGGCATTCGACGGTGCGCCACCCCGCATCGCGCCTTGCTTGATGCTTGTTCACGCGTTCTTGAACTTCGTCATCCCAGATGCGACCGGTGGCGAGGTAAGTCTTTGTCATGCCACTGGAATTTACGAGGGCCTCTGCCCATTCCGACTTGCCCGAGGCCGCCCCGCCTAGGGCAAAGGTAGTTCTAGGCAACATCTTCTCACCAAATATTTGAACCAAATGGCATGTCTCTGCGTATCTCCACCAAAGGCCCATCACAAGGTGCGCCGCGCATTTCTCAAGGGGGATACCAAATGTCATTGCAAACCGCTCGCGAATTTTCACTCACCCGCACCGCAATGAAGGCCGAATTGCTCGATGCCGAAACGGAGTTGGAATTGGCCTATGCGTGGCGCGATCACCGGGATGAGGCCGCGTTGCACCGTTTGATCACCGCCTACATGCGTCTGGCGATCTCGATGGCGGGCAAGTTCAAGCGCTACGGCGCGCCGATGAACGACCTGATCCAAGAGGCGGGTCTGGGCCTGATGAAGGCCGCCGACAAATTTGACCCCGACCGCGGCGTGCGTTTCTCGACCTATGCGGTCTGGTGGATCAAGGCGAGCATTCAGGACCATGTGATGCGCAATTGGTCGATGGTGCGGACGGGGTCGACCTCCTCTCAGAAATCGCTGTTTTTCAACATGCGTCGCGTGCAGGCCCGGTTGGAACGTGAGGCCACGGCCATGGGCGAGACGCTGGACAAGCACCAGCTGCGCCAGATGATCTCCACCGAGATCGGCGTGCCGCTGCATGATGTCGAGATGATGGAAGGCCGTCTGTCGGGCTCGGACTATTCGCTGAACGCCACGCAGAGCGCTGAGGATGAGGGCCGCGAGTGGATCGAAGCGCTGGCTGATGAGAGCGCCCAGGCGGCGGAGCGTGTCGAGGAAGAGCATGACACGGCGCAGTTGCGGAACTGGTTGCTGGCGGCAATGCAGGGCCTGTCCGAGCGTGAGCAATTCATCGTGCGCGAACGCAAGCTGCGGGATCCTGCGCGTACTTTGGAAAGCCTTGGCGATGAACTCAGCCTCAGCAAAGAGCGGGTCCGCCAGCTTGAAGCCGCGGCCTTTGGCAAGATGCGCAAGTCGCTTGAGATGCAATCGCGTGAGGTCTTTGCCTTTCTGGCCTGACGCCGCATTGCGATGCCCGCCGGGGCTGGCAGATTTCGCCGCCCCGGATTAAGGTCTCCCTAATGCAAACGGGGGGCCTTTATGCTGTCGGGCAAACATATTCTGCTGATCATCGGCGGCGGCATTGCCGCCTATAAATCCCTCGATCTGATCCGGCGTCTGCGCGAGCGTGGGGCCAAGGTGACGCCGGTGCTGACCCGCGCGGGCGAAGAGTTCGTCACCCCGCTTTCCGTATCTGCCTTGACCGGGGTGAAGGTCTTTCGCGATCTCTTCGACCTCGGTGATGAGGCCGAGATGGGGCATATCCAGCTGAGCCGCGCGGCGGACCTCTTGGTGGTCGCCCCCGCCACGGCAGACCTGATGGCCAAGATGGCGCAGGGGGCGGCGAATGATCTGGCATCGACCTTGCTTTTGGCCACCGATACGCCGGTGCTGCTGGCACCTGCGATGAACGTGCGGATGTGGCAGCACCCCGCGACGCAGCGCAACATCGCTACTCTGCGCGGCGATGGCATCGCCATGGTCGGGCCGAATGACGGTGATATGGCCTGCGGTGAATACGGGCCGGGACGGATGGCCGAACCGCTTGAGATTGTCGCGGCTGTTGAGGCGCGGCTGGGGCAGGGGCCGCTCGCGGGCAAGCGCATCCTCGTCACCTCCGGCCCGACGCATGAGCCGATCGACCCGGTGCGCTATATCGCCAACCGCTCTTCCGGGGCGCAGGGTACAGCCATCGCGCGGGCGCTTATGGGCTTGGGGGCCGAGGTCGTATTTGTCACCGGCCCCGCCGAGGTCGCCCCGCCCGAGGGCGTCGAGGTCGTGCCCGTGCAAACGGCGCAAGAGATGATGCAGGCGGTAGAGGCCGCACTGCCCGCCGATGCCGCCGTCTTTGCCGCCGCGGTGGCCGATTGGCATGTGCAGGGGGCAGGGGACCGTAAGCTGAAGAAATCGAAAGACGGGCTGCCCAGCCTGACTTTCGCGGAAAACCCCGACATCCTGAAAACCGTCAGCCAGCGCGGCGTAGGCCGCCCGCCGCTCGTCGTAGGCTTTGCCGCCGAGACGAACGACGTGCTAGCCCATGCCACCGCGAAACGGGAGCGCAAGGGCTGTGACTGGATCGTCGCCAATGACGTCTCGCCTGCCACCGGCATCATGGGCGGGCGCGAGAATGCCGTGACACTGATCACCGAGACCGGGGCGGAGGATTGGCCGCGCATGGGCAAAGATGCCGTGGCCGCCCGTCTGGCCGAACGTATCGCCGCAGCACTTGCCTGAGGGGCCGCTATGACCACGATCAAACTCTGCTGGGCCGATGGCGCGGACCGCAGCCTGCCATTGCCCGCCTATGAAAGCGCCGGGGCGGCGGGGGCGGACCTGCGGGCCAATCTGCCCGGCGGCGCCGTCGATCTGGCCCCCGGCGCGCGGGCGCTGATCTCCACCGGGTTGCACATGGCGATCCCGCAGGGGTTCGAGGTGCAGATCCGCCCGCGCTCGGGTCTCGCGCTGAAGCATGGGATCACCCTGATCAACAGCCCCGGCACCATCGACAGCGATTATCGCGGCGTGGTGGGGGTGATCATGGGTAACATGGGGGCGGAGGCTTTCACCGTCGAACATGGCATGCGCATCGCGCAGATGGTTGTGGCTCCGGTGGTGCAGGCGGGCTTCGATCTGGACGAGCGCCTTGATGAGACCCCGCGCGGCGCGGGCGGGTTTGGCTCGACGGGGGCGCAGTGATGCTGGCTGTTTTGATCATCGCGGCGGCGCTTTGGTTCGGCGGCGGCTTCCTCGGGTTACCGCGCGGGCTGCGCGCGGGGCTGATCGGGCTGATGTATCTGGCGCTGGTCGCCCTGCATCTGCTGTTTCCGGCCACCCATCCGCTGCGGCTCGCCACCGGCGGCAGCGCCGCGCCTTGGCTGCTCTTGGGCGGTTTCGTCGTGCTGGTGCTGCTCTACCGGCAGGGGCTGGCGACCCTGCGCGCGCGCGCCACGCCGGACGCCCCGACTGAAGCCCCCACCGCGGGCCGTTTTTCGGAGAGTGAGTTGAACCGCTACGCCCGGCACATCGTGTTGCGTGAGGTCGGCGGCCCCGGGCAGAAGGCACTGAAGAACGCGAAGGTGCTGGTGATCGGTGCGGGCGGTCTCGGCGCGCCGGTGCTCCAATATCTCGCCGCGGCGGGCGTCGGCACCATCGGGGTGATCGACGACGACGCGGTCGAAAACGCGAACCTGCAACGGCAGGTGATCCACAAGGACAAAGCCATCGGCGCGCCCAAGGTCTTCTCGGCCGAGGCCGAGATGCTGGCGCAGAACCCTCATGTCACGGTCCGCCCCTACCATCGCCGTCTGACCGATGAGATCGCCGAGGATCTGATGGCGGACTATGACCTCGTGCTCGACGGGACCGACAATTTCGACACCCGCTACCGGGTGAACGCGGCCTGCGTTGCGACGGGCACGCCGCTGATCTCGGGCGCGCTCAGCCAGTGGGAGGGGCAGCTCAGCGTCTTTGATCCCGCCCGCGGCGCGCCTTGTTATCGCTGTATCTTCCCCGAAGCGCCGGCGGCGGGGCTTGCGCCCTCCTGCGCCGAGGCCGGGGTGATCGGCCCGCTGCCCGGAGTGATCGGCACGATGATGGCGCTGGAGGCCGTGAAGCTCATCACCGGGGCGGGCAGCGTGCTGCGCGGCGAGATGATGATCTACGACGGGCTTTATGGCGAGACCCGCAAGATCGGGCTGAAACGGCGGAAGGGCTGCGAAACCTGCGGCGGGTGATTGCATGTCCCCCCGGCGCGCCCCATCTTGGGCGCAAAGGAGACCTGCATGACTAACCCGCTTCTGACCGAATGGGAGACTCCCTTCGGCATCGCCCCCTTTGACCGCATTTCCGACGATGATTTCGCCCCGGCACTCGAAGAGGCGCTCACCGCCCACCGGGCCGAGATCGACGCCATTGCCGGCAATTCCGAGGCCCCCACGTTCGCTAATACCATCGAGGCGTTGGAAGCCTCTGGCGAGGCGCTGGACAAGGTTCTGAGCGTCTTCTTCACCGTTGCGGGCGCAGACAGCAACCCGGCGCGCGAGGCGTTGCAGCGCGACTTCTCGCCCAAGCTCGCCGCGCATCAATCGGCGATCTCGGGCAACACGAAGCTCTTCGCCCGCATCAATGCCGTTTGGGAGGCGCGCGACAGGCTTGACCTGACCGAGGAACAGGCCCGCGTGCTGATGCTGACGCACCGCGGCTTCGTCCGCTCAGGCGCTGCGCTGACGGGGTCGGAGGCCGAGCGCATGAAGGAGATAAAAGCGCGGCTGGCGGTGCTGGGCACGCAGTTCACCCAGAACCTGCTTTCGGACGAGCGCGACTGGTTCATGGCGCTGTCCGAGGACGATCTGACCGGCCTGCCGGATTTCGTCGTGGAATCCGCCCGCGCGGCGGGGGAGGAGAAGGGCGCCGACGGCCCGGTGATCACATTGTCGCGTTCGCTCATCGTGCCCTTCCTGCAATTCTCCGACCGCCGCGACCTGCGCGAGAAGGCGTTCCGTGCATGGGAAGCGCGGGGCGCGAACGGCGGAGAGACAGACAACCGCGAGATCGCGGCCGAGACGCTCGCCCTGCGCAAGGAGCGTGCCGAACTCCTCGGTTACGACAATTTCGCCGCCTACAAGCTCGAAACCGAGATGGCCAAGACGCCCGCCGCCGTGCGCGACTTGCTGATGTCGGTCTGGAAACCGGCCAAGGCCCAGGCCGACGCCGATGCCGAGGTGCTGACCGCGCTGATGCGCGAGGATGGCGTGAACGGTGCGCTGGAACCTTGGGACTGGCGCTACTACGCCGAGAAGCGGCGCGCGGCGGAGCATGACCTCGATGAGGCGGCGCTGAAACCCTATATCCAGCTCGACCGGATGATCGACGCGGCTTTCGACTGCGCCAACCGGTTGTTCGGGCTGGAATTCGCGCCGCTCGACGTGCCGCTCTACCACCCCGATTGCCGGGCGTGGGAAGTGACGCGGAACGGCCAGCATGTGGCGGTCTTCATCGGTGACTATTTCGCCCGCGGCTCGAAGCGGTCGGGCGCGTGGTGCTCGGCCATGCGGGCGCAAGCCAAATTCCCGCGCGAACAGGCGCCCGTGGTGATCAACGTCTGCAATTTCGCCAAGGGCGATCCGGCGCTACTGTCCTACGACGACGCCCGCACGTTGTTTCACGAGTTCGGCCATGCGCTGCACCAGATGCTCTCGGACGTGACCTATGAAAGCGTCAGCGGCACCTCGGTGGCGCGCGACTTCGTGGAGTTGCCGAGCCAGCTTTTTGAGCACTGGTTGGACCAGCCAGAGGTGCTGCAGAAATTCGCCACCCATGCCCGCACGGGCGAGGCGATGCCGCGCGAGATGCTCGACAAGGTGATGGCCGCCGCGACCTTCGACATGGGCTTTCAAACGGTGGAATATATCGCCTCCGCCCTTGTCGATCTGGAGTTCCACGACGGCGCGCCGCCCACCGATCCGATGGCGAAACAGGCCGAGGTGCTCCGCAGCATCGGCATGCCGCAGGCGATCCGCATGCGCCACGCCACCCCGCAGTTCGCGCATGTGTTTTCGGGCGATGGCTATTCCAGCGCCTATTACAGCTACATGTGGTCCGAGGTGATGGACGCCGACGCCTTCGCCGCCTTCGAGGAAGCGGGCGGGGCTTTCGACGCCGAACGCGCCAAGGCGTTGGAGGAACACATCCTCTCGACCGGCGGTAGCCGTGATCCGGCGGAGCTTTACACCGCCTTCCGGGGGCGTCTGCCGGGGGTTGAGGCGCTGCTCAAGGGGCGCGGGCTGGCCGCCTGAGATTGGCCGCGTCCGGGGTCAATACCCCCGGTCGCGGTCCACCAGATGAAGCAGAGGCTCACCGGCCTCGCTGCGACGGATGTTCTCGGCGATGACTTCCGAGGCCGTGTCGTTGCGCGTGGCCGCCGCGATATGCGGGGTTACGGTAACATTCGGATGCCCCCAATAGGGGTGATCTTCGGGCAGCGGCTCTACCCGGAAGACATCGAGCGTTGCATGGGCGATCTGCCCGCTATCGAGAGCTGCCAAGAGCGCATCGTCGTCGATCAGCGGCCCGCGACCGGGGTTGATGATGAAGGCACCCTCGGGCATTTGCGCGAGCGTCTCGGCATTCAGAACGTTCTGCGTGGCGGGTGTGTCGGGCATCAGGAGCACGGCGATCTCGGCGCGTTTGAGCGCTTCCGTCAGACCTTCGTCGCCATGCAAGCAACGCACGCCGTCGATCTGCTTTTCGCTGCGCGACCAGCCGGTCACGTCAAAGCCCAGACCCACCAGCGCCTCGGCCACAGCCTGTCCGAGCGCACCGATGCCCAGCACCGCCACGCTGCGCTCGCGCGCCAGCGGCGGCGTGCGCGGCGCCCATTTGGCATCCTTGCGCAGGATGTCGGTATCCATCCCCAGATGATGGCGCAGCACGTGGCCGGTACACCATTCCACCATGCCGTGGGTCAGGCCGAAATCGACCATCCGCGCCAGCGGGATCTTGAGCGTCTCGTTGCCGGTGATCGCCTCCACCCCGGCCCAGAGGTTCAGCACCGCCTTGGCGCGGGTATAGGGGGTGAAATCCTGCAAATCGCTGTTGGGGGCATAGACGATATAGTCGACCTCTTCGGGCGGCAGGTCGGTGGCCAGCGTGAAATCCTGCCCCGGCAGTGCTTTGCGCAGCGCTTCGTTCAAAGGCTGTTCGTAGCCGTCCCAGCGTTCGGCTTTAGCGGCGAAAAGAATGTTGATCGTCATGAATTACCTCGGTCTGTGAACATGCGCCGATTGCACCAAGCCGAAGGCCAGCAGCAGCACCAGCATGGCCGAGCCGCCATAGCTCACCATCGGCAGGGGCACGCCGACCACGGGGGCCAGCCCCATGACCATCGACATGTTAACGGCGAAAAAGAGAAAGAAGTTAAGCGCGATGCCAAGGGTCAGCAGGCTTGAGAACCGGTCCTTGTTCTTCACCGCCGAGGCCACGCAGAAAAGGATGATCAGCGCGTAAAGCCCCAGAAGGGAGACGCCGCCGACAAAACCGAACTCTTCGGCCAATGTGGTGAAGATGAAGTCGGTGTGTTTCTCGGGCAGGAAGTTCAGCCGCGATTGGGTGCCTTGCATATAGCCGCGCCCCGACCAGCCGCCCGAACCAAGCGCGATCTTGGATTGGGTGATGTGGTAGCCCGCGCCAAGCGGGTCTTGGCTGGGGTCGAGAAAGGTGTCGATGCGGCGGTATTGGTAGTCTTTCAGCAATTGCCACGGTGTTCCGCGCGACTGGAAGACGGCGGTGACCAGCCCGATGGCGGCGGTGATGACGGCGGCGAAATAGGCCCAGTGCACGCCCGCAAGGAACATCAGCCCGCCCCCGGCGGTCAAGAGCAGGATCGAGGTGCCAAGGTCGGGCTGTTTCAGCACCAGCGCGGTGGGGATCACGATGATCAGAATGGGCACCAGCACCCAGAAGGGGCGCGAGACCTTCTTGACCGGCAGCCAGTCGTAATAGGCGGCCAGAAACAGGACCAGCGTGATCTTCATCAGTTCCGACGGTTGCAGCCGCATGAAGCCGATGTCGATCCACCGCTGCGCGCCCATGCCGACAGAGCCGAAGAGTTCGACCGCGACCAGCAGCACCAAGGTCGCCCCATAGGCCACGCCCGACAGGTTGCGCCAAAGCCAGATCGGCACCATCGCCACGGTGAACATGATCGCCATGCCCATGGCGAAACGTTTCATCTGCGGTTCGGCCCAAGGGGAGAATGACCCGCCCGCAACCGAATAGAGCATCAGAAAACCGACGCCCGCGACACTGGTCAGCAGGATCGCCAGCGGCCAGTTCATAAAGAGGATTTTGCGCAGCCCTGTGGGGACGGATTTGACCGTATGCTCAAGATAGCTCATGCCTGATCCTCCCCCTCCAGATTGGCGGTGGTCTCGGGCGTGGTGTTGCGCAGTTCCTCTTGCTGGGTGGCGATGCGGCCCCGGTCGGACTTGGGGTAGGCTTCAAGCGGCGGCTCGCCGCCCGCCATGGCCTGCAACATCACGTCGCGCGCAATCGGGGCTGCGGCTGTCGAGCCGCCGCCGCCGTGCTCCACCAATACGCAGGCTGCGTATTTCGGTTTGTCATAGGGCGCAAAGCAGACAAAGAGCGCGTGGTCGCGGCGTTCCCACGGCAGGTCGGCGTTGCTGGTCACGCCGCGGGCGCGTTCGGCGGCGGTGATGTTGCGCACCTGACTGGTGCCGGTCTTGCCCGCCATGCGCATCGTGTCATCGATGATCCGGCTGCGATAGCCCGTGCCGCGGCGGTCGTTCACCACATCGTACATCGCCTTGCGCAATTGGCGCAGGTTGTTCTCGTTCAGCCCCATCGGTTCGCCCGCGCCGCTGGGTTGCTCCACCCCGTCGATGGATTTGATCAGCCGCGGCGTCACCGCGCGGCCCGTAGCGATCCGCGCGCTCATCACCGCCAATTGCAGCGGGGAGGAGAGGGTGAAACCTTGCCCAATAGAGGCGTTGACCGTGTCGCCCACGACCCAATCCTCACCCCGGGCCGAACGTTTCCACTGTTTCGTGGGCGCCAGCCCGCCCGCGACCGAGGACAGCGCCAGATCATGTTTGATCCCAAGGCCAAAGCGGTTCGCCATGGCGGTGATCTTTTCGATCCCGACTTTTACCGCCAGATCGTAGTAATAGACATCGCAGGATTGTTTCAGCGAATGTTGCAGATCGACCCAGCCGTGGCCCGCGCGTTTCCAGCAGTGGAACCGCCGCCCCGCGACCTCCAGATGACCGGGGCAATAGACCGTCTCATCGGGGGTGACGATGCCCTCTTCGATGGCGGCAAGTGCCACGATCATTTTGAAGGTCGAGCCGGGCGGGTAGGTGCCCTGTATGGGTTTGTTCACCAAGGGGCGGTATTTGGAATTGAGCAGCGGGTTGTAATCCGCCGAAGAGATGCCGCCGATAAAGAGGTTCGGGTCGTAGCTGGGCGAGGATGCAAGCGCGGCCAGATCGCCATTCTCGCAGTCGATGATGACCACGGCTGCGCTTTCCTCGCCCAGACGGGCCTGCACATAGCGTTGCAGATTGGCGTCCACGGTCAGTTGCAGATCGGCCCCGGCCTGCCCCTCGCGCCGCTCCAGCTCGCGCATCACGCGGCCCGTGGCGTTGACCTCCACATGTTTGGTGCCCGCCGCACCGCGCAGCAGGTTCTCGGCGCGGGCTTCGACGTTGATCTTGCCGATTTGAAAACGCGGGATGCGCAGCACCTGATCGGGGTTCTCCAGCGCGTCCAGGTCGGCTTGGCTCACCCGGCCCACGCGGCCCACCACATGGGCGAAATCCGCGCCGCGCGGGTAGACGCGGGTCAGGCCCACTTCGGGCGTGACGCCGGGCAGGGCGGGGGCGTTGACGCTGACCTTGCTCACGACTTCCCAGCTGACGTCATCGACGATGGTGACGGGCAGGAAGGGGGCAGAGCGCGACATTTCGGTCATGGCGCGTTCGCGGGTCTCCTCGTCGATCTCGATGACTTGGGCGAGCCGCTCCATCACGGCTTCCACGTCGCCCGCATCCTCGCGGACCATGACGATCCGGTAGGAGGGCACGTTATCGGCAAGCTGTATGCCGTTGCGGTCGAAAATCTCACCCCGGGCGGGGGGGATCAGGCGGATGTTGATGCGGTTCTCTTCGGCCAGCAGGCGGAACTGATCGGCCTGATCGACCTGTAGATAGCGCATGCGCGCGGCCAGCCCGCCCATGAACAGCAGCTGCGCCCCGCCCAAAAGGGCGGCGCGGCGCGTCAGGCGCGTGTGGGTTGCATCATTGTCGGCGCGGCTCCGTCTCATCTCATCGCTCCCCGATCAAACCCGTTTGCCAAGCGCATCCAGATCGCCCGGCGCGGTCTTGCGCACGCCCATGATACCATGGGTCACCGCCACGATCAGCGGATAAGCGAGCGTCGTCAGTGCCAATTCCGTGAGGTTCAGCGTCAGCGAAGGCGTCGGCACCAGCGCAAGGCTCAGCAAAATCCGGTTGGCAAAGATCACCATGGTCAAGATCACCGCCACGGTCAGCCATTCGGCGGCAAAGCTCGCATCCCGCAGGTGCCGCCCCCGCGATTTGAGGTTCTCGACCCCGATCAGGGCCAGCACCGCCCAAAGGCCGGGCGGGCGTTGCAGCAACAGGTCCGCCAGCAGAAAGACCAGCGCTAGAAAAAGCGAGGGCACGTATTCGGGCCGTCGAAGCCCCCAAGCGCATGCAAAGCCCAGCAGCAGGTCCGGCCCGGCCCAAGCCCGCGGGGTCGTCTCAAGCGGAAGGAGGTGGAAGAACAGGATCACCAGCGCCAGCGCGACAAAGCTCAGGCGCATGACCCAAAGGCGGCTGCGCGACAGATCGGTCATGGCTGCACCCCGACCGGCGCTGCCGGATCGGCCAAGGGGCCGTCGGAGGTGATGACATGGGCGGTGTCCGGCACGGTTTCATTGCCGTGATGGCGCAGGACGCGCAGGAACTCCAACCGCTCGTAATCCGCCGCCAGCCGGACGCGCAGCCGCCCGCCCGGATCGGCGGCGACCTGACCGATCAGGATGCCCGCGGGGAACACGCCGCCATCGCCCGAGCTGATCACCCGGTCACCGGGGCGGACCAGCTCGCGGTTCTCGATGAAGTCCAAGGGCGGCGCGGCGCTGTTGTCGCCCGCCACGATGGCACGTTGGCCCGAAGGCTGGATCGTCGCCGGGATGCGGCTTGAGGCATCGGTCAGCAGGATCACCCGCGCGGTGTTCTTGCCCACGCCTGCGATGCGGCCCACAAGGCCGATGCCGTCCATCGTGGCCCAGCCTTCGACCAGCCCGTCGCGCGCGCCGACGTTGAGCAGCACCGACTGGCGATAGGGTGAGCCGCTGTCGGCCAGCACCGTGCCGGTGATGAAGGTCAGCCGCGGGTCGAGCCGCACGTTGTTGAGGTCCAGCAGCCGGGCGTTCTCTTGCTCAAGTTGCAGCGCGGCCTCTTTCCACGCCTGCATCTGCCGCAGTTCCGAGCGCAGCTCGCGGTTCTGTTCGCTCAGGCGCTGGTAGCTTTGGAAGTCGCGCAGCAGGTTGATGGTGCCGGTGACCGGGGCCATAGCCCAGTCGAGATTGGGCACGAAACGATCCGTCACCTGCGCGCGAAAGCGTTCAACGCGGGGGCTGTCAATACGCCAAAGCAGGAAGATGCCGGTCAGCGCCAACACCAGCACGACCAGCAGCAACCGCCGCAGCGGGCCGGTGAAATCGCTGGAACTGGAACGGTCCTTGGCCATCTGTGCCGAAACTCCCACCCGGTCAGGCGGGGCGGTGTCGCCGCGTGCCGGGTCTGGCTAACTTGCCAGTGTTAACTGTCGTAGTCGATCGCGTGGCGCAGCTGTTTCTCGTATTCCAGCGCCTTGCCGGTGCCGAGGGCCACGCAGTTGAGCGGCTCATCCGCGACCGAGATCGCAAGGCCCGTTTGTTCGCGCAGCGCCAGATCAAGATCACCCAAGAGCGCGCCGCCGCCCGTGAGCATGACGCCACGGTCAACGATGTCGGCGGCAAGGTCGGGCGGGGTGGTCTCCAGCGCGGTCATCACCGCCTCGCAGATCTGCTGCACCGGTTCGGCCAGCGCCTCGGCGATCTGGGCCTGTGTGACCTCGATCTCCTTCGGCACCCCGTTCAACAGGTCACGACCACGGATCTGCATCGAAGTGCCGCGCCCGTCGTCGGGCATCCGCGCCGTGCCGATGGAGGTCTTCACCCGTTCGGCCGTCGTCTCCCCGATCAACAGGTTCTGCTGGCGGCGCAGGTAGCTGATGATGCCTTCGTCCATTCGGTCACCGCCGACACGGACCGAGCGGGCATAAACGATGTCGCCCAGCGAGAGCACCGCCACTTCTGTCGTGCCGCCGCCGATGTCGACGACCATATTGCCGGTGGGGTCGGTGATCGGCATGCCCGCGCCGATGGCCGCGGCGATAGGCTCCGCAATCAGGCCTGCGCGACGCGCGCCTGCCGACAGCACCGACTGGCGGATCGCGCGTTTCTCAACCGGGGTGGCCCCATGCGGCACGCAGACGATGATCTTGGGCTTTGAGAAGGTCGAGCGCTTGTGCACCTTGCGGATGAAGTGCTTGATCATCTCCTCGGCGGTGTCGAAATCCGCGATGACACCTTCGCGCATCGGGCGGATCGCCTCGATGCTGCCCGGGGTGCGGCCCAGCATGAGTTTCGCATCCTCACCCACGGCGAGCACTTTCTTGACGCCGTCCTTGACGTGATAAGCCACAACCGAAGGTTCGCTCAGCACGATGCCCTTGCCCTTGACGTAAACCAGCGTGTTCGCGGTGCCGAGGTCGATCGCCATATCAGAGGAGAACAGGCCGCGGAATTGATCGAGGATGGACATAGAGTAGCGGAGCCTTGCAACTATTCGGACAGGCCCGCCTGCATGGGTCCACGCGCGGGCTATTGGCTCTTATAGGGCGCACGGGGTCAGGGTGAAAGGGGCAAGACCGCAAAGGTGGCGCGATATTGCCGCCGCGCTATCATAGAGCGGAATATTTAGGGCGCAGCACAGGCGGAGGAAGGCGATACCATGCAGAAGATACAGACACTTGGGGTGCATCACATCACCCTCACCGGGGCGGACCGACAAAGCTCCATCGACTTTTGGGAGGGTGTGTTGGGGATGCCTTTCATCTTTGACCAGCCCAATCTGGATGACCCGGACGAGGGGCATTTGTATTTCGATCCCGGCGATGGTCGGCTGATTACGATCTTTACCAATGAGAACCGCAAGCGGGTGCACAACCGCACGCCGATGGACCCGGGCTGCGTGCATCATCTGGCCTTCGAGGTGGACCGCGCGATGTTCGATCAGGTGCCCGCGCGGTTGGAGGCGCGGGGCATCGGGCATTCCGGCGTGAAGGACCGCGGCTTCATGCATTCGATCTATTTCAAGGATCCGCTGGGGCTGTTGATCGAACTGGCTTGCTACACTTTCATCCCACCGCGCGGGTCGAGCCATGCCGAGGTGATGCTGGAGGCCCACAAGCTGCGCGTGGCGGCGGGGGATGATCATATCCAGCGCCAGCATCTCGCGGATGCAGTGGTGAAGATCGTAGAGCGGGGGCAGGCGTCGCTGAGTGACGATCGTGGGGCGAAGAATCCGTATTGAAGTTGCCACCGGGCCCGGAATCAAGCCGCAGGCGCCGGGCCATCGCCTGCCCGCCCGTCACGCCAAAGGCGTGCCGATATACACTGGCGCACCTTTGGTGCGACCGGGTAGGCGATTTGGTGAGGCTGGGTGCGACCTTGCCAGCGCACATCATGGTTGAGCCATAAAGTGGGTCTAACGTCGCGTTGGATCGCCGACCCGCGGGCAGGCGATAGCCCTCTCCGCAAAGAAGAAGGGCGGGGTTACCCCCGCCCTCCGATCAACTCACATCTTTATAATTAATCTCGCGCTTGTCCGTGCCGCCCTTCTCGCGCCGCACCAACAGGCGGTTGAGCGCGTGGATATAGGCCCGCACGCTCGCCACCACGGTATCGGTATCCGCCGACTGGCCGGTCACGATGCGGCCCTCTTCCTCCATCCGCACGGAAACCGTCGCCTGCGCGTCGGTGCCCTCGGTCACCGCATGCACCTGATAAAGCTGCAAACGCGCGGAATGCGGCACCAGCGCCTTGATGCAGTTGAACGCCGCATCGACGGGGCCGTCGCCGGTCTGGTTCGTGGTCTGCTCTGCGCCGTCGATCTCAAGCACCATGTCGGCGGTCTGCGGGCCATCGGTGCCGCAAACGACCTTGAGCGATTTCAGGCGAATGCGGTCTTCCTCCGGGTCGGTCGCGGTGCGCATCAGCGCGATGAGGTCATCCTCATAGATTTCCTTTTTGCGGTCGGCCAATTCCTTGAACCGCACGAAGACATCCTTGAGCTGGTTGTCACCCAGTTCAAACCCGAGGTCTTCGAGCTTGGAGCGCAGCGCGGCGCGGCCCGAATGCTTGCCCATGACGATGTTGGTCTCGGTCAGGCCCACGTCCTCTGGGCGCATGATCTCAAAGGTCTCGGCGTTCTTCAGCATGCCGTCTTGGTGGATGCCGCTCTCATGTGCAAAGGCGTTCTTGCCGACGATGGCCTTGTTGAACTGCACGGCAAAGCCCGAGACAGCAGCGACACGGCGCGAGATGTTCATGATCTTGCGGCTGTCGATGCGGGTCTCGTAGGGCATGATGTCGTTGCGCACCTTGAGTGCCATGACGACCTCTTCGAGCGCCGTATTACCCGCGCGTTCGCCCAAGCCGTTGATGGTGCATTCGATCTGCCGCGCCCCGGCCTCCACGGCGGCGAGGCTGTTGGCCGTCGCCATGCCGAGGTCGTTGTGACAATGGGTGGCAAAGACGATCTCATCCGCGCCGGGCACGTTCTCCAACAGCTTCGCGATCAGATCGGCGCTTTCACGCGGGGCGGTGTAGCCCACGGTGTCGGGGATGTTGATGGTGGTGGCACCGGCCTTGATGGCGATTTCCACGACGCGGTAGAGATAATCAAGCTCGGTCCGCGTGGCGTCCATCGGCGACCATTGCACGTTGTCGCAAAGGTTGCGGGCATGGCTCACCGTCTCATGGATGCGGTCGGCCATCTCGTCTTGGGTGAGGTTCGGAATGGCGCGGTGCAGGGGCGAGGTGCCGATGAACGTGTGAATGCGCGGCCGGGCTGCGTGTTTCACCGCTTCCCAGCAACGGTCGATATCGCCCAGTTGCGCCCGGGCAAGGCCGCAGATCACGGAATTCTGGCTCTGCCGCGCGATCTCGGACACCGCTTTGAAGTCGCCCTCTGAGGCGATGGGAAAGCCGGCCTCGATGATGTCGACGCCCATCTCGTCCAGGAGCGACGCGATCTCAAGCTTCTCGGCATGGGTCATCGTCGCCCCGGGGGATTGTTCGCCATCCCGCAAGGTGGTGTCAAAAATCAGCACACGGTCCTGTTTCGTCATATCTGTCATCCTGGGTTCTTTCTTTGCTGGTATCCTTGGCGCGCAACACATCCCTCTGAGCGGGCGCGCCGAAGGGCACGCTCAGAGGCGGATTAGGTGCAGCAAGTTGGCGCGCAGCAGGCCCGCGCAGTTGCGCGGCAGGGTCGGGATATGGACGGCCTGTGTCATGGGAGTAGTTATACGCCCGTCTTTTCAAATGAAAAGGGGGTGTTGCGGCTTTTGTTTGCCCCTGCGTCAGCGCCGCCTATCTGCCTATAAGCAAGGGAGATCAGGATGCAGCGACAAGCGATACCATGGGCGGCGTCATGAGCGCACGGGTGCTGGTAATTGGGGCCAGCGGCGGGATCGGCGCGGCGCTAAGTGCGGCGTTGCGTGCGCGCGGCGATACGGTGACGGCCCTGTCCCGCACGGGCGATGGGCTGGACCTGACGGATGAGGCATCGGTCAATGCCGCGCTGGAGGGGCTGAGTGGCCCTTTCGATGCGGTGATCGTCGCCACCGGCGCTTTGGAGATCGACGGGGCAGCGCCGGAAAAATCGCTGCGCGCCGTTACGCAAAAGGCGATGCTGGATCAGTTCGCGCTGAACGCGGTCGGCCCGGCGCTGGTGTTGCGCCACGCGGCCCGGCTTTTGCCCTGTGACAGGCGCGCGGTTTTCGCCGTGCTTTCGGCGCGGGTCGGCTCCATCGGGGACAACCGTCTGGGCGGGTGGATCAGCTACCGCAGCGCCAAGGCGGCGGTGAACCAGATCGTGCATACCGCCGCGATCGAGCTGACGCGCTCCCATCCGCAAAGCATCTGCGTGGCGCTGCATCCCGGCACTGTGGAGACACCATTCACCGAGAAATACCTTGGCCGCCATCCCGCCGTCCCACCAAGTGAGGCGGCGGGCAATCTGTTGCGGGTAATCGACGGGCTGACCCCGGAGGAGAGCGGCGGGTTCTTCGACTGGGCCGGAAAGGCGGTGCCGTGGTGAGCCGTCTGATCTTGGTCTTGGGCGACCAACTCTCGCTAAACCTGCCGTCACTGAGCGAGGCCGACAAGGCGCGCGATGTGGTGGTCATGGCCGAAGTGGCGCAAGAGGCGGAATATGTCCGCCACCACCCTAAGAAAATCGCGCTGGTCTTTGCCGCGATGCGCAAATTCGCGCGTGCGTTGGAAAAGGATGGCTGGACGCTGCGCTACACCCCCTTGGACGATCCCGATAACGCGGGCTCCATCGTGGGCGAGTTGCTCCGCTGGGCCGAAGAAACGGGCGCGGGCGAGGTGATCGCGACCGAGCCGGGGGAGTGGCGGCTGATCAACACGCTGAACGATGCGCCGATCCCCACACGCCTTTTGCCGGACGACCGTTTCCTCGCTAGCCGCAAGCGGTTCGAGGATTGGGCCGAGGGGCGCAAGGCGCTGCGGATGGAATACTTCTACCGCGAGATGCGCCGCGAGACGGGGTTGTTGATGGAGGGCGACGACCCCGCAGGCGGCAAGTGGAATTTCGACCACGACAACCGCAAACCTCCGAAGGAAGGGCTGGATATCCCCGACCCGCTCACCTTCGCCCCCGATGCCGAGGTAGAGGTGGTGCTGGGGCTGGTGGCGGCGCGCTATGGCGACAACTTCGGCGATCTGCACCCCTTTGACTTTGCCACGACGCGCGCGGAAGCCTTGCAGGTGCTGGCGCATTTCATCGCCCACGCCCTGCCGCGTTTCGGCGACTATCAGGACGCGATGCTAGAGGGGCAGCCCTATCTCTTTCATGCGCTGATCTCACCTTATCTGAACCTCGGGCTGCTGGACCCGTTGGAGGTCTGCCGCGCCGCCGAGGAAGCCTGGCAGGCGGGAGAGGTGCCGATCAACGCCGCCGAAGGGTTCATCCGCCAGATTCTCGGTTGGCGGGAATATGTGCGCGGCATCTATTTCCTCGAAGGGCCGGACTATGTGGAGCGCAACGTGCTGCGCCACGACCGGGACTTGCCTGCCTTTTACTGGGGCGCCGATACCCAGATGAATTGCCTGCGTCAGGCCATCGGGCAGACCCGGAAACACGCCTATGCCCACCATATCCAACGGCTGATGGTGACAGGCAATTTCGCCCTGCTGGCCGGGATCGACCCGCATCAGGTGCATGAGTGGTATCTAGAGGTCTACGCCGACGCCTATGAATGGGTCGAAGCGCCCAACACGGTGGGCATGAGCCAATTCGCCGATGGCGGGGTGATCGCCTCAAAGCCCTATGTCTCCTCCGGGGCCTATATCAACCGCATGTCGGATTACTGCAAAGGGTGCAGCTATAGCGTCAGCACCAAGGCGGGGCCGAAGGCCTGCCCCTTCAATCTGCTCTACTGGCATTTCCTTGACCGTCACCGCGAGCGGTTTCAGGGCAATATGCGGATGAAGAACATCTATGCCACTTGGGACCGTATGGACGACGACCGGCGCGAGGCGGTTCTGCGCGATGCGGATAAATGGTTGCAGCGGTTGGACGCGGGCGAGACGGTCTAGGCCGTCTCTGCTTTCAAACGCGGGCCGGGAACGGCTGGCCCGTTGCGCGCCTTCGCCGCCGCGATGCGCCCTGCAAGCCTCTGCGCGCTCTGCGGCGCATGGCCCGCCGCCACGCAGTCATCCACGTTGCCGCCGCCCTCCAGCAGGATGCGCAGGATCGCGTCCTCTGCGCGGGCCTCTTCCGTGTCGCGGGTCGGGCTGGGCGCCGGTCCCTGCATCCATGCCCGCACCGTATTGCTGCGCCAGTCACAGAGCGCCGGCACCTCGGTTTGGTAAAGGTCTTTGACCGGGTTGAAATCCCCCATCAGGGCCGCAATCCCCATGGCGGCAGCGGATTTGTTCTGTGCGGTGAGCAGCATCTCCCCCGCGTCATCGGCCAAGGCGCGTAGCATCAAGCTACGCAGGGGAGGGGCGAGCATCTCGGCGCTGACCTCTGCCCCGAGCGCGGCCAGTTCATCCCGCAGCGCGGCGTGCAGATTGTCCGACAGCGGCACGTCAATCTGGCGGACATTCTCGGCCCCCAAGGCATCCCGCGCAATCGCCGCCGCGAGCGTGGTGTCGTTCCCCTCGGCCTGTTCGATCAGCACCTTGGAAGCGCCGGTTTTCGCAACATAGTCCCGCAGCCCCACGACCAAGGCGCGGTAGTCCCGTTCCAGCGCCTCCGGCTGCGGCGCGAAGGCGCTTTCAACGATCCGCCAGCCTTCCGGCCCGCGCTCCAGATCGACATGGGCAAGCGCTGTGTCGAAGGCAGGCATCTGCAATGCCAGCTTGCCGCCGGGATTCAGCGCGAATGTGGCGCCATCGAATACTGTCTCACCCTCGCCGCCGGTCATGTTGAGGTGGATCACCGGCAATTCCGTTTCGATCACCCGCGCGACCATGTGGTTGAGGCGCCGCTCCATCGCGCCGCGCAGATGGGGCGCGGCATTGGGGATCAGCAGCAGTTCGGCCCCCGTCTCGGCCTGCGTTTCGGCCACGTCGCCCGTCTCACCATCCGCGCCGATGGGAGAGCCGATGCGCAGCCCCGCCACCGCATAGGGGCCGCTGATCGGCGCGGGATCGAAGGGCGTGCGCGGTCGGGGTGCGTGTTGCAGCACCCTTTGCGCGATCTTTCCGCCTTGCAGAATAAGGTAAGCGTTGTGTAGCTTGCCGGCCTCAATCCAAGGCGCGCCAAGTGCCAAGGCGGGGCCATCGGCGCAATGCGCGGCCAGCGCTTCAAGCTGCGTCAAGACATCGCGCTGAAAGGAAGGATTTTGCGACAGTCCTTGCGCGTCATGCCCGGTCAGGAAGAGTTCGGGCAGGGCGACCATCTGCGCGCCTGCGTTGCGCCCGGCCTGCCATGCGTCGCGGGCCAATGCCGCGTTTCCGGTCAGATCACCGGCGGTGGGGTTCAACTGCCCGAGGGTGAGGCGGAAACGGTCTGACATGGCAAGGCTCCGGGCTGGCTGGCATCGGGTGGGTCTAGCAGATCGGACCGGGGGCGAAACCCCCGTGCGCAGAGCTGACCCGCAGCACCGGGTGCGCGGGATCCGCCCAAACCGGCGTGCCCCTCTTGCAAACACGTTGCCTCTGCCCTCTATCACCCGTAACCTCGGGCCGAATGCCACTTAACGAGATCGGGAATTTCCGCCCATGTTGCACCGCAGCCTGCCCCTCTGTCTGATCGCCCTTCTGGCCACGCCGCTTGCGGCGCAGGACGGGCAGGTGCTGACCAAGGAATATGACGACGGCGGCATCTATGAGGGCACCTTTCAAGGCGGTCTTCAGCATGGCACCGGCACCTATAAGCTGCCCAATGGCTATGAATACTCCGGCGAATGGGTCGAGGGGGAGATCAAGGGCGAGGGCGTTGCACGCTTCCCTAACGGATCGGTCTATGAGGGCAATTTCGCCAAGGGCAAGCCTGACGGCCTGGGCAAGATCACCTTTGCCGATGGCGGCACCTATGAGGGCGAATGGGAAGCGGGCGCGATCATGGGGCAGGGCGTGGCAATCTACGCCAATGGCGTGCGCTATGAGGGCGAGTTCCGCAACGCCAAACACCACGGCAAGGGCGTGATGCAAAGCCCCGGTGGCTATGAATACAAGGGCGATTGGGTCGATGGCGTCAAACAGGGCGTTGGCACGATCACCTATCCCGATGGCGCGGTCTATGAAGGTGAGATCGAGGCCGGCAAACGCAGCGGCGAAGGCACGCTGACCATGCCCGACGGGCTGGTCTATGTGGGCAAGTGGAAAGACGGCCAGATCGATGGCACCGGTACGCTGACCCAACCCAATGGCGACGTCTACGAAGGCACGCTGGTCGCGGGCCGCCGTGAGGGCAAAGGCAAGGTCACTTATAAAAACGGTGACACCTATGAGGGCGATTTCAAGGATGACCGCCGCGACGGGCAGGGCACCTTCACCGGCACCGATGGCTATGTCTACACCGGCTCTTGGGTGGCCGGGCAGATAGAAGGCGAGGGGCAGGTGACCTATCCCGACGGGTCGGTCTATGTCGGCACCTTCCGCAATGATCTGGCCGATGGCACGGGCAAAATCACCTATCCCGATGGCTCGACCTATGAGGGCGAATGGATCGCCGGGGTGATCGAGGGCGAGGGGATCGCCACCTATACCAACGGCGTGGTCTATGAAGGCGCGTTCAAGGACGCCCGCAACCACGGCCAAGGCGTGATGACCTATGCCGATGGCTACCGCTATGAGGGCGGCTGGCAGGACGGCCAGCGGCATGGGCAGGGCAAAGCGACCTATCCCGATGGCACCGTTTACGAGGGGGCCTTTAGGAACGGCCAGCGCCACGGTCAGGGCAAGATCACCATGGCCAGCGGTTTCGTCTATGAGGGCGAGTGGACCGAGGGTGAGATCGAAGGGCAGGGTGTTGCGACCTATGCCAATGGCGATGTCTATGAGGGCACCTTCAAAGCGGGCAAGCGGCAGGGCAGCGGCACCATGCGCTATGCCAGCGGCGAGGAAGCCACGGGCGAATGGGAGAATGGCGTGCTGAGTGATGGGGCTGCCGGGGCCGAAACCTCGGATGCGGAGCCCGCGGAGGCGGCGCCGGTTGCGACTGACGGTGAGGCAAAGGCCGCCGAAGAGGAGCCGTCTGAGGATCGCACCGAGGCGGACACTTCAGAGGCTACGCCCGCTCAGACCGGCACCGCAGCAGACGGCGGCTAACCCCGCCTTTGCTGGACAACGCCCGCGCCCTGTGGCAAGCCCGCGCGCAACAGGAGTACGCCAGATGTCCAACCCCACAATCACCCGTTTCGCCCCGTCCCCCACTGGCTATATCCATGTGGGCAACCTGCGCACCGCGCTGATGAACTACCTTATCGCGCGCAAGGCGGGCGGCACCTTCATCCTGCGCATCGATGATACCGATCCCGAACGCAGCAAGGAAGAATACGTCGACGGCATCAAGCAAGACCTCGAATGGCTGGGGCTGGAGTGGGACCGGGTCGAGCGTCAGTCCGAGCGGCTGGATCGCTACCACGCCGCCGCCGATGACCTGCGCGAAAAGGGCCGTTTCTACGAGGCTTTCGAGACGCCGACAGAGCTGGACCTCAAGCGCAAGAAGCAACTCAACATGGGCAAGCCGCCGGTCTATGACCGCGCCGCGCTGAACCTGTCGGACGAAGAGAAAGCCGCCCTGCGGGCCGAACGCGGCGATGGGGTCTGGCGCTTCAAGTTGGATCACGCGCGGATCGAATGGGATGACGGCATTCTTGGCGATATCTCCATCGACGCGGCTTCGGTCAGTGACCCGGTGCTCATTCGCGGCGACGGGCAAATCCTTTATACGTTGGCGAGCGTCGTCGACGACACCGAGATGGGCGTGACCCATGTGGTGCGCGGCTCGGACCATGTGACCAACACCGCCACGCAAATCCAGATCATGCAGGCGCTTGGCAATGCAGCGGTGCCCTCCTTCGCGCATCACTCGCTGCTGACCGGCCCGCAGGGCGAGGCGTTGAGCAAGCGTTTGGGCACATTGGCGCTGCGCGATCTGCGCGAGCAGGGGGTGCAGCCCTTCGCGCTTCTGAGCCTGATGGCTCGGCTCGGGTCCTCCGATCCGGTGGAACTGCGCACGGATATGGCAGAGCTGATCGACGGCTTCGACATCAACCGCTTCGGCTCGGCCCCGACGAAATTCGACGTGGCCGACCTCTTCCCGCTGACGGGGCGCTACTTGCAGCAATTGCCGCTGGAGGCCGTGAAAGACGACATCACAGCGCTTGGTGTGCCGGAAGACAAGGCCGCGCAATTCTGGGCCGTGACACGCGAGAATATCTCGACCCTGAAAGACCTCGGCCCCTGGTGGGCCATGTTCCGCGACGGGGCGGAGCCGGTGATTGCCGAGGAAGACCGCGAATTCGTGGCACAGGCCATGCTGCTGCTGCCCGATATGCCTTTCGATGAGAGCACTTGGTCCAGCTGGACCGCAGCGGTCAAGGAAGCCACGGGCCGCAAGGGACGCGGGCTGTTCCGGCCATTGCGTCTGGCGCTGACGGGGCAGGAGCATGGGCCGGAGATGGCGCAGGTGATGCCGCTGTTGCAGGTGGTGAAGGCGCGCGGCTGATTGGCAGGCGGGAGCGCTTGGGGCGACTTCCCGGGGGCGCTGCCCCCGGTCCCCCGAGGGTATTTGAGAAAGGATGAAGGAGGTTTGGGGGCGTGTTTCGCCCTTAGAAGTTCCTTGCGGCGAAGGTTGTTTCGGCGCGTTCTTTGATCTGCACTGACAGGCGATCCATGTGCTGGTCGACCACGGCGGTTTCCGCTTCTGTCAGCGTTTGGTGGCGCGGGTAGAGGGGGGCTGCGCGGTCGTCGAGGATGGGCGTGTCCCAGCCGTCGGTCGTATCGAAAAAGCGCGCGGCGCCATCGGTGCCGAATTCGCGCAGGAAGCCTTGGACCACCACATCGAGATAGCTGAGCAGGATGACGTGATCGCCGTGGGTCACTGCGATGTCGGCGGGGATCGCGTAATGGGCGATGTCGGGGGCGGGGGTCAGGTCATGCACCACCGCGCCGCCTGAGGCGTGGCGTTCGTAGCTGTATTCGCGTTTGTCCAGCGCGGCCCAATCCGCGCCCGGCACGGCGGCGATCAGCCCGTCGATGCGGGTAGCGGGGTGCTGCACCACGGAAAGATAGACGATATCGCGGCCTTCGGTGCGGACCCATTGGCGGCGCCAACCGTCGAGCTGCGCCGTGCGGGCATCGGGGTAGCTATGGGTGTTGCGGTTCACGAGGCTGCCGTAGCCAAAGAAATAGGGGGTCATGCGGGGTGCTTTCCATCTGCCGTGTTGCCGGTAAGAAAACATGTGTCGCATCCGCTCACAAGCATGCTTGACGCAGAGGTATGCCCCAGCATACGAAAGGCCCAATCGTCACGGGAGAATCGGTTAACACCGATGCCGAAGGAGCAACCGCCCCGGAAACTCTCAGGCCCCAGGACCGTGATGTGACCAAGACTCTGGAGAGGGGCGCGGATGCGCACGCCGAAGGGATAACGATCTCAGGCGGAAGGACAGAGGGGGCATCAGGCGCAGCATTTGCGGCGCCAAGGTGCCGGCATGGTCAAAAGGTCATCCGGAAGCGACAGGAAAGGCGAACCGGATGAGCGATCTCAAGCAGACGGCATTGCATGATTTGCATGTGGAACTGGGGGCCAAGATGGTGCCCTTTGCGGGCTATTCCATGCCCGTGCAATACCCTCTTGGCGTGATGAAGGAACATCTGCACACCCGTGCCGCCGCCGGGTTGTTCGATGTGGGCCACATGGGGCAGGTCGTCGTTCGCGCCAAGTCTGGCAGCTATGAGGATGCGGCCTTGGCGATGGAGCGGCTCGTGCCCGTCGATGTGCTGGGCCTTGGGGAGATGCGCCAGCGCTATGCCATGTTTACCGATCCCAATGGCGGTATTCTGGATGATCTGATGCTCGCGAACCTCGGCGATCAACTCTTCGTCGTGGTCAACGCGGGCTGTAAGGACGACGACATCGCCCTGATGCGCGCGAACCTGTCGGAGACCTGCGAGGTCGAGGTGCTGGACGATCGCGCGCTGCTGGCGTTGCAGGGGCCGCAGGCCGAGGCTGCCTTGGCGCGGTTGCAGCCCTCGGTGGCGGATATGAAATTCATGGATGTGGCGCGGGACGTCGATCTTGATGGGATCACCGTCACCCTGTCGCGCTCGGGTTACACCGGGGAGGACGGCTACGAGATTTCCGTCGCCAATGGTGACGCGGTGGCGCTGGCGCGAAAGCTTGTGGCGATGGAGGAGGTCGAGCCCATCGGCCTTGGCGCGCGGGACAGCCTGCGGCTGGAAGGCGGGCTTTGCCTTTATGGTCACGACATCGACACCACCACCACGCCGGTCGAGGCGGCGCTGAACTGGGCCATCCAGAAGGTGCGGCGCGAGGACGGCGACCGCGCGGGCGGCTTCCCGGGCGCGGGCGTGATCTTGCAACAATTGGCCGACGGCGCGCCGCGCAAGCGCGTGGGGTTGCTGCCCGAGGGGCGTGCCCCGATGCGCGAGGGGGTCGCCATTTATGATGCCGCCGAGGGCGGCAACGAGATCGGCCGCGTGACCTCCGGCGGCTTTGGTCCGACGGTTGGCGGCCCGGTTGCCATGGGATATGTCAGCGCCGAGCATGCGAAGGTCGACACCGCGCTCTGGGGCGAGGTGCGCGGCAAGCGCTTGCCGCTGACTGTCACGAAAATGCCGTTCGTCGCGGCGAACTTCAAACGCTGAATCTACACAGGGAACTCCATTATGAAATTTACCGAAGAGCATGAATGGCTGCGCGTCGAGGGTGACGAAGTGGTCGTGGGCATCACCAACCACGCTGCCGAGCAGCTGGGCGATGTCGTATTCGTGGAACTGCCTGAGGAAGGCACCACCGTCAGCAAGGACGACGAGGTCGTCGTGATCGAATCCGTGAAGGCGGCGTCGGACATCCTTGCCCCCATCGACGGTGAAATCACGGAAGTGAACGGCGCGCTGACCGACAACCCCAGCATGGTCAACGACGACCCGCAGGGCGAGGCGTGGTTCTTTAAGATGAAGGTCTCTGACGCCAGCCAGATGGACGACTTCATGGACGAAGCCGCCTATCAGAAATTCATCGGCTAAACCGCCGCGCGCGCCGGGGGACCGGCGATGCTGATCACCTGCGTCGCCCCATGGGCGGCGCGCCACAAACAGGGGGCGCCCTGCCGCGCCGTGACGAGGAACCCGACATGAGCTTCAAGCCCACCGATTATCTGCCCTATGATTTCGCCAACCGGCGTCACATTGGCCCGTCCCCTTCCGAGATGTCGCAGATGCTCGACACCGTGGGCGCCGAAAGCCTTGATGCGCTGATCGACGACACGCTGCCCAAGGCGATCCGGGCGAAACAGCCGCTCGACTTTGGCAAGGCGATGAGCGAGCGTGAGGTGCTTGAGCACATGCGCCGCGTCGCGGGCAAGAACAAGGTGCTCACCAGCCTGATCGGTCAGGGCTACCATGGCACGGTCACGCCCCCGGCGATCCAGCGCAACATCCTTGAGAACCCGGCGTGGTACACCGCGTATACGCCCTATCAGCCCGAGATTTCACAGGGCCGTCTGGAAGCGCTGCTCAACTTCCAGACCATGGTGAGCGACCTCACCGGGCTCGAAATCGCGAATGCGTCGCTGTTGGACGAGGCCACGGCCTGCGCCGAAGCGATGACAATGGCGCAGCGCAGTTCGAAATCGAAAGCCAAGGGTTTCTTCATCGACGTGAACTGCCACCCGCAGAACATCGCCGTGATGAAGACCCGCGCCGAGCCTCTGGGCATCGAGGTCATCGTCGGCGAACCCGAGGAGATGGAGGCCGAGAAGGTTTTCGGCGCGATCTTTCAGTATCCCGGCACCTATGGCCATGTGCGCGACTTCACCGATCACATGGCGGCGCTGCACGAGGTCAAGGCCGTGGGCATCGTCACCGCCGACCCGCTGTCGCTGACCCTGCTGAAAGAGCCGGGCGCCATGGGCGCGGACATCGCCGTCGGTAGCACCCAGCGGTTCGGCGTGCCCGAGGGCTACGGCGGCCCGCACGCCGCCTATATGGCCTGTAAGGATTCCATGAAACGTGCCATGCCCGGCCGGATCGTCGGTGTCTCCATCGACGCCCATGGCAACCGTGCCTACCGCCTGTCGTTGCAGACCCGCGAGCAGCACATCCGGCGTGAGAAGGCCACGTCGAACGTCTGCACCGCGCAGGCGCTGCTGGCCGTCATGGCCTCGATGTATGCCGTGTTCCACGGGCCGGAGGGCCTCAAGGCCATCGCGCAGCGCATCCACCGCAAGACCGTACGTCTGGCCAAGGGGCTGGAGGCCGCGGGCTTCGAGGTGCAGCCGGATGCCTATTTTGACACGATCACCGTCGAGGTCGGCCCGCTGCAGGCCGCGGTGATGAAATCCGCCGTGGACGAGGGCATCAACCTGCGCCGCGTGGGTGAGACCCGCGTCGGCATCACGCTCGACGAGCGCACCCGCCCTGACACGATCGAAGCGGTCTGGCGCGCCTTCGGCATCCGTCAGGCGGATGATGATTTCACGCCCGAGTACCGTCTGCCCGAGGGGCTGCTGCGCACGAGCGATTACCTCACGCACCCGATCTTCCACATGAACCGGGCCGAGACCGAGATGATGCGCTACATGCGTCGTCTCGCGGACCGTGACCTCGCGCTCGACCGCGCGATGATTCCGCTCGGCTCCTGCACCATGAAACTGAACTCGGCTGCCGAGATGATGCCGGTGACATGGCGCGAGTTCTCGCTCATTCACCCCTTCGTGCCCGCCGATCAGGCGCTTGGCTACCGCGAGATGATCGACGATCTCTCGGACAAACTCTGCGAAATCACCGGCTATGACGCGATTTCCATGCAGCCGAACTCCGGCGCGCAGGGCGAATACGCAGGTCTTCTGACCATCGCTGCCTATCACCGCGCCAAGGGCGAGGGGCACCGCAACATCTGCCTCATCCCGATGAGTGCGCATGGCACCAACCCGGCCTCGGCCCAGATGGTCGGCTGGAAGGTGGTGGTGATCAAGACCGCCTCTAACGGCGACATCGATCTCGACGATTTCCGCGCCAAGGCCGAGCAGCACAGTGAGAACCTCGCCGGCTGCATGATCACCTATCCCTCGACCCACGGCGTTTTCGAGGAGACCGTGCACGAGGTGACCAAGATCACCCATGACCACGGCGGGCAGGTCTATATCGACGGGGCCAACATGAACGCCATGGTGGGCCTGTCCCGCCCCGGCGATCTGGGCGGCGACGTGAGCCACCTGAACCTGCACAAGACCTTCTGCATCCCGCATGGTGGTGGCGGCCCCGGCATGGGCCCCATCGGCGTGAAATCGCATCTGATCGCGCATCTGCCGGGCCACCCGAACGAGGAAGGCGCCGCCGTCTCCGCGGCACCTTACGGCTCTCCCTCCCTGCTGCCGATCTCTTGGTCCTACTGCCTAATGATGGGCGGGGACGGTCTGACGCAGGCGACCCGGGCGGCGATCCTCAACGCCAACTACATCGCCAAGCGGCTCGAAGGGGCTTACGACGTGCTCTACAAAGGCCCCTCTGGCCGGGTGGCGCATGAATGTATCATTGACGTGCGCCCCTATGAGGAGACGGCGGGGATCACCAACGAGGATGTCGCAAAGCGTCTGGTCGACTGCGGCTTCCACGCGCCGACCATGTCCTGGCCGGTGGCAGGCACGCTGATGGTGGAGCCGACGGAGTCCGAGACCAAGGCCGAGTTGGACCGTTTCTGCGATGCGATGCTGGCGATCCGCGAGGAGATCCGCGAGATCGAGGAAGGCCGCATGGACCGCGCAAACAACCCGCTCAAGAACGCGCCGCACACGGTGGAGGATCTGGTGGTGGAATGGGGCGACCGTCCCTACAGCCGCGAACAGGGCTGTTTCCCGCCGGGCGCCTTCCGGGTCGACAAATACTGGCCGCCGGTCAACCGCGTCGACAACGTGCACGGCGACCGCAACCTGATCTGCACCTGCCCGCCGCTGGAGGACTACGCCGAAGCGGCGGAGTAAGGTTCAGACCCAGACAACACCTAAGGGCGCGGGATCACTCCTGCGCCCTTAGCATATCTGCGGGACGTGCGTTCAGCGCCTTCAGCGCAAAGCCCAGACCCGCCAGCACCGTGGCTAAGACGCCGCCCGCGATGATCATCAGCGCGTTGGGCCAGACCACGGCGAAATCGGTCTCCATGACGAAATGGCTCACGGCCCAGCCGCCGGTGATCCCCGCCAGCAGCGCCACCGCCCCGGCAAAGAGGCCGAGCAGCGCGGCGCGCAGCACAAAGCTGGTGGCGATGGCGCGGCGTGAGGCGCCCATGGTTTTCAGCAGCGCCGCCTCATAGCTGCGCGCGCCGGTGCCTGCAGCGGCGGCCCCGATCAGCACCATGAACCCCGTCGCCAGTGTGGCCAAGGCGCCAAAGGAGATGGCAGAGGCGAGCCCGGCCAGCACCGCCGCGACCCGGTCGATCGCATCGCGCACGCGGATGGCGGTGATGTTGGGGTATTCGCTGGCAAGATCGCGCAAGATCGCGGCCTCCGCCTCGGGTTCGGCATAGACGGTCGAGATGAAACTATGCGGCGCACCGGCGAGGGCAGCGGGGTTCATCGTCAGCACGAAACCGATCCCGGCGGTCGAGAAATCGACCTCGCGAAAGCTGGTGATCGTGCCGGTGATGTCGCGGCCAAGGATGTTGACGCTGAGCGTGTCGCCCAGCTCCAGCCCGATCTCTGCGGCCTCTTCGGCGGCAAAGCTGATTTGCGGATCGCCGCTGTAATCCTGCGCCCACCATTCCCCCGCCGTGATGCGCGTGTCTTCGCCCGGCAGCGCGGCATAGGTCACCCCCCGGTCGCCGCGCACGACCCAGTGATCGCCCGCGACCTCACGCGCGGGGCGTCCGTTGATCTGGGTGATCACGCCGCGCAGCATCGGGGCGCTTTCGATGCGCGACACGGCTGGATCGCCCTCAAGCCGCGCGGTATAGCCGGGCATCTGGTCTTTCTGGATGTCGACGAAAAAGTAGGAGGGTGCCACATCAGGCAGGTTGCCCGAGATCGCCCGGCGTAGGTTGCCGTCGATCTGCCCCACGGCGGCCAGCACCGAGAGGCCAAGGCCAAGCGCCAACACTACCGCCGTCGCCCCTTCGCCGGGGCCGCCGATGGCCGCCAGCGCCCACCGCAGGCGCGGATGGCCCCGCGCCCGGCGGGCCGCCGTACGGGCCAGCAGACGCAAGAGAGTCGCCGCCAGCGCGAGCACGGCGAGCGTCGCGGCCAATCCGCCCAGTGTCCAAAGCGTGAGCGACCACGAGCCGTTGAACCAACCCGCCAGCACAAGCAGAGTGGCCAGCAGCAGCGCCATCGCGACGAGATAGGGCGCGGCGGGCCAAGGCGATTGCCGTTGCCAATCGTCGCGGAACAGCGTCGCGGCGCGAACATCGGCGCTGCGCGCGAGCGGCCAGAGGGTGAAGAGAGCAGCGGTCAGCAGCCCGTAGAGCGCGGCCTCAATCAGCGGGGCGGGGTAGAGGGTGAAACGCGCGGGCAGGGGCAGGCTTGCCTCGATCAGCGGCGCAAGCAGCAAGGGCAGCCCCGCCCCGATCAGCAGGCCAAGGGCGACCCCGACCATGGCCAGAATGCCGACTTGGATGAAATAGGTCTGAAAGATCGTCGCGCGGGATGCCCCCATGGCGCGGAAGGTGGCGATGACGGCGGTCTTGCGTTGCAGATAGGCCCGCACCGCTGCTGCCACGCCGACCCCGCCGACGGCAAGGCCCGAGAGCCCGACGAGCACCAGAAAGGCGCTCAGCCGTTCGACGAAACGCGCCACGCCCGGCGCGCCGTTGCGCGCGTCGGTCCAGCGCATCCCGGCATCGGCAAAACGCGCCTTGGCCTCGGCTTCGAGCGGGGCGAGGGCGGTGCCCTGGGGCAATTCGAGACGGTATTTGCTGTTGAAGAGCGTGCCGGGGGCAAGCAGGCCGGAGCCTTCGAGTGCCGCGCGTTTGACCAGTGTGCGGGGCCCAAGGGAAAATCCGCTGGCGGCGGAATCCGGTTCGCGTTTGATCAGCGCGGTCAGGGTGAACTCAGCCTCGCCAACGGCGAAAGTGTCACCGGGGGAGAGGGCCAGCCGATCCGCCAGTGCCCGTTCCATCACCGCGCCGGGCAGAGCGGTGGCCTCGGGCGAAAGGGCATCTTCCAACGGCAGGACGGGGTCCAAGACCATCTCGCCGATCAGCGGATAGAGGTCATCGACCGCCTTGACCTGCGTGAGCGCGCGTTCTGAGGTCTCGCCCGCGCCGGTGACGGCCATGGAGCGGAACTCGACGATCTCGGAGACCCGCGTGGCGCGTTCGGCCATCCAGTTGCGCTCTTCGGGGGTGGCGAAACGGTAGGTGAAATCAAGCTCGGCATCGCCGCCCAGAAGGGCCGCGCCCTCGGCCTCCAGCCCGGCTTCGATCGCCGCGCGGACGGTCCCGACAGCGGCCAGCGCGGCCACGCCGAGCGCAAGACAGGCCAGCAGCAGGCGAAAGCCGCGCAGGCCGCCGCGCATTTCCCGGCGGGCGAAACGGGCGGCAAGGCGCAGGCTCATGCGAGGCGCCCGTCGCGAAGTTCCACCACCCGGTCGCAGCGCTGCGCCAGATCATCGGCATGGGTGACCAGAACCAGCGTCGCGCCATGGCGGTCGCGCAGTTCAAACAGCAGGTCCATGATCGCGGCCCCATTGCGGCTGTCGAGACTGCCTGTCGGCTCATCCGCCAAAAGGATCGCGGGGCGGGGGGCTGCGGCGCGGGCGAGTGCCACGCGCTGTTGCTCGCCCCCCGACATCTGTGCGGGATATTGGTTGATCCGGTGGCCCAGCCCCACGGCCTCCAACTCGGCCCGCGCGCGGTCAAAGGCATCATCGGCGCCCGAAAGCTCCAGCGGGGTGGCGACATTCTCAAGCGCGGTCATGGTGGGGATGAGGTGGAAAGACTGAAAGACGATCCCCATGCGCCCTTGCCGGAACCGGGCCAACCCGTCCTCGCGCAGCGCGCTCAGGTCATGGCCGAGGGCGGTGACCTTGCCGCCCGTGGCGCGCTCCAGTCCGCCCATGACCATCAGAAGCGAGGATTTGCCCGACCCGGAAGCGCCGGTCAGCGCGATGCTCTCCCCTTGCTGGACCTGCAACGAAATGCCGCGCAGAATATCGACGGGGCCGGCATTGCCCTTGAGGCTCAGCGTGACATCTTGAAGGTCATAGACAGGGTCGCTCATCGGGTCGCCTTTGGCTTGGGATACGTGATGGATATGGAGGTCCGCGAAGGATGCGCAAGGTATTGATCTGTTTTGCCTTTATTTTAGGCAACGCGGCGCAGGCCGAGGAGGTGGTGATCGCAGCCCTCGGCGATAGCCTGACCCAAGGCTACGGGCTGCCCGCCGAGGAGGGGTTCGTGCCGCAATTGCAAGACTGGCTGGATGCCGAGGGGGTCGAGGCCAAGATCCTCAACGCGGGCGTGTCGGGCGATACCACCGCTGGCGGGCTGGCGCGGGTCGACTGGACCCTGACGCCCGAGGTGGACGCGATGATCGTGACGCTGGGGGGCAACGACCTGCTGCGCGGGCTGGACCCGGCGCAGGCGCGCGGCAACATCGACGGCATCCTTGCCGCTGCGGAAAAGGCGGAGGTTGAGGTGCTCTTGGTCGGCATGAGCGCGCCGGGCAACTATGGGCCAGGCTATAAGGCGGAGTTCGAAGGGCTCTACCCCGATCTGGCCGAGGCTTACGGCACGCTGTTTTACCCGGACTTTTTTACCGGCCTGCTGGCCGAGGAAAAGAATGCCGCCAGCGCGCGGAGCGAGACGGTGCAGCGCTATTTCCAAGGCGACGGCATCCACCCCAATGCCGAAGGGGTGGCGCTGATCGTGGAGGACATCGGCCCTGCGGTGGCAGAGCTTGCCGCCCGCGCCGCCGAGCGCCGCTAACAAAAACGGACGCCGCAGCGTCCGTTTCGATCCTCGTGATGTGGCCCGTTCAGGCCAGCGCGATGTTGCTCGCGCTTTCGCGGCCATCGCGGCCCGCTTCGACGTCAAAAGTGACCTTTTGGTTGTCGGCCAGCCCGGTCAGCCCGGCGCGTTCCACTGCGGAAATATGGACAAAGATGTCCTTGCCGCCCGCATCCGGTGCGATGAAGCCGTAGCCTTTTGTCGTGTTGAACCATTTTACGGTGCCAGTAGCCATGCCCCGTGTCTCCCTCTCTTTGATCTGCCCGCAACATGCGGCAGCGCGGCTCGGTCGAATTCGTGATCGCTGGAGCCTTAGGGCAGCCGGGTCGAAAAGTCTTCGCGTCGCAGTTGTGATATTGGAATCTCTATTTTTAAAATCAAGGATTTTTACGGGGCGAGGGGGCGCAAGCAAGGAAGCGCCCATGAAATATAACCTGCCTGTTACAAAACTGGCAGGCATCTCGGGATTTTCCGGAAGGCGCGTTTTTCAAAAATTTACCAGTTGATAAAAAAATGATTCCGTGAGAGCGTTTTCAAAACACCAAGAAAACGACAGGGATTTTGATATGGCACGAGATGTGTTTGAGCCGGGGATCGTTCCGGGGCGGTTAGAACCGCAGAGCTATGCCGAGGGGTTTTCGGATCTTCATCCGCCCTTGGACGAACATGAGGCACTGGTCGCGGCGGACCGCTGTTACTTTTGCCACGACGCGCCCTGCATGACGGCCTGCCCGACCGATATCGACATTCCGCTGTTCATTCGGCAGATCGCCACGGGCACGCCCGATGCGGCGGCCAAGACGATACTGAGCCAGAACATCCTCGGCGGCATGTGCGCCCGGGTCTGCCCGACAGAGACGCTCTGCGAAGAGGTCTGCGTGCGCGAGGTGGCCGAGGGCAAGCCGGTGTTGATCGGCCAGTTGCAGCGCTATGCGACGGATCATTTGATGGCGCAGGGCGTGCATCCGTTTGAACGGGCCGCAGCCACGGGCAAGCGTATCGCAGTGGTGGGCGCGGGGCCTGCGGGTCTGTCCTGCGCGCACCGTCTGGCGATGCTGGGCCATGATGTCGAGATCATCGACGCGCGGCCCAAGCCCGGCGGGCTGAACGAATATGGCATTGCGGCCTATAAGACCCCGAACGGCTTCGCGCAGGCCGAGGTGGATTGGCTGATGCAGATCGGCGGGATCACCTTCCGGCACGAGGTTGCCGTGGGCCGGGATGTCACTCTCGATGAACTGAAGGCCGATTACGACGCGGTTTTCCTCGCGATGGGGCTGGTCGGCGTGAATGCCCTCGGGGCCGAGGGCGAGGATAAGGCCGGGGTTGCCAATGCGGTCGATTTCATCGCCGAACTGCGGCAGGCCAGCGATATTTCCGGCGTGCCGATTGGCCGCGATGTGGTGGTGATCGGCGGCGGGATGACGGCAGTGGACGCGGCGGTGCAGGCGAAGCTGCTTGGCGCGTTGAATGTGACGCTGGTCTATCGCCGCGGGCGCGACCGGATGAATGCAAGCGTGTTCGAGCAAGACCTCGCTGCCTCCAAGGGGGTGCGGATCGTGACCCATGCGGTGCCGATTGCCGTACATGGCAACGGGTCGGTGCGCGAGATCGAGTTTGAATATGTCGATGAGGCGATGAAAGGCACCGGCCAAACCCTGCGCCTGCAAGCGGATCAGGTGTTCAAGGCCATCGGTCAGACGCTGTTGGGCGAGGGGCTGCCCGACCTCGACGGGCGCAAGATCAAGGTCGATGGCACCGGGCGCACCAGCCTCGACGGGGTTTGGGCCGGGGGCGACTGCGCCAGCGGCGGCGATGACCTGACGGTGACCGCCGTGGCCGAGGGCCGTGATGCGGCGATGGACATTCACACCACATTGATGGGGGCGGCGGGCTGAGGCCGCGCCGAGAGGGAGACATAACATGGCTGATCTGAGAAGCGACTTCATCGGGATCAAATCCCCCAACCCGTTCTGGCTGGCCTCCGCCCCGCCGACGGACAAGGAATACAATGTGCGCCGCGCCTATGAGGCGGGCTGGGGCGGGGTGGTCTGGAAGACTCTCGGCTCCGAAGGGCCGCCGGTGGTCAACGTCAATGGCCCACGCTACGGCGCGATCTGGGGCGCGGATCGGCGGCTGCTGGGCCTCAACAACATTGAGTTGATCACCGACCGCCCGCTGGAAGTGAACCTGCGCGAGATGAAGGCGGTGAAACGCGACTACCCCGACCGCGCGCTCATCGCCTCGATCATGGTCCCTTGTGAGGAGGAGGCGTGGAAAGCCATTCTGCCGCATGTGGAGGAGACCGGCGCCGACGGGATCGAGCTGAACTTCGGCTGCCCGCATGGCATGGCCGAGCGCGGCATGGGTTCTGCCGTGGGGCAGGTGCCGGAATATATCGAAATGGTCACCCGCTGGTGCAAGATGTACACCCGCATGCCGGTGATCGTGAAGCTGACGCCGAACATCACCAACGTGATCTACCCTGCCGAGGCCGCCAAGCGCGGTGGTGCGGATGCGGTGAGCCTGATCAACACGATCAATTCGATCACCTCGGTCGATCTGGACCTCTTCGCGCCTGAGCCCACGATCGACGGCAAGGGCACCCACGGCGGCTATTGCGGCCCGGCGGTCAAGCCCATCGCGCTCAACATGGTGGCCGAGATCGCCCGCAACCCCGAGACCCACGGTCTGCCAATCAGCGGCATCGGCGGCGTCACCACATGGCGCGACGCGGCGGAGTTCCTCGCCCTTGGCGCGGGCAATGTGCAGGTCTGTACGGCGGCGATGACCTATGGCTTCAAGGTTGTGCAAGAGATGATCTCGGGCCTGTCGGAATATATGGACGACAAGGGGCTGACCTCGGTCGACCAACTGGTGGGGCGCGCGGTGCCGAACGTGACCGACTGGAACCAGTTGAACCTGAACTACGTCGCCAAGGCGAAGATCGATCAGGACCTGTGCATCTCCTGTGGGCGTTGCTTTGCGGCTTGCGAGGACACCAGCCACCAAGCCATCGCCATGTCCGAAGACCGCACTTTCACCGTGATCGAAGAGGAATGCGTCGCCTGCAATCTCTGCGTCAACGTCTGCCCGGTCGAAGACTGCATCTCAATGGAGGAATTGGCGGCGGGCACCACCGACCTGCGCACGGGCAAGACGGTGACGCCGGACTATGCCAATTGGACCACGCACCCCAATAACCCCTCCGTCCACGCGGTCGAACCGGCAGAGTAAGACAAGACCCACCGCGCCCCGGGTTCAGGATTTTCTGCGGGGCGGGGTGGTGGTATCGGCCGTGGGCGGCGGGGCCATCTGCGCTACATCACGCCGCGCCGCAATCAGCGCCATGGCCGCATCCCTTGCCATCTCTTCGCGGGTGACCCGCGGCGCGTCCGTGGCTTCACGAGACCCTTTCCGATTTGCACCTTTCGCATCCCGCGCAGCCCCTGCGCGGTTCAAATCGCCTACATTCATCACTGCCCCTTTGTGTCGTAAGGAGCCCACACCCGCAGGCAAACTGGGGTTTATGTGTTAACCGGGCATTAAGCGCGAGCCGGTTCTCGGGGCTATGGTTAACCGTTTGGCGCTGGCGCGGGCTGGTCCAAAAGCGCGCCGAACATCGCCCGAAGATGGGCCTGCGCGCGGGGCCGGGGATCGGTCTCGGGACCGAGCAGGATTTGCGCCTGCGCCTCGAAATCCGCGTAGTGCTGGGTCGTCGCCCAGATCGAGAAGATCAGGTGCTGCGGGTCCAGCGCGGGCAGTTTGCCAGCCGCCACCCAGCCCGCGATCACGGCGCATTTCTCATCAAACAGGGGTTTGAGATGGCTGTGCAATTCCGGCTCGATCCGCGGGGCGCCTTGCAGGATTTCATTGGCGAAAAGACGGCTTTCGCGCGGCAATTCGCGCGACATGGTCAGCTTGCGTTCGACATAGTCCAAAATCTCGCGCCGGGGGTCGCCTTCGGGGTCCAGTTCCACCAGCGGGTCGAGCCATGTTTCCATCAGCTGCGACAGCAAAGTGACGTGAATGTCTTCTTTGCCATTGAAGTAATAGAGAATATTCGGTTTGCTCAGCCCAGCCTCGGCGGCGATCTGATCCAGCGTGGCACCCCGGTAACCGTGTTTGGAAAAGACTTCGAGCGCGGCATCCAGAATCACCCGGCGGTTGCGTCGTTGGATGCGGCTGGGTTTCTTGGCGGTGCTTTCGGGCAAGGCAATGATCCTTGGTGCTGCTAAAAAAGGCGTTTGCCGGATCGGCGGCGGGTTGTTTCAAACCAGTTCTTGACAGAGCCTAACCTAATCGCAATCGTGGATTTACCAAATGGTAAAAAAACAACACGGCCCAAGCCGATGACAGAGGAGTGACCTATGCCCGCGCCCGGAGAGAACCTCAAGATTGATCCCGACCGTCTTTGGGATTCCTTGATGGAAATGGCTAAGATCGGCCCCGGCGTGGCGGGGGGCAACAACCGCCAGACGCTGACGGACGAAGACGCCGAAGGCCGTGCCTTGTTCCAAAAGTGGTGTGAAGCGGCGGGCTGCACCATGGGGCTCGACCAGATGGGCAATATGTTCGCCCAGCGGGAGGGCACCGACCCCGATGCGCTGCCGGTCTATGTAGGCAGCCACCTCGACACCCAGCCGACGGGCGGGAAATACGATGGCATCCTTGGCGTGCTCGGCGGGTTGGAGATCATCCGCACGATGAACGATCTGGGGATCAAGACCAAACACCCGATCGTCGTGACCAACTTCACCAACGAAGAAGGCACCCGTTACGCCCCCGCGATGCTGTCGTCGGGGGTTTTTGCTGGCATCCACACGCAAGACTGGGCTTACGCGCGCACCGATGCTGAGGGCAAGAGCTTTGGCGACGAATTGCAGCGCATCGGCTGGCGCGGCGAGGAGGAAGTCGGCGCGCGCAAGATGCATGCCTTCTTTGAGTTGCACATCGAACAGGGCCCGATTCTGGAGGCCGAGGGCAAGGATATTGGCGTTGTCACCCACGGGCAGGGCCTGAGCTGGACGCAGGTGACGATCACCGGCAAGGACAGCCACACCGGCTCCACCCCCATGCCGATGCGCCGCGATGCGGGGCTGGGCATGGCGCGGGTGTTGGAGAAGGTGAACGAGATCGCGCTCAGCCACGCGCCCCATGCGGTCGGCGCGGCGGGCCATATCGAGGTCTATCCCAACTCGCGCAATGTGATCCCCGGCAAGACGGTCTTTACCGTCGATTTCCGGTCGCCCGAACTGTCGGTCATCGAGGATATGGAGGCCCGTCTGCGCGAAGAGGGCCAAAAGATCGCCGACGATATGGATGTGCAGATCGAATTTGAAAAGGTCGGCGGCTTTGATCCCGTGGCCTTTGACGAGGGCTGCGTGACGGCTGTGCGTAACGCCGCCGAACGGTTGGGCTACAGCCATATGAACCTGATCTCTGGCGCGGGCCATGATGCCTGCTGGATCAACCGCGTGGCCCCCACGGCGATGGTGATGTGCCCCTGTGTCGATGGTCTGAGCCATAACGAGGCAGAGGAGATCACCAAGGATTGGGCCAAGGCGGGGGCGGATGTGCTGCTCCATGCGGTGCTGGAGACAGCGGAAATAGAGGGCTGAACACTCGGGCGGAGGTCGGGGGTGCTGCCCCGGCCCCCCGATGTGAACAGCCAGAAAGATGGGGAGTGAAAGATGAGCAAGGTAATCAAGGGTGGCATGGTCTGCACGGCGGATCGGACGTGGAAGGCCGACGTGCTGATCGAGGGAGAGAAGATCAAGCGCATCGGCGAGGACCTTACGGGTGACGAATACATCGACGCGGAAGGCGCCTATGTGATCCCCGGCGGGATCGATCCGCATACGCATTTGGAGATGCCCTTCATGGGCACCACGGCGGCCGAGACCTTCGAGTCCGGCACATGGGCCGCGGCGGTGGGCGGCACCACGATGGTGGTCGACTTCTGCCTGCCCGGCGCCGATGGCAGCATCAAGAACGCGATCAACGAATGGCACCGCAAGTCGGCACCGCAGATCTGCTCGGACATCGGCTATCACATGGCCGTCACCGGCTGGGACGAGACCGTCTTCAACGAGATGAAAGACGCGGTCGACATGGGGGTGAATAGCTTCAAGCACTTCATGGCCTACAAGGGGGCCTTGATGATCGAGGACGACGAGATGTTCGCCTCCTTCAAGCGCTGCGCAGAACTGGGCGCGCTGCCGATGGTTCATGCCGAGAACGGCGATCTGGTGGCCGAGTTGCAGCAGAAGTATTTCGATCAGGGTATCACCGGGCCGGAGGGCCACGCCTATTCCCGCCCGCCTGAGCTTGAGGGCGAGGCCGCGAACCGCGCCATCACCATCGCCGATACGGCGGGGGTGCCGCTCTATATCGTGCATGTGTCTTGCGAGCAGACCCACGAGGCGATCCGGCGTGCGCGGCAGAAGGGGATGCGGGTTTATGGTGAGCCGCTGATCCAGTTCCTAACGCTGGACGAGTCTGAGTATTTCAACACCGATTGGGACCATGCCGCGCGCCGCGTCATGTCGCCGCCGTTCCGCTCGAAAGACCATCAGGACAGCCTCTGGGCCGGTTTGCAATCGGGCAGCCTGCAGGTGGTGGCGACCGACCATGCGGCCTTCAGCACTGAGCAGAAACGTGCGGGCCGCGATGATTTCCGCATCATCCCCAACGGCTCGAACGGGCTGGAGGAACGTCTGGCCGTGCTCTGGACCGAAGGGGTCGAGACGGGGCGGCTCACGCCCAATGAATTCGTCGCCGCGACATCGACGAATATTGCCAAGATCCTCAACATCTATCCCCAAAAGGGTGCCATCGTCGAAGGGGCGGATGCCGATATCGTGGTCTGGGACCCGAAGATCACCAAGACGATCAGCCCCGCGAACCACCATTCGGTGCTGGATTACAACGTCTTCGAGGGCTTCGAGGTCAAGGCGCAGAGCCGCTATACCCTGAGCCGTGGCGAGGTGATCTGGGCCTGGGGTCAGAACAGCCAGCCGCAGCCCGGTCGTGGCCGTTTCGTGCCGCGCCCGGCCTTCCCGAGCGCCAACGTGGCCCTCAGCAAGTGGAAGGAACTGAACAGCCCCAAGATGATCAAGCGCGATCCGCTGAACATTCCGGCGGGGATCTGAGCCATGTAGAGCCGCCACGACAACCGGGTAAAGTGCCGCGCTAAAAGCGGCCGACCAACAGGGAAGTAAAATACGTGAATGACAGCCAGAGCGTGATCAGCGCCAGCAATCTTGACCTGACCTTTCAAACCAATGACGGGCCGGTCCACGCGTTGAAAGACGTGAACCTCGAGATCCACAAAGGGGATTTCGTCAGTTTCATCGGCCCCTCGGGCTGCGGCAAGACGACCTTTCTGAGGGTCATGGCCGACCTCGAGCAGCCCACGGGCGGCAGCGTGACCATCAACGGCGTCTCGCCCGAGGAAGCGCGTAAATCGCGGGCCTATGGCTACGTCTTTCAGGCGGCGGGGCTTTATCCGTGGCGCACCATTGGCGGCAACATCCGGCTGCCCTTGGAGATCATGGGCGTGCCCCGCGCCGAACAAGCCGAGCGGGTGCAACGGGTGCTCGACCTCGTGGAGCTTTCGGGTTTTGAGAAAAAGTTCCCTTGGCAGTTGTCGGGCGGGATGCAGCAGCGCGCTTCCATCGCGCGGGCGCTGTCCTTCGATGCCGACATTCTGCTGATGGACGAACCTTTCGGCGCGTTGGACGAGATTGTGCGCGACCACCTTAACGAGCAACTGCTGAAGCTTTGGGCGCGGACGGAAAAGACGATTGCTTTCGTTACCCATTCGATCCCCGAGGCGGTGTACCTCAGCACCAAGATCGTGGTGATGAGCCCGCGTCCCGGACGGATTGCCGACGTGATCGAAAGCCCGTTGCCGCGCGAACGCCCGCTGGAGATCCGTGAGACGCCGGAATTCCTTGAGATCGCGCACCGCGTGCGCGAGGGGCTGCGCGCCGGGCATGGGGACGATTGATGCGTAACATTATCCCCGTTCTCACGGTCGTGGGTCTGTTGATCGTCATCTGGTATGGCGCGGCTGTCGCGCTTAACGCGCAATGGGCGCGTGATGTGGCGGCACGGGCCGATAAGACGCTGACATTCTCGGAATTGGTGGCCGACACCTGGTCGCAGGAGAAACCGAAACTGCCGGCGCCGCATCAGGTCGGCGCGGAACTGTGGAAGACCACGGTGGAGAAGAAGGTCACCTCGAAACGCTCGCTGATCTATCACACATGGGTCACCTTCAGCGCGACCTTTCTGGGCTTTGTCATGGGCACCGCGCTCGGCACGCTTCTCGCCGTGGGCATCGTCTTCAACCGCACGATGGACATGAGCGTCATGCCTTGGGTGATCGCCAGCCAGACCATTCCTATCCTCGCCATCGCGCCGATGATCATCGTGGTGCTGAATGCCGTGGGCCTCTCGGGCCTGCTGCCCAAGGCGATCATCAGCATGTATCTGTCATTCTTCCCGGTCGTCGTGGGCATGGTGAAGGGGCTGCGTAGCCCCGACCAGATGCAGCTTGACCAGATGCGCACATGGAACGCGAGCGGCTGGCAGACCTTCTGGAAACTGCGGCTGCCGTCCTCGATGCCCTATTTTTTCACCTCGCTGAAAGTGGGGGTCGCAGCCTCGCTTGTCGGCGCCATCGTGGGCGAAATGCCGACCGGTGCCGTGGCAGGTCTCGGTGCGCGTTTGCTGGCGGGTAGCTACTACGGCCAGACCGTTCAGATTTGGAGTGCGCTTCTCATGGCAGCGGCACTGGCGGCGGCCATGGTGGGGCTCATCGGGCTGATCCAGCGGCTGACGCTGAAGCGGATGGGGATGGCATGATGTTTTGGGTTCTTTTTGCCATTGTCGCATGGCTCGCGGGCCTTTCGCTCAATGTCTGGCTGGCGCGGCAGCGGCCCTCGCGGGGAGCATCGCTGGCGGCACCGGTGGTCTTTGGCATCACGCTGATCGCCGTCTGGGAAGGCGTGGTGCGCGGGTTCGAGATCAACCAAGTGCTGCTGCCCGCGCCCTCAGTCATCGCGGCGCGCATGGCCACGTCGCTCGATATCCTGTGGATCGACTTCGTGCAGACAGTCATCAAGGGGGCGCTCAGCGGCTACATCATCGGCTGCGGCGCGGCCTTCCTGACGGCGCTGGCGATTGACCGCTTTCCGTTCTTGCAACGCGGCCTTTTGCCGGTGGGCAACTTCGTGGCCGCGCTGCCGATCATCGGCATGGCGCCGATCATGGTGATGTGGTTCGGCTTCGGCTGGCAGTCGAAAGCGGCGATTGTCGTGGTCATGGTGTTCTTCCCGATGCTGGTGAACACGGTGCAGGGGCTGCAAGCCAGCGACGCCATGCAGCGCGACCTGATGCGCACCTATGCGGCGGGCTATTGGCGGACGCTGCTGAAACTGCGGCTGCCTGCGGCGATGCCTTTTGTCTTCAACGGGTTGAAGATCGGCACCACCCTTGCCCTCATCGGCGCCATCGTTGCTGAATTCTTCGGCTCTCCGGTGCTGGGGATGGGCTTTCGCATCTCCACCTCGGTGGGTCAGCTTGCGCTTGATCTGGTCTGGGCCGAGATTGTGGTCGCGGCAATAGCCGGATCGGCGTTCTATGGTATCATGGCCCTTATCGAAGGACGGGTGACTTTCTGGCACCCCAGCCAAAGGAACTAGAGACGACCAACCAACAGGGAGATAAAAATGAAAACCATCACGAAGATCGCCGCCGGGGCCGCCTTGGGCCTCTGGGGGGGCGTGGCGCAGGCCGCCGACGACCTGACACTACAGCTCAAATGGGTCACACAGGCCCAGTTCGCGGGCTACTATGTGGCCAAGGACAAGGGGTTCTACGAAGAAGAGGGGCTGGATGTCACGATCAAGCCCGGCGGCCCGGACATCGCGCCGGTGCAGGTGCTCTTGGGCGGCGGGGCTGACGTGATGGTGGACTGGCTGCCCTCGGCGCTGGCCGCGCGCGAGAAGGGCGCGCCGATCGTCAACATCGCGCAGCCCTTCGCGAAATCCGGCCTGATGCTGACCTGCCTCAAGGAACATGGCATCGAAAGCCCCGAGGACTTCCCCGGCAACACGCTGGGCACATGGTTCTTCGGCAATGAGATCCCGCTGATGAGTTGGATGGGCAAGCTGGGCTATCCCACCGATGGCTCCGAGGGCGGCGTGACGATCCAGAAGATCAACTTCAACGTCGATCCCCTGCTGCAAAAGCAGGTCGAATGCGCCACCACCATGACCTACAACGAATATTGGCAGGTAATCGACGCAGGGCTGACGCCCGAGGATTTGGTGGTCTTCAAATATGAGGACGAGGGCATCTCCACGCTGGAAGACGGCCTTTATACCACCGAAGAGAACCTCGAAGACCCCGAGATGGTCGACAAACTGGCGCGTTTCGTCCGGGCCTCCATGAAAGGCTGGAAATACGCCGAGGAGAATGTCGAGGAAGCCGCCGAGATCGTGCTGGAAAACGACCAGACCGGCGCCCAGACCGAGAAGCACCAGACCCGCATGATGGGCGAGATCGCCAAGCTGACCGAGGGCAGCGACGGGCGGCTGGACGAGGCGGCCTTTGATCGCAGTGCGGCGATCACCATGGAAGGTGGCATGATCACCAAGGCGCCTGAGGGCGCTTGGACACATGACGTGACGGATAAGGCGCTTCAGTAAGCTTTCGCGTCTATGATGAGGGGAGGGGCCGGCGCTGCGCTGGCCCTTTTTCTTGGTGGGAAGGGCCAGCGCCTGCACGCGGGTCGGCGATCCGATAGGGCCTCGTGCCACTTTATGGTTCAGCCGTGATGCGCCTTCGCAAGGTCGCACCCGAACTCACTAAATCGCCTACCCGTCGGGGCGGGCAGGCGATGGCCCGGCGCCTGCGGCTTGATTCCGGGCCGGGTGTTGTCGAAAGGGGCCTTAGAGCACCGTGACCTTCGTCCCAATCGGCACCCGCTGGTACAGGTCGATCACATGCTCGTTCAGCATCCGGATGCAGCCGTTCGACACGGACCGCCCGATGGAGTTCGGCTGTGTGGTGCCGTGAATGCGGAAATAGGTGTCCCGCCCGTTCTGGAACAGGTAGAGCGCCCGCGCGCCCAAGGGGTTGCCGGGGCCGCCGGGCTGGGCGTCGGTGTTGCCGATGAAACGTTTGTAAGCCTGCGGGTCGCGTTCGATCATCTCATTGGTTGGCCGCCACGTGGGCCATTCCTTTTTCACGTCGATGGTCGCGGTGCCGGTGAACTCCAGCCCCGCTTTGCCGACGCCCACGCCATAGCGCATCGCTTGGCCCGGCGACGTCACGAAATAGAGGTAATGACTCCGCGGCAGGATCAGCAATTGGCCGGGCGCATATTGTGCCTTGACCGGGACCATCTGCGGGGCGGGGTCATAGGCGGCGGTGCGGGCCTGCGCCATCAGGGGAAGGGCGGCCGCGGCCACGGTGCTGGTCAAAAAGGTACGGCGGCGCATGGCAGGCTCCATCAAAATAATGCGTTTCGCCCGCATTTTGCCATGAGAGGCCATTTTAGCAAGGCCGGACATAAAAAAACCGACCTGCCGGTATCGGCAGGTCGGTTCGAATTCTTGCATCAGGGCCGAAGCCCCCGGGCCTTAGGCCAGCGCGAGGTTGGTCGCGGATTCACGGCCGTCACGGCCAGCTTCGATGTCGAAGGTCACTTTCTGGTTGTCGGCCAGGCCGGTCAGGCCAGCGCGCTCAACAGCGGAAATGTGCACGAAAACGTCTTTGCTGCCGCCGTCGGGTGCGATGAAGCCGAAGCCTTTAGTTGTGTTGAACCATTTTACGGTGCCAGTGGCCATATCCGTAGTCTCCATATTGATGCCATCCGCGTTGGTGCGATGGCCCGGCGTGGTTGGTCTGGATCGATAGACTGAGCGCCGTATGAGGGAGACAGTGGGTCGAAAAAGATAACGTCTGCACCGTCTATATTGCACTCGGGGGGGATTCGTTCAAGGGGCATCGCATTTTGGCGGGTTTCGGCGGGTCCGGGAGCGCAGATTTCGGCAAATTCCCGCCACGAAGTTTCGCGATCCCCATATTTTGCGGGAAACACGCCAAATTGCACCGTCCCGAGTTTGCCGCAAACCGGTCTCATTACTGCCCGGCGTAGGTGGTTTTTTGCCAGAAAGCCCCAAGTGCGCCTGCCAGCGCCCCCCCATGTGGAGTAACGAGACATGATGCGTATCCTTGCCGTAGACGATGACCCGGTCATCCTTGATCTGCTCACAGGTTGCCTGACCGAGAATGACAATTACGAGCTGACCTGCTGCGAAAGCTCGGAAGAAGCGCTGGAGATCATGCAGGAGTCGAACCGGCCCTTCGATTCCTTCCTGCTTGATATCATGATGCCGGGCATCAACGGGATCAGCCTGTGTGAGATGATCCGCGATGTGCCCTTTTACCGCGCCGTGCCGATCATCATGATCACCGCCAGCAAAGAGCCTGCGATGATGCAGCGGGCCTTTGACGCGGGTGCCACGGATTTCCTTTGCAAACCGCTGGATGGTGTCGAACTCAGCGCGCGGATCAATGCCGCCAGCATGCTCAACGCGTCTCTGCTGCGCGAACGCGAGGCGCAGCATACGCTGACCGAGTTGACGCAGATGATGCAAATCCGCTTTGACGAAGATTTCGATCTCGATGTCTCGGCCTGTAGCAACGTCTCCGCGCTTGAGAATTACCTGCTGCGCCTGCCGAGCGGCTGTTTCTCGATGAGCCTGTTTTCGATCTCGGTCGAGGGGGCGCGCGGCATCTACCGCGCGGTCAAGGCGCCGGCCTTCCGCCGCCAGATGGAGCAGGTGGCCCGCGCTTCGGTACATTCGCTGGAGGGCATGCGTTTTCATCTGGCCTATGCGGGCAGCGGGCGTTTCATTGGCGTGGTGATGAGTCGCGCGCGGTTGAACACGGCCTCTATGGCCGAGCGGATGCGCGAGCATCTGGAGAAGAACTGGGATGGCAAGGGCATGAACGGCGGGCTGCCCCCGTCCTTGCAGGTGCATTCGGTGACCGAACAGCGCCTCTGGTCGGGTCTGTCGGCCAGCAACAAACTGCGCGAATATCTGCAAAGCTGGGATCCGCTCCATGGTCTGGTGCGGCATGATGAGGACAATCTCTTTGCCCAGTTGGAAACGGCGATCGACGACGAACGCTGAGGGCAGGAGCCTTTGAAGGGATAGACCCGTCCGCATCGCGGGCGGGTTTTTGCGTTGAAGGTAAGCGGTAAGGGCGTCGCCCTCCCTGGGGGGCGAACCGCTACCGCGCTGTTTGGCAGGGCGCTGCAGGATGTGGAGGTCTGGCAAGCTGTTGTAGCGTTGCAGAAACGCCCTCCGGGGGGAGGGAGGGCGATGCCCGGTATACCACCGGGCGGGGCTGTTGCGGCGTTGCGCAAAAGAAAAAGGGCGCCGGAATTCCGACGCCCTCCAAATCGCTAAGTCGCAAGGCTTACCGCGCGAACTTCTTGTGCTTCAGACGCTTGGGCTCCAGCGCATCGGCACCCAGACGGCGCTTCTTGTCTTCCTCGTAGTCTTCGAAGTTGCCCTCGAACCACTCGACATGCGCTTCGCCCTCGAAGGCCAGAATATGCGTACAAATCCGGTCGAGGAAGAAACGGTCGTGCGAGATGACCACGGCGCAGCCGGCGAAATCCACCAGCGCATCTTCGAGCGCGCGGAGTGTTTCGACGTCCAGATCGTTGGTCGGTTCGTCAAGCAGCAGCACGTTGCCGCCCTCTTTCAGCAGCCGCGCCATGTGCACACGGTTGCGCTCACCGCCCGACAAAAGGCCTACTTTCTTCTGCTGGTCGCCGCCCTTGAAGTTGAAGGACGAGCAATAGGCGCGGCTGTTCACCTCGGCATCACCCAGCTTGATCAGCTCCGCCCCGCCCGAGATCGCCTGCCAGACGGTGTCGTCGGGGTTCAGATCGTCGCGGCTTTGGTCGACGTAGGACAGCTCAACCGTGTCGCCGTATTCGATGCTGCCCTCGTCGGGTTTCTCATGCCCGGTCAGCATCTTGAAGAGCGTCGATTTACCCGCGCCGTTGGGGCCGATCACACCAACGATGCCGCCCGGTGGCAGCGAGAAGTCGAGCCCGTCGATCAACTGCTTGTCGCCCATGTGCTTCTTCAGACCTTCGACCTCGATCACCTTGTTGCCGAGGCGCGGACCGTTGGGGATGACGATCTGGGCGCGGGAAAGCTTTTCGCGCTCAGATTGTTCGGCCATCTCGTTATAGGCCGCGATCCGGGCCTTGGATTTCGCCTGACGGGCCTTGGCGCCTTGGCGCATCCACTCGAGTTCGCGCTCCAGCGTCTTTTGCTTGGACTTGTCCTCGCGGGCTTCCTGCGCCAGACGCTTGGCCTTTTGCTCCAGCCAGTCGGAGTAGTTGCCCTCGTAAGGAATGCCGCGGCCGCGGTCGAGCTCAAGAATCCAGCCGGTGATGTCGTCAAGGAAGTAACGGTCGTGGGTGACGCAGAGGATGGTGCCCTTGTAGTCGATCAGGTGCTGCTGCAGCCAAGCGATGGTCTCGGCGTCGAGGTGGTTGGTCGGTTCATCGAGCAGCAGCATGTCGGGTGCTTCGAGAAGCAGCTTACAGAGCGCCACGCGGCGCGCCTCACCGCCCGAGAGGTTTTCCGGCATCGCGTCGTCCGGCGGGCAGCGCAGCGCCTCCATCGACACGTCGATCTGGCTGTCGAGGTCCCAGAGGTTCTGCGCGTCGATGTCGTCTTGCAGCTTGGCCATCTCCTCGGCGGTCTCATCCGAGTAGTTCATCGCCAATTCGTTGTAACGGTCGAGGATCGCCTTCTTCTCGGCCACGCCCTCCATCACGTTCTCGCGCACGGTTTTTTCGGGGTCGAGCTTCGGCTCCTGCGGCAGGTAGCCGACCTTGGCGCCCTCGGCGGCCCAAGCCTCGCCCGAGAAATCCTTGTCGAGCCCGGCCATGATCTTGAGCAGGGTGGACTTACCCGCGCCGTTGACGCCGACGACACCGATCTTCACGCCGGGGAGGAAGTTCAGGTGGATGTTTTCGAATGTCTTCTTGCCCCCGGGATAGGTCTTGGAGACGCCGGACATGTGATAGACGTATTGATAGGCGGCCATTGGAGAATCCTTGCAACGCGTTTTGGGGTTTGCAGTGCAATATCGCCCGGGCGGGGCAATATCAAACACTCTGTATCGTGCAGGCACCTTGCCCGGCGGGGCCTTGCAGGGCGTGCCCCGGCACCCTGCGCCACAACGGGCGGTGCGGGCTATCGGGTGGTTTTGCAATGGTTTGGCAGGCGATCTGCGCAGTCGATCAGTGAAATTCGGTCGACTTTTCTGCCGTTTTCGCGCTAGAATTTATTCAATCTGCGGTTGGACGGTAAAAACCGCCTAGCGCAGAGTAGGGAGGTTGAAGGCGGTTCTCGCCGTTCGCGGTGCGCCGGTTTCAGCGCAACAACAGGGAAATACTCATGACAAAATCCACCATCGTTGTGGGTCTGGACGGGTCGGAGGCCGGCGCGCGAGCCTTGGCGTTTGCCCAGTCACAGGCCAAACAGATCGGGGATTGTTCGATCACCGTTTGCTTTGTGATCGAATGGTCGCCTTTCACCTTTCAGACCAAGGAAGAGAACGAGCAGCGCCACAAGCGACGCGAGCAGGAGTTGCAGCGCGCCCATGACGTGGTGCTCGACCCTGCCGTGGCCGAGGCCAAGGCCGCCGGTGTCGAGGTCGAGGGGATCGTGCGGCATGGCGATGTGGCCGATATCCTCGAAGCGGTGGCCAAAAAGCGCGGCGCGGTTCAGATCGTCGTCGGGCGGGTTGGTGAGCGGGGCCTCAAGCGGCTCTTTGGTGGGGTGACGGGCCGGTTGGTCGCGGGCTCCAGCGTGCCGGTCACGATCATTCCCTGAAAGGAAACGCCATGAACAAGTTACTGACCTTTGCGATGGCGGCCTTTGCGTCATTGCTGCCGGGCCTTGCCGCCGCGCAAGAGGCTGCGGGCATCGACCAACGTATCAACCAGATCTTTGCCGATTACACCGGCTGGTATGTGTCATTCATCTTTGCCCCGCTGCCGGGGACGAATTTCTCTTGGATCGCGCTTTGGCTGGTCGTGGGGGCCGTGGTCTTCACCGTCTATTTCGGGGCCATCCAGCTCAAAGGGTTCTGGCATTCGATCCAGCTTGTGAAGGGGGATTACTCCGATCCCGACGACGCGGGCGAGGTGAGCCACTTTCAGGCGCTGGCGACGGCGCTGTCGGGCACCGTGGGTCTGGGCAACATCGCGGGCGTCGCGGTGGCGGTCAGCATCGGCGGGCCGGGGGCGACCTTTTGGATGGTGATCGCGGGCCTGTTCGGCATGGCGACCAAGTTCACCGAATGTACGCTCGGGGTGAAATACCGCAATGAATTCCCCGACGGCCATGTCTCGGGCGGGCCGATGTATTACATCGTCAAAGGCTTCTCCGAGCGGGGCCTGCCGCTGGGTGGCTTCATGGCGGTGCTCTTTTCGATCTTCACCATCCTCGGCGCGCTTGGCGGCGGCAATATGTTCCAAGCCAACCAAGCCCATGCCCAGCTTGCGGGGGTCTTGGGTGACTATCCAGGCTGGATCACAGGGGTTGTCCTTGCGGGCGTGACCTTTGCTGTGATCGCGGGCGGTTTGAAATCCATTGCCCGGGTAACCGAGAAGATCGTGCCTTTCATGGGTGTCTTTTATGTGCTGGTCTCGATCCTGATCCTGATCATCAACTGGGACATGATCGGCTGGGCCTTTGGCCAGATCTTCATGGGCGCCTTTACCGGCCTTGGCGTGGTCGGCGGGTTTACCGGCGCGTTGATCCAAGGCTTCCGCCGCGCGGCCTTCTCCAACGAGGCGGGCATCGGTTCGGCGGCCATCGCCCACTCTGCGGTGCGCACCAAGGAGCCGGTGACCGAAGGCTATGTCGCCCTTTTGGAGCCCTTCATCGACACGGTGGTGATCTGCACCATGACCGCGCTGGTCATCGTGATCAGCGGCGTGCTCAACCAAGACCCTGAAACCGGTCTCTACATCTGGAACGCCGAGGCAGGCCGGATCGCGACCGAGGGCGACGTGAGCGGCGTGGCGTTGACCTCGGCGGCCTATGCGCGGGCCTTCTCGTGGTTCCCGGTGCTCTTGATGGTGGCGGTGGTGCTCTTTGCCTTCTCGACCATGATCAGCTGGTCCTACTACGGGCTCAAGGCATGGACCTATCTCTTTGGCGAGGGGGCGGCGAAGGAGCTGACCTTCAAGGTGATCTTCTGCCTCTTCATCGTGATCGGCGCGGCGGCGAGCCTTGGGCCGGTGATCGACTTCAGCGATGCGATGCTCTTCTCCATGGCGATCGTGAACATCATCGCGCTCTATTTCCTGATGCCGATCGTGAAGCGCGAGTTGAACAGCTATGTCGCGCGGCTGCGTTCGGGCGAGATCGTGAAGCACAAGTAAGGGCTTCGCATTGACAAAGGGCCGCAATGCCCCTCCTTTGGCCCCTGATTTCGGATCGGGGGCCATTTTCTTGCGCAATACCATGCCATTCGCCACCAAAGGGCAGGTCGTGGGCCTGTTGGGCGGGTCCTTTGACCCGGCGCATGAGGGCCATGCGCATATCACCCGCGAGGCATTGAAACGCTTTGGGCTGGATCGGGTCTGGTGGCTGCTGAGCCCCGGCAACCCGTTGAAAGAACATGGCCCGGCGCCCATGGCGCAGCGCATGGCGCGGGCGCGGGCGGTGATGGATCACCCGCGGGGCGAGATCACGGGGATCGAAGCACAGTTAGGCACCCGTTACACCGCTCAGACGCTGGCGGCGCTGCGGCGGCACTATCCCGGGGTGCGGTTCGTCTGGCTGATGGGGGCCGACAACCTTGCGCAGTTCCATCTGTGGCAAGACTGGCGGCAGATCATGGAGACGGTGCCGGTGGGCGTGCTGGCGCGGCCCGGGCAGCGTATCTCGGCCCGGATGAGCCGGGCGGCAGCGCTTTATGCGCCCTACCGGATCGCAGGGCGGAACAGCCAGTTGCTGGGCCGCGCCACGGCGCCGGCGTGGTGTTTCGTGAATGTGCCGATGGTCGATGTGTCGTCCACCGCGTTGCGTGCCGCGGGGGGCTGGCGCTCAGCGTAGCCGGGCCGAGGTGATGCCCGCGGTGATGATCACCGCCAGCCCCGCCCAAGTCAGCGCATCGGGCAGGGTACTGAACAGAAACAATCCCAGCAGCACCGCCGCGATCAGTTGGAAATAGACCAAGGGTGCCAGCCGCGTGGCGGGCGCCCGGCGGTAGGCATAGAGCAGCAGCAGATTGCCCAGCATCGAAAACAGCGCGCTCGCGGTGGCCAGCCCCGCGACGGGCAGGGTGGCTGCGGGTAGGTTCATCAGACCCAGAGGCAGCAGCATCACCGCGCTCATCGCCAGTTGGGTGAAAGTCAGCGCAAGGGGCGGGGCGAGGTCAGACAGCCAGCGCGACATGGTGAGAAAGACGCCGTAGAACAGCCCCGCCGCCACGGCAAACATTAGCCCCGGCCCGCCCGTGCCGCCACCCAGCCCCGGGCGCACCACCAGCAGCACGCCGCAAAAGCCCATCAGGATCAACGCGCTGCGCAGCAGGCTAATGCGCTCGCGCAGAAAGATCGCGGCCAGCAGGTAGCTGATCATCGGCCCGATAAAGAAGGCGGCAAAGACATTGGCAATCGCCTCGGTCCTGAGCGCGGTTTGAATGCAGGTGATCCCCAAGGCCAAGGTGCCCGCCCGCAGCCAGAGCCGCCAATCGCGCATCAGCCCCCATGTGCCACGGGGCAGGAACGGCAGCACCATCAGCGCCCCGATGGCAAAGCGCGACCATGCCACGAAGACCGGTGCCACCCCCATGCCAGAGGTCAGGATTTTACCCGCGCTGTCCCCTGCGGGGATCAGTGACATGGCGATGAACATGATCGGAATAGCGCGTTGCATGACGTTGGGTTAGCAGGTCGGCGGTTTTGTGCAACCGCGAAAGCTCCACCCTTGTCAGACCGGTTGTGGCCGAACGCCGCTTGGGGTTTATATCAAGCCCATGAGCCAGAGTTTTTCACGACGTTTCACACGCCGCATTTTCCTTGGGACGGCTGCCGCTGCACTGGCGGCGGCCTCTGCTTGGGCCGAGCCGCCGACCACTTCGTTGCGCCCCGTGGGGCGCGATGCCGACCTGTATAAACAGGCCATTCCCAATGTGTCCGAGATCATCGCCGACAGCGGGATCACCGGCACGGTGGCCTTTGCCGTGGTCGACGTCGACACCGGCATCTGGCTGGAGGCGTCCAACGCCACCGATGGCATCCCGCCCGCCAGCAGCATCAAGGCGATCACCGCGCTTTATGCGCTGGATCAACTGGGGCCGGATCATGTGTTCGAGACGCGCCTTTTGGCGACCGGCGGTGTCGTCGATGGTGAGGTGCAGGGCGATCTGATCCTCGTCGGTGGGGGGGATCCGACCCTCGACAGTGACAATCTGGGGCAGATGGCCGAAGACCTGAAAGAGGCGGGCATCATCGGCGTGAAGGGCGCTTTCAAGGTCTATGAGGGCGCGCTGCCCGCGACCTTTGCGATTGACCCTGAACAGCCTGACCATGTCGGCTACAACCCCGGGGTTTCGGGGATCGCGTTGAACTACAATCGGGTGCATTTTGAATGGAAGCGCACGGGCAACGGCTATGACGTGACCATGGAGGGCCGCGCGGCGCGCTATGCGCCCGCTGTGCGCGTCGCCACGATGGAAGTCGTGGATCGCAGTGGGCCGGTTTATACCTACGAAAACCGGCCTGAGCGCGATGTTTGGACGGTCGCGGAGGGGGCCTTGGGCTCTGGCGGGGCGCGTTGGCTGCCGATCCGGCGGCCCGGTGTCTATGCGGGCGATATCTTTGCCACCATCGCCCGGAGCCATGGCATCAAACTGGGCGATGCGGAGCTGATCGAGACGCTGCCCGAAGGTGAGACCCTCGTCACCCATCGCAGCGCCGAGCTGCGGCCGATCCTTAAGGACATGCTGAAATACTCTACCAACCTCACCGCCGAGATGGTCGGCATGGCTGCAAGCGCCAAACGGTTGGGTACGGTGCCGAGTCTGCGGGCCTCTGCCGCCGAGATGAACAAATGGGCGATTGAGGAACTGGGTATGGAAAACCCGGCGATGATTGACCATTCGGGTCTTGGCGACGACAGCAAGATGACCGTGCATGACATGGCCGGGGGGCTGGCGCGCATTCATGGCACGGGGCTGCGGCCGATCTTGAAACCGGTCTATCTGCGCGATGATCGGGGCCGCCCTGAGCGTGACAATCCGATTGAGATCGACGCGAAGACCGGCACGCTGAACTTCGTCTCGGCGCTGGCCGGGTTCCTGACCACGCCCGAGGACCGGGTGCTGGCCTTTACGATCCTGACCGCGAATATCGAGGAACGGGCCAAGATCAGCCGGGCCGAGCGTGAGCGTCCGCCGGGGGCGCGGGCTTGGAACGCGCGGGCCAAACGTGTGCAACGCGGGCTGCTGGAGCGGTGGGGCCTGTTGTATAACGTCGCCGTGAAGCCCGAGCCGGAGGGCGAAGCCGCGCCTAAGACGCCAGCGGCGCCCGACCCTGATGCCGAAGCCGAGGTCGGGGCCGAGCCGGAAGTCGCGCTGGAAGAGTCCTAACCCGCGCTCAGGTCAGGTGCCGCGCCCGCGCGCCGCGTTCGATCGCGGCGGCGTGGAGCCGGTCGATGTTAAGCTCATAGCGGATCTCTTCGAGCAGCCGCAGCTCGGCCTCGTCCAGCGTGCCATCGGCGGCGGCCACGTCGCAGGCCAGCGCATAGGCCGTTTCATGCAAACGCTCCGGCAGGGCCTCGCGGATCAGGCCAAAGAGGGCATCCAACCCGTCCTCCTGTTCGAACAGGTCAAAGACCGTTTTGCCAATCGTCGAGACGCGATCATTGTCATAGCCCGAGAAGACCGGCAGCAGGTTCAGCGCGGATTCGATTTTGACCAGTTCGGCGGTGCGGATGTCCTCATCCGAGGCCGAGACCGCGATCATCAGCGCGACAAGGCTGTCTTGGGCGCTGAGCGAGAGGGAAGATGTGTCGGGCATCGCGGTATCCTTTGCACAGGTATGTTGCGGTGCAGAATATTGACCCTCAGGGAGTGACGCAATAGGAACGGGCGACCCCGTGCGCATTGGGCGCAGGGACGCCAAAAGATGGATGATCTGACATGTCCGAGACCCGAGACGCGGCACTTAGCAGCAAAGCATGGCCCTTTGAAGAAGCGCGCCGGGTGCTCAAACGCTATGCCAAGAAGCCGCCAGAGAAGGGTTACGTCCTGTTCGAGACGGGCTATGGCCCCTCGGGCCTGCCGCATATTGGCACCTTCGGCGAAGTCCTGCGCACCACGATGATCAAGCGCGCCTTTGAAGAGATCAGCGACATCCCGACCAAGCTGGTGTGTTTCTCGGATGACCTAGACGGCATGCGCAAGGTGCCGGGCAACGTGCCCCAGCGGGAGATGCTGGAAGAGCATATGCACAAGCCGCTGACCTCCGTGCCAGACCCTTTCGGCACGCATGAGAGCTTTGGCCATCACAACAACGCCATGCTGCGCCGCTTCCTCGACACCTTCGGCTTCGAGTACGAGTTCTATTCCGCGCGCGAATTCTACCGCTCGGGCCAGTTCGACGAGGTGCTGCTGCGCGCCTGCGAGAAGTACGACGAGATCATGGCGGTGATGCTGAAGTCGCTGCGCGAAGAGCGCGCGCAGACCTATTCGATCTTCCTGCCGATCCACCCCGAAACGGGCCGCGTGATGTATGTGCCGATGAAGGAGGTCAACGCCAAGGACGGCACGATCACCTTCGACGACGAGGACGGCAACGAGATGACGCTGCCGGTCACCGGTGGCAACGTGAAGCTGCAATGGAAGCCCGATTTCGGCGCCCGCTGGGCCGCGCTCGACGTCGACTTCGAGATGTACGGCAAGGAACACGCCACCAACACGGCGATCTACGACCGCATCTGCGAGATCTTGGGCGGCAAGAAGCCCGAGCATTTCAGCTATGAGCTGTTCCTTGATGAGAACGGGCAGAAAATTTCGAAATCCAGCGGCAATGGCATCTCGATCGACCAATGGCTGAGCTATGCCAGCACCGAGAGCCTGTCCTATTTCATGTTCCTCAAGCCCAAGACGGCCAAGCGCATGTATTTCGACGTGATCCCCAAGGCGGTCGACGAGTATCACCAGCAGCTGCGCGCCTATGAGGCGCAGGACGTGAAGGCGCGGCTGAATAACCCCGTCTGGCATATCCACGGCGGCGATGTCCCGAAGTCGGATATGGTGGTGCCTTTCTCAATGCTCTTGAACCTCGCCTCCGTGTCGAGCGCCGAGGACAAGTCGCAGCTGTGGGGCTTCATCCAGCGCTATGCGCCCGAGGCGACGCCTGAGAGCAACCCCGGCATGGATGCGGCGGCGGGCCACGCGGTGCGCTATTTCAACGACTTCGTGAAGCCCACGAAGGTGTTCCGCGCCCCAACCGAGCTGGAGCGCGAGGCGCTGGAAGACCTGCGTGACCGGCTGAGTGTTTACATGCCTAGGGAAAATTTGCCGCTGGAGTTGGGCATCCCAACGCAGAAAGTGGGTGAAAAAACGGTCTCAGGAGAAAAGGTTCAAAGCTACACAAATCCTGAAGAGCTTCAACAGATTGTCTTTGATGTGGGGCGGGATCGTTTCGACCCGCTGCGCGACTGGTTCAAGGCGCTTTACCAAGTGCTCTTGGGCGCCGATCAGGGGCCGCGTTTCGGGGGTTTCATCGCGCTTTATGGCGTGGAAGAGACCGTCACGCTGATCGACGACGCGCTTGCGGGCAAGCTGATCAACACGTGAAACTTTTGCCTCTGCCCTTGCGTGACTTAGATCATTCAATATGGGCAGAGGGGGAAAGGCAATGCGCAAAGGGATGTTCACGTTCTTCGGAGGGCTGGTGCTATCGGCCCTTCTTAGCTTTGGCGCGATGGCGCAGCAGGCTGAGATCGAAGAGACGATCAACCGCCAGTTCGACGCTTTTCGCGCGAATGATTTCGCCGCCGCATTAGAATTCGCCACGCCGAATTTGCAGCGCTTTTTCCAGACCCCCGAGAACTTTCGCAGCATGGTGAGCAATGGCTACCCGATGGTGCAGAACCCGGCGGAGGTGCGGTTCCTTGACCGGCGCGCGGATGGGGCGCGTTTTTATCAGGTGGTGCAGGTGGTCGATCCTCAAGGGTTCACGCATCTGTTGGGCTATCTGATGGAACGGACGGAGGCGGGCTGGCGCATCGGCGCGGTGCAAATCCTCGACGCGCCGGGGGCCAATGTCTGACCATTGTTGCGCCGCCCCCGAGCGGCGGGGCAAATGCGGGTTAATACATCGTTGATACTTCCCTGACCTCGCGGTTCGGCCCTCGCCGAGCCTGAGCAGTTGAGCGGCGCGCCCCGGTGGGAGGTGCGGACCGGGGAAAGGAAAAGCGATGAACAAGGCGATTACCGATGGCGTGGTGTTGATGCCCACCCCCTTTGCGGCGGAGCTGGATGTCTGGTCGAGCGGCGACGGCACGCCGGGGTCGGACACCTATGAGAACGCGGCCAATGCCGCCTTTGTCCCCGCGGATCAGGACTTTGGCGGGGCGTTGGAACTGCTGAAGACGCAAGCCACGCAACGGCTGCGCTACATGGGGCAGACCCCGCTGCTGCCGGGCTGCTATCTGCGGGTCACGGCGCGGGTGAAGGCGGTGAGTGGCAACCTGCCGACGGTGCGGATCGCAGGCTATCCGGCGCAGGCGGGTGGGGGCCGGGTGAGCGGTGTGACGGAGACCGGGCCGGCGGTTGCGCTGACGGCCTATGGCGAGGTGGTCGAGGTCAGCGCGATCATCGGCAGCGGCGACCGTGGCGGGGTTGATATGGTCTGGGGCACCGGGGCCGTCTATGGGCATTTCGGGTTGGACCTGACCGGGCCGACGGGCGGCGTGGTTCGGATCGACGATATCGTGATCGAGGATGTCACCTCGGTCTTTCTGCGGGACATGCTGGCGCAGGTCGATGTGCGCGACTTTGGTGCGGTGGGCAACGGGGTGAGCGACGATACCGCCGCTTTCGAGGCGGCAAATGCCGCGGCGGCGGGGCGCACGGTGCTGGTGCCCGCGGGGAACTACCTGCTGAACGGGGATGTGACCTTTGACACGCCGGTCAAATTCGAGGGCCATGTGACCATGCCGGTAGGGGCGGTGCTGTTGCTGCGCCGCAATTTCGACCTGCCCAGCTATATCGAAGCCTTCGAGAATGAAGAGACCGCTTTTCTGAAAGCCTTTCAGGCGCTTTTGAACAACGCGGATCACGACTCGCTCGATATGGGGGGGCGCAAGGTGAATGTGACCGGGCCGCTCGACATGCAGGCGGCGGTGCCGGACAAGACCAGCTATGCCACCCGTCGGGTGATCCGCAACGGCCAGCTTGAGGCCGCGGCGAGCAGCGCATGGGATACGGTGGTGGTGACCTCGCAGGCGCGCTACGCGGCCTCGGACGCGCGCAAGCTGACCAATGTGACCAATATCGCCAACGTGCCGGTGGGCGCACTGGTTGAAGGGGCCGGGGTGGGGCGCGAGATTTATGTGCGGTCCAAGAATGTCGCCACGCAGGAGATCACGCTCAACGCGCCGCTTTACGATGCGGAGGGAACGCAGAATTTCACCTTCCGCAAGTTCCAATACATGGTGGATTTCAGCGGCTTCGCCTCGCTGTCGAAATTCGTGCTCGATGATATCGAGTTCCAGTGCAACAACCGGTGCAGCGCGATCAACCTCGCGCCCTCGGGGCTGATCTTTCACCTGCGGGACTGTTTTGTCAGCCGCCCGAAAGACCGCGGCGTCACCTCGATCGGCGGGGGCTGTCAGGGCATGTTGATTGACCGCTGTCAGTTCCTGTCGGCAGAGGATGCGCTGACGGTGCCGAACCGGACCTCCATCGCGCTTAACACCAACGCCAACGACGTGAAGCTGCGCGATTGCCGTGCGACCAAATTCCGCCATTTTGCACTGCTGGCGGGGGGCAACAGCATCGTGACGGGCAATCACTTCTTTCAGGGCGATGCGGTCGACAACGGTGTACGCTCGGCGGGGCTGATCCTTGCTTCGGCCCATACCAGCGCGGTGGTGACCGGCAATTACGTCGATAATTGCTTTATCGAATGGACGAATGAGCAGGACCCGACCCCGGCCTTCTCCACGGGCTATTCGTTCAGCGCGCTCAGCATCAGCGACAATATCTTTCTGTCCGGGGAGGTGGCCCCGTGGTTCAGCTATATCGTGGTAAAACCGCATGGCGCGGGGCATTTCCTGAGCGGGGTGACCATCACAGGCAACCGGTTCCGCAGCCTTAACGGCAGCATTGACCGGGCCGAGCGGGTGGATACGACCTTTGCTGATCTTGACCTGTCGCGGTGCAAGAACGTGGTGATGAAGGGCAATTCCTTCCATGCGGTGACCACGCAAGTCGAGAATATGGCCGAGATCGAGTTCACCCAGTCGACCCCGTCAGAGACTTGGGTGATCGATACCGCCGGGCATCTGCCGTTCGAGGGGCAAGCGCTCAACAGCGACGCGGTAGTGGCCCATGGGGCGATCCGCAACGGCAACAACGTGGCGCAGTTCGACATGCCTTATGTGAAACACGCCGAAGGGCCGGACCGGGATCAGTTGCATGTGGTTTGGCCGACGCCGGTGAAGGGCAAGGTCTCTGTCATGGTGCGGATGGACAACCGCTGACCGTGGCGCTGCGCTGAGCTGTGAAGTGGCCCTGCCGGAGATCGGCGGGGCCATTTGACTTAGAACTCCCGCCAGAGGCTGAGGGTGAGGGCCGAATTCTCTGGCGCGTCGAAGGGGATTTCGCTGCCCAATTGCAGGCGGTATTTGGTGAAGCTGGGCGACAGGACGATAGAGGAGGCGAATTTGGCATAGGTCTCACCCCCCGTGTAGGTGAGAAAGACCTGCGCCATTCCGGTGGTCACGGGGGTGAAGTCGAGCCCGGCGGTGCTGTCGATCTTTATGACTTCTTGCGAAAACCCGAACTCCCAGCGGGCAGAGGCGTCGACGGTCAGCCAGCCGTTCCGTTCGCCCAATGTGAAACCACGGCCCCAAGACAGCCCGGCCCTGAGGTGGGGGGAGATGAGTTTCCCCGACCAGCTTGCCCCGGCGCCAATGTCATAGGCCCAGCGACCCGTGTCACTCGGCTCTCGCAAGGGGAAGCGTAGGAAGACGGTGGCATGGCCGCTTTGCAGGCCAAAACGGCTTTGCGCGGTGTTGAGGTCGAAGCCGAGTGTGAGCCGCTCGCGGAGCCCGTATTCGATATAGGTGCTTTGGGAGAGGTCGTAGAAGTAAGTCGCCGAGAAGGAGCTTGAGATGAAGGTCGTGCCTTCCTCGCGCAGCCACGGCCCGGCGTGGGCGGCGGTGGGGCTGAACTGGCAGGCCAGTAGGGTAAGACAAAGGGCAGATCGCATGGCAGGCTCCTGCTGCGATCTTGGTTAATGGCGGTTAACAAATCGTTTCTCGCGGGATGGGAACGTGAAAACCCGGCGCCGAAGGCACCGGGTTTTGCGGTTGCTATGTCAGGGTCGCCCGGCGTGGGCTCAGACGTGGGCCTTGTTGCCGCGGGGGCCTGCGATGAGCCAGACGATGAAGCCCAGCACTGGCAGGATGATGATGCCCAAGACCCAAGCGATCTTGGCCGCGCCCGAGGCGCTGGAGGTGACGACCTGATAGATGGCGTAGATGTCGGCGATGAGGATGATGAGCCCTAAAAGTCCATATTCCATTGTTTGATCCCTCTCGAATGCGTGCGTTTCTATTGAGTGATCAACCCAAGGGCGCGCGCAATTGTTCCCGGACCGCGCCGCGCCGGGGCTAAGCCGATCCCCGCCAGTCTGCCCGTATTGCGGGAACCGGCGCCGCCCGCCTTGGGTTTTGTGGGTACAGCAATCATGAGAGGAACAAGCCATGACTGACACGACAGCACCCGCATCGCTGGTTTCTTCGGACAACGTGAACGGCACCGCCGTTTTCGGTGCGGACGGGACTGAAATCGGCCATATCGACCATCTGATGATCGACAAGAAATCCGGCAAGGTTGCCTATGCCGTGATGGGCTTCGGCGGTTTTCTGGGTCTCGGGGAAGAGCATTACCCGGTCCCGTGGAACGCGCTGAACTATGACCCCTCGCGCGATGGTTTCATGACCAATATTGACGAGGCAACGGTCAAAGGCGCGCCGGAGCGGACCGAGCAGTGGCACAGCGACCGCGCGTGGCAAGAGCGGACGTTCGATCACTACGGCGTGCCTTATTACTGGATTTGATAGGCGCTCTAGATGGTTAAGGGAGGCGATGACGCCTCCCTTTCGCTGTGGCGATAGTCTGCGTAGCCCATTGTTTTCGCGCAGCGGATCGGGTCTGATGAGAGTGCGGCTGGTTTGGCCGTGATTGGAAAGGAACCCCGATGCGCCGATTGATCGCTCTCGGCCTGCTGCTGACCCTTGGGGCATGCGGCGTGCCATTCGTACCCTTCATTTGATTTAGGAGAACCCTTCGATGGAAGCCTTTCTTGATACGCTTGGCGCGGTGGCGCTGATCGCGCTCGTGGTGGTCGGGCTTGCCGCCGGGGCCATTGCCGGGGCCGTGGCCGGCCGGAACCGTATTCTTTACCTTGTTTTAGGGGTCGTCGGCGCCGTGGCGCTGCCCTTCATCCTTGCCGCGCTGGGCGTGACGGTGGTGGCCGCGGGGGGCTTGCTTTTGCTGCTGGTCGTCGCCGCAATCGGGGCGGCGCTGGTGTTGGCCTTGGTGGCGGCACTGCGACGGTAACCGCGGTGTTTTAGGGTTGGATTGTGCAAGGGCCACCCTGAGCTGGGCGGCCCTTTTTCTTTAGCGTTTACGGCGCTTTACATTGCCGCCGCGCATTCCGCCGCGGCCTGAGGTGCTGCGGCCCGAGGCTTGCTGCGCGGCATCGACGGCGCGGTCGACTGCCTGCTGGCGCGCCATCGGGTCGTCAGCGACGGCAAGGTCCACGGCTTCCAGCCGTTTGACCTCGTCACGCAGGCGCGCGGCCTCTTCGAACTCTAGGTTCTCGGCTGCCTTGCGCATATCGGCGCGCAGCCCGTCGAGCACGGCTTGCAGGTTGCCGCCCGCCATCGGCTTGTCGACCTTGGCGGTGACGCGGTTCATGTCAACGTCGCCCTTGTAGAGCCCGGCGAGGATGTCCTCGACGTTCTTCTTCACCGTGGCGGGGGTGATGCCATGTTCCTCGTTATAGGCGATCTGCTTGGCGCGGCGGCGCTCGGTCTCGCCCATGGCGCGCTCCATGGAGCCGGTGATGCGGTCGGCGTACATGATGACGCGCCCTTCGGCGTTGCGCGCGGCGCGGCCGATGGTCTGGATGAGCGAAGTCTCGGAGCGCAGGAAACCTTCCTTGTCGGCGTCGAGGATGGCGACCAGCCCGCATTCGGGAATGTCCAACCCCTCGCGCAGCAGGTTGATCCCGATCAGCACGTCGAAGGCGCCCAGCCTCAGGTCGCGCAGGATTTCGATCCGCTCGATCGTGTCGATGTCGGAGTGCATGTAGCGCACGCGGATACCCTGTTCGTGCATGTATTCGGTGAGGTCTTCGGCCATGCGTTTGGTCAGCACGGTGCAAAGCGAGCGGTAGCCATCGGCGGCCACCTTCCGCACCTCGTCCAAGAGATCATCGACCTGCATTTCCACGGGCCGGATCTCGACTTGGGGGTCCAAAAGGCCGGTGGGGCGGATGACCTGTTCGGTGAAAACACCGCCGGTCTGCTCGATCTCCCAGGCCGCGGGCGTGGCGGAGACAAAGACCGATTGCGGGCGCATGGCGTCCCATTCCTCGAACTTCAGCGGGCGGTTGTCCATGCAGGAGGGCAGGCGGAAGCCGTGTTCCGCCAGCGTGAACTTACGCCGGTAGTCGCCCTTGTACATGCCGCCGATCTGCGGCACCGAGACGTGGCTTTCATCAGCAAAGACGATGGCATTGTCGGGGATGAATTCGAAGAGGGTGGGGGGCGGCTCGCCCGGGGCACGCCCCGTCAGATAGCGCGAGTAGTTCTCGATCCCGTTGCAGACGCCGGTGGCCTCCAGCATCTCGATATCGAAATTGGTGCGCTGCTCCAGCCGCTGCGCCTCCAGCAGCTTGCCGTCGGCGACAAGCTGGTCGAGCCGGGTGCGCAGCTCTTTCTTGATGCCCTGAATGGCCTGCTGCATCGTCGGCTTCGGCGTCACGTAGTGGCTGTTGGCGTAGACGCGGATCTGGTCGAACGTATCGGTCTTCTCACCTGTGAGCGGGTCGAACTCGGTGATGCTCTCCAACTCCTCGCCAAAGAAAGACAGCCGCCACGCGCGGTCATCAAGGTGGGCGGGGAAGATTTCAAGACTGTCGCCGCGCACCCTAAAGGAGCCCCGCTGGAAGGCCGCGTCGTTGCGCTTGTACTGCTGGGCCACCAGATCGGCGATGACTTTGCGCTGGTCGTACATGCTGCCCGCTTTCAGGTCTTGGGTCATCGCGCCATAGGTCTCGACGCTACCGATGCCGTAGATGCAGGAGACCGAGGCCACGATGATCACGTCGTCACGCTCCAGCAGCGCCCGGGTGGCCGAGTGGCGCATCCGGTCGATCTGCTCGTTAATCTGGCTCTCCTTCTCGATGAAGGTGTCGGAACGCGCGACATAGGCCTCGGGCTGGTAATAGTCGTAGTAGGAGACGAAATATTCCACCGCGTTGTCGGGGAAGAAGCCCTTGAACTCGCCGTAGAGCTGCGCCGCCAGCGTCTTGTTGGGAGCGAGGATGATGGCGGGGCGCTGCGTCTCTTCGATGACCTTGGCCATGGTGAAGGTCTTGCCCGTCCCGGTGGCGCCCAGAAGCACCTGATCGCGCTCGCCCGAGTTCACCCCTTCGGTTAGTTCCTTGATCGCCGTGGGCTGGTCGCCCGCCGGGTCGAATTCGGTGACCAGTTTGAACTTATGGCCGCCCTCCAGTTTGGGGCGGTTGCGCACGTCTGGGGCGGGGTTTGCCAGCATCGGCATCCCCTCGGTCTTGTCGGAATGGGCATAGGGCATCGCGGGTATCCTTCGTCAAGCTTCCCATAGGTGCCCTCTTTCACGCGGGGTTCAAGGGGCAGGGGGCCGCGAAGGGCGCTTTTGCCGCTACTTCATCAACCGTTTACGATTCTGTCTCACCTTGCGGGCCAGAGGGGCGAGCGAGGCGTCGATGATCTGATCGGGGCGTTTGCCCAGCATCATGGCCTGCGTCCCGGCGGTGAAGGCTTTGACCATGGCCGGGCCTTTCTCGGCCACCATGCGGTTGCTCTCACCGGGGCGGGCGGGCAGCGCGCCTGCCATGCCCAAGAGGCGCAGGGACATCACGATCTGGGTTTCCACCGCGAGGGCGGCGATCTGGCTTTGCAGGGCGAAGAGGGCGAAGGGGGTCATATGGAACACTCCAATGGGGTGATCTTGATGTAGTCTCTGCACCGCAGCATGGTAGGGTTTATTTGCGCGGGCCTGCATTCCCTTGCCCCTTGGCACGGAATATTAGATAAGGCCCAAGGTTATTGAAGCGAGAGTCCCGAAATGCGCGCACGTATCTACCAACCCGCCCGTACAGCGATGTCTTCCGGCACGGCCAAGACCCGTGTCTGGCTGCTTGAGTTTTCGCCCGCGGAAGCGCGCAGGGTCGATCCGCTGATGGGCTGGACATCTTCCGATGATACGCAAAGCCAAGTGCGCTTGCAGTTCGACACCCGCGAAGCCGCCGAAGAATACGCCCGCGATCATGGCATCGACGCGCAGGTGCAACTGCCCAACAAGCGCAAGCCCAACGTCCGCCCCGGCGGCTATGGCGAGAATTTCGCGACCGGTCGCCGTGGGGCGTGGACGCACTGAGGGCGTGAAGACTGGGGGTGTGAAGGTGGTCGCTTGCTTGCGCGGGCCATGCGCCCGCCCTTCGGCCCGCGCCACTATTCATCTGACCGCGTAGCAGGTAGCACCACATTTTCGCGCGGTGGCGTGCAGCCCCGCGACGATCGATACTGACGCCCGCCGGGCGTTTTCATTTCGGTTCAAAGCTTTCCCTTGTCTGCCGACGCGTTAGTTGTTGAACATGCAAACGAGGGGGACAAGAATATGACCGCAATCGTCGATTTCCTGAACACCGTCTTATGGGGCTACGTCCTCGTATATGGCCTGCTGGCTGTCGGGCTTTACTTCACTTGGCGCACTGGTTTCCTGCAATTCCGGCATTTCGCCGAATTCTTTCGCGTGGTCAGATCCTCGCGTGACACTTCCGCCGCGGGCATTTCACCATTTCAGGCGCTGACGATCTCTCTCGCCAGCCGGGTCGGTACGGGCAACCTCGCCGGGGTGGCCGTGGCGATCTATCTCGGCGGGCCGGGGGCTGTGTTCTGGATGTGGGTTGTGGCGCTCGTCGGCATGGCGACGGCCTATGCGGAATCGACCTTGGCGCAGCTTTACAAGGTTCGGAACGCGGATGGGCAATACCGTGGCGGGCCGGCTTTCTACATGTCCCGGGGCATCGGGTCGAACGCCATGGGCTATGTCTTTTCGGTCTGCCTCATCATCAGCTTCGGCCTGATCTTCTCGGCGGTGCAGGCAAACTCGATCTCCGTCGCGATGGAGGAAGCCTTTGCCATTCCCAAGCTCGTCACCGGCCTTGTCGTCGGCGGTTTTGCGGGCATCGTCATCTTCGGCGGGATCAAATCCATTGCGCGGGTCGCGGAAAAGATCGTTCCCGCCATGGCCGGGCTCTATATCGTCGTGGCGCTGCTCGTCGTGGTTTTGAACATCGCCGATGTGCCCGCCATGCTGGCCCTGATCGTCAAATCGGCCTTTGGTTTCGAAGCGGCGGCGGGCGGCTTTACGGGGGGCTTCATGGTGGCCCTGCTCAACGGCGTCAAGCGCGGTCTGTTCTCGAATGAGGCGGGCATGGGCTCGGCCCCGAACATCGCCGCCGTCGCGGTGCCCGATCCGCACCATCCGTCCAGCCAAGGGCTGGTGCAGGGGCTTGGCGTCTTTATAGATACGCTGGTGATCTGCACGGCCACGGCGCTGATGATCCTGCTGTCGGGCGTGGTCGACTATTCCGAAGGTGCGGCGACCGGCATGGCGCTGACCCAGATCGCTCTGGAGCAGCATATCGGCGCATTCGGCCCGATCTTCATCGGGATCGCCATCTTGTTCTTCGCCTTTACCTCGATCATCGGGAATTATTCCTATGCCGAGAACGCGATGGAGTTCCTTGGGATGGGCAAGCGTATCCCGCTTCTCGTGCTGAAGGCGCTGGTGATCGCGATGGTGGTCTGGGGCTCGTTGCAGGCGGTCACGACCGTGTTCAACTTCGCCGATGCCTCCATGGCGCTGATGGCGACGGTCAACCTGATCGCCATCCTGATCCTGTCCAAGACCGTCGCCAAACTCACGCGGGACTATTTCGCGCAGCGTAAGGCGGGGAAAGAGCCGATGTTCAGGATCGCCGAATATGCCGAGCTTGGCGATGGCGTCGATCACACGATCTGGAACAGCAATGTTGCCCGTGAAACGGAAGGCGCCAAGCCTGACTGAGCGCAAGGGAAGGCGAGGGGGTGGCCCCTCGCTTTTACCCATTCGCGCGTGATGTTCGTTATTCTACGAGAAGATGCGACAGGTCGCAGCGGGCGAGGGCCGCATTCAGTTCTCCCGCAGCTGCGTCGAGTATGCCGCCTTCGTCCAGTGCCGTTTCGCGGTCTCTCAAGCGGACTTCCCCGTTTACGATGACCGTATGCACATCCGCCGCATTGGCGAATTGCGCAACCGTGGTCAGCGGCATCATCGGCGGGTAGAGATGCGGTTTGCGGCGGTCGAGCATGACGATATCCGCCTTCTTGCCCGGTTCGAGTGAGCCGAGGTCGGCCTCCATCCCAATCGCCTTGGCGGCGTCGATGGTGCACATTTCCAAGACGTCACGCGGCATCATCACCTCCGGGTCGCGGAAGTGGCGGCGGTGGTAGTGCAGGCATTGGGCCATGTGGCGGAACATGTCATAGCCCCGGTCCGGCGCCGCGGCGTCCGAGCCGAGGGCGACGTTCACCCCCATTTCGCGCAGTTCGGGCGCGGGGCAGCGGCCCAGAACCGACATGATGGCCGAGGGGTTGTGAACGATCGACGCACCGCAGCGTTTGGCCGCGTCCATATCCTCGGGGGTGAGGTCGACCGAATGGGACAGATAGGCCCATGGGCCGAGAATGCCGAGGTTTTCGGCCAGCGCGATGGAGCCGGACCGGTGCCCATCCTGAGTGAACAGCAGCCCATGTTTTTCACGCAGGTCCATCGCGGCGCGGCACATCGCGCGGATGTCCTCCGGGGCCTGCGCAAAGTCCTCGGGCGAATAGACCGGCATGATGAGGCAGACCCCCGCGCCATCGTTCAAGAAATCCCCGTTGGTTTGCGCGAGTTCACCGCAGACCTCAAGCTGATCCTCGAAGGACAGGCTGACCTCCCGGTCAAGGTCCAGACTGCGGTAGGGCTTGGGGAAGGGGCGGCGGTTCAAGCCCGCAGCGAGCATCGTTCGGATGCCGATCTCGCGCGTGGCATCGCAATGCAGATTGCCCGCTTCGACCGTTTCGGTGCGGTAATGATCCGCCCCGCCGCCAAGCAGCATCGTGCAGGTGGTGATCCCCGCCTTCAGCCGCTCAAGCCCCGAAAGCCGGGCTTCGGCCTGCCAGAATGCGGGGGTGGAGCCGCGGGTGTAGATCGCCTCGCAGGCCTGAAACCACGCATCGCCATCGCCGCCGCCAAGGTTGCGCGTCAGCCCGTGGCCCGCGTGGGCATGGCTGTCGATCAGCCCCGGCAGGGTGATCATATCGCGCCCATCGATCACCTCGGCGGTCTCGGGGAGGGGCACTTCGCCTGCAGGGCCGACGGCGGTGATGCGGTCGTTTTCGAACAGCACGGTGGCATCGTCGATGACACGTCGCTCCGCGTCCATCGTGATCGCGGTGGTGTGGATGATCGCATGGCTGGTCATTACAGGTCCTCGCTCAACGCGGCCCCGAGGACATCGTCCTGCGCCGCAGCGCCGTCTTGCGAGGCTTCAAGTTTCAAAGTGCGCTCCGCTTCCAGAAGATGGGCCTCCATCTCTGTCATCGCGGTGTCAAAATCCCCGGCGGCGAGGGCCGCGACGATGGCGGCATGTTCGTCCGGGCCGCATTGGGTATCGCATTTCGGTTTGAACACAGCCGTGACCAAGGTGCTTTTTGAGACGAGGTCGCGCAGGATATCGGCCAAGAGGGGAGAGGCGGCGAGTTCGGCCAGCAGCATATGAAAGGCGCCCGAGAGCCGGATGATACGCGCCGTGTCTCCAGCCGCCAGCGCTTCGCGTTCTTCGGCGATATGGGCTTCCAAGGCGGCCAGTTTTTCTTGCGCGCCGTGTTTCTTCAGCGCTTCGATCACGCCGCGTTCCACGACGCGGCGGGTGAAAAAGACATCGCGGGCTTCGTCGACCGATGGTGTGGTGACAAAGGCGCCGCGGTTCGGGATGTGGCTGACCAGCCCGTCATGGGTCAGTTGGTCCAACGCCCGGCGAATGCGCGGACGGCTGGCGCCAAAGATTTCGCACAGCCGTTCCTCTTTCAATCGCGTGCCGGGCGGCAAGCGACGTTCGGCGATGGATTTCCAGATCCGTTCATAGATCTGCTTCTCCGTGAGCTTTGCTCCTGTCACCTATCGGCCCCCCCTCAAATCTTTATTTACTAAATTTGCCTCAATAGTCGTCGAAACGCCCGATAAAGTGCAAGCAATTTATGTTAGCACAGATTGTTAACAATAATTGTAGACAGAAAAATGGAATCATGCCAGCCTGGCTTTAGTCGCTGTGATGCAGGTCCGCTGTGCTCGCAGGGCGGCACGAACAGGGAGATAACAATGACACCGCGCAAATTTCTATTCACCTCGGCTCTGGCACTCAGCTGCGCCAGCATGGCGCAGGGTGAGACCTTCCGCCTAGGCACCAATGGCGACCTCTACGGCCTCGACCCGCATTCGATGACCGACAGTTTCACCGTCTCATTCTTGAACCACGTCTATGAGGCGCTGGTCCGCTACGACGCCGGTCTCAAGATCGAACCGGCGCTCGCCACCAGTTGGGAGCAGATCGATGAGACCACCGTGCGCTACAAGCTGCGCGAGGGGATCAAGTTCCACGATGGACAAGATTTCTCGGCTGAAGACGTGGTGGCCTCGGTCAAACGGGCCGCGCATGAAGATTCTCCCATTCGCGGCAATATCGCCGGTCTGATCGATGCCAAGATGGTCGATGAGATGACCGTCGATCTGATGCTCGACGGGCCGAACCCGCTTTTGAATAACTTCCTGACCAATGTGCTGATCTTCGACAGCGGCTGGCTTGAAGAACATGATGCGCTTGACCCGATCGACGCGCAGAAGGGCGAGGAGGGCTACACCACCTCCAACGCCAATGGCACCGGCCCCTTCCGCTTTGAATCCCGTACCCCGGACGCGCAGACCGTGCTGACCGTGAACGACGATTGGTGGGACGAGCCGCAGCACAATCTGACCCGGATCGAGCTGAACCCGATCAATTCGGACGCGACCCGCGTGGCGGCGATGCTCTCGGGCGAGCTGGACATGATCGTGCCCTCGCCCTTGCAGGACGCCAAGCGGATCGAGGCGACCGAGGGCATGCATGTGCTCGAAGCGCCGGGCCTGCGCGCGATCATGATGGGCATCAACATGTCCGACACGTCGAACAACCCCAACCAAGACGACAACCCGCTGCAAAAGGTCGAGGTTCGTCAGGCGCTGGTTCATGCGATCAGCTATGACCTGCTGCGCGACAAGATCATGCGCGGCAAATCCCGCAACCTCGGCGGTTTGGTGGCCCCGCAGGTGCCGGGCTTTGACGAAGGGGTCGATGAAATCCCCGCCTATGATCCCGAAAAGGCCAAGCAGATGCTGGCCGATGCCGGATACCCCGAAGGCTTCAGCCTGAACATGAACTGCCCCAATGACCGCTACGTCAACGACGCGGCGATCTGTCAGGCGCTGGCGGCGATGTTTGCCCGCGTCGGCCTCAAGGCAGACCTCACGGCAGAGACCAAGGCGATCCACTTCGAGCGCGCCCGCGCCAATGAGACCGACATGTTCATGCTGGGTTGGGCCACGCTGCCGATGCTCGACGGCTTCTCGGTGCTCTCGGCGATGCTGCACACGCCCGAAGGGCAGATGGGCACATGGAACCCCGGCGGCTACTCCAACCCCGAGGTTGACCGTCTGACCAAGGCCGTGGCCACCGAGCTGGATGCCGAAAAGCGCATGGAGATGATGGTCGAAGCCTTCCGCATCGCCGATCAAGAGGTGGCATGGTTGCCGCTGCACGCCCAGCCCCTGTCGTGGGCCGCGCGCGATGCGGTGAAGATCCCCCAGACCGCGGATGACAAACCGCGCCTCTGGCTCGCCCGGATCGAGTAACCTGCCCCCGGGCGGGCGCCCCTCCCCACGCCCGCCCACCGATAACCTTGCCAGCCGGAGGCCAGCATGTTCGCCTTTCTTATCCGCCGCATCATACAGGCCGCGCTGGTGATGCTCGTCGTCGCCTCGATCGCCTTTCTGATGTTCCGCTTTCTGGGTGACCCGATTTCCAACCTTCTGCCCGAAGACGCCACCGTGCAGGACCGCGCCGAGATGCGCGAGAAACTGGGGCTCAACGACCCCGTTCTGGTGCAATACGGGCGTTTTATCGCCGATGCCGCGCAGGGTGATTTCGGCCAGTCCTATCGCAACAACCGCCCCGTCTCGGACCTTTTGGCCGAACGCTTTCCCGCCACCGCCGAGCTGGTGCTGGTCGCCGCCGGTCTGGCGCTGGCACTTGGGGTGCCCTTGGGCATCTATACCGCCCTCAACCCGCGCGGCTGGCTGAGCCAAGGGTTGCAGGTGATCTCGCTTCTGGGGATCTCCGTGCCCACCTTCGTCACCGGCATTCTGCTAATCCTCGTCTTCTCGGTCACGCTGGGATGGTTGCCAAGCTTCGGGCGCGGCAAGGTGGTCGATCTCGGCTGGTGGACCACGGGGTTCCTGACGGTATCGGGCCTCAAGGCGCTGATCCTGCCCGCGATCATGCTGGCGCTGTTCCAGATGACGCTGATCATGCGGCTGGTGCGGGCCGAGATGCTGGAGGTGCTGCGCGCGGATTACATCAAGTTCGCCAAGGCCCGCGGCATCCCGAACCGCATGCTGCATTTCAAATACGCGCTGAAGAACACGCTCATCCCGGTAATGACGATCTTTGGTCTGCAACTGGGCGGGCTTATCGCCTTTGCCATCATCACCGAGACGGTCTTTCAATGGCCGGGGATGGGCTTCCTGTTCATCCAAGCGGTGAACTTCACCGATGTCCCTGTCATGGCCGCCTATCTGGTGCTGGTGTCCTTCATCTTCGTCGTCATCAACACGCTGGTCGACCTTTTGTACAACGTCGCCGACCCGCGCCTGCGGGCCGAAAGAACGCCCGCGCGCGGCGTCTGAGGAGGTTACCCCCATGTCAAACTTCATGCCCATGCTCTACGCCTTCTGGGACAGCGATATCACCTACAGCTTCCGCAAGTCGCGCGTGGCGGTGATCTCGGCGCTGGTGCTGCTGGCGATGTTCCTCACGGCGATCTTCGCCCCGAGCCTTGCGCCGCAGGACCCGTTCAACATCGCCGAGCTGGACCTCTTCGACAGTGAGTTGCCCCCGGCCTGGGCCGAGGGTGGCAGCGCCGCCTACCTGCTTGGCACCGACACGCAGGCCCGCGACGTGCTCTCGTCGATCATGTATGGGATGCGGATTTCCCTGCTGGTCGGTTTCGCCAGCGTGATCCTTGCCGCCGTGATGGGCGTGGCGCTTGGCCTTTTGGGCGGCTTTCTTGGCGGGATCGTCGATGCGGTGCTGATGCGGATCGCCGACGTGCTGTTGAGCTTTCCGCCGATCCTCGTGGCGCTTTTGATCAACGGCATTCTGCGCGGTGCGCTGCCCAGTTCGGCGCAGGCCGAGTCGGCGCTCATTGTGCTGATCCTGTCGATCGGGCTGACCAACTGGGTGCAATATGCCCGCACCGTGCGCGGCTCGACCATGGTGGAACGCCGCAAGGAATATATTGAGGCGGCGCGCACCCTCGGCACCGGCAAGCTGGCGATCATGATCAAACATATCCTGCCCAATGTGCTTGGCCCCGTGCTGGTCATCGCGACGATCAACCTCGGCATGGCGGTGCTGACCGAGGCGACGTTGAGCTTTCTGGGTGTCGGTATGCCGCCCACCCAGCCCTCGCTCGGCACGCTGATCCAGATCGGCAATGAGTTTCTGTTCTCGGGCATCTGGTGGGTCGTCGTCTTTCCCGCCGCGGCATTGGCGATCCTTGTGCTGGCGGTCAACCTGCTGGGCGACTGGCTGCGCGATGCGCTCAACCCCAAACTGCGCTGAGGTAATCCCATGTCACTTCTTGAACTGGACAACATCGTTGTCGAATTCCCCACCCGGCGCGGCCCGCTGGAGGCCGTCAAGGGGCTGAGCCTCGACCTCGACGAAGGCGAGATTCTCGGGCTGGTCGGTGAATCCGGCGCTGGCAAGTCGATCACGGGGGCGGCGATCACCGGGCTGATTGAACCGCCCGGCCTGATCCGCTCGGGCGAGGTGCGGCTGCGCGGCGCGCGGATCGACAACCTGCCCGCCGACAAGATGCGCCGCATTCGCGGCAAGGAGATCGGCGCGATCTTTCAGGACCCGCTGACCAGCCTCAACCCGGTCTATACCGTGGGCGAGCAACTTATCGACACGATGCGCGTGCATCTCGGGCTCGACCAGAAGACCGCCCGCCAGCGGGCCATCGACTGGCTGGCCGAAGTCGGCATCCCGGCCCCCGAGGCGCGGCTTGACCAATATCCGCACCAGTTCTCGGGCGGGATGCGGCAGCGGGTGGTGATCGCGCTGGCGCTCTGTGCCGAGCCCAAGCTCATCATCGCGGATGAGCCGACCACGGCGCTCGACGTCAGCGTGCAGGCGCAGATCCTTTCCCTGCTGAAGCGGCTCTGCCGCGAGAATGGCACGGCGGTGGTGCTGGTGACCCACGACATGGGCGTGATCGCCGAGACGGCGGACCGCGTTGCGGTGATGTACGCCGGGCGGCTGGTTGAGATCGGCGATGTGAAACAGGTCATCGAAGAACCGTTGCACCCCTATACCCGCGGCCTCATGGCTTCGATCCCGCAGATCGGCATCCGCGACCGGCGGCTCACGCAGATCGAAGGTGCCATGCCCGGGTTGCGCAACCCCGCGCCCGGCTGCGCCTTTGCACCGCGCTGTCCCCGGGCGATGGACCATTGCCACAGCATCCGCCCCGCGCCGCAGGACGCCGGCACCGGCCAAGTCGCCTGCCACCTTTACGGAGAGACGTCATGACCCCCCAGATCACCCCCGACGACATCCTAAGCGTGCAGAACATCTCGAAACGCTTCGACGTGTCCGAACCCTTCCTCAACCGGCTGCTGGAGCGCCGCCCGCGCCGTATCCTGACGGCGGTGAACGACATCAGCTTTGACGTGCCGCGCGGCAAGACCTTTGCCGTGGTGGGCGAGTCGGGCTGCGGCAAATCCACCGTGGCGCGGCTTCTGATGGGGTTGCACAGCCCGAGCGGCGGCACGATCCGCTTTGAGGGGGACGACATCACCCATATGCCCCCCGGCAAACCCGCCGCCCTGCGCCGCCGAATGCAGATGATCTTTCAAGATCCCTATGCCTCGCTCAACCCGCGCTGGCGGGTGCGCGACATCATCGGTGAGCCGCTCAAGAACTTCGGCATCTGCAAGACCCGGGCCGAGGTCACCCGCGAGGTCGAGAAACTGCTGAGCCAGGTCGGTCTGAACCCCGCCGATGCCAAGAAATTCCCGCATGAGTTCTCCGGCGGCCAACGCCAGCGCCTGTCCATCGCCCGTGCCCTCACCACCCGGCCCGAACTGCTGATCTGCGACGAGCCGACCTCGGCCCTGGACGTGAGCGTACAGAGCCAGATCCTGAACCTGATGAAGGACCTGCAAGACGAGTTCAACATGAGCTACATCTTCATCAGCCACGATCTGGCGGTGGTCTGGTACATGGCCGATGTGCTGGCGGTGATGTATCTGGGCAAGATCGTAGAGGTCGGCCCGAAGGAGGAGATCTTCGGTAACCCGCAGCACCCCTATACGCGTCTGTTGATGGAAACGGTGCCCAAGCTGACCGTGGGCGGCGCCGAACGCGCGCCCGTGGCAGGAGAGGTGCCGAATCCGATCTCACCGCCGCCCGGTTGCGCCTTTCACCCGCGCTGCCCGATGGCGAATGACACCTGCCGGAGCGTGGCCCCCGCGCTCAACCTGCGCGAGGGCGGTCAGAAGTCGGCTTGCCACGCGGCGGACGAGGGGCGGCTGAAGCCGTGGCTTCGGTTGGCGGCGGAGTAGGGGGATGGAGTTCGATTTCACCACCCTGCCAGAACGCGACCGCTACCGGCTGTTGTCGAGCTTCGTGGCGCCGCGCCCCATCGCGCTGGTCACCACGTTGAGCGCCGATGGTGTGCCCAATGCCGCGCCGATGAGCTTTTTCAACGTCTTCTCGCAGGAGCCGCCGATCGTGATCCTGGGCATCCAATGCCGTCCCGACGGCAGTATCAAGGACACGGTCACCAACATCGACCGGCGTCAGAGCTTTTGCGTCAATATGGTCGACATGGCGCTGGCCGAGGCGATGATTACCTGCGGGATCAGCTATGCGCCGGACGTGGACGAGATCGCGACCGCCGGGTTGACCATGACCCCGGCCAGCCAGATCGACGGCGGCTGGATCGCGGAAAGCCCCTGCGCCATGGAATGTGTGGTCGAAGAGACCATCCGCTATGCCCGGCGCGAGATCATTCTGGGCCGTGTCGTGCAGATGCATGTGCGCGACAACTGCCTTGACGAGGCGGGCCGCTATGTCCGGCCCGAAAATTACCAGCCCATCGCGCGGCTGCATGCCGACAATTATATCACCTCCGACCGGCAGTTCGAGCTCAAGGTTCCCGAGACGCCGCCGGTTGGCGTGACACAGAAAGCCAATTGATGAAAATTCACCTGATCAATCCAAACTCGACCGCGGGCATGACCGAGGCCATCGCCCGCACCGCCCGCGCCCAAGCCGGGCCGGGGGTCGAGGTCGTTGCCGCCACCGCGCGGGCGACACCGCCCAGCATCGAAGGCTATGCCGATGAGGCCCGCGCCGTGCCCGCCATGCTCGACGCCATTCTTGAGGCCGAAGCGGCAGGGGCCGCGGCCCATGTGATCGCCTGTTTCGACGATCCCGGTCTCGACGCCGCCCGGGCCGTGGCCAAGGGGCCGGTGATTGGTCTGTGCGAAGCCGCGCTCATTGCAGCCGGGCGGATCGCCAAACGCTTTTCGGTCGTCACCACCTTGCCCCGGGCCGTGCCGATCATCGAAGACCTTGGCGACCGTTACGGCTGTGGCCGTGCGCTCTGCGCCGTACATGCTGCCGACATACCGGTGCTCGACCTCGAATATGCGCCGGTGCAGACCCTGCCGCTGATCGCCCGCAAGATCCGCCAGACGGTGGAGGAAGACCGGGCCGAGGCCGTGGTGCTGGGCTGCGCAGGCATGAGCGCGCATTTGGAACAACTGGGCCGCGATGCGGGCGTGCCGGTGATCGACGGTGTGGGCTTTGCCATCCGCATGGCCGCTGGCCTCGCTGCGACCGGGCTGGTGACCGCCAAGACCGGCGCCTATGCCCTGCCACGCGTCAAACAAGCCGCCGCACCGCAAGCGCGCATCGCCCCTCTGACACGATAGACAGGACAAGACATGACCAAGCCTTTGCTGCTCAAGAACCTCCGCCTCATGGGGGCGGATGCCGCCGATGTGCTGATCGAAGGCGGGCGCATCGCGCAGATCGCGCCTAAGATCACGCCGACGGGGGAGGTCTCCGTTGAGGATTGCGGCGGCGCGCTGGCGCTGCCGGGCCTTGTTGATGCGCATGCACATCTCGACAAGACGCTCTGGGGCATGCCCTGGCACCCGCATCAGCAGGGCAAAAGCCTGCAAGAGATGATCGACACGGAGCGGAAGTTGCGTCACGAGTTGGACATGGACGCAGAGCGGCAATCGGCACGGCAGGTGGCGCTGGCGCTGTCCAAGGGCACCACGGCGATCCGCAGCCATGTCGATATCGACACCGAACATGGGTTGAGCCTGCACCGGGGCGTGGCCGCCACCCGTGCGCGCTATGCGGATGTCATGCAGATCGAGACCGTCGCCTTTCCGCAATCGGGCTTGATGATCCGCCCCGGCACGATGGAATTGATGGACGAAGCCCTGCGCGAAGGCGCCGATATCGTCGGCGGGCTCGACCCCTGCGGCATCGACCGTGACCCCAAGGGGCAGCTCGACGCCGTCTTCGGGCTGGCAGAGAAACACGGCAAGCCGATCGACATTCACCTGCATGAGCCGGGGGAGATGGGGGCGTTTAGCCTTGAAATGATCCTCGACCGGACCGAGGCGCTGGCGATGCAGGGCAGGGTGACGGTCAGCCACGCCTTCTGCCTCGGCATGGGGGATCAGGCGCGGGTGGCGGGGCTGCTCGACCGGATCGCGGCGCTGGAGGTCTCGCTGGCCACCACTGCCCCCGCCGCGCGCCCGGTGCCCTCAGTCGCCGCCTGCCGCGAGCGTGGCATCGCGATCTGCGCGGGCAACGACGGCATCCGCGACACTTGGACCCCATACGGCAACGCCTGCATGTTGGAGCGCGCGATGCTCGTCGGCCTGCGCAACAATTTTCGCGCGGATGTTGAGGTTGGCTGGGCGCTCGACACCTGCACCACCGAAGGGGCGCGGGTCATGGGGCTTGAGCGCTACGGCCTCGCCGAAGGCTGCCGCGCCGATCTGGTGCTGGTCGATGTGGAGGCGGTTTCCGAAGCGATTACCCTACGCCCGCCGCGCCGCTTGGTCCTGTCGGGCGGCCAGATCGTGGCCCGCGATGGCGAGACGGAGGCGACATGGCAGAGCGCTTGAAACGCAGCGCCCTGACCGCCGCTTGGGTCGTGGGGCATGAGGACGGGCAACACTGCCTCTACCGCAATGGCACCGTGGTCGTGGAAGGCGAAAAGGTGCTGCACGTCGGCCATGACTTCGCGGGCGACGTGGCCGAGACCATCGACTTTGGCGAGGCGCTGATCGGGCCGGGCTTCATCGACCTTGACGCGCTGGCCGATCTCGACACCACTGTGCTTGGCTATGACAACCATCCGCCGGAGTTGAAGGGCCGCGTCTGGCCCGAGAGCTACATGGCCGCTGGCCCGCGCGAAATGTACACGCCCGAGGAACTGGCCTTTCAAAAACGCTATGCCTTCACCCGGCTGATCCGCAACGGCATCACCACGGCGCTGCCCATTGCCTCGCTCTTCTACCGCGCTTGGGGCGAGACGGCAGAGGAATTCGACGCCGCGGCAGAGGCGGCGGCGGACCTCGGGCTGCGGGTCTACCTTGGCCCCGCCTTTCGCAGCGGCAATCTGGTGGTGAATGAAGATCGGCAAATCGGTTTTCACTATGATGAACCGCGCGGCTTTGCGGGTCTGGCCGAGGCCGAAGCCTTTGTCGCGCGGCACGAGAACACCCACGGCGGGCTGATCCGCACTATGTTGGCCCCCGACCGGATCGAGACCTGCACGCCCGAGCTTCTGCGCCGCAGCGGTGCCGCCGCCCGCGCCCTCGGCGTGCCCATCCGCCTGCATTGCTGCCAGTCGCGGTTGGAATATGATCTGGTGCTGCAACAGCATAGCAAAAGCCCGTTGGAACTGCTGCGCGATACCAATTTTTTCGCCCCTTCCACGATCCTGCCGCATGGGCTTTTCCTGTCGGGCCTCAACAGCATCACCCATGCCGCGCCTGATCTCGAAATCCTGACGGCCTCCGGTGCCGCCCTTGCCCATTGCCCGCTGGTGATGGCCCGTAGCGGCAAGATCATGCAGTCCTTCGCACGGTTCCGCGACCTTGGCGTCCCCATCGGTATGGGCACCGACACGCATCCCGCCGACATGATCCAGAACATGGCCCTGGGTGTGATGACCGCCCGTATCGCGGAGGGTGATCCGACCACCGTCCGCGCCGCCGACTTCTATGATGCCGCCACCCTCGGCGGCGCAGCGGCCCTGAACCGTCCTGATCTGGGTCGGCTGGCTCCGGGAGCCGCCGCCGACCTGAACGTCATCCGGCTGGACAGCCCCGACATCGGGCAGCGCATCGACCCCATTCAGACGATCCTGCTTAACGGCTCAGGCCGCGACGTATCGGACGTGATGATCGCAGGGCGGTTCGTGATGCGCGATGGTGTCATCCCCGGCGTCGACGACATGGCCTATCACGCCAAAGCGCAGGCGCAGTTCGATCGGATGGTCGCGCAATATCCTGACAGGACGTTGTTTCATCCCCCGGTGGAGGAGATTTTCGGGGGCAGCTACGGGATCAAAGACGCCTAGCCGCTGTGGACGACGCCCGCGTCCGCCTGAGTTATCTTTAGAAAATGGCCCGCCTCACAGTAGATGCGGGCCATCGGCGTCACACTTTGAGGCTAGTTCACGCCCCCCACAGTCGCGTGCAAACCGGGGCAATCTCACCTTCGATCGCGGCCATCGCGTCAACGATCAGGTCCTCGCGCCAGCGGCGGCCTGCGATTTGCACGCCGATGGGCTGCGGGCCTTGTGGCAGTTCCGCGATATGCGTGGGGATGTTGCCCGCGGGCAGGCCGGTGAAGTTCATGACGAAGGACCAAAGCCCCTTGCCCAAGACTTCGCGCACGCCCTCCGGGCCTTCGGTGTCGCGCCCGGCGGTGAAGAAGGGGGCGAACATGAAGGGGGTCAGAACGAGGGGGTAGTCCTCAAGAAACAGCGACCATTCGCGCGCGTAATGGGTGCGTTTGGCCAGCATGGCGAGCTGTTCGGTGCCTTTGAAGGGCGGGTATTCGGCGTAGTAATCCTCAAAGATCGCCTTCAGATCGTCGGAGCCGTGGGTTCGGATGTCCTCGCCCATCAGCGCTTCGACTTCGCCCATCAGGGCGCGATAGCCGTTTTTGCCAGCTTCATAGGCAAGGGGCGGTTCCACCTCTTCGACGGCGTAGCCTGCGTTGGACAGGGCAGAGGCGGCTTTGTCGAGCGCGGTGGCCACATCCGGGTGCAGGCCAAAGCCGAAATCATCGCGGGTGAAGGCCACGCGGATCGGGCCTTCGATCGGCGCGCCACGCCATGGCATCGGCACATGGAAAGGGTCGCGCGCATCTGCGGCGATCAGGCTTGGCATCGACAGATGCAGGTCCGCCGCCTTGCGCACGATCAGCCCCTGCACCGACATGGATTGCGCCAAGAGACCGCGCTCGGCCTTTTGGCTGGGGTTGTAGGCGGGCACCCGGCCTAGGCCCGGCTTGACCGTCACCGCGCCATTGGCCGATGCCGGGAAACGTAAGGAACCGCCGATGTCGTTGCCATGGGCCAGCGCGCCGATCCCGGCCATGACAGCCGCCCCCGCCCCACCGGAGGAGCCGCCCGCCGAAAGGTGCTGCCCCCACGGGTTATGGGTGCGCCCATAAAGCGGGTTGTCGGTATCGGCGCGAAAGGAAAACTCCGGCGTGTTGGTGCGCCCGATCACGATGGCGCCCGCCTGTTTGAGGTTGCGCACCACCGGCGCATCCTCGGGCGCGATGATGTCTTTGAAGGCGGGCACGCCGTTGCTTGTGGCATGGCCCTTTTGATCGACGTTGATCTTGATCGTGACCGGAACACCATGCAGCGGCCCCTTGGGCGCGTCGCTTTTGTCGAGGGCGGCAGCCTCGGCGCGGGCCTCATCGGCGAGGGTCTCGACCACAGCGTTCAAAGCCGGATTGACCTCTTCCATGCGGGCAATCGCCGCCTCGGTCGCTTCAACCGCCGAGAGTTTTCCTGCGCGGGTCGCGCTTGCGATTTCCTGCGCGTCCCATTGCCAAAGCGGTTTACTGTCGGTCATTCCGGTTCCTTTCGTTTAGTCGTTTTTCAAAGCCGCATCCGCGCCCTGATGTCGCGAACTTCGGAGAAAGAATTTAGCAACGCAAGTAAATTCGCGGCGAAACCCTCTGCCGAAGGCGGGGGTGGCTATATTCGAGGCTTTGGGCGGTCACCCGGCCATGATGGCGCTGGCGGCTTCTATGGCGAGGGGGGCAGCCTTGGCGACAAATTCCTCCGGCGTGTATTCCGAAAGGGAGCCTGCGAGATGTATCGCGCTGAGAGGCGCGCCGTTCCGGTCGGTGATGGCGACGCCCACCGCGACTTCGCCCAAGGCATATTCGTCGCAGACCACGGCAAAGCGATTTTCGCGGGCGATGCTAAGCTCGGCTATGATCGCTTCGGGGTCGGTCTTGGTGCTGGCGGTGAAAGGGTGCAAGGGCGCGCGGGTGAGGATTTCGCGCGCCGCGTCATCGGGAAGCTGCGCCAGCGCGGCACGCCCGCCCGCGGTGCAGAAGGTCGGCACGCTATGGCCCACGAGCGTGGCGAAAAAGGTCTCGCGTTTGCTTTGCATGCGCAGGGCATAGATCAGGCGCGTCTCGTCATAGAGGCTGAGATCGACCCGTTCGCGCAGGGATTTGCGCAGTTCCAGAAGGACCGGCGTGGCTTTCTGCACCACGGGGTCGAGCCGTAGCAGATCAAGCGTGTGATCGAGCAGGCGGATCCCCGGCAGGTAGCCCCGGTCATCCCCGCTGCGCCGGATATAGCCGAGTTTGGTGAGCGTATGGACCAGTCGCTGCGCCGCGGATCGGTCGATGCCTGCGGTCTTGGCGATGTCGGAAAGGGTCATCGGCCCGGTCGCGTTGTGAAAGGCGCCCAGCACCTGCATTGCGCGATCTGCCGCCCGGACGAACAAACGGTCGTCCTCTGCCTGATTCTGCGCCGCCTGCGGGGCGTCTTCACGGAAAAATCTACTCATAAATGGCCTGTAGTTGACGAATCGTTAAAGCGCCGCTTACGCTTGCTGTGCACTATAGCTGTATTGCAATGCGATACACAATGGGCGTGGCCCGCGGATGACAGGGCCGAGAAGGCGAAGGAGACAGGTTTGGAAAGTGGTTCTGGAATGCGCGTGGCTGTTGCGGGCTTTCTGCACGAGACAAACACATTCGCCCCCAATCCGGCGGATATGCAGGCTTTTCAACTGGGCGGCGGCTATGTCCCCATGGTGCGCGGCGCGGCGATGTTGCCCGCCTTCGAAGAGGTCAACCTTGGCATGGCGGGCGCGCTGCGGGTGGGCCAAGCGCAGGGTTGGGACATCGTTCCGATCCTCTGGGCGGGGGCGATCCCTTCGGCCCATGTCAGCCAAGACGCCTATGAGACGATTGCGGGTGAGATCATCGAAGGCATTCGGCAAGCCGGGCCGCTCGACGGGGTCTTTCTGGACCTGCACGGCGCCATGGTGGCGGAGCATCTGGACGACGGGGAAGGCGAGTTGGTTCGCCGCCTGCGTGCGGTCGTGGGGCCGGATGTGCCCATCGCCACGGCGCTTGATCTGCACGGAAATATCTCTGAAGATTTCGTTGCGAATGTCGATATGCTCGTCGGTTTTCGCACCTATCCGCATGTGGACATGGCCGATACCGGTGCTGCCGCGGCCCGCCAACTCGACCGGATCATGACCACCGGCCAGCGTCCGGCCAAAGCCTTTCGCCAGATGTCATATTTGGTGCCGATCCCGTTTCAATCGACCGAAATGTCGCCGGGACGTGAGCTTTATGAGGGGGTCGCCGCCTGCGAAGCCGCGGGGGCGCTTTCGGCCAGCCTGTTCATGGGCTTCCCGGCGGCGGATATTCCCGATTGCGGCCCCGTGGCTGTTGCCTATGGCGAGACGCAGACCGCAGCAGACGCCGCCGCCGACAGGCTTGCCGCAGCCTATGAGGCGGCAGCGCCCGCCTTTTTGGAAAATGAGGCCTATGATTCCGACAGGGCGGTGGCCGAAGCGCTGTCGCGTGCCGCGGGGCCGGGGCGCGGGCCTGTGGTCATCGCTGACACTCAAGACAACCCCGGCGCGGGCGGCGTGTCGGCCACCACCGGCATGTTGCGCGCCTTGGTGAAGGCCGAGGCGCAGAACGCGGCCATCGGGTTGATCGTCGACCCCGCCGCCGCCGAAGCGGCGCATCAGGCCGGGGTCGGTGCCGAGGTTAACCTGCGCCTTGGCGGCCACGCCGACATCACGGATGACGCGCCGTTTGAAACGGTGGCGACGGTCCAGCATCTTTGCGACGGAACCCTGCGCGCGACCGGCCCCTATTATGGCGGCACGGCGCTGAACCTCGGCCCCTCGGCCTGCCTGCGCATCGACGGGGTCCATGTCGTCGTGACCAGCCGCATCGCCCAGATGGCCGACCGCGAGATGTTCCGCTTTGTCGGTATCCAACCCGAAGAGATGGATCTCTTGGTGGTCAAAAGCTCCACCCATTTCCGCGCAGACTTTGCCCCTATCGCGCGCGACATCCTTGTCGCCTGCGCGCCGGGGCCGATGCCCCTCAATCCAGCCGATTTGCCCTTCACGCGCCTGCGTGCGGGGCTTCGGCTGTCCCCGAATGGCCCCCGTTTCGGGGCCAATGGTGCCCAAAGCGCACCACCCGACCAGGGCGGCAAGACCGCCGTGGCCCAATAAAAACCAAAAGATCACTCAACAAGGGAAAACCACATGATACCTCTACGATCGGCACTGAAACAGTCGCGCGGACTTGCCGCCGCCTTTGCCGCGACCACGGCGCTTTTGGCACCCGGCTCTCTGGCGGCGCAGGATGGCGAAACGACCATCACGGCGGTCATGCACTCGGGCCTGCGGGTTCTCGATCCGGTCATCACCACCGCGCATATCACCCGCAACCACGGTTATATGGTCTATGACGTCCTGACCGCCGTGGACGAAAATTTTGAGCCGCAGCCCCAGATGGCCAGCTGGGAGGTCTCGGATGACGGGCTCATCTATACTTTCACGCTGCGCGATGGGCTGATGTTCCATGACGGCGCGCCGGTGACTGGCGAAGATGTCGTGGCCTCGCTTAAACGCTGGGGCAAGCGTGACGGCGGCGGGCAGTTAATCTTTGACGTGACTGAAAGCCTTGAAGCCAGCGACGAAAAGACCGTCGTCTGGACCCTGACCGAGCCTTTTGGCCCGCTTTTGTCGGTGATCTCCAAACAATCGGCCGTGCCGCCCTTCATCATGCCCAAGCGCGTGGCCGAAACCTCGGCGGATGAGACGATCACGGAATATATCGGCTCCGGCCCCTTCGTCTTTAACCAAGATGAATACGAGCCCGGGGTGAACGTCACCTATGAGAAGTTCGACGACTACGTCCCGCGTGACGAGGAAGCCTCGTGGATGGCGGGTGGCAAGGTGGTCAATGTCGACCGTGTGGTCTGGACCACGATGCCCGACGCGCTGACCGCCATCAACGCGCTCTCGGCCGGAGAGATCGACTATCTTGAACAGGTGCAGATCGACCTGCTGCCGATCCTCGACGCCAGCCCCGAGGTCACGGTCGAGACCCGCGATGACCTTGGCTATGTCACCATCGGTCGGCCCAACCACCTGCACCCGCCCTTTGACAACAAGCTGGTGCGTCAGGCGGCGATGGCGGCGCTGGACCAAGAATCCATGCTGCAAACGATGCAGGGCGACCCGGCCTATTACAACGTCTGCGGCGCGATCTTTGGCTGTTCGACCCCTCTGGGCGACGAAGCGGATGCTGAGATCGTGACCGGCGGCGCGGATCCGGAAAAGGCCAAGGCCCTGCTTGAAGAGGCGGGCTATGATGGCACGCCCATCGTGCTGATGGCGCCGACGGATGTGATCAGCCTGATCAACCAGCCGGTGGTGGCCGCCCAAGCCCTGCGCGAGGCGGGGTTCGAAGTCGACATGCAGTCGATGGACTGGCAATCGGTCGTGCAGCGCCGCGCCCAGCAAAGCCCGGTCTCTGAGGGTGGCTGGAACATGTTCTTCACCAACTGGATGGTGCCCGAGATTTCGGACCCGCTGACCAACGTGATGGTCAGTGGCCGTGGCGATGAGGCGTGGTTCGGATGGCCCGACGACCCCAAGGTCGAAGAGCTGCGCGCGAAGTTCATGAAGGCCGAAGGGCCCGAGGCGCAAAAGGAAGTGGCCGTCGAGATCCAGAAACACGTCATGGATAACGTCAACTACATCATGATGGGTGAATATCTGATCCCGCAGGCGCGTCGGAACACGATCCAGAACATGCTGCCATCGCCCGTGCCGGTGTTTTGGAACATGACCAAAGAGGCGGAGTAATCCAGCCTTTCGGAGGGCGCGGCCGCCGCGCTCTCCACCGTCATCTCTGCCCGCAGGCAGCGCCCCCGCTTCCGGGCCTGCCTTCTTTCCGCCGAAAGGGACCTTCCGGAAAATGCTCGTCTATATCCTGAAGCGCGTCTTGGCCACGATCCCGGTCATGCTGATCGTCGCCATCTTCGTCTTCCTCCTGCTGCGTCTCACCCCCGGTGATCCGGCAGCCATTCTCGCCGGCGATGCCGCCACCCCTGCACAGCTTGAACGGATCCGTGACCGTCTGGGTCTGAACGATCCGCTGCTGACACAGTTCTTCACATGGATCGGGCAATTGCTGCGCGGCGATCTGGGCGTATCGCTTTTGTCGAACACCTCTGTGGCGGGCATGTTGGGCGACCGGCTGGGGCCGACCATCAACATCGCGCTGATGACCATCACCATCTCTGTCCTGCTGGCGGTGCCGATGGGCGTGATCGCCGCATGGCGTCACCGCACATGGGTCGACTTTCTGGTGATGTCCTTCTCGGTGCTGGGCTTTTCGGTGCCGGTCTTCGTGATCGGCTATATCCTGATCCAAATCTTCGCGATCGAACTGCGTTGGGTGCCGGTGCAGGGCTACAAGGCGCCTTCGGAGGGCATCGGGCCGTTCTTCTCGCGCGCCATTCTGCCCTCGCTCACGCTGGCCACGATCTATGTGGCGCTCATCGCGCGGATGACGCGGGCCTCCATGCTCGAAGTGCTGGGCGAAGATTACATCCGCACCGCCCGGGCCAAGGGCGTGCGCGAGAATGTCGTGCTCTTCCGCCATGCGCTGCGCAATGCCGCCGTGCCGATCCTGACCATCATCGGCACCGGTTTCGCGCTGCTGATCTCGGGCGTGGTGGTGACGGAAAGCGTCTTTAACATCCCCGGCATCGGGCGGCTCACGGTCGATGCGATCCTCGCGCGCGACTACCCCGTCATTCAGGCGATGATACTGCTGACGGCGGGCATCTACGTTTTCGTGAACCTCTTGGTTGACGTCTCCTATTCATTCTTCGACCCAAGGATCCGGTACTGACATGATCGAGCAACCCCAATCCCGTCACAGCGCCTTTCAGGTGCTGACCGGACTGCTTTCCCTGCCTGCGGGCGCAAGGGTCGGTATCGGCCCGCTACTGGCGGCGCTTATCCTCGTGGCCATCGTGCTCGCGTCGATCTTGGCGCCGCTCTACGTGCCCTATGACCCGCTGGCGATGAACTCCGCCGCGCGGCTCAAGCCGCCTTCCGAAGAGTATCTTCTGGGCACCGACCCCTATGGCCGCGACACCTTCTCGCGGGTGATGACCGGCGGGCGCGTGTCGCTGCTGATCGGGGTCGGGGCGGCTTTGGTCAGCGTTGCTATCGGCTTGGCCATCGGCCTTGTGGCTGGCTTCTTTCGTATGGCCGACAGCATCATCATGCGGATCATGGACAGTCTCATGGCGATCCCCGCGATCCTGCTGGCGATTGCCTTGGTGGCGCTGAACGGGCCATCGCTCGGCTCGGTCATCATCGCCATCACGGTGCCGGAGGTGCCCCGCGTGGTGCGGCTGGTGCGCTCGGTCGTGCTGTCGGCACGGGAGGAACCCTATGTGGAGGCGGCCATCGCGCTCGGCTCGTCGATGCCCAAGATCCTGATCCAGCACCTGATGCCCAATACCATGGCGCCGCTTATCGTCCAAGGCACTTATATCTGCGCCTCGGCGATCCTGATCGAGGCGATCCTGAGCTTCCTCGGCGCGGGCGTCAGCACGGAGATCCCCACATGGGGCAATATCATGGCCGAGGGGCGGACTTATTTCCAGATCAAGCCGGGGCTGATCTTCTGGCCGGGGCTGCTGCTGTCGCTTTGCATCCTGTCGATCAACCTTTTGGGCGATACCGCGCGCGATCTGCTCGACCCGCGCATGAAGAAACGGGAGGGCTGAGAGATGCAGTTCAAGACCAAAGACTTCTCCGACGCGCGTGAGGTGCTCAAAGTGCGCGACCTGCGCATCGGGCTTGCCGGGCGGCCTCAGGCCAAACCGGTGATTGACGGGATCGACCTTACCATCCGCGCGGGCGAGACGCATTGCTTGGTGGGTGAATCTGGCTCGGGCAAATCCGTGACCTCGCTGGCGGCCATGGGGCTGCTGCCAAAATCGGCGCTGGAGGTGCAAAGCGGCAGCATCACGCTGGATGATTTCGAGATCACAAGCGCCAGCCACGCGCAAATGCGCCAGCTGCGCGCGCGGCGGATCGCGATGATCTTCCAAGAGCCGATGACCGCGCTGAACCCCGTGCTGCGGGTGGGCGAGCAGATCATGGAAGTGCTTAACATGCACAGCGATCTGAGCCAATCCGAGGCCAAGAAACGCACGCTCGACATGATGGATCAGGTGCATCTGCCGGATGTGAATCGCATCTTTAGCGCCTTCCCGCACCAGCTTTCCGGCGGGCAGCGCCAGCGCATCATGATCGCCATGGCGCTGATCCTCGACCCCGATCTGCTGATCGCGGATGAGCCGACGACGGCGCTGGACGTGACCACGCAGTTGCAGATCCTCAAGCTCATCGCCGAGATGCAGGAGCGCCACGGCACCGCCGTGCTTTTCATCACCCATGACATGGGCGTGGTGGCCGAGATCGCGGATACCGTGACGGTGATGCAGCAGGGCAAGATCGTCGAACGCGCGCCGATTGAAAAGCTGCTGACCAAGCCGGAGAAGGAATATACCCGCACTCTGCTGACCGCCGTGCCCAACCTCACCCCGCGGCCCGCAAGGGCGGCGGCTTCGCAAAGCGAAGTGGTGCGTGTGGCCGGGCTCGACATGACCTATGGCGGCGGCGGTTTCCTGCGCCGCAGCGAGGGCGTGAAAGCCGCGCAGGATGTCAGCTTTACCATCAAACCGGGGCGGACGCTGGGCATCGTGGGGGAGTCCGGTTCGGGCAAATCCACCGTGGCGCGGGCCATCATGCGGCTGATCGACCCGACAGCGGGGAGCGTGAGTGTCGCGGGGACCGAGATCGCCAAACTCTCGCGCCGTCAGCTGCGCGATCACCGCAAACATCTGCAAATCGTGTTCCAAGACCCTTACCGTTCGCTCAACCCGCGTTGGACCGTGGCGCGCAGCCTTTGCGAAGGGCCGATCAACTTCGGCACCCCGCGCGAAGAGGCGATGCGCCATGCCGCTGAGCTGATGGAACTGGTGGACCTGCCGCGCGATGCGCTTGACCGCTATCCGCATCAATTCTCGGGCGGGCAACGCCAGCGTATCGCCATTGCGCGTGCGGTGGCGATGAAGCCTGATCTGCTGGTCGCGGATGAGGCTGTCTCGGCCCTTGATGTGAGCGTGCAGGCGCAGGTGCTCGATCTTTTGGATGACATTCAGGAGAAGTTCGGCGTCGCCATGCTCTTCATCACCCATGATCTGCGCGTCGCCGCGCAGATTTGTGACGAGGTCTTGGTCATGCAACGCGGGCAGGTCGTGGAATACGGCCCCGCGGGCGATGTGCTGGCCAACCCGCATCACGACTACACACGCAACCTGATCGAAGCGGCACCGGGCCGCCATTGGGATTTTGCCAACTATCGCGCGCTCGGCAGCGCCACCATGACGACAGGAGCCACCGCATGACCGTCCTTCCCAAGATCGAAGCCTTCGCCGCCGATCTCACCGCCATCCGTCAAGACATCCACGCCCATCCCGAACTGGGGTTCGAAGAGGTCCGCACGGCGGGCATCGTGGCCGAAAAGCTGCGCGCCTATGGCGTGGACGAGGTGCACGAAGGGCTGGGCGGCACGGGTGTTGTCGGCATCATCAAGGGCGCGGGCGGCGGCAACCGCCGTGTGGGGCTGCGCGCAGATATGGACGCCCTGCCGATTGTGGAGGATTCCGGCGTGCCCTATGCCTCGACCAACCCCGGGCGGATGCATGCCTGCGGCCATGACGGCCACACCACCATGCTCTTGGGGGCCGCGCGCTATCTGGCGGAAACGCGGGATTTCGACGGCACCGTGGTGCTGATCTTTCAACCCGCAGAGGAAGGTTTGGGCGGCGCGCGCCGGATGCTGGAAGAGGGGCTTTTTGAGAAATTCCCCTGTGACGAGATCTACGGCATGCACAACGATCCGAATTCAGAGCCGGGCGTGGTCAATGTCACCCCCGGTGCGGCCATGGCGGGCGCGGCGTTCTTTGACATCACCGTCAAAGGCACCGGCAGCCACGCCGCGATGCCGCATCAGTCGCGCGATCCCATCGTCATCGGCACGGCGCTGGTGCAGCAGTTGCAGTCCGTCGTCAGCCGCAACATGCCGCCGACCAAGCCGATCGTGCTCTCGGTGACCAAGTTCAACGCGGGCTCGGCCTATAACGTGGTGCCGGATACCGCCAGCATTGCGGGCACGATCCGTTATTTCCATGAGGATGTGATCGAAATGGCCGAGGCCCGGATGCGCGAACTCTGCGCCGGTATGGCCAGCGCCTATGGGATCGAGATCGAAGTCGACATCCGTAACGTCTTTGACGTGTTGATGAACGACCCCGAACTGACCACCGCCTATGTCGAAGCGGCGGCCAGCGTGGTGGGCGGCGAGAACGCCCATGTCTCGACCGAACAGGCCAGCGGGTCGGAGGATTTCGCCGATATGCTGAAAGTGGTGCCGGGCGCCTATTGCCGGGTGGGCCACGCGGGTAGCGTGCCTTTGCACAACCCCGGCTTCGTGCTGGACGACGCCATTTTGCCTGTCGGTGCCTCGATCTATGCGCGGATTGTCGAGACGCGCCTGCCAAAGGTCGGCGGCTAGGCCCTTGCGCCATTCTTTTAATTTAAGCCAACCGCCCGCTGTCGCGCGGCGGAGGAAAGGATATTGAACATGACCAACCCGCTCGATCTGCCTTTTGATACCGAAGAGATGCTCACCGGGCTGCGCCCATGGATCGAAACTGAAAGCCCCACATTCGACGGGGCGGCAGTGAACCGGATGATGGATGTGGCGCAGCACGATCTGGCGGTCTTGGGTGCGCGGACAGAGCGTATTCCAAGCCCGATGGGGCTGGGCGACAGCCTCCGCGCGGAGATGCCTCATCCCCGCGCGGGCGAGGGGGGCATTCTGCTTTTGGGTCATATGGACACGGTTCACCCCCTCGGCACTTTGGCGAGCCTGCCTTACAAACGCGAAGGCGATATCTGCTACGGCCCCGGTCTGATGGACATGAAGGGCGGCAATTACGTCTACCTCGATGCGCTGCGCAAGCTACAGGCCGCCGGGGTCGAGACGCCGCTGCCCGTGACGGTGCTTTTCACCCCGGATGAGGAAATCGGCACCCCCGCCACTCGTCGCCTGATCGAAGAAGAGGCGAAGCGCCATAAATACATCCTCGTCCCCGAACCCGCCCGCCCCGACGGCGGCGCGGTGATCGGGCGCTACGCCATCGCGCGGTTCAACCTCCAGACCCGGGGCCGCCCTAGCCACGCGGGCTGGGCGCTCTCCGAAGGCCGCTCGGCCATCGCGGAGATGGCAAAGGCCGTGGGCACGATCGAAGGCATGACCACCGAGGATTGCACCTTCTCGCTTGGGGTCTTTCACGCGGGCCAATGGGTCAACTGCGTCTCCTCGGTCTGCGATGCCGAAGTGCTCACCATGGCGAAAACGCAAGAGCAGCTCGACGCGGGCGTGGAAAAGATGATGGCGCTGAACTCGGACGAAGGCGACGTGATCATGGAAATCCGCCGCGGCGTCACCCGCCCGGTTTGGGAACCCGACCAGCCCGGCACGATGGCGATGCTGAAGCTCGCGCAGGAGATTGGGGGCGAACTGGGGATCGAGATCACCGGAAGCTCTGCCGGGGGCGGATCGGACGGTAATTTCACCGGCTTTCTTGGCCTGCCGACGCTGGATTCCATCGGCGTGCGCGGCAAGGGTCTGCATACGTTGCAGGAGCATATCTATGTCAACAGTCTCACCGAACGTGCGAAACTGGCGGCGGGGTTGTTCTGTCGGCTGACGGCTTGAGAGGGGGAGGGGCGGAGACCCCCTCTAAACCACCCCCGCTGCTAGCTGCTGCGCGTCGCTCCATTCGCGGGGGGATTGGCCGTACATGCGTTTGAACTCTCGGCTGAATTGCGAGGCGCTGACATAGCCCACTGCCATTGCCGCTTCGCTGACCGTGGCGCCGCCTGCGATCTTTATGGCGGCATTGTTCAGGCGCATGGATTTGACGAATTGTATCGGCGACATCGTCGTTACCTGTTTGAACTTGCGGTGAAATACCGCGCGGCTCATGCCCGCGCGTTGGGCCATCGCGTCGATGGAGATGGGCGCGTCGAGATGGGCCGCGACATGCGAGATGGCCCGCGCCACGGCATTGCCCGCCCCGAAGGCCCGCCGCGCGAAGAGCCCTGCCTCTCCTTTCAAGATGGCGTAGTAAAGTTCGCGCAGGCGCGCTTCGGCCAGCACGGCGCGATCGGTTTCGCTCTCGCTCAGTTGGAGCAGGCGCAGCAGGGCGTCGGAGAAGGCCCCGTCCCATGCCGCGAGTTTAATTCCCTCGGCGCGCAGGTCGGCGGGGGCAGGGGGCAGCAGGCTCCCCGCGCTTTCCATTTCAAGCGAAAGCTCCGCCATAAGTCGCGCGTCCAGAGCGATGTAGACGCCGAATAGCGGGGTCTGGGGCGAGGCGCTTGGCGTGCCCGCTTTGACCGGCATCGACATGGGGCAGCACATATAGCGGCTGTCGTCATAGACATAGCGCTGACCGTCGAGCACCGCCTCTTTCGCGCCGCTGACGATGGCGATGACAGAGGGTTCATAGACCGCAGGCGCGCAGGGGATCGCGCTGGTCGCCCGGAAATACTGCACGCCCTTGATGCCGGTTTCGGTCAGCCCGTCGGTATGGCTGTGCCGTTCGATGATATGGCGGATTTGGTCTTTGCTCATGCGTGCAGACTAGGGCCGCATGAGTGTTTAATGCAATGGCTGTGAGAGGATCAGGCAAGTAATCGCGACGATTCGGTCTATTTCCGTAGGGGGATGAGATTTATCTGCAGCGTCAACGGGGCGCGATGCCTCAGTAAAGCTAAGGAACGAGACCATGACAGATAAGACTTTCGGCGCGCACGGCTGGACCCCTGAGCGGATTGACGGGGTAGAGGGGAAGACCTTCGTGATCACCGGGGCCAATGCGGGGGCCGGATTTCAGGCGGCGCGGACCTTGCTGCGCAAAGGTGCCGCGGTGGTGATGCTGAACCGCAGCGCGGAACGGTCGGCGGAGGCGGTGGCCAAGCTGAAAGACGAATTTGGCGCGGCGGCGCGGGTGCGTTTCGTGCAGATGGACCTTGCCGATTTGCCGTCGGTGCGCCGCGCGGCGGCAGAGGTTCTGCGCGACATTCCCCGCATTGATGCGCTGATCTGCAACGCCGCCATCGCGCAGGTGCCAAACCGCCAGTTGACCAAGGCGGGCCACGAAAGCCAGCTCGGCACCAATCACTACGGCCACTTCCTGCTCTGCGGCTTGCTCTTCGACCGGATCGACGAAAGCAATGGGCGGATCGTGGTGGTGGCCAGCCTCGGCTACAAGATGGGCCTGCGCACTATCCAGTTCGACGACATGAACTGGGACAAGAATTACCGCGCCAACCCGGCCTATAGCCAAAGCAAGTTGGCGCAGATGATGTTTGCCTATGAGTTGCAGGACCGCGTCGCGCGGGCGGGGAGGAACGTGGCGGTCTATGTCTGTCACCCCGGTGCCTCGGCCACCTCTTTGATCCGCACCAGCGGCGGGCTGATGACCCGGTTCACTTGGTGGCTGATGTCGAAATTGCCGATCGTTCAAACGGCGGAGCGTGGTGCCTATCCCGAGGTCATGTGCGCCACCGAGGACGGGCTGGAGCAGCGCGCGCTTTACGGCCCCACAGGCCGGATGGAGATGGTCGGCCCGGTCGGGCGCGGCAGGTTGGAGCCCTATGCCTATGACAAAGAGACGATGGTCAGGCTCTGGGAGCGGTCCGAGGCGGAAACAGGCTTTCGATGGGCGGTTTGAGGGGCGGGGCCTGTCTCCGCCCTGCTCAGAACGCGCGATATCCGCGGGCCATCAGTATCGAAGGAGAGTGTCGATTTTTGAAGCATTTGCACAATAAAGTTGCACTTGAAGAGTCCCTTGCGGACAATTCTTGCCAAATGAGATCATTTGGTTAGTCTCTGATCTCGGGTCGCCCGACCAATAGCGTATTTCGAGTAAGCAAAGGGGCGGCCACTCTGGGAGGAGGAAACATGACTGAGACTAAAAAGTTCAATCGACGTTCGTTCCTGACGAAGTCCGCACTTGCTGGGGGGGCGGCGACGGGGAGCATGCTGGCCGCACCGGCGGTGCTGGCCCAAGCGCCGATCGTCATCAAGATGCAGACGTCGTGGAACGACGCGAACATCTGGCAAGACTTTGCCCGCGATTATGCGACGCGGGTCGAGGAGATGTCGGGCGGGCGTCTGAAGGTCGATGTGCTGCCCGCGGGCGCGGTCGTCGCGGCGTTTCAGGTGCTTGATGCGGTGAACGACGGTCTGATCGACGCGGCGCATTCGGTGCCCGTCTATTGGTACGGCAAGAACAAGGCCGCATCGCTCTTTGGCACCGGCCCGGTTTTCGGCGGCTCTGCCACCACGATGCTGTCGTGGTTCTATCAAGGCGGCGGTCAGGAACTCTATAACGAGCTGACGCAGGACATCATGGGCCTCGACGTTGTGGGCTACATGGGCTTCCCGATGTTCGCTCAGCCCTTCGGCTGGTTCAAGAATGAGGTCAATACCGTCGACGACCTGCAAGGCTTTAAATACCGCACCGTGGGTCTGGCGGCCGATCTGATGGCCAAGCTGGGCATGTCGGTGGCACAATTGCCGGGCGGTGAGATCGTGCCCGCGATGGAGCGTGGCGTGATCGACGCCTTTGAGTTCAACAACCCCTCGTCGGACAAAGACTTCGGCGCGCAGGACGTGGCTAAGAACTACTACCTGTCGTCCTATCACCAAGCCTCCGAGAGCTTTGAGTTCCTGTTCTCCAAGATGTTCCTCGAAGACCTTGACCCCGACCTTCAGGCGATCTTGAAATACGCGGTTGAGGCGGCCTCGACCGCGAACACGGCTAAGGCGATGGACCGCTATTCGGCGGACCTTCAGTTCCTGCAAAACGAGGCTGGCGTGACCGTGCGGCGCACGTCCAAAGAAATCTTGGATGCGCAGCTCAAAGCATGGGATGAACTGATCCCCGAGTTGGAATCCGATCCCTTCATGAAAAAGACCCTCGACAGCCAGCGCGAATGGGTCGACCGCGTGGCCTATTACGAGTTGATGAACTCGCCGGATTACGGGCTTGCTTATGAGCATTACTTCCCCGGCAAGATCAAACTCTGATCCCGCAAACCCATAACATCACCGCGAACTCCGGCGCATGGCGTGCCGGGGTTCGTGCGAGATACCGAGGGCATCATGATATCTTTCATTCGGTTCGCCGATAACCTTTCCGCATGGTTCGGCAAGGCTTTTGCGTGGCTCATTTTGCTGATGTCCATCGGCACGGGCTACGAAGTTTTTGTGCGCTATGTGCTGAACAATCCCACGGCTTGGGCGCTGGACGTGTCCTTCATCATGTATGGCACGCTCTTTATGATGGGCGGGGCCTATACGCTGTCGCGGGGTGGCCATGTGCGGGGGGATTTCCTCTATCGGCTGTTCCAGCCGCGCACCCAAGGCATGATCGACCTCGTGCTCTATATCATCTTCTTTTTCCCCGGCGTCACCGCGCTGATCCTCGCAGGCTGGAAATATGCCGCCCGCTCGTGGTCATACGGCGAGGTGTCGGTCAACAGCCCGGCGGGGGTTCCGATCTATCAATTCAAGGCGATCATCGTGGCGGCGGGGATACTGCTGTTCATCCAAGGCATCGCGCAGGTCTGCCGCTGTCTCATCGCCATACGTTCCAACTACTGGCTGGAAGCCGAGGAAGACGTCTTTGAGACCGAAGACCTCATGATGCGCGAAGCCAACAAGGCCGAAAAGGGCCATCTCACATGACCGATCCGCAAATCGCCCTGATGATGCTTGGGCTGTTCATCGTCTTTGTTTTCCTAGGGTTTCCGATTGCTTTCACGCTGATGGCGATGGGCATCGGCTTTGGCTATTACGCCTATTTCGACGCGCGCCGCATGTGGCGCAGTTTCGACCGGCTGGACGAGGGGGCCGGCCAATGGGAGCAATGGTCGACCTGGATAGATGGGTTTTTCAACAACCGAATATTCGACCTTTTCGTGAACCAGACCTTCACGGTCATGTCGAACGAAGTGCTCACGGCGGTGCCGCTGTTCCTTTTCATGGGCTATATCGTGGAGCGGTCGAATATCGTCGACCGGCTGTTCACCACGCTCAACATCGCCTCCAAGAACATCCCCGGCTCCATGGGGGTCGCGGCGCTGATCACCTGCGCGCTCTTCGCCACCGCCACGGGCATCGTCGGCGCGGTGGTGACGCTGATGGGGCTTCTGGCCCTGCCCGCGATGCTGAAGGCGCGCTACAACCCGTCCTTTGCCGCCGGCATCATCTGCGCGGGGGGCACGCTGGGCATCCTGATCCCGCCCTCGATCATGCTGATCGTCTATGCAGCGGCGACCAATGTCTCCATCGTGCGGCTTTACGCGGCCGCACTCCTGCCGGGGCTGACGCTGGTGGGGCTCTACCTGATCTACATCATCGGGCGCTCTCTCTTGCAGCCCTCCTCGGCCCCGCGGCCCACGGCGGATGAGGTGCCGGACATGCCGATGGGCAAGCTGTTGCTGATGATCGCCACCTCCTTCCTGCCGCTGGCCTTCCTCATCTTTGCGGTGCTGGGCTCGATCCTCTTCGGCCTCGCCACCCCGACGGAGGCGGCCTCGATCGGCGCGCTTGGCGGCATCTTCCTTGCCTTCATTTACCGTGCGATGACATGGCAGCGGATGCGCGAAAGCGTCTATCTCACGGTGCGCACCACGGCGATGGTCTGCTGGCTTTTCGTCGGCTCCTACACCTTCTCGGCGGTGTTCTCCTACCTTGGTGGGGAGCATGTGATCTCGGAGTTCGTGCAATCGCTGAACCTCTCGCCGATCATGTTCCTGATCCTTGCGCAGCTCATCATCTTTCTGCTGGGCTGGCCGCTGGAATGGTCCGAGATCATCATCATCTTCGTGCCGATCTTCTTGCCGCTGCTGGCCGTCTTCGAGATCGACCCGCTGTTCTTCGGCATCCTCGTGGCGCTGAACCTGCAGACCTCGTTCCTGACGCCACCGATGGCGATGTCGGCCTATTACCTCAAGGGGATTGCCCCGCCCGAGCTGCGGTTGACGCAGATCTTCGCGGGGGTCATGCCCTTCCTGTTCTGCGTGATCCTGTCGATGATCTTGATGTATGTCTTCCCGCAGATCGTCTTCTACCTGCCGGAGGTGTTCTATGGGCGCTGAGCCAAGGATGACCGCCGCAGCAGCGCTTGGCGTGGTCGAACTGCGGGACCGTTTGGCGACCGGCGCATTGGATGCGCTGGCGCTGGTGGAAAGCTACATCGCGCGGATTGAGGCGCGCGAGGAGGTGGTGGGCGCTTGGGCGTGGTTCGACCCCGAGTTTGCCCGCGCGCAGGCCCGAACGCTCGACAATCATCGCCGGGCGGGCAGGCCGCTGGGGCGGCTGCACGGGCTGCCGGTGGGGCTGAAAGACGTGATCGACACGCGCAGCATCCCCACCGAAAACGGCGCGGCGCAGGACAAGGGGCGCGTGCCGCTGCGCGATGCTTTCATCGTCGAGCGGCTGCGGGCCGAAGGCGCGATCATCATGGGCAAGACGGTCACGACCGAACTGGCCTTCATGCATCCGAACAAGACCACCAATCCGCATAATCCGGCGCATAGCCCCGGCGGCTCGTCCCAAGGCTCGGCGGCGGCGGTGGCCGATGGGATGGTGCCCTTGGCCATCGGCACGCAAACCGGCGGGTCGGTGATCCGGCCTGCGTCCTTTTGCGGGGTTACCGGGTTCAAACCAACCTTCGGCGCGATCCCGCGCCGGGGGGTGCTGACGCAATCGCCCTCGCTCGACACCATCGGCGTCTTTGCCAGCGATCCCGCCGGGGCCGCGCTGCTGGCCGAGGTGCTGTTCGGCTATGACCCCGAAGACCGCGCGACCGAGCTTGCCCCGACCCCCGCGCTCTTGGCCGAGGCGAGCAGCGCGCCGCCGATCCCGCCGGTTTTCGGCTTTGTCCGCCCGCCGGGGTGGGAGGAGGCCGATCCGCAACTGCACGCCGCTTTCGAGGAACTGGTCGCAGCCCTTGGCGATCAGGCTTTCGAGATGCCCCTGCCGCCGGTCTTCAGCGAGGCCGCCGAGGCGCGCAAACGCATCAACTTTGCCGAGATGGCCTATCACTTCTACCCCTATCTGCGCGACGGGGCCGAGCTACTCTCACCCGTGGCACGGGAGGCGATGGAGGCGGGCAATAAGGTGCTGGCCCGCGATTACCAATCGGCCCGCGACCTGCCCAAGGTGCTGACCGCCGCACTCGAAGAGTTGCTGACCCGTTGCGACGTGCTGCTCTGCCCCGCGGCAACCGGCCCCGCGCCGCGCGGGTTGGAGACCACCGGCGATCCGATCTTCAACGGTCTTTGGACGCTCTGCGGCAGCCCCTGTGTGACCCTGCCGTTGATGACCTCGGAAGAGGGGCTGCCGATGGGGGTGCAACTGGTCGGCGGTCACGGCCAGGATGGGCGTCTGATGCGCAGCGCCCAGTGGCTTTTCGACTGGGCCGATGGTGCAACTGAATGAGGATGAGACCATGAACCGCCTACTTGCCCTGCTCGCCTTTGCCGCGATTGCGGTGTTTTTGCTGATCCTCGCCGTTGAGGTGCCCAGCATCGACCTGATCATCATCGTCGCGGTGACGCTGGCCTTCGTGGCCTATGACTTTTTCACCTCCAGCCGGAAAGATCGGGACTGAGCCATGGGCAAACCCGTCATCTGGATCACCCGGCAGCTCTCTGAGGCCACACTCGACCGCGCGAGGCGGGATTACGAGGTGATCTGGGACCCCGCCGACAAGCCCGGCAGCGCCGAGGACATCATCGCGATGAGCGCGCGGGTCGATGGTATGATCCCCTGCCATTCCGAACATTTCAGCGCCGATGTGGTGGCCCGGCTCGACCCCCGGCTCAAGATCATCGCGAACCATTCCGTGGGCGTCGATCACTGCGATCTGCCCAGCCTCAAGGCGCGGGGGATCGTGGTGACGAACACGCCCGGCGTTTTGTCGGATGCCACGGCGGAACTGGCGCTGATGTTGATGCTGGGGGCGGCCCGTCACGCGGTTGCCGGGGACCGGCTGGTGCGCAGCGGGAAGTGGCAGTCGTGGTCGCCTGCGATGCTGGTGGGCAAACAGCTTTCCGGCGCGCGGCTTGGCATCATCGGGATGGGCGGCGTTGGACGGGCTTTTGCCCTCAAGGCGCGCGGGCTGGATATGGAAATACATTACCACAACCGCCGCCGTCTGGACCCCGAAGCGGAGGCAGGGGCGACTTATCACGCCGAGTTGGACGACCTGCTGGCGGTCTCGGACTTTCTCTCGCTGCACTGCCCCGCCACGTCTGAGACGGTGGGCCTCATGAACGCCGCGCGCTTGGCGCGGTTGCCCAAGGGCTGCGTGATCGTGAATACCGCGCGGGGCAATCTGGTGGATGAGGCGGCGCTGCTCGACGCGCTCACCTCGGGCCATGTCGGCGCGGCGGGGTTGGATTGCTTCGTGACCGAGCCGGGCGGCAACCCGGCTTTTGCGGCCCATGATAACGTGATGATGATGCCCCATGTCGGCAGCGCCACCGTGGCCACCCGTGATGCGATGGGTTTCAAGGCGCTGGACAATCTCGACCATTTCTTCCGGGGCGAGACGCCGCCGGATCAGCTTTAGCGGCAGCGGTCCTCTAGGTGGCGCGTGGCGGCGGGGCAGGTGTGTGCCGCCGCAGCCGTCGCGGGGCGGGCAGGGTGATGATGGCCAAACAGCCGATCACCAGCGCGACGCCGACCCAGCCCTGCGGGGGCAGGCGTTCGCCCACGATGACCACGGCCAGCACCGCTGCGACGACCGGCTCGAACAGGGTGATCACGGTGGCCGTGCTCGCCTCAACCCGGGCAAGGCCGTAGCCGAAGGCGATATAGCCCAGAAACATCGGCACGGCGGCCATATAGAGCCCCACCGCGGCGTTGGTCCAAGAGGCCAGAAACGTCCCGCCCGAGACCGCCAGCACCGGCATCAGCAAGAGCCCGCCCAGCCCAAAGGTCGCCCCCATGGCCACGGCAGAGCCGGTGCCTTGCAGCATCATCCGGCGCGCGCTCCACGAATAAAGCGCGTAGGTGAAACCGCCGATCAGACCCAGCAAAACGCCCAGAGGGATGGAAGGCGCGCTTACCGCGCCGCTATGGGCATCGCCCTCGGCCAAGTAGATCAGCCCCATGCCGATCAGCCCGACCGCTGCGCCAAAGGACCAGCGCAGGGTCAGGCGTCGGCCATCCAACAGGTATTCGATCAGCGCCGAAAGCAGCGGGGCGGAGCCGATGGTGATGACCGTGCCCACCGTCACCCCCGCCAGCCGCATCGCGCCGTAAAAGGCCAGCGGATAGACCGCCACCGCCAGCGCGCCGATGACCAGCAGGCGGCGCTGTTGCCAGAGCCGACTGCGTTGGTTCAGGATGCCCCGCCCGGCCCAGAGGGCCTGTGCGATCCCGCCCAGCCCCATGGCAGCGGCACCAATGGCTGCGGCGCTGACCTCGGGGGCGAAGGTGGCGGCGGTGCCGGTCGTGCCCCAGACCACAGCGGCGAAAAGGATGGCGATCACGCCCCAGCGGTGGCCTTGCATCATGGAAACGTCCCTAGCATGTCATTGGTGCTGGTGCGCATCGCGCAGCAGGGTTTTGGCCAAATGCTGCGCGGCGGTCACGGCCTGCGCCCCGCGCAGCGGCCAAGTCTGTGTGAGCCCTTCGAGGATCAACAGTAACTCGGTCTCCGCACCCGGCAGATCGGCGGCTGCGGCGGCCTTGGCCGCGACCTCGGCCTTATGGCGCGAGAGCAAGGCGTGCAGTTTTTCGCTGCCGGGATCGGCGGCGACGGCGGCGTGGAACAGGCAGCCGTGCGAGGTTTCCGTTTCCATCCACTGCCCGACGCGGGTCAGAATTGCCTCAAGCGCCTTGGTCGGGGTCTCGGGCAGATCGGCGAAGACCAGCGCCAGATAGCGTTGTTGCCGGTTCTCCAGTGCCGCCAGCACCATTTCGGCGCGCGAGGGGGTGTATTTGTAGAGCGTGCGCAGGCTCACCCCGGCCGCATCGCGCAGGTCTTCGACGCTGGGGTCGGCAAAGCCGCGGGTGGCAAAGGCACGTTCGAGCCCGGCGGCGATCTTGCTTTTGGTATCTGTCATACTTGACGATGTAGAGGGGGCGCTCTACCTACGCAAGTAGAGCAATCATTCTACATTTGACCATTCTGCCGCTGAAGGAGCCCGAGCGATGACCCTACCGAAGACCATGAAAGCGATGCTGCTGACCGGCCATGGCGGCTTGGACAAGCTGGAGTGGCGCGAGGATGTCGCGCTGCCAACGCCGGCCCCGGGGGAGGTGCTGGTCCGCGTCGGCGCGGCGGCGGTGAACAACACGGATGTGAACACGCGCACGGGCTGGTATTCCAAAGCGGTGCGCGGCGACACTGGTTCGGCGGCGAGCGAAGGCTACGACGGCGCGTCGGACGCCGATGGCGGCTGGGCTGGCGCTTTGAGCTTTCCGCGCATCCAAGGAGCCGATTGCTGCGGAGAGGTCGTGGCCGTGGGCGCGGGTGTCGATCAAGGCCGCATCGGCGAGCGGGTTTTGATCCGGCCCATGTACAGCCCGGCGGGCGCGGGGCCGGACGATCTGGTCACCTTCGGATCGGAGCGGGACGGCGGTTTTGCGGAATATGCAACCGCCGAGGCCAGCAATGCCCTGCGGGTCGACAGCCCCCTCACGGACCTCGAACTCGCTTCCTTTCCCTGCGCCTTTTCGACCGCCGAAGGCATGATCCAGCGCGCGGGTTTGGGGGCAGAGCGTGTGTTGATCACCGGTGCCTCTGGCGGTGTCGGCTCGGCGGCGGTGCAACTGGCGAAACGGCGCGGCGCGCATGTGACGGCGGTGACCAGCCCTAGCAAGATGGAGGCGCTCAAGGCACTTGGCGCGGATGAAACGCTGGGTCGAGATGCCGAGTTGCCGCAGGACGCTTATGATGTGGTGCTCGACCTCGTGGGCGGGGCGCGTTGGCCCAAGCTGCTCGACGCGCTTGTGACGCGCGGACGCTATGTGACCTCGGGCGCGATTGCCGGGCCGATCGTAGAGTTGGACCTGCGCACGCTCTACCTCAAGGACCTGACCCTGATGGGCAGCACGCGGCAAGAGCCAAGCGTTTTTGCCGATCTGGTGGGCTATATCGAACGCGGGGAAATCCGGCCTGTCGTGGCGGAAACCTATGCGCTGCGCGATCTGAAGCAGGCGCAGGAGGCCTTCATCGAAAAGTCCCATATGGGGAAAATTGGGATCACTGTCGCAGATTAACCGCAAAAGCGGGCCGCTTGCCTTTGGGCGGTCGGCCCTTCAGCGCGCAATAAGTCAATCAGATTGATTTAAGCGTTGACTCACCTCCTCCCATCTGGGATTTCTCCGGTGAAACGCCGCATGAACCGGGGGGAGGCCAGTTTGCAGCAGCTACAGACCGTCGCCGACCGCGCCGCGCGCGGCTCGAACCAGAGCGGGATGCGGGCTTATAACGAACGGCTGGTCCTGTCGCTCATCCGGCGCAGCGGGCCGACGTCCAAGGCAGAGGTTGCCCGGCTCACGGGCCTCTCGGCGCAGACCGTATCCGTCATCATGCGCGCCCTCGAAGCCGAGGGTCTGCTGAAGAAAGGCGCGCGGGTGCGGGGCCGGGTGGGGCAGCCATCGGTGCCGATCAGCCTGAACGCCGAGGGCGCGTTTTTTCTGGGGCTAAAGGTCGGGCGGCGCAGCGTCGAATTGATCCTGACCGATTTCGAAGGGCAGGTGACCCGCCACAGCAGCGAGACCTACGCCCATCCCACGCCCGATGCGGTCATGGCCTTTGCCGCGCGCGCTTTGCGGGACGCGCTTGCCTCCCTCTCCGTCGAGCAGCAGGCGCGGGTGGCCGGGCTGGGCGTGGCCCTGCCGTTTGGCATCTGGGAATGGGAAGTCGCGGGCGGCGATCTGAGCGCGTGGCAGACCTTTGATATCGGAGTGGCTTTGGCGGAACTGGTCGATCTGCCGATCTATATCTGCAATGACACCTCTGCTGCCTGCGGCGCGGAACTGGTCTTTGGCGCGCAGGACAAGCCGCGTGATTTCCTCTATTTCTACATCGGCTATTTCGTCGGCGGCGGGCTGGTGCTGGACAGCAAGCTCTACACCGGCAAAAGCGGCAATGCCGGGGCGCTCGGCTCCATGCCGTTGGCCGGGGATGCGGCGCGGCAATTGGTCAATGTGGCCTCTTTGGCGACTTTGGAGGGCGCCTTGCAAAAGGCCGGAGAGACCCGCCGCACCCCTTGGAGCGATCCGGCGGCCTGGGGCTTTGGCGACGACATCTTGCACCCATGGCTCGACAGCACGACCGAGGCATTGGCGCAGGCGATCCGGGCCGCCACATGTTTGATTGATTTCGACACAGTGATGATCGACGGGTCGGTGCCCGCAGAGGTTCGTGCCGAATTGGTCGCCCGCACCCGCCGCCACCTCGCCGCCCGGCCCCTCCCGGGCGTCACCCTTCCCGAATTGCGCGAAGGCACCGTCGGCAGCGACGCCCGCGCGCTCGGCGCGGCGAGCCTGCCGCTTTCGGACCGTTTCCTCGTCGACCGTGACGCATTTTTGAAAGGCTGACAGATGATCCTTTGCTGCGGAGAAGCCCTGATCGATATGATCCCGACCCCGACCAAGGCAGGCCCCGATGGCTTTGTGCCCCATGCGGGCGGGGCGGTGTTCAACACGGCCATCGCATTGGGGCGGCTCGGCGCGCAGGTGGGGATGCTCTCGGGCCTGTCGTCGGACATGTTCGGGCGGCAGTTGGTCGACGGGTTGAAGGCAAGCCATGTGGATGTGTCGCATGTTGTCCTGTCCGACCGTCCGACGACGCTGGCCTTCGTGCGGCTGGTGGGCGGCCATGCGACTTATGATTTCTACGACGAAAACTCGGCGGGTCGCATGATCACGCCGGAGGATATGCCTGCGCTTTCGAGCGAGGTTTCGGCGCTGTATTTTGGCGGGATCAGTTTGGCCTGCGAGCCGGGAGCGGACGCCTATGCCGATCTGCTGGCGCGCAACGCCGAGGGCCGCGCGGTGATGATCGACCCCAACATCCGCCCCGGTTTCATCAAGGATATCGAACGTTATCGTCAAAGGCTCGACCGGATGCTGGCGCTGTCGGATATCGTGAAAGTGTCGGATGAGGATCTGAACTGGATCAACCCCGCGCCGCTGTCGCTGCGTGACAAGGTGGGCGAGTTGCTAAAGAGGGGCCCATCGGTTGTCATTCTGACCCGCGGGGGCGAGGGGGCGACGGGCTATCTGGCGAATGGCGAAGAGGTGCAAGTGCCCGCCGTCAAAGCCGAAATCGTCGATACGGTCGGCGCGGGCGACACGTTCAATGCAGGCGTTCTGGCCAAGATGTCCGAGCTTGGGCAATTGCATAAATCTGCGCTTGCCACCCTTGCGCCAGAGGTGCTTTCCGAAGCGCTGGCCTATGGCGCGCGGGTTGCCGCCGTGACCGTTTCGCGGGCCGGGGCGAACCCGCCTTGGGTAGAGGAAATATGAAATGTTGAAGAACCGCCTATCTTTTTCGCTCAAATATGTTAGCGCTACCAGTGGCCGCCCGGAGGAGGGCGCGAAGGGGGTGGTGATGGCTTTGGGCAATCGAAAACAGGGTGCCATAGCGCACCTGCGCAGGCAGGAGGGCTGACCCCATGGTATCGCGCGTAATCCCCGTTGATCCTTTCGACCTCGTTATTTTCGGCGCGACCGGCGATCTTGCCCGGCGCAAGATTCTGCCCGGTCTGTTCCACCGCTTCACCGTCGGCCAGATGCCGGAAGCCGCGCGGATTGTCGGCGCGGCCCGTTCCGAGCTTGATGCCGACACTTTTCGAAAGTTGATCCGCGACAGCCTGCTGGAGTTCGCCCCCAAGCTGGCCCAAGAGGGTGCCGCTTTGGAGCGGTTCCTTGGCATGGTGCATTACGTGCGCGTGGATGCCTCTGGCGATGCCGGCTGGGCGGATCTCAAAGACCTGATGCGTGATGATGTCGTGCGGGCCTTCTACCTCTCGGTCTCGCCGTCGCTCTTCGGCACGATTGGTGGCAAGCTGCATGACCACGGCATCGCCACAGCCGAGAGCCGCATCGTCGTCGAAAAGCCCTTTGGCCATGATCTGGAAACCGCGCAGGCGCTGAACGCCGACTTGCGTGCCAACTTCGACGAAAGCCAGATTTACCGGATCGACCATTACCTTGGCAAAGAGACGGTGCAGAACCTCATGGCGCTGCGTTTCGCCAATGCGCTTTGGGAGCCGCTGTGGAATTCCACCCATATCGACCATGTGCAGATCACCGTGTCCGAGAGCCTCGGTGTCGAAGGGCGGGGCGAATACTACGATAAATCGGGTGCCATGCGCGACATGGTGCAGAACCACCTGATGCAACTGCTGTGTCTGACGGCGATGGAGCCGCCCTCGCGCTTTGATCCCAACGCGGTGCGCGATGAGAAGGTGAAGGTGATTGAGGCGCTGGAGCCTGTGGCGCAGAAGGATATCGCCCGGGGCCAGTACCGCGCCGCCAATGGCGCGGGCAGCTATCGCGACCATGCGGGCGACCCCGACAGCCGCACCGAAAGCTTTGTCGCGATGAAGGTGAGGATCGCCAATTGGCGGTGGGCGGGCACACCCTTCTACCTGCGCACGGGCAAAAAGCTGCGCGGGCGCAGTTCCGAGATCGCGGTGATCTTCCGCGACCCGCCGCATATGATCTTCCCCGCGACGGAAGGCCACAAGGGCAACGCGCTGATCATCCGGTTGCAACCGGATGAGGGCATCACCCTGCGCAACACCATCAAAGACCCCGGCCCCGGCGGCATGCGTCTGGCCGAAGTGGCGCTGGATATGACCTTTGCCGATGCTTTGGGCGAGCAGGGCACCCCGCAAGACGCCTATGAGCGGCTGATCATGGATGTGATCCGCGGCGATCAGACGCTTTTCATGCGCGGGGACGAGGTCGAAGCCGCGTGGGCTTGGGCCGATCCGATCATTCACGGCTGGGAAGAGACCCGGCAACCCCCGTACCCCTATGACTCCGGCAGCTCCGGCCCCGAAGAGGCGCTGATGCTGATGCACCGCGACGGCCGCCGCTGGCGCGAGATCACACGAAAGGACGAGACATGACCCTGCATTCCACGATTGACCGCGTCACCGACCGTATCATCGCCCGCAGCGAGGCGACCCGGCGGCCCTACCTCGACCGGATGGAAGCCGCCCGCGCCAAGGGTCCGGCCCGCGCGCATCTGTCCTGTAGCGGGCAGGCCCATGCCTATGCCGCCTCTGGCGCGGATAAGGACCGGCTCGCGACCACCAGCGCGGGCAACCTCGGGATCGTGACCACCTATAACGACATGCTTTCGGCGCATCAGCCGTTTGAGCGCTACCCCGATCTGATCCGCGACGCCGTGCGTGCGGCGGGCGGCACTGCGCAGGTCGCGGGCGGGGTTCCCGCCATGTGCGACGGGGTGACCCAAGGCGAAGCGGGGATGGAACTGTCGCTTTTCTCGCGTGATGTGATCGCCTTGGCGGCTTCCGTGGCGCTCAGCCACAACACATTTGACGCGGCGGTTTTCCTTGGGGTCTGCGACAAGATCGTGCCCGGGCTGGTGATCGCAGCGCAGGCTTTCGGCCATCTGCCGGCCGTCTTCCTGCCTGCCGGGCCGATGGAAAGCGGGCTGTCGAATGATGAGAAGGCCAAGGTGCGCCAGCAATTCGCCGCGGGCGAAGTCGGGCGCGACGCGCTGATGGCCGCCGAGATGGCCGCCTATCACGGGCCGGGCACCTGCACCTTTTACGGCACCGCCAACACCAATCAGATGCTGATGGAGTTCATGGGGCTACACCTGCCGGGGGCGAGTTTTGTGTCGCCGAACGGGTCTTTGCGCGATGCGCTGACCCAGGAAGGCGCGAAACGTGCGCTGGCGCTGAGCGCTTTGGGCAATGATTACACCCCCGTCGCCTCGGTTCTGGATGAAAAGGCCTTCGTGAACGGGATCGTCGGGCTCAACGCCACGGGCGGGTCGACCAACCTGCTGATCCACCTTATCGCCATGGCGCGGGCCGGGGGGATCATTCTGGATTGGGAGGATTTCTCGGACATCTCCGATGTCACGCCGCTGCTGGCGCGGGTCTATCCCAACGGTCTGGCGGATGTGAACCATTTCCACGCCGCCGGGGGGCTGGGCTATATGATCGGCGAATTGCTCAACTCCGGCCATCTGCACCCCGACACCCAGACCGTCGCCGGACAGGGGTTGGAGCATTACACCGCCGAGCCGAAGCTGAAGGCCGAGGGGCTGGTTTGGGAGACGGGCGCAGGCGAGAGCCTGAACGAGAAAATCCTCCGCCCCGCCAGCGATCCATTCCAGCTCACGGGCGGGCTGCGCCGCATGGCCGGGTCGCTCGGCACCGCCTGTATGAAGGTCTCTGCCGTGGCGCCCGAACATCACGTTATCGAAGCCCCGGCGCGAGTCTTTGCGGATCAGAACGAGGTGAAGGCGGCCTTCAAGGCGGGCGAATTGACCGGCGATCTGGTCGTCGTCGTCCGCTTCCAAGGGCCCAAGGCCAACGGCATGCCCGAGTTGCACAGCCTGACGCCGCTTCTGTCGATCTTGCAGGGGCGCGGACAGAAAGTGGCGCTGGTCACCGATGGGCGCATGTCGGGGGCTTCGGGCAAGGTGCCTGCGGCGATCCACGTCAGCCCCGAGGCGGTCGACGGTGGCCCCATCGCGCGGGTGCAGGATGGCGATTTGCTGCGGGTTGATGCCGTGGCAGGGACGCTCGACGTGCTGGCCGAAGAATTCGACGACCGCCCCAACGTCACCGCTGATCTTTCTGCTTATCATGCCGGGACGGGGCGCGAGTTGTTCGCTATGTTCCGCGACACCGTCGGTTCTGCTACCACCGGCGCAACCATTTTTGGAGGCTGATCCATGACCCTTACTGCAAAAGACGCCAGCGGTTGCACCCGCGAAATCTGTGCGCTTGCCCCGATCGTGCCCGTGTTGGTGATCGAAGATGTCGCCGACGCCCGCCCCTTGGCCGAGGCGCTGGTCGCGGGCGGGCTGCCCGCTTTGGAAGTGACCCTGCGCACCCCTGCCGCCCTCGACGCGATTGCCGCCATGGCCGAGGTCGCGGGCGGCCACGTGGGGGCGGGGACGCTGGTCACCCCCGAAGATGTGCGTGCAGCGAAACGGGCGGGGGCGACCTTTGGCGTCTCGCCCGGTGCCACCGATGCGTTGATCGCGGCCTGCGAAGAGGAAGAGCTTCCCCTCTTGCCCGGCGCCGCCACGGCGAGCGAGGCGATGCAGTTGTTCGCGCGCGGCTATGACATGCTGAAGTTCTTCCCCGCCGAAGCTTCGGGTGGCGCGCCTGCGCTCAAGGCCATTGGCGCGCCCCTGCCGCAGATCACCTTCTGCCCGACGGGCGGTGTCAGCCCCGACAATGCGGAAAGCTACCTGAGCCTGCCAAATGTGCTTTGCGCGGGCGGCAGTTGGGTCGCGCCGAAGAAGCTGATCGATACCGGGGACTGGGCGGGCATCGAAGCGCTGGCCCGCGCCGCAGCGCAATTGGGCAAGGCCGGTTAACCCCGGAAGAGGGCCGGGCGCAGGCTTTCCGTTGCGCCCCAAAGGGCCGCGGAAAGCCTGACGCCACCAGCCCCTTGCTGGCTGGGCGAACTTATCTCTATATTGACTTTAGTTTACGCGCGCAGCGTTTCGTCAAGGGAGGGTTAAGATGGGCCAGCAGAAGATCCGCAATATGGAGGAGTTTGCCGCCGTGAGCGGCATTTCGCGGCCCACCCTGTCGAAGTACTTTAACGATGCCGACAGCGTGCGGCGCTCGACCCGGGAGCGGATTGAAGCCGCGCTGAGCCAGTATGACTATCGCCCGAACGTCTATGCGGTGAACCAGAACCGCCGCAAAACCCGCAACATCGGCGTGGTCGTGCCCAACCTTGCCGACCCGTTCTTTTCCGAGATTGGCCGCGAGGTGGAACTGGCCTGTCTGGCCGAGGGCTATAGCCCGATCTTGCTCAGCTCGCACGGCAACCCGGAGCAGGAGCGGGCCAATCTCGACTCGCTTCGGGCGCTGAAACCGGCGGGCGTGCTGCTGGCGCCCTTCGGCAAAGCCTCGGACCGCGACGAGATCGCGCGCTTTTGCAAGGACGTGCCAGTGGTGGCCTTTGACGCCAATGTCGAAGGGGTTTGCGAGGCTTTCGTCGGCACCGACAACTTCCAAAGCGTTGATTTGATCGTCGAATACCTCTGCCGCAGCGGTGAGCCGCCCTGTTTTTTCGAGATGAAGACCCCCAGCAACCCCAACGCCAATAAGCGCCGCCAAGCCTATCTGGAAGCGATGGAGCGGCACGGCTTTGCCCCGCACATCCATCAGGTGCCGGGGGAGGGCTGGAACTTTGAAGAGATCGGCGCGACCGAGGGTGGCAAGCTGATCTCGGCGGGGGCCTTCGAGACGGATACCGTGCTTTGCTCGAACGACCGTCTTGCCATCGGGATGCTCTCGGCGGCCTATGAGATGGGGCTGCGCGTGGGGCATGGCAAGGATTGCGCCATGCGGATCGCGGGGCAGGACGACCACCCATTCTCGCGTTATACCTGCCCGCCATTGACCACCATCGCGCAGGATTACGGTGCCATCGCGAATCGTGCAGCCAGTACGCTTTTCCGTATTATCGAAAGCGAAACCCGACTGACCGAACGCGAAGAGACGCTGTTTGACGGCAAACTGGTGATGCGCGCCTCGGCCTAAGCCATTGAGTTCGCAAGTTGCTCATAAAATAATTATCGCGCGTAAAATTTAATTTGACTGCGCGTTGCGTAGGTCGTTAGTCTCGGTGCATCATCTATAGAGGGAGGAACTATCGATGTTCTGCGATAAATCACTTTACGCTGCGACGGCTCTGGGCCTGATCATGGCGGGCGGCGCGGTTGCCGAGACGATCACCATCGCCACCGTGAACAACGGCGACATGATCCGCATGCAAGGTTACACCGACAAATTCACCGAAGAGACCGGCCACGAAGTGGAGTGGGTCACCTTGGAAGAGAACGTGCTGCGCCAGCGCGTCACCACCGACATCTCGACCAAGGGTGGCTCTTTCGACATCATGACCATCGGCATGTATGAGACGCCGATCTGGGGCGCGAACGGCTGGCTGGTGCCGCTGGATGACCTCAGCGAAGAATACGACGCAGACGATATCCTGCCCGCCATGGCCGGTGGCCTGAGCCACGACGGCACGCTTTATGCGGCACCGTTCTACGGCGAAAGCTCCATGATCATGTACCGCACCGATCTGATGGAAAAAGCCGGCATGGAAATGCCGAAAGACCCGACATGGGAATTTATCCGCGAAGCCGCCGCCGCCATGACCGATCGCGACAACGACATCAATGGCATCTGTTTGCGCGGCAAGGCCGGTTGGGGCGAGGGCGGTGCGCTGATCACGGCGATGTCCAACTCCTTTGGCGCACGCTGGTTCGACGAAGACTGGAACGCCCAGTTCGACACCGAGGCATGGGCCAACACGATTAACTTCTACAAAGACCTGATGGATGAAAGCGGCCCGGCGGGCTATGCCTCCAACGGTTTCAACGAGAACCTTTCGCTGTTCCAGCAGGGCAAATGCGGCATGTGGATCGACGCCACCGTGGCGGCCTCCTTCGTGACCAACCCCGAGGATTCCACCGTCGCCGACAAGGTTGGCTTTGCGCTGGCACCGGACACGGGCCTTGGCAAACGCTCCAACTGGCTCTGGGCATGGGCGCTGGCAATCCCGGCGGGCACCCAGAAAGAAGACGCCGCAAAGGAGTTCATCGAATGGGCCACCTCGAAAGATTATATTGAGATGGTCGCCGAGAACGAAGGCTGGGCGAACGTCCCTCCCGGTGCGCGCAAGTCGCTTTACGAGAACCCCGAGTACCAGAAAGTGCCCTTCGCGCAGATGACGCTCGACTCGATCCTCTCGGCCGATCCTGAGAACTCCACCGTCGATCCGACACCTTACGTTGGTGTGCAATTCGCCGCGATCCCCGAGTTTGCAGGCATCGCGACCGACGTGAGCCAAGAGTTCTCTGCCGCCTATGCCGGTCAGCAGACCGTCGAAGAGGCACTTGAGAAGGCACAGGACCTGACCAACGACGCAATGGAAGCTGCTGGCTACCGTTAAGCCGCCGCTTCCACGGCTCAAAGGGCGGCGAACACCGCCGCCCTTTTCCGCCCCACCACCCGATATGATACCCTTCACCTAAACGCGGCATTCGCCGCCGGCAGAGGAGATGTGCCCGATGGCTACCCAACATTCCCGATCAGCGGCACGCCTGATGATGGCCCCGGCGGTGGTCTTGCTGCTTGGATGGATGCTCATCCCGCTGACCATGACGCTCTATTTCTCTTTCAAGAAATACCTGCCGATGCGCGGCGGTGATCTGGGTTGGGTCGGCTTCGACAACTATGTGCGCTTCGTCACCTCCAGCTCTTTCTGGCCCTCGGTGATGACCACGCTGATCATCGTCGGTGGTGTGCTGGCGATCACGGTCTGCCTCGGCATCCTACTTGCCCTTCTGCTGAACCAGCCGATGTGGGGTCAGGGCTTTGTCCGCATCCTTGTCATCGCGCCCTTCTTCGTCATGCCCACCGTATCGGCGCTGGTGTGGAAGAACATGTTCATGGACCCGAACTATGGTCTCTTCGCGCATCTGTGGGAGTTCTTTGGCGCCACCCCGGTGCAATGGATGAGCCAAGCTTCGCTGTCGTCGATCATCATCATCGTATCCTGGCAATGGCTGCCCTTCGCGACGCTGATCCTGCTCACCGCGATCCAGTCGCTCGACCGCGAGCAGCTTGACGCCGCCGAGATGGACGGCGCGCCGGTGACCAAACGTTTCGCCTATATCACCCTGCCGCATCTGGGCCGCGCGATCACCGTGGTGATCCTGATCCAGACGATCTTTCTCTTGTCGATCTTCGCGGAGATTTTCGTGACCACGGGCGGGGCCTTTGGCACCAAAACACTGACCTATCTCATCTTCCAGCGCGTGCTGGAAAGCCAAAACATCGGCCTCGGATCGGCGGGCGGTGTCTATGCAATCATTCTCGCCAATATCGTCGCCATCTTCCTGATGCGCATCGTCGGCAAGAACCTGGACGCCTGAGGAGGAGACATCATGGCACGCGCAGTCACAAGGCAACGCAAGATCGTCAACACGGCCCTCGCTTGGGGCATTGGTTTCCTGATCTTCTTCCCCATCCTTTGGACCATCCTCACCAGCTTCAAGACCGAAGCACAGGCCATAGCCGACCCGCCAATCTTCCTCGGCTTCGACTGGACGCTGGCGAATTACGAGGCGGTTCTGGAGCGGTCGAACTACGGGCGCTTCCTGTGGAACTCCATCGTCATCGCGGGCGGCTCGACCATCCTTGGCATCATGATCGCGGTGCCTGCCGCATGGTCGATGGCCTTCGTCCCCGGCAAGCGGACCAAGGATATCCTGCTCTGGATGCTTTCGACCAAGATGCTCCCCGCGGTGGGCGTGCTCTACCCGATCTATCTGCTCTGCATCCAGTTTGGCGTGCTCGACAGCAAGATCGCACTGGTCATCATCCTAATGCTCATCAACCTGCCGATCATCGTCTGGATGCTCTACACCTACTTCCGCGAAATCCCCGGTGAGATTTTGGAAGCGGCACGGATGGATGGGGCAAGTCTGCGCGAAGAGGTGCTTTACGTCCTCACCCCCATGGCGATCCCCGGCATTGCCTCCACCCTGCTGTTGAACTTCATCCTCGCATGGAACGAAGCCTTCTGGACGCTCAACCTCACCGCGGCCAAGGCCGCGCCGCTCACCGCCTTCATCGCGAGCTATTCCAGCCCCGAGGGCCTCTTCTACGCCAAGCTCAGCGCGGCCTCCACCATGGCCATCGCGCCAATCCTCATCCTCGGCTGGTTCAGCCAGAAACAACTCGTCAGCGGCCTGACTTTCGGCGCGGTCAAGTAAGCAAGGGACAGTCACATGGGACAAATCAAACTCAATCAGGTTTCCAAAAGCTTCGGCGATGTGGAAGTCATTCCGCCCCTTGATCTGACCATCGAAGATGGCGAGTTCACGGTCTTTGTCGGCCCTTCGGGCTGCGGGAAATCGACCCTGCTGCGGCTGATCGCCGGGCTGGAGGACATCACCTCGGGCCATATCGAGATCGACGGCACCGATGCGACTAACGTGCCACCCGCGAAACGGGGGCTGGCGATGGTGTTCCAATCCTACGCGCTTTATCCGCATATGTCGGTGCGCAAGAACATCGCCTTTCCGATGAAGATGGCGGGCGTTCCGGCGGATGAACAGCAGCGCCGGATCGAAGCTGCGGCCAAGGCGCTGAACCTCACCGACTATCTTGACCGCCGTCCGGGCCAACTGTCTGGCGGCCAGCGCCAGCGGGTCGCGATTGGCCGTGCCATCGTGCGCGAACCTTCGGCTTTCCTTTTCGACGAGCCGCTGTCGAACCTCGACGCCGCGCTGCGGGTGGGCATGCGGCTTGAAATCAGCGAGCTGCACAAGCGGCTGGCCACGACGATGATCTACGTCACCCACGATCAGGTCGAAGCGATGACCATGGCCGACAAGATCGTCGTGCTGCGGGCGGGCCATATCGAACAGGTCGGCTCCCCGCTTGAGCTTTATTACAAGCCGCGCAACGAATTCGTCGCGGGCTTCATCGGCTCGCCCAAGATGAACCTGATCAAGGGCGCCGAAGCCGAAGCGCGTGGCGCGCCGACGATCGGCATCCGGCCCGAGCATTTCGACGTCTCCACCACCGAGGGCGCTTGGGAAGGCACGATCGGCGTGGCCGAGCATCTGGGCTCCGACACCTTCTTGCACGTCCATGGCGTAGCGGGCTGCGACCCGATGACCGTGCGCGTGGATGGCGAGTTGTCGGTCCGACATGGGGACCGGATTTTCCTGACCCCACAGGCGGACAAGCTGCACCGGTTCGACGCGCAGGGCCTTCGGGTCGAGTAATGCAAGCGGCAGGAATGACAGGCCGACCCCCGTACCCTTGCCCCGGTGCGCGGCCCTTTAAGGATGTGGATCATGGATAAACTGGTAGACCTCTCGAACGCGACGCTGGGTGATCTTGACATCGCCCACCCCAGCTATGACCGCAGCGCCCTGACCCCCGGCATCGTGCATATCGGCGTGGGCAATTTCCACCGCGCGCATCAGGCGTGGTATCTGCATCGTTTGATGCAGAGCGGCCAAGCGCATGACTGGGCGATCCTCGGCGCGGGCGTGCGCCCCTATGATGCGGCCATGCGCGAGAAGCTCTTGGCGCAGGACTGTTTGACGACGTTGATCGAACTCGACCCCGCGCAGACCTCGGCCGAGGTTGTGGGGTCGATGATCGACTACCTGCCGATCGAAGAAGGCAACGGTGCCCTGATCCGCGCCATGGCCGATCCGGCCATTCGCATCGTCGGGCTGACGGTCACGGAAAGCGGCTATTACATCGACCCAGTCAGCAAGGGGTTCGACGCGGCCCACGCGGATATCGTCCATGACGCGGCCCATCCCGAAACCCCGCGCACCGCCTTTGGGGCCATCGTCGCGGCCCTGCGGCTGCGCCGCGATGCGGGGCAGGGGCCGTTCACGGGGCTGAGCTGTGACAATCTGCAAGGCAATGGCGATATCCTGCGCCAAGCGGTCGTGTCGCTGGCGCGCATGTCCGACCCGGCGCTGGCCGATTGGATCGAGGCAAACGCCAGTTTCCCCAACTCCATGGTCGATTGCATCGCCCCGGCCACCGGCCCCGCCGAGATCGCACAGGCGCGGGAGTTCGGCGTGAACGACGCGGCCCCCGTCACCCATGAAGCCTTCCGCCAATGGGTGATCGAGGACGACTTCTGCGCGGGCCGCCCGGATTGGGATCAGGTAGGGGCGACCTTCTCGGACGAGGTGCACGCCTATGAGAAGATGAAGATCCGCATCCTCAACGCGGGCCATCAGGTCTTGGCCAATGTCGGTGAGGTGCTGGGGATTGAGACGATTTCCGGCACTATGGCGCATCCGGCGATCCGCGCGATGTTCCACCGCGTGCAGGCCGAAGAGATCACCCAGACGGTCGCCCCGGTGCCCGGCATGACACCGCTGGCCTATCTCGATCTGATCGAACAGCGCTTCTCGAACCCGCGCATCGTCGACACCACCCGCCGCGTCGCCTTTGACGGCTCGGCGCGGCACACCGGTTTCGTGCTGCCGATCCTGCGGGATCAACTGGCGGCGGGGCGTTCAGTCAGTGGTTTGGCCTTGGTCGAAGCGCTTTGGGCGCGGATGTGTGCGGGCACGCGGGAAGATGGCAGCGAAATCGTGGCCAACGATCCGATCTGGGACGAGTTGAAAACCGTGGCGCAGGCCGCGCGGGAACGGCCCGAAGCATGGCTTGAGCAAGAGCGCCTCTACGGTGATCTGGCGCAGGCCGAGGCGTTCCGCGATGCTTTTGTCGCTTGGCTCTCGCTCATCTGGGACGCAGGCGCAGTCGCGGCGATGAGCGCCTATACGCAGGCTGATGAGAACAACGGTCGCGCCAGCAAGGTGGGCTAAGGGTTAACTCTGGTCGGGTTTCAAGAACCCGACCAGCAGCGCCGACAGGGCCACCATGATCGCCGCCGCGCCCAGCATCAGGGGCAAGCCGCCGATCTGATAGCTCAGCCCCGACATCAGCGTGCCCAAGAGCCGCCCGGCGGCATTGGCCATGTAGTAAAACCCCACATCCATCGTCACCCGCTCAGCCTTGGTGAAAGAGAGGATGAGATAGGAATGCAGTGATGAGTTCACCGCAAAGACCGCGCCAAAGGCCAAGAGGCCGATCACAAGCGTCACGGTAAGCCAGCCCTGCGGCCCGTCGCTGAACAGCGCCGCCAGCGTCAGCGCCGCAGGCACGGCGGCAAGCGACCACGCCCAGCCCTTCGCGGCTGAGATCAGGTCTCCTGCCGGGCGGGATTTCGCGCGGAGCAGGCGTGGGGCGTAGATTTGCACCAGCCCGTAGAGGATCACCCAGACCGCCATAAAGGTGCCGATCATGAAAAAGGCCGCGCGGTTGCTTTCCTCCGTGCCATCCGAGAGGACCGCGTAGAAATAGATCGGGATGCCCACCACGAACCACACGTCCCGCGCGCCGAAGAGGAACACCCGCGCCGCGCTCAGCCAGTTCACATTGGCGGATTTTGAGAAGACTTCCGAGAACTTCGCTCCTTTGCGGCCCTTGGGCAGGCCGGGCGGCATGGCGGTCAGCACGGCGAGCAAGATCAGCGCAAGGATCGCGGCCATCCCGAGCACCGCCCAGACAAAGCCAAGCGTCGCCAGCAAAGCCGCGCCGAGCAGAAAGCCCAAACCCTTGACCATGTTCTTGGAGCCGGTCAGCAGCGCCACCCAGCGAAACAGCCCGCCATCCTCAGCCGGGGCGAGCAGTTTGACGGCGGATTTCGACGACATCTTGGCCAAATCCTTGGCCACGCCGCTGGCACCTTGCACCAGCATGACGAAAACGACCGAGGCGCCAACCGCCCATGTGGGGTCAAGCTGTGCCAGCGCCAGCAGCGCCACGATCTGCAACCCCAGCCCGGCATAGAGCGTCGAGGCGAGCCCGAAGCGCGCCGCGATCCAGCCCGCGCAGAGGTTGGTAATGATGCCCGCGATCTCATACAGCACAAAAAGATAGGCCAGTTGCACCGGCGAAAAGCCAAGCCGGTGGAAATGCAGCAACACCAACATGCGCAACGCGCCATCGGTCAGCATGAAGGCCCAATAGGCCGCCGTGACCGCGATATAGGCCGAGAGCCCCTCGGGGCGGGTCACGCTTTGGCTCACAGGCTTGCCCCGACCATCAGCGCCACATCGACCAGACGGTGGGCATAGCCCATCTCATTGTCGTACCACGCATAAATTTTCACCTGCGTCCCGTTCACCACCATGGTGGAGGGCGCATCGACGATGCTGGACCGCGTATCATTGGTGTAATCGGTCGAGACCAGCGGGCGCTCCTCATAGCCAAGGATGTCTTTCAACTCTCCTTCGGCCGCGGCCTTGAACAGGGCGTTCACCTCTTCCACGGTCGTCTCCCGCTCCACCTCAAAGACACAGTCAGTCAGCGAGGCGTTCAGCAGCGGCACCCGCACCGCATGGCCGTTCAACCGGCCTTTAAGCTCGGGGTAGATCAGGGTGATCGCCGTGGCGCTCCCCGTGGTCGTCGGGATCAGGGAGTTCAGGGCCGAACGGGCGCGGCGCAGGTCTTTGGCGGGGCGGTCGACGATGGTTTGTGTGTTGGTCACATCGTGGATCGTGGTGATGGAGCCATGTTTGATCCGCAGCGCCTCATGGATGACCTTCACCACCGGGGCGAGGCAGTTGGTCGTGCAGCTTGCCGCCGTGACGATCCGGTGCCGTGCGGGATCATAGACATCGTCATTGACGCCATAGACGATATTGGCCGCATCCACGTCTTTTACCGGAGCCGAGATCACCACCTTCTTCACCCCGGCTTCGAAATAGGGGGCGAGCTTCGCCTCGGTCTTGAAGACGCCGGTACAGTCGATCACCACATCCACCCCGTCGAGCGGCAGCGCGCTGAGGTCACGCGTGCCGATGAAGGGCAGGCGGGTGCCGTTGATGCTCACGCTGTCGGCGTCATGGGCGAAATCGGCCTGCCAGCGCCCGTGCACCGTGTCGAATTCCAGCAGATGCGCGTGCATTTCCGGGTCGCCCACCGCATCGTTGATCCATGCAATCTCGGCCCCCTGTTCCAGCAGCGGTTTCAGGGCGAGCTTGCCGATACGGCCAAGGCCGTTGATCGCGTAGGTGGTCATGCGGAAGTTCCTTCTTTGTCGGTTTGGCCAGCGTCATCCAGCGCCTTTTGCAGCGAGATACGGTCGAGCGAGGTAAGCGGTAGGCTGGTAAAGCCCAGCATCCGGTTGCGCAGGGTGCCATAGGCCTGCTGGAAGGCGAGGCTCTTTTCCGCGTCGGAGCCTTCGACCTTGACCGGGTCGGGCAGCCCCCAATGCGCCGTGATCGGCTGGCCCGGCCATGTGGGGCATTCCTCATTGGCGGCCTGATTGCAGACGGTAAAGACGAAGTCGAAGGCCGGCGCATCCGCGGCCTGAAACTCAGAGATATGTTTTGACCTGAGGTGGGTCACGTCATGGCCCTTTTGCTTGAGCACTTCGACGGCGAAAGGGTTCAGCTCAGACTGCGGGCGGGTGCCTGCCGAATAGACGTTGAACCGGTCCCCTGCGAGGTCGCGTAGGATGCTTTCGGCAAAGATCGACCGGGCGGAATTGCCGGTGCAGATGAACAGGACGTTGAACTTGTCGTCGGTCATGGGGGCGTTTCCATCTGAAGAGGCGAGGGGGAGGCAAATTTCGGGCCGGCCACGGCAGCAGTCGTTCAGTAGGTAGCCGATGGTGTCCCGAGCGGCCTCGATATCGATCGCATAGCGCAGGGATGTGCCCTGCCGTTCTTGGCTCACCAACCCCGCCTGCATCAGCGCGCCGATATAGGTCGAGAGGGTGTTGGGCTTGAGGCCGAGGGCCTGCGCCAGTTCGGTCGCGGGCACCCTGTCGGGGTAGCGGCGCATGAGCAGCCGAAACAGCGCGAGGCGCTGCGGATGGCCGAGGGTGGCGAGACGGATGGGGATCACTTGTTCCATAATTCATGAATTACAGAATTAATCAGCTTTGCGCCAGTGAAGTTTTTGTAACAGCGCCAAATCGGCTGCGCCCGTATCGCCCCTATCCGCGGCGATTCATCGAAACCTATAAATATTACCAGCTTTACAGATGCGCCCCGGCGCGCGCAGTCAAGATGCGCCGGAAATTTAATCAAACTATAACAAATGCTTGAAGATCGACGGCGCGAATCTTGCTATCCGAGTTTGCAGCTGTGCTGAATGGCCGTCAGACATAAGATGCGCGCTCAGGCTGACGCGACCTTTTGACAGGGCCTGCCATTTGGCTCTGTTTCGGTCCCCGCTTTCGGAAGCCGCGCCCCTGTCCGCTGTGTTGGACGATCGTGTTTTTGTAAGGGGCGCATTGGTTTTCGGGCGGGGGCCCCTTTATGTTCTGCACCGCTTCGCGGGCAGGCGGACGTGCCGACCTTTCGTCGGGCGGCCCTTTCGCTTGACCCTTGGTCATCGGGACAAAATTGCAACGTTTCGGCCCGTTTCCCCTATTCCGAGAAATCATTCGACGGCGGGCATGTTCCCTCACTGGTTGAGGTGCCCTAACTGAATGCTCAGTTTTTAATCACATGAGCTTTTGAACGCCGCCCTATGGTGACACCGCTTTCCGACCGCTACCTCCTATTGAAAGAACAGCGCCCCGACATCAAACCCGCCGAGATGTTGCAGGTCTTGGCGCAGGATATGGGGCTGAACAACCTGTCCTATCTGGGATTTCACAAGACCGGCGCCAGTGGCAGCGATCCGGTCATTCACTCAACCTATGATCCCGCTTGGCTGACGCGCTACCAAGAGGAAAACTACCATCTGATCGACCCGGTGGTCGACAAATCCCTCGAAGGTACCCTGCCGGTGGATTGGAGCGAGCTGCCCAAGGTCGACCGGACCACGCGCAATTTCTTTGGCGAGGCGATGGAGTTCGGCGTGCGCCAGAACGGTGTGTCGATCCCCATTCGGGACCACGCACATGGCAAAGCGGTGCTGACGCTGAACTCTGACCTGCGCATTCACGAATGGCGCAAGTACAAGCGCGGGATCATCGCCGATGCGATCTATCTGGGCTGTCTGATCCAAAGCGATATGGTAGCGGATATCGCCCCCGCCGCGCCGGGGCCACGGCTGAGCAACCGTGAAAAGGAAGTGCTGAAATGGGCCGCGGTGGGCAAAACGGCATGGGAGACGGCGCAGATCATGACGGTGGCGGCCAGCACGGTGAACCATCATCTGTATAACGCCTGCGCCAAGCTGGACGTGACCAACAAGACCCATGCGGTGGCCAAGGCGATCCGGGCCCAGATCATCACGATCTGACCGGGCGGGGCAGGGCTTGGCGCCGGCTTCGCCGCGCGGTAAGCCGCCTGCAACATAGGAGAGCGATATGGAACTGCGCGACAAACGTATTTTGGTCACCGGCGGCAGCGACGGGATCGGGCGCCACATCTCTCTGAAATTGGCGGAGGCGGGTGCGCGGCTGGCCATTCTGGGCCGGGATGAGACACGTCTTCAGGCCGTGGCCGAAGCCTGCGAAGCCGCCGGCGCGGCGGAGGCGGTGGGGCTGACCTGCGATCTGCAAGACCCTTCGGCGATCGACCAGACCGCCGCGCAGGTGGTGGACCGTTTTGGCGGCTTGGACATCCTGATCAACAACGCAGGGATCTGGCACAAGGCAGGTCCGCTCGACACCATTGCGCCCGAGATGGTGCAGGCCACGGTGCAGACGAACCTGACCGGCCTGATGCAGATGACACAGGCCACGCTGCCCGCGCTGCGCGACAATGACGAGGCGATCATCCTCAACGTCGTCTCAAAATCCGGTGTCGTGGCTCAGGCGGGCCAGTCGGTCTATACGGCCACGAAATACGGCGTGCGCGGCTTTACCGAAGTGCTGAAGGCGGATGAGGAAAGCACCGGCGTGCGGGTGGGCGGGCTGTATCAGTCGGGCACCAACACCGGCATGTTCGCCAAGGCCGGAGAGGACGTGCCGAACCATATTTTCACCGAGCCGGATGATCTGGCCGATGTGGTGGTCTTTGTCCTGTCCCGTCCGCCGAAACTGTGGATCCACGATATCCGTATCGAACTTTAAGCGCGGGCGCGGGGCTTAGTCGGTGCTTTGCAACGCGCTTGGGGCCGCTTGCTGGGCGGTCTCTGCCTCGGCCCCGATGCCGAATTCGACGTGGAAGGTCGATCCGAGGCCGACCTCGCTTTCGTAAAACAGATCCCCCGCCATCTGCCGCGCCAGTTGGCGGGAGATATGCAGGCCGAGGCCGGAGCCTTGGGTCGATTTCTGCCCGTCGTCGTCAAGCTGCCCGAAACGGCCAAAAACCTTTTCCTCCATCCCCTCGGGAATGCCGCGCCCATGATCGCGGATCGAGACCCGCACGCGGCCGTTGTTGGTGGTCAGCGTGCCCTCCACCGTGTCCCCTACATTCGAGAATTTCACTGCGTTCGAGATCAGGTTGTCGACCACCTGCCGGATGGCAAAGGCATCGCCCAAGACCACGGCGGGCTGGCCGACGCTGCCGATATCCAGCCGCACGCCGCGCTCATGGGCATACATGCGGTTTTCTTCGATGCTTTCGCGCAGCAGGGCGGGCAGATCGACGGGCAGCCATTCGAGCGAGAGCGCCTGCACCTCAAGCTTTTGCACCAGCAGGATATTATCGACCAACCGCGACAGGCGCACCCCGTTGCGATGGGCAATGTCGAGCGAGGAGCGTAGCGGGCCTTTGATCTCTCCTAGCTTGCCGCTGAGGGCCAGTGCCAAGCCGCCTTTCAGAGAGGTCAGCGGCGTGCGCAGCTCATGGCTGACGACTGAGATGAATTCATCTTTGGCGCGGTTCGCCTCATCCGCCTCTTTCAACGCGTGCTCTAGCGCCGTGGTGGTGGCGATCCGCTCGGTGACATCGACGAAAGTAACGCTCCAGCCGATGGCCGGGCCCGCGGGGGCGAGGGGGTTTTCGATGGGTTGAACACGCGGCTCATACAGCCGTTCGTTACAGGTGATATGGGCCGAGCCGTTCTGCGCCATTTGCGCTTCGATCCCCGCGATCAGATCGTCGCCCAATGTCGGATCGGACAGAAGCCCGCTGCGCTTGGCCGCGGCGTTTGAGCGGATGACGCGGCGCCGCGCGTCCAAAAGGATCAGCGGTTCGCTCATCGTGTCAAACAGGGTCGATTGCCCGACCGAGGGCATGTCCATCGTCTTGTTCGTGACCAGCAACCACGAAAAGGCGAAGATGCCCAAGGTGAACATGAAGGCGGTCGGATCAAGGCCGACGACAGTAAAACCAAGCAGCGCATAGGCCGCGTTCGCGCCCAATGGGATCAGCGTGATCACCACCAGCATCGTCAGCAGCGGCCAAGCGGCCCGTTTCGCGCGAAAGAACGCCCGGCCCAGCCAGATGAGCGTCGCCATCACAAAGCAATAGAGCAGGGCAAGAACGAGGAAATACCCCGGCCCATGTTCAAAGGTGATCTGATCGTCGCCCGGCTGAAGTGCGGTTTCGGTGGTATAGATCAGGTGGTGCCAATCGTTCGTCGCGGCAAGGCCGAAGGCCGCAAGCGGCACGGCAATCAGGGCCAGAAGGCTCACCCACCCGCGCGACCGGCTGGAGGGGCCGACATATTCGAAGATAAAGAAAGACCACGCCACCGGCACCAGCCCATGCCCCAGCCACGCAAGCTGCGCCTGTTGCATCTGGCAGGCGTAGGCGGGCGTTGCAGCTTCGGCCCCGACCATCATCAGGGTCCAGATCATCCCCAAAAAGGTGAGCGCATAGTAAATTTTGCCATGGAACTCTTGGAACTTGAGCGTCCAGAAGGCGACAGCCGCGGCGATCGTACTAACGGCGAGCACGGTCCAATAGACCGGGTCCAGCATCAGCCCTTGAAAACACGTTAGCATGGCGGAAGTACCTATGATCAAAAATGAATGTGCGCAGACCAGCATTAAAATGCGGCGCAAGTTTGGCGCTGTAGTGGCGTATTATGGCCAGCAAGTGCAACCCTTGGATGTGATTTGGGGCCGCAAGTACCGTTGATCATGCGTGCAAGGCGGCCCGGTTGCCTCTGCGAAAGGGGGGGGGCGAAGGGCGCTGAGAACAGGGTTCGCGGTACAGTCGAAGGCAGCAGCGCGTAGCGGCATTTCGCCGGATGCTTGTTCAAAGACGGTATGGGGGCATCCGGCGCAATCAGGTCCCGCCCGCGGTTTTGCCAGAGGGAATTACCGCCAAAAAGAACGCACTCGAACACTGTTTCGACGCAATCCTTGCGCAACACTTGCCTCATTATCTTGAGGTTTAATAATGCTGACAGTGGCTCATTCTATGCACTCTGACCATGATATGATGCTGGTCTTGCTTGCCGCGCTCTTGTGCGTATTCGGCAGCTGGGTAATCGCAAACCTTTACCGGCATGCGCTCAAACAGAAGCCGCGGCAGGCGTTACTTTGGTATTTCCTGACCGCCGTGACCTCGGGCATCGCCATCTGGTGCACGCATTTCATCGCTATGTTGGCCTATCAGCCTGACGCGCCGGTAAGCTTTGATTTCGGGCTAACCTTCGTGTCGCTGTTGATCGCGATTATCGGCTCTACGGTCGGCATTTTGATCGCGGGGATGTTCCGCAGGCGGGTCACCACCGTGATTGGCGGGGTGATCTTGGGGCTATCGATCTCGGCCATGCATTACACCGGGATGGTCGCCTATCGGATCGAGGGGGTCATCTTTTGGGACAAGACCTATCTCGTCGCATCGGTCCTGCTGGCCATGGTGCTATCGACCGTGGCTCTGTTCTTTGGTGCGCAAAACGGGAAATACGCCACGGGCAAGATGACGGGCAGCTTTGCGCTGGCGATCATCGGGCTGCATTTCACCGGCATGGCCGCCTTTCATGTGACGCCGACCTGTTTGACCGGCCATAGCAACCCGGATGAGTTCAGGTTGCTGGCGATGGTCATCGCGGGAACGGCTGCGATGATCGTGATGGGTGGGCTGTTCACCTATTTCATCGAAAACCGCACCCGGATGGAGAATATCGTCGAGCTGCGCCAAGCGCGGGATGAGGCCCGCGATGCCAGCCGCGCCAAGTCGGAGTTCATGAGTGTGCTGAGCCATGAACTGCGCACGCCGCTGACCATCATCAACGGCTATGCCAGCTTCCTGACCAACCTCAAAGGCCATACCATGGCCAAGCTGAAGCCGAACGAGCCGATCTCAAAGGTGCATTTCGATGAGTTGGGCGACCAGACAGAGCGCTACGGCGGGCGTATCAAATCCGCGGGCGACCATCTGTTGACCATTATCAACGAACTTCTCGACTATACGAGCATTGAATTGAATTCCGTGAAGCTCAACAGAACCTCTTTTGCGGCGGGCGATTTGCTGGCCGAATTGGCAGAGCAATTTCAGGGACTGGCCAAGGAGAAACAGGCGATGCTGGAAATCGAATATGACGAGTTCGACGTTTTCGCCGACCGCGGGCGCTGCAAGCAGATCCTGATCAATCTCTTGGGCAACGCGCTGAAGTTCTCCTCGGCCTCCAGCATTCGCATGCGCGCCAAGCGGGTCGGCGATACATGCCGACTTGAGGTCGAAGACAACGGTTGCGGGATGCCGGCAGAGGATTTGCAGCGGATTTTCCAAGCCTTCATTCAAGCGGAAACAGCCAGCAAAAGCGCTGATGGCGGCACTGGTCTTGGCCTTGCGATCAGCAAAAAACTCGCCGCTGCACATGAGGGGGACATCCGCGTAGAGAGCACCGTTGGCATTAGACGAAGTTCACCGTCGATCTGCCCCTCTGCGCCTCGGAAATCGCGGCAGAGGAAGCGCTTGTGGCCGCGTGATCGGCCCTTTCCCAATTCGGGGCGGGGCCTCTCCCTCTGAATACGCCGTCGAGTAAGCGAATGCGCGCAGTCTTAATTCAATTGGCACGCCTCAGGGTGCTGCGGCGTGAATAGAGGCGCAAAAGCGCCAATCGTAAAAAGACGCGCCATTTATGCGCGTCATTCATTACCTGAGTTCTTAGCTTGCCGAATAATTGAGCGGTCCATCATTTGCTGCGGCGCGCCGCCATATCGCTGCTTAACTTATATCAAGGAGGCTGAGCTTTTCTGTTCAAAGTTAAGGGGATATGGTGGCCAGAGAGATTGAAGGAAGTTTATAGGGAAGAATATGGGTGGTGAAAGATCGGCGAACGGTAGCGTGTCGAGATCTGCAATTTTTGCGGCATCCCCCCACGGGTATCTCGTTCTAGATACCGATTTGAAGATTATCGACGTGAATGACCGGTACCTATTCATCACCGGGTCAAAAGCGGAGGACCTCGTCGGGAAACATCTGTTCGACGCTTTCCCGGATGACCCTTCCGACGCGACGGCAGATGGCACCAACAATCTGGGCAAGTCGCTTGAGATCGTCGCCGCCACGGGCAAACAGCACCGCATGGCCGTGCAGAAGTACAATATCCCCATTCGCGACAGCGCCGACGGGGCCTTTGAAGAGAAATATTGGCAACCGTTGAACACGCCCGTGTTCGAAGATGGCAAGCTGATCGCGCTGATCCACCATGTCGAGGATGTTACCTCGGAATTTATCGGTCGCCGTGATCAGGCGATACGGCTCAATCTGGCCAAGCAGGTGTCGGGGATCGGCTATGGCGAGTTGGACCTCCAGACCGGAACCGCGAATATCTCGCAGGAATTGGCCAATCTGTTCGGCTATGCCGATACTGAGGGGACAATCCCCATGGCCAAGCTGTTCCGGCGTATCCATCCCGATGATCTGGCGCATGTGAACCAAAGCTTGGGCGAAACGATGGCCAATGATGCCACGGTGAACGCCGATTATCGGATCGTCTTGCCCAATGGGGAAACCCGGTGGCTGAACACGCGTGGTGAAGTTCTTTTCGAACATGACAAGCCCGCGCGGTTCATCGGTGCCACCCTCGATCTGACCCATTCCAAGAAGCGCGAAGAGATCTTGCAGAAGACCCTGACCGAGCGTGACAAGCTTCTTAAGCAGAAGGAAACACTGCTTGGCGATGTGAACCATCGGATCAAGAACAGCCTGCATCTGGTGTCGAGCATTCTGCGTCTCGAAGCCGCCTCGGTGGATGATGAGTCTGTCAAACACAGCCTGCAACAGGCCTCGCTCCGGGTGCATGCGGTAAGCTCCGTCCATGAACTTATCTATAAATCGCATAACGTTACCCATGTGGATGTCGGTGAATACATCCCGCAGCTTGTCGATTTCCTTTCAGCCAGTACCGAAACCGACAGTAGGCAGATCGAGACTGTCGTCGACGCGCCGTCGGTCACCGTGCCGACCGATTTGGCCATCAACCTTGCGCTGCTGATCAATGAGCTTGTGACCAACGCGCATAAACATGCCTTCGTCGCGCGGGAACAGGGCAGGGTTGATGTTCGTTTGCATCAAGAGGGAGACCTTTTGACGTTAACGGTGTCGGACGATGGGATCGGCAACGCCGAGAGTGTAGGTAGGGTCGGTCTCGGTTCGAAGATCGTGGCGGGCATTGTCGGCCAGCTTGGGGCGACGATGGATAAGAGGGCAGCAGAGCATGGCTATTGCGTTGAAATTGAGGTTCCCATGCCCGCCGGGTGATGCCCGGTGAATATTCTGATTGTCGAAGACGAATTCTTGATTGCCTTGGACCTTCAGATGCAGCTCGAACAGCTTCAGCATTCCGTCCTTGGCCCGGTCAAGGATTTCGCGACCTGCCGGGAAGTAGTGGCGCAGACCCGGCCGGATCTGGCCTTCATGGACCTGCGGCTCGCCAATGGCGATTCCGGTGAAGAGGTGGCGCAGTGGCTGCTGGCAGAACACAACATCCGCTGCGTCTTCATGAGCGGCAATCTGGACGATCTCACCCAGCAGCGGCTAAGCGCGCTTGAGCCTGTTGCCATGCTTGGCAAGCCGACCTTCCCGCACCTAATCGCCGCGGCGATCGAGTATTTTTCGCGTGCGTAGGTGTAGAGGAAAGTGGCGCTCCCTGAAGGATTCGAACCCTTATCTTACCCACATCGCCTTCGTGTGTGTGTAAAAAGAGAGAAAAAACGCTTGTAAAGCTGGCTGCTCTTACCAATTAGCGACAAGGTTTTAATGCGTATTGGAATACACATTAAAGAGGCGGTCTCGAGGGTTCGGCGTGCAAGTGCTTCGCGAGGGGGCGAACACGCATGATTTAGGGTGTTTTGCGCTTCAGAGTATTGGCTTAGTTGAAAATCTACTTCAGTCTTCTCGCTAAAGGGCAGAAGAAAGTGCACACATGAAGATCGAATCTCAGGACCAGACAGTAGAGGCGTTGCTAAAAGGCACGGTATTTGTAATCCCAAGTTTTCAGCGCCCATACTCTTGGGAGATAGATCACATCAACAAGTTTTGGGACGACATCCTCGAGAACATTGATGATACATATTTCATTGGCTCAATGGTGGTCTACAAGGGTGATCGTTCGAAAGTGTTTGTCGTAGACGGTCAACAACGTCTCACTACAATTGCGATCTTGCTTTGCGCCCTGAGAGAGGGCTTCAAGAGCATTGGTGCGACGGATCTCGCAGAGGGCATACAAACATACATCCAGCAACGAGATCGGGATGCACGAACTGTCTACGTCTTGAAGACTGAGACGAGTTTTCCTTACCTTCAGGAAGAGGTTCTCAAAGATGGCCCGGCCACTATCACGACCCGGTTCGGCGATGAGGAGAGGGCTATCGAAAGAGCTTTTTCCGAGTTCAAGAAAAAGATCGCCGAAGGAGCAGACGCTATCTTCGGCAACCTTGAGAGAACACCTGAGGAAAACAAGTCTGAAGTCAAACGCTGGCTTACTGATATTAGAGATACGGTTTTAGACCTTAATGTAATAGTGGTGACGCTCGACAATGAAAGCGATGCTTACACAATTTTTGAAACATTAAATACAAGAGGTAAGGATCTCGCACTTACGGACCTACTTCGCAATCATTTCAAGAGAATGATCGACGAAGGAACAGAAGTTGATCATGCAACGTTAAAGTGGCGGAGCGTCATAGAAACCATCAGGGGTGCGCCAAGTAACTTAGATCCGGATGAGTTTGTAGTGCATTCTTGGCAATCCAGATACGATTTTGTTACAAAAGCGAAGGCGTTCGCGAAAGCGAAGGAACGTATCGTTGACGCTAACGCAGAGGAGCATCTAAACCGGTTTCTAAGCGACGCGGAGCACTGGCGGTCAATTTTCGATCCGGACTTCAGTTGGAATGGTTCTGAAAAAGAAGTAGTAAAATCACTCCGAGCACTTCGGATCTTCAAAGTAAAGCAGTCGGCACCTGGGGTGCTTTCACTGATCCGGGCATACCGTGACGGCATCATCCGCTACCGGAAATTGCGCGATGCTATTAAAATGATCGAAAAGTTTCACTTTACTTTCAATGCAGTAACATCATCTCGTTCTTCGGGTGGCATTTCAGGGATGTTTGCTTCATTTGGAAAGCAAGTTTTTAATTGTCGCGATGCGGAAGCCGTGGATCAAGTGTTGCGCGATTTGAAGGTTAAGCTTCGGAGTAGGGTTGCTGATCCTGACGAATTCGATGCGAACTTTCGACAAATAACCTTTACCCGGGGCCAAACGTCTCAGAAAGAACTCATCAGATACATTTTGAAAAAGGTCCAGAAGGAAGAAGGAAGCCCAACGGTGGGCGAGAGTGATGATCTCACAATAGAACACCTTTTGCCGCAGTCATCTGATAGAGATGCATCCACAGTTGGCCAAATTGGGAATTTAATTCTGGTCGACAAGGAAACAAACGACCGACTGGCAGATAAAGATTTCAATGAAAAGAAGCTCATTTTGGCTGGGAAAGGTTATCGTCTCCCGGAGATGCTGACCGAAGTCGTCGACCTTACAGATGAAGTAATCGAGAAAAATACGCTACGCATTTCTGAACTGTCACGCTCTCGGGTCTGGAGGATATAAGTTGTGATAAGAAGTCTGCATGGCGATTGATAGCCAGTGACTGCGAGGCCCCCAAATTATTTCATGGGCTTTATGTTGCCGATCGAGATCGACGCGGCGATTGCCGGCTATCCGCGCCTGTGAGCTCCATTAGAGACTTAAACTCAGCGAGGAAGCGGCCGGTGAAATTCCCCCGGGCAACTGTGGTCCACTTCACAAAAATTTGCGTGATGATAGTGCCTTAGGCGCCTTCGACCTTAATCCCCGAAACAAAGGAGATATGTCGCGCGATGCTTCTGCACCCGAACAGAAAGATCCGGCAGCGCCACGAGGAGTTGCGTCGCGCCCCTTGTCAGGAGTGAGTTCATTTTTCCTACTGCCAAGGCGGATCGAGCCACGTCTCGCTGGTTGATAGTAGCGGTGAGTGCGCTGGCCTTAAAAGCATCCTGGGCCGCAAGGCGGTCCAGGATGCGTGATGGAGATCACAGGAACTCGAGAACGCGCACTTCTTTGACGTAGGCGCCCGCGAGGTATTCAGCCGTTTCACCGACCTCTTTGTCGAGCAAAGCCTCTCCCAAGGGGGTGTGGGCGCCGATGTTGCCACTACTGGGATCGTGATCGCGCTCACTTACGATTGTGACGACCATCTTACCGTTGCCCTTTTCAAGCTTTTCGAGTCGCACTTTGGTGCCGATTTGAACCGTCGGCTTCTCGACGGTAGTGTCAGTTTCGGACTCAGAGAATTTGGGTGGCCGCGGCGAGAAGAGATCCCCTTCAAGCGGAAGGTCGGATCGTAGGATCGGTTTGCTATCTGGCTCAGTCTGTTTTGGTGCGTCGGATGGGGAACTCGCCGTGTTGTCTTTTGACGCTTCTTGATCAGAAGGATCTACGGCGTCTTCCGTTGCTGCATCGACCTCGGCGGGCTCTTCTTGTGTTGTTTCCAGACCAACGGTTGGATCTTCAGACGGCTGGTCGAGCTCATCGCATTCCTCATTACATTCGTTAAGGAGATCCAATTCATCTGACTGCCAATCCTCATTTGGATAGACCGTAATGCTCTCTGTGAACCGTTCATCAATAGCGGCAGCGCCGATGGGCTCGATGTCAAGAAGCGCAAGGGTCTGGCGCAGATTGCTCCACCAATAGTCTTTATTGGTAGCCCACTGGCTACCAAAGACCCTCCAAAATACCCAGCCCGCACGCTCAAGGGCAGCCTGGCGCTGCATGTCCTGATCCCAAACATCGGGTCCGTGGTAGATGTCACCATCAAGCTCAATGGCAAGTCGGCGGTCTTCTGCACCTTCAACAACGAGATCGATGAAGAACTTGCCAGCAGACACCTGCGGTCGGACGCGGTAGTTGGCCTCCATCAGGCGGCCGAGAACTTCACGCTCGAAACCGCTCTCACAGAGAGATATGAGGTCATTACTCTCGCCTTTGGTAATCGCACGACCATCGGGCATCGGGTCAGCAAAGTGCTGGATCACCTTACTCTTGATGTCGTTCGATTTGAGGTCTTCTAATTCTACCGAGCGGACAAGATACAGTCGATCCTTGGCGCGGCTCATCGCAACGTTGAAACGCTGTTGGTCGGCCTTACTGGTCTGAGCACGCGCGGTATCTGATGTGGCGACCATCGAAAGAAAGACAATCGATCTTTCCTGACCCTGCATGGTGCGTGCATCGCCGTAGATGATGCGTCGTTCTTTGATCTTTTCGGTGCCAACGCGCGGATCATCGATCAGCATCCGCCCAATCATCTCAGCCTGCTTGGACCCAATAAGGGAAATGACGCCGATGTCTCGACCAGCGTGTTCAGGCTCAGCAATGATGCGCGCGATTTCATCGACGATCCACTTAGCCTCAGAGGAGTTCGTCTGACCATCACGCTCTGCATCAGGGATAAACACATCAACCAGAGGCGGGTCGAAGCGCTCAGATGCTTTGGGGACTCGAAGGGGCACGAGGGCATTGTTATAAAAGCGCGTGGAAAAATTGATGATTGGTGCAACGCAACGGAAGTGCTCACGTAGCATAACGTGGCTTTCTGGGTGCATGCGTTTGGTCATCTCAAAAATGGAGGTGTTTTCATCTATCAGGTCGGCGCTCGGAATGCCTTCGAGGTATTCTGCACGCAACGCGTTTACCTTTTCGGCCTCAACACCCACGACCGAGGGGCTTACCTGCTCTTCGTCTCCGACAACGAGGATCTTCTTGCCGCGCGCAAGGGCGGAGATTGCCGTGATGTCGCTTTGAGAAGCCTCATCGAGGACCACCAAATCAAAGTCACCGAACTTTGCCGGAAGCTGCTCGGGGATCTTGTATTCAGGCATGATCCATACTGGTGCGGCGCTTGACGCCTTTTGGGCTGCTTCCTGTGCGGCTCTGATGAACCGTGGAGCCTTCTTGCCCTTGCCTGTGCCGATCTTGCCGACCGCTTGGGTGAAGGCTTCCATTGCCTGGCGGATTGAGGGGGACATGCGCGCCTTCAAGCCAATCAGGGTTCTAACTCTGATGAGTTTTTCGAGAGCCTTGGAGCGTCGCTTCATCGCATCGGCTCTAAGCTTGCGCAGGTCGTCACCGTTGCCCATTGCAACGATGCGATCAACGCGTCCTTTCATTAGCCCCCAGCTCCATGAGGCACGCCAGTTATCAGGGATGAGTTCTGCAGTCCTCTCGGGGCCCTCACGCAGCCGCTCAACCCATTCAGGGGCGCCGCAGTCAGAGAGCGCTTCAAGGTCGACACCAAGCCGCTCTAAGTGGGTAGAGACCTCTGAAAGGCGTGCGAGCTCGCGAGTGATGGCGCCGCGCGCCTGAACGATGTCATTCGGACTTGTGTCAGCCTTGCCAATAGCGTCTGCGAGATCGCCAATTGCATCAAGCACCGGCAGCCCGCGATCTCCTGCGCAGGTGCGTAGTGTTGCAAGCGCTTTGGGCTCTTCATACTGATCTGGCAGGTTTGCACGAAGAGCATGGATCGCCGGATCGCAATCGAGCGTCCCACATAACGCGTCAAGATCAAGACCCACGGGGAAGAGAGGCGTGAGCGCTGTAACGATCGGCTGCACTCTGGATGCCACCTTCAAAGCTTGCTCGAGTTCAGTATCGCGGGCGAGCAGATAGTCAGCAATCTCCCAAGGCTTTGAGGGAGGTGCTGCGAATAGCTCTTTCTCAATGAAAGGGCTGAGGGTTTTAGTGATGACATCTGTCTCTTCGGTGAGACGATAGGTGTCGAGAACATGCTTCCAGTCTGACAGTCTTTCAGGCGCTGCGCCGTTGATTTCAATGCTGGCCACGGCCGACTTCAAAGGCTTGTTGAATAAACTGAATCCGACCGGGCTTTGTCCAGCAAGACCTCTTTGTGCGGCATTTTTGAAGTCGGCAGGGCGGCAGTCGCCTAAGTCAAAACGCACCTCTTTGGCTTCTGGAAGACCTTCGAAGCGACCAATATAGCTTCGGGTCGTTTGGACGTTCAGCTTAGTGAAGGGCTCATCTGTTTTGAGGATAAAGCTCGCAAGGCGCTGAACTGTATGAGGTGCCTCGCACAGCTCTTGCTTCAACTCGTTTAGTTCGCGCAACACGGCGCGCCCCTGTTCCTCAGAGCCGGTGCCATCATAGGCCATCGTAGGAGCAGAGCTATAGTCTACCGTTTCGCGCTGGTTCCATGTGAGGTCGGACTGATGGGCCAATACGATAGCAGAGGTGGTTGGAAGGCTGTCGTTTTCTGGCAGGGTGGCGCCTGCATAAACGATGTCTGGCGCGAGCTTGGGGAGCGCTTCACGCAGCCGCGCAAGGGTCTCGTCAAGTTGCGCCGGCGGTTGTTTGGTTGGACGGTCGGTGAACCACCCATGCGTGGCCTGTTCGGCAAGCAGCAGTTCAACAATTTCCATTGGCGACCGCTTGCTGTCATTCCATTCCATCTGGTCGAGGTTAGCGCGCGCAATTTGAGCGAGATCAATGTCGGCCTGTTGAATCTCAGCGTCACAATCGATGATTTTTTGCTCAAGTTTGGCGCGATCACGATTAGCGTCATCGACATCCAGACCAACAACTTCATTGGAGAGCTCAGTAACGGCTTCTTGCAGCTGCTGGGCGCTGTCGCGGTCGGTCCCAACCGAGGCGATGACCAAAGAGCGCAGACTTTTGGGGAGCTTTTCGCGAACAGCAGCGATTGCCTCCGGTGTTCGGGCTGTAACCAGAACGCGATTACCCAAAGCCATCTGGTGGCTGATGATGTTAGCAATAGAGTGGGATTTGCCGGTTCCGGGAGGGCCTGAGACGCATACAACATCAATCGATCGATCATCAATCATGTCCGAAATCTTGCCCTGCTCCTCATTGAAGGGGAGAGGGAAGAAGTGAACGCGGGAAGAACCCTTCTTTGCTCCGCCGCCCGAAGATCCGGTCTCTCGTGGTGAGGCGCCGACATCGCCACTGGCAGATGGCTCCCAAGTGTTTATTGCCACACCGGTCAGAACTGCTTGATCGACACCGAACTCGGATGTCTCACTGGGCGCTTCTTCCTTGGCAGCTTCGGTAAAGCCGCGAATGGGCGGTGGAACAGGCGACCCTTCGTCAGCAACAGCTATGCGAAGCTTTTGAATGTCCTGGATGCGGTATTCAATGGAGCGCGGACGACCGAAGATGGCCCAACTTGATGTGATCCTGAGTTGATCGCTCGCGGATTCAACCTTCTCGCCATCGTCCAAGGCTTCACGGGTGATGTGAACGGCGTCACTGGCGATGTTGCTGGCAGCTGTATCGAGGAGAGGCTCCCAAACGCTGGTGAAGGGCGTGAACTCAGCATCCCCACGCAAGAACATATCCAAGTTGTCCTGCAGCTCTCTTTGGAGCTTTGAGACACCATCGATGCCGAGTTGGATGTAGGGTTTGAGGGAAAGGCTTGGCGGTGTGGATCGGGGCCTAATGGCGATCACACCCTCATCTTCGAGCTCGATGTCGAGGCCTTGCTCGATGATCGGCATATCGACATTGGCGCCGCGGGTCTTCCAGCGCCCAATACCGGTCCCCCAGACCAGTTCAGGCGGGGTGCCCTCAGAGGTGTGAATCACAGAGTGGATGTTGAAGAAGTCCTTGTAGACGCTGATAGCGCGTCTGGTTGGCTTTTCATGATGTGCCCAGTCTGACCAAGGGCCTTTGAGATAGGTTTCAAACTCACGGCGCATTTCCGAACAGTTCGACGCATGCAGGATGACTTTGACCCGGTTTTCAATTTCGACTTCGTTTTCAACGATGACCCGAACATCGTCGGGCATCAGGAGTCCCATCTCGATGAGGTCGGATGCTTCTTCGATGGTCACCTCGACTGAAATCGCCGGCTTGATCGATGGCGCTTTGTTGGGGTCGGTAGGTTTCTGATCGAAAAACTGGGAGACGTGGTCTGCCGGCTCAGGCGGCCGTGTTTCACTCAAACGCTTTAAGCGGAGCCAGGCGCCGTCATCACAGTTGAGTTCGATGCCCGGTAGGTCAACAAAATCTTTCTCGTGGAAGACCCCGAGGCCGCTTTGCATGACCATCTGCACCTGAGCGCGCGCATTCAGAAGCTCGCCGGCAAATCCAAGAAGATCTGAGATGCGTTCACGTTCCTCAGGTGTGGCGGCCTCGCGGTGGGCAAATGTATCGTGGGGCATCTCTAAAATCTGCTTTCGTTCAAAACGGCACTAACGTTGACGACAACCGCAGGAGTTTAAGCACGCGCTGACGTGAAAGTGCAACCTGTGGTTCACTTCTCGTATTAGCTCAAACTCCTTAGCAGATGTGCTGAAAGATAAAGTATAATCCCGAATGCAATATGGAACGCACCTTGGCTGAAAGGTTTTTGGTTCTACTTCGAGCCGCTTTTAACGATCAGCGCGGGATTTCCTTCAAGGGAAGCGAGGCATGCTTTCGCAACTGGTCCAGTGGATCGACTGAAAGCGCGTAGGCCCACGCGCAATACTCCAAGACGTCAAGACGCCGCTCACACAACTCGACTTTTGCCACAAAGGAAGGTGGGCGTCTGAGGGCGGTCGCAAGCGCTGCTTGGGACAGGCCTATAGCGGTCCGTTCGGCGATCAGTGCCAAGATTAGTATCTTGTATTCTTTTGTGTGAAGCGTGCCAGCCATCGCGTTATCCAGAGTATAGACACGCCGCAATACCTTCGTGTATCGATACTCCCAAATTGGGAGTATGAGCATGCAAGATGACTACATTTGGGTTGACCGTCGTTGGCAGGAAGCAAACTGGCTTGACGTCTTTAGAATGCGCCTATTTGGCTGGCTACCATCCGATCTTGCAGCCAAAGCAATCGAGAATGGGCTAATCCTTCCGGTGAGCCCCGGTGAGCATGGAAAAGGGACACTGACTCATAAAGCCCACAAGCTAACGGATCTCACCGCAGGTATCGGGGAGAGCCAACCTAACTGTTTGCTGCTCGCGAACGTGCTGATCGTAAAAGGTTTCGAGAGCAGCTGGCTGAGCGACAGTGGGCATGCATGTGGCATGTTTCTCAAGGAAGAACTGGTCTTCTCTGAAAGTTTCCGAGACAACATCTTACTTGAGCTGGCATCATTGGATCGGTTCTGAAGAGTCTGTTCCGTCTCTGACAAAAGAGCATGCAGCGCGACAATATGTGATAGATTGCTCTTGGTCATGGTCGTTCTCCTCGGTCAAAGTTAGGTCCGCAAACCGAACCTTAGCCGAAGAACAACCATAGCCGCGAAGTGACCAGCACGGGCCTCGCTTCGCTATGCGAAGGCTCCGCTCAGCCCGCGCTACCAGCGGAAGTTACACCAACTGTTGGTGAACTGCTGGCCTCTTGGCGGTTTCGTTTGACGATGTCGGAGACGGTGTTTTTCGAGATTCCGAGATCTCGGGCAATCCAGCGGTATGACCGGCCCTCTTTGATGGCTTGAAGCACTTTCGGCGCGAGCAATCGGTTGCGCGCGGTGCGATTAACGCTGGCCCCGGAGGCCGTTTCTTTGAAGACGCCGACGACATCGTAACCGCCGCGTTCGGCGAAGGCTATCAGTTCGGGGACCTGTCGCTCGCACGACTGGTCCGAGGTCGAAACCCTCACATAGATTGCGGCGCGCTGTCCCAGTTGAACCCACCTTGGATTTTGACCTCGTAAGCCGTTGATTTTGCTGGCACGAGTTTTGTCTACAACAGACTACTGACTAATAAGGACAATTCGTGTTTGTCTTCCGCGGCAATTGAGCGTCAAAGGGTGTTAGTGAGCCCAAGGACGAACTGTCCGACTAATCAGGGCCCAACAATCAACCTACCCACTACCTGTCGAAAGCCGTCATGACGGGGGTGTTACGTCTCTGGTCAACTCTATTACGAATACACTTGGCGTGGGAAATGGCGTGTTAGTCGGACATAAAGTCAAACCGAGCTTTGGAGTAAATCCTAAATCATTGATTTTATTTGGTTCCTACAGGAACCGGATAAAATTAGCTCATTATACGGCCGCCAAAGGGCCGCTTAGGAGCATATCATCCATCTTCTTCATCTAACGGACTGTGCATCACAGCACGCGGGCAATAGGGTATGCCCACACTGTCAAAATCCTGTTCTGGAAGCCCGGATTCAGCATGCCGCAGAACTTCTGGCTCTCCTGATCTTCGACACTTGCGTGGACGCGCACGAGGGACGCTGGGCTTTGCAGAAGGCGGTGCCGCAGCGCGAATATTGGCGGTTTGATGGCGAGGGTGTATCTCGTCCGGCACCGCTTTTAATAATAGGTAAGGATGACCACCATCAGCGATGAACTGTTCTCACCCGGCATCACCCACATTGAGGTTCGATGCTGGGAGTGTGGTCATACGGTGAACCGCAGGCCCGGCGAGGTGCCTGAGGGTATTACTCAGCAGGAATTCGAGCGCCGGTCTGTCTGCAAGTGCGGCACAGGCTGGCCGCAGGTGTCGCGATTTCCTCGAAAGAAATCGACATCGATGTGATAAGCTTACTTGAGGGAGACAACATGAAACCAAAGGTGCCCAGATTTTCATTCCGAGAACGCGCAGCTGAGAAAGCCGCCGCGCGCGAACGCGATGAAGAACTACTTCGCTCTGGTCAGGTTTCACACGCTGATATGGCGCGCGCTAACGGCGGCTCAATCCGAGGAGGGCGTTACAAGGGCCCAGCAAAGCGCATTCAGGCACTCGCTGCGTCCCTGCCGCCAGAGGACGACAGCGCCTGACCTGTGGTGTCATGACGATGAAGAGGAAGATGCCGAGCTTAATACGCTCTGCCATGCGCGGCACGGCGAAATGCCGATCGAGGTCAATAATATCTGAAGGATCACCGGCACGAGGATTGTCAATTCACTACTGCGCCAACTTGGGCCAGCCCTTTTGCATTTCGTGGTGCAACTCGTGGCCGGCCTCGTGGACACGACGCTATGTCTAACCAAGGCTGGAGGTCGGCTTGGCGGACTTTCCTGCCATTCGCTGCGGCCGCTCAGTTTGCACTGCGGTTGCGAAGGTCTTTGGGATGAAGGGTGGGTTGCGGGTGTTCGCTGCATAATGCTCGAACGGCCGCTTTCATTTTTTGATGATTGAAATTTTCCAATGGTCGAAACGTTCAAGTTTTGCGATCTTAGCTCATAAATAAGTCCCTGCGCGTGAGGGTGGCCGTGAAAATGGGTCGACATGACGTTCGGACCGAACTCATCAGACACTGTTCTGTTTCCAAGCCTCGCTCGCGGCACATCAGGACAAGGCTACAAGAACCGCGCCGAGCCCTATCAAACCGACGCCGCTCCATCCGGTCGTTGATAACTTCTCTCCCAGAAGAACCGCAGCGATAATGGCGGCGAGCACAACGCTCAACTTGTCGATAGGTGCTACCTGCGAGACCTTGCCGAGCTGGAGCGCGCGAAAATAACACAACCATGACGCGCCAGTCGCGAGGCCGGACAGCACCAGAAAGAATCCCGTCTTCGGGGAGATTGTGGATAGCGACTGCACCTCGCCCGTCAACCAGACCAGCAGGCCCAATGCGAAAACGACGACGATGGTGCGCAGAAAAGTCGCAAAGTTGGAGTTGACGCCCGACACTCCGACCTTCGCAAAGATCGCGGTGAGCGCGGCAAATATGGCGGCGAGAATGGCCCAAAAGAGCCAGGATTCCGAAACGGAATGCATGATTTGTCCTCTTTTTAGATTGAGCGTTTAAGCGAGGTGAAGGTTTTCTTCGTCGTTTAGATCAGGCACATAATAGAGAAGTGCAATTTTCGCGTCACGGCCCCAACGGAGCACGACTACGCTGTTCGCGCACAGTGATGTAGATGACCGTTAGATCAATCGCAGTCAGAATCAGCAAAGCTACGCTGCCAACAGTGAGCCATTCGAAGAGTTGATAGATCACAAACACCCAAAGCACGAAAACCGCCGCGCGATGCGCCCATGCTGCACCGTAAAGCAGGGCCACGACGATCGCGATATGAAGCCCGCCATGCGCCAGAAAGTAAGTGGTATAGAAGGACAGATCCGATGTTGGCACGACGCCGACCAGTGATACGGCGCGGGTGGCGATGAAATCGTTCGGGTTTTCTGCAAGCTCTGCGCGAAAGAGCCATTGGGTGAGGGCAGGAAGACGCTCTGCGGCTCCCGCGAAGATCGCCGCAGCCGTAGCCATTTGGAGAACGCCCAAGACTGCTTTTGCAAAAAGGGTCACCGCAAATAATCGGTGGTTCAAACTTTTTGAAGTATGGTGTGTCACCGCCGTCATCTTTCTATCTTGGGGTGGAGCAACCGCCAGACATAAAGCACAAGAAGGCCTCCAAGCAGGATGTTTGTCACCGGATTGATCCACGTCTCAACTTTGGCAAACTGCGCTTCCAGCAGATAGCCTGAAATAGTGAGGGCGGCCGTCCAGATCAGGCTGCCCAAACCGGTATAGAGAAGAAATGGTAACAGCGGCATCCCTGTCATGCCGGCAGGGACGGATATAAGCGTTCGGACCCCCGGCACCATCCGGCCCAGAAAGACTGCTTTGCCGCCATTGCGCCGAAACCACGCAAGGGAACGATTGAGATCTTGTTCTGAGATGGTCAGCCACCTGCCGTGCCGGGCAATGAGCCTGCGCAACCGTGTTTCGGAAGCCAATGTGCCGATCCAATACCATAGGAATGCGCCGGCCACTGAACCGATCGTGCCAGCGATCACGACACCGACGAAGGAGAGATCACCGCTCGCCGCGAGATAGCCAGCGAAGGGCATGATGACTTCCGAAGGGATCGGAGGGAAAACGTTCTCAAGCAGCATCAGGGTAGCGACGCCGAGGCTGCCCATGGAGGCGAGTAGCGATGTGATGAAGTCAAACATGGTCGGGCCTTTGCGGGTGGCTGTGCTGGACTGCGGGTGTCAACATTGGACCGTGCCGCTGTCTGCTTCCATCGATCCGGGACCGGTGAGGTAGGTCCAACGGGCCGTTTTATCTGTGAAGGTCAGCTTCAACATGCCGGTTGTCCCGGTAATTAGTCGCTCGGAGAAGGCCGCAGGCTCGAGGTTGCCCGGTGTGGATTTGCCACCGGCCCCGACCACGAAAGCGATCGTGCCGCCCTGATCCGGTTTGCCCTCGGCATTCAGGGGCGCTGTGCGTTCGTAGAAGTGGTTGTGTCCATGTAAGACAAAACGGACGCCTGCTTTCGCGACGAGCCGGAACAGCGCCCGCGCACTGTCAGTGCGGCTGCGCGTCACGCTCGAATATGCGGGTTTGTGGAAATATGCCGCGGCGCAACTGTCCATGTGCGCTGCGAGCACTTCCTTTACCCATTCTGCCTGTGCAGACCCTGGAGACGCATCAATCTCGCTGTTCAGCGACAGGATCAACCAGTTCCCAGCTTTCAGGGCGTAATAGCCGTTTCGGTCTGGCCCCGCACGATCTTGCCAGTAGTCGTAATAGGCATAGGCAAAAGGTGATTGGTATTCGTGGTTTCCGGGGGTCGGCCATGTGCGCGCCCATGCAGCTCCCCAATAAGGGTCGTAGCAATCTTCAAAGCCCACGGCTTCGCCGCGTCTGTAGACCAGATCCCCCAGGGCGAGCACCGTCGTCTCGGGGTATTGCTCCAAGATCGCTGTGGTTTCTATCATGCCCTCGTTCGGCACCGTCTTCGCTCGAGGGAGACCAACCGCATAGCGCAGGTTTCTGTCCATTCGGCTGAGATAACCCCTGCCTGCACAAGAGGCGACGTCACCTGCTGCCAGGACAGAGAAAGGCAGCGTCACATCCAGTTTGTGGACCCGGTTATTGTCGAATAACTGCGATTGCGAGGGGCTGGCCAGTGAGCGGATGCCGGAACCCGCGATGGAAAAAATCTGTCCTTCGGTTCCGCCAATCAGAACGAGGGCCGTTGCTGACGCCAGCAGGGTTCGAAAGAGGGTCTTATTCATCGGGCGCTCCTTAACAGAAGCTGTAGAGTTTGCCGACTGATCAGACTCTTACCGTAACATTACTATTTGGTAAGGTGCCGATGGGACCGTTGGTGTGGCATGCGAGGATAGGCAGGGAAGACGTCCAGCTCGGCACCGCGATGACGCTGTGCCGCGCTGAGGTAGACTTAGTCGTTGTCGTCATCTTCTTCGTCGTCATCGTCCCCATAGGGGCCTTGAGCGATCACGGTGCCGTCATTTGCATCGATCAGAATCTCGGTCATAGCTCCGTCCGGTGCGATGGCGACCGCCTCGTAGACCGCCTTGCCATCCTCGCTTTCAAATTCAATTGAGGCGATCTTTCCAACCATCGCATCCAAAGCAACGGTAAGTGCTTTCTGGATGTCGAACTGCGCTTCAGAGAACATCGCCATCTCCTTCGCATCATCGGTCTCAGCCAAAGCCATTCCGGCCGTTGCGACTGCGGCAATCAGTGCGGTAAGGGAAATTATACGTTTCATCGTGGTCTTCCTTCTTTGCACGGCCCCCAACTGGAGCCTCACCTTAAGAGATAACCAACCCTTGTAGCCGGGAACGTCTCCACCAGATTACTGATTGGTTAGATGGGCAGACGGTTCTACATCGACCGGCCCGCCGGCTTTGTGCGGGGTGCGAAACGCCCACAATCTGCTGAGTGCAAAAGTCAAAACCGCCGCGGAACCGGTTGAGATCCACAGACTCACTGTGTCAGATAGCTCCCCTTCGGATAGCAACATGATCAGAAGCACTTCGTTAAAGGCAAAGCCGATCAGGGCGACAAGCGCAAACTTCCACAGCGCGCTTGATGGGCTGACCCCCTGATCAGCAAAGGAAAACCCAAGATGGCCGATGAAGCTGACAAGAAAAGCGATTGTGAAGGCGAGCAGGTTCGCCATGACTGGCTGCCAGTTCGACTGGATCAATAGAAAGCCAATTACCATATGAACGAAGGTTGCAAGCAGGCCGACAATCCCGAACCGCAACAACTGACGCCACATCATAGATGCTCCCGATCAGCAGAAAAATCCTCGGCAATGATAAACCCGGGGCGTCCTTTGACCTCGGTAAAGACCCGCGAGAGGTATTCGCCCAACACACCGATAGAGATCAACTGCACCCCGCCCAGCAACATGACGGCCACCACAAGCGTCGACCATCCCGGCACATCAATGCCAAAAATCAGGGTGCGGACGGCGATCCAGAGGGCGTAGAGGATCGAACTGGCGGCAATGGTCATCCCAATCCCTGTCCAGACCCGCAGCGGCCAGGCCGTGAAGGACGTGAGCCCGGTCAAGCCTAACTTAAACAAGCCAGCGAAGCCGAATTTAGAGATCCCGGTCGCCCGCGGGCCCAACTCAATCGCCACAGCCTTGGTGCGAAAGCCAACCCAGCCATACAGCCCTTTCATAAAGCGGTTGCGCTCTGGCAAGGCGCATAGCGCATCCACGACGCGTCGATCCATGATCCTGAAATCGCGGGCATTGGCCGGTATCGCGGTGTCGCCGCCGATATTCAGCAGCGCGTAGAACGCGCGGGTGAAAACTCGTTTGCGCCATGTCTCGTCGCGGCGTTGCGCGCGGACGGCATAGACCATCTCATACCCCTCGTCGCGATATTTCATCATGGTTTCGAGATGGAAAAGGGGTTCCTGAAGATCGGCATCGAGGATGACCACCGCCGCACCCACTGTGCTCTCCAGGCCGGCCATGATCGCATGTTCTTTGCCAAAATTCCGCGACAGCCGCAGGACACGAAGTGGATACTGGTCGCAGAGCGCTCGGCTTTCCTCAAAGGTGGCATCGAGGCTGCCATCGTCCACAATGATGATCTCGAAACTACTCACCAGCCTCCGGGCATGCGCATCCACCTGGACCACCGTTCTGGTTATATTGCCTGCCTCATTGAAAGCGGGGATCACAAAGGAAAGATCAGGAATAGGTTTCAAAGAAGGAACGATCTTAGGCTTAGCAAAGCGTTCGGGGCGACGGTTCATGGTGTTACCTCCTGATCCAGATCTTCGACGAACAAAATGCGATGCCCAAACCGACCGGCAGGGTCGAACTGCGGGCCCAGAAAAGGGGCCAGTTCCGAGGCGATAGATGCCGGGATGGCCACCGCATCGCGCAGGCCATTGTCTTGAAAGCTATCGAATGCCGCGGTTCGTTCGGTGAACTGGACTTGGCCCCGCGTATAGAACTCGGCCGAGAAGCTGCGACCGCCCCAATAGGTAATCTGCACTCCAGGATCGAAACTTTGCGCCGCAGCTACCAAGGCGCGCTCGGACCGATGGGTGACCGTTCCGGGCTGGTAACGCGCCAGAATGGTCAGGGATAGAAATGCCAACCCCACAAAACCAATGGCCACGACGACCGCACTCCGCGCCCACCAGCCCGGTTGGCCTCTAACCTGAGCCCAAAGCGAGACCAAGAGAACCGCAGCTGCGGGAAGCCCAGGCAGTGCATAGGCCGGCAGGATATTCGCGGCGGGTGTGAAGAGGATCAGCGGCGCGACGACCCAAAGCGCAAGATAGCTGTGCCAGCCTCGATCACTCTCTGTCGTTTTCTTGATGTAAAATGCTGCTCGGGGAAGCAGGGTCAGGGCAAACAGGCTCCATGGCAGAAACGTAGCCCAGGCATAGAGCCAGATCAGGCCCTTGGGCTGCTCATGGCCAGACCCGTAGAGGTCTCCCTCCCAACCCGGCACGACAAAGCGCTGGAAGTGCTCTCCGATGAGAAAGTAGCGCAGGAAACCCGGCGTCTTGATCTCCGCCAGGATATACCAGGGAAGGGTCAGCGTCGCGGCGATCAGCAACCCGGACAACCAAGGGAAACCATGTAATTCCCGCCAGCGTCCCGTCACCGCGAGCCAAGGCACAAGCGCGATCATTATGATGACAAGCGCTACCGGACCCTTCGCTAAAAGGCCGATAGCGATGCCGACAAAGAACCACCGTCCCCACGCGCTCCGCGAGGAGCTGTTCATCAGGCAATTGTAAAAGCCGATCATGCTCAAGGTAGTGCCAAGGACCATGACCATGTCCGTCATTACGAAGGCCGACGCGCCGAAAAACATTAAAGATGAGGCGAGCACCGTGGTTACGACAAGAGCCTGATCTTTGCCCTGATGCTGGCACACCCAAGAGAAAAGTAGGCTTACCACCCCCAATGACGCAGCAAAGATGAATACCCGCGCGCCAAAGGCTCCAACGCCAAAGAGCTTCATCCCCAAGGCAGACAACCAAGTATGTAAGGGAGGTTTGCCCCAAAACGGGACGCCATAGTCGAACTGCGGAGTGATCCAGTCAGCTGTCTCGACCATCTTACGCGCGATCTCGGCATAGCGAGCTTCCGTAGAATCCGTGAGAGGCCACCAGAACATGGCAAACAGGCGCACAGCGAACAATGCACCGAGTGCAAACAGCAGGAACCGTTGGTCGCTGCGGGTTAAAGCGAAGCGCCTCTCGGGCTCTTGCCGCACGGATGTATCGAATTTCGGATCTATTGCGACCATGATGCCCTGTCCTTTTTCTCAGGGCATAAGACGGTGGTGATCTGCGAAAGATGGTCGGCACTATACCAATCCGTAATATTACGGAGATGGTGCAAAGCCGCAAAACGAGCTATTTTCTCAATACCTTATGGAGCTTGGGCGCAGATGCGGGTGCTTGTTGTAGAAGATGATGGCGAAACGGCTGAGTATATCTGCACCAGTCTGAAGGCACTTGGCCATGTGACGAAACATGCGTCGGATGGCAAACAAGGCTTCCTCGATGCCCTGGACAATGACTTTGACGTCATCGTCGTCGACCGGATGCTGCCCGGCTTGGATGGGTTAACACTGGTCAAATCGGTGCGCGGCGCGAATGTCGACACGCCGATCTTGTTCCTGAGTGCGCTTGGCGGTTTGAACGACCGGGTAAACGGATTGGAGGCCGGGGCTGACGACTACCTTGTGAAACCTTTTGCGTTTTCAGAGCTATCTGCGCGCCTGAGTGCACTTGCACGTCGCCCCCCAATGCAGGCCGAAGAAACGCGACTTCAAGTTGCCGATCTGGAGATCGACCTGATCCGACATACCGTGTGCAGATCGGGCCAAGAGATCGCAGTGCAGCCGCGCGAGTTTCGCCTGTTATCCTATCTGATGAAGAACGCCGAGCGCGTGGTGACACGCACCATGTTGCTGGAAGCAGTCTGGGATTTTCACTTCGACCCGAACACCAATGTCGTCGAGACGCATATCAGCCGTCTGCGCAACAAGATTGACAAACCCTTCGACCAGCCGTTGATCCATACCGTTCGGGGCGCGGGATACAGTCTTCATGGATAGCCTTAAGCGCAAAGGTCCTTCAGCGTTGCGGACATCCATACGGCTGTCTTTGCAATACTCGTTCCTCTATTCGGTGCTCTCTGCGCTTGTATTCGCATTGGCCTATTGGTTCACGCAATACGAAGTTCAAGACTGGGTGCTCGATCAAATGCGCAGCGATGCGGCTACACTCGGTGAAATCTTCGAGTTGGGCGGCGATGAGGTGCTGGTCGACCGCGTCGATGCACTTGCCGAGGTTAGCTTTCAGAATGCCCGGGTCTACCAGCTTCTAAACTCAGACGGCGCGATTGTTTCCGGCAACTTGTCCTCAACCTTCAAACGCCCCTTGCCCGATTTCCTTCCAGCACAGGAACTGCCGCTTGCTGGAGAAATTCACGATGAGGTCACCGGCTATTGGCTGCGCGCAGATGACGTCGGCCCCTATCTTCTGATTCAAGGGGCTGGCGACCATATCGTTTTGGAGATACTGGAAGCGCTCGGCATTGCTTTGGTGGTGGGCTATTTGGCAGTCGTGATCCTTGGTCTAATCGTCGGCATTCGGATTGGCCGCATCACCGAGCGCCGCATCACAGCCATATCCAATACTCTTACGGAGGTCTCTTCAGGTAACCTCGCTTGCCGCATTCCAAGCACTCGCAGCGCGCGCGATGATCTGTCGCGCGTATCTGAAGAAATAAACAGCATGCTTGACCAGATCAGGCGCCTGCTCGAAAGCCAAGAGCAAATCTCGAATGACATTGCTCATGACATGCGCACACCACTTCAGCATCTTCGGCAGCGGTTGGAGAACCTACGAGACAGCCCGAGTATCCACCCGGACGACATTTCCGCCAGCCTCGATCAAACCGAAGAAATAATATCGACCTTCAACGCGCTTTTGCGTATCGCACAGATTGAAGGAAGTGACCGCCGCGAAAGGTTCGCGCGGAACGACCTGCGTGAGATCATAGCCAATGTTACGGAAGTCTTTGATCCTACGGCCGAGGATGCTGGCATTGAGTTGACCACTAAGATACCGGTCGAACAGCTTGGGGTTGTTGGTGATAGAAACCTTCTGACGCAATTACTTTCGAACCTTGTCGAGAACGCGATCAAGCATTGTCCGTCTGGGTCTAAAGTTCAGGTCTTGGCGGAAAGCACACCAACCGGTCCGACCTTGCGAATCTCCGACAATGGTCCGGGAATCGAAAGCGAGGATCGAAAGCGTATTTTTCGACGGTTCTTCAGGGGCGAAAAAAGCCGAAATAGTCCCGGGAATGGCCTTGGTCTGGCATTAGTAAAAGCGATCTGCGATTTGCATGGTGCCGAAATAATTGTGTCGGACAATGATCCAGGAACATCTTTCGAGATCAAGTTTTTGGCGGCAAAAGCGACTTGGACCTGACCATCGACTGGCTTTGCCGTATTCGAGCAACGCAGTTTAAGTCACCTTGAAGAAGACGTTAGCTGCAACGAGCACCGAGGTCGGCAGAGCGGACCTTGCCGCCTTGCGCTGCACTTGCTTGATCGCCGCTGCGCCTGCGGAGGCTCCCGTCCAGAAGGGCCGAAAGCAGTCAATCGCGGCTATACGCAAGAAGGTTCCTTTCGTGCCGGCCGAAGGGGGGCGATCGGGTGGGTTCGGAGGACGAATGACAGCTTCATCGGACATGCGAATACCGTGGGGTTCATGCGCAGACCACCCGAGGACAGGTAGCCTTCAGCCCAGCAGGGCGTTCAGAACGGGGCATTCCGGGACATCGGTGCCGCTGCATTGTGCCACCGTATCGCTCAATGCTTTCGCGATCCGTTGCAGGTCGGTAATTTTGTCCTGCACATCTTTCAGATGGGCGGAGGCGATCCCTTCCACTTCAGCACAGGTCTGACTGTGGCTGTCGACAAGGCTCAACAACCCCCGGATTTCCTCGAGCGAAAAGCCCAGATCACGCGCACGCATTACGAAGCGTAATCGGCGCACGTGATCCTCGCTGTAGCTGCGGTAACCATTCGGATCACGAGGCGGGTCGGGCATAACGCCAATGGTCTCGTAATAGCGGATAGTTTCAAGGTTGCATCCCGTGGCGCGGGCGAGAGCCGCTCGCTGCATCGGCTTCACGGAGACGTGATCTTTTCCCATTCGGATAGCCCTTGAGCCTGTATCACCTACAGACCCTAAATCTCATGGCAGATGACCGCAAGGAGACACCTGCATGGAAACCACAAATTCTGTAATGCCGAAGGACGCATCCGACGTCCCGGAAGGCCGCGGCTGGACTGCCACCGCTATGGCAGCACTTGGCGCACTGGCCATGACCTCGTGTTGCATCCTGCCACTGGTGCTTGTCAGCTTCGGAGTAAGCGGGGTTTTCATTGCGCAAATGGGCGCTCTCTACGCCTACAAATGGTATACTTTCGGCCTCGCAGCCGCTTTCCTGGGATACGGTTTCTATAAAGCTTACCGTCCGATCCACTGCACAGATGGCACTTGTGCTCGCCCGATGAACCGCACCGCAATGCGCTCCGTTCTCTGGAGTGCAACAGCTGTGATCCTCATCGCGATACTCTTCCCTTACATCTCCCCTTACATTCTCTCGTTCTGAAAGGACACTCTGACATGAAACGTATTCTCTACAGCACTCTGGTGCTGTCCGCACTTTTCGCTGCCCCTGGCTTTGCTGCCGAGCAAGTGGCCCGTCTTGAAGTTAGCGAACTCACATGTCCATCCTGCTCCTTCATCGTTGGCAATTCCCTAAAATCCGTGGAAAGCGTAGTGATCGAGGAATTCGCAGAAGGTGAAGATGCGAGCGAAGGACTTTATACAGTCCGGTTTGATGATGAAGTCACCTCTATCGAAGCCCTGATTGCCGCTGTTGAAGCGAACGGCTACCCGGCGACGCTCCTTGAAGACTTGGCGGGTGAAGGCTCTTGACCCAAGCGATCGACCAAACCGATGAGGCTTAAGGGAAACGCCTACTGAAGGGCGGCCTTGGCGGCGCACTCTTTGCGGCTTTGTGCTGCTTTACGCCTCTTCTCGTCGTCGTGCTGGCTGGCGCCGGCCTGTCTGCGATAACAGGGTGGCTTGATTATGCACTGTTTCCAATGCTGTTTCTGTGCCTTGCAGTGGTAGCACAGGCGCTTTGGCTGCGTGCAGGTCGGCTGGGTCCATCCCCCAAGATCTGGTCTACGCTCATCGCGGTGCTTCTGTCGATCTTGATCATCGCTCTGGAGTTTCGCGGAGCTCTGATCCTCACCTTCGTGGCGGCGGTGCTCACCGGTGCCTATGCGATATCACTTAACCGTTTTGCAAAGGAGGTCTGACCATGATGGCGACTGTTTGCTGTTCTCCCTTCGGTCTCGTGCTGGGGCTGCTTTCCATGGCCACCCCATTGTTGGCGATCGGAGCCATTCTTTATCTCGTATTCGCTAAGCCGAAATACGATCCTTCAACAAAAGGGATCTGATCCATGAAAGACTGCTGTTCAAACGAAAACAAGACATATGACCTCATCGTGGTGGGCGCAGGCTCTGCGGGGTTCTCTGCTTCGATTACTGGTGCCGAGGCTGGAAAACGCGTGGCGCTCATAGGACATGGGACAATTGGTGGCACCTGTGTGAACTTCGGCTGCGTTCCCTCGAAGGCCATGATCCGCGCTGCTGAGGCTCTGCACGGGGCGAGCGCTGCGGCACGTTTTCCCGGCCTTTCGGGCAGTGCCAAAGTTGATGACTGGTCCAAGCTCATGGCGGGAAAGGACGATCTGGTCGCGACGTTGCGCCAGCAGAAATATGCCGACCTGCTGCCCAACTACGAGGGGGTCGATTACATCGATGAAGGTCCAGCCACTTTGATCGAGGGCGGCGTCCAAGTTGGGAGCCGCAAGATTACCGCCCCAAAGGTGCTGATCGCGACCGGTAGCCAAACCTTGGTCCCGGCGATCCGCGGCATCGAGGATGTTCCGACCCTCGATAGCAAATCGCTTCTGGAGTTGGAGACGCTGCCCGAGAGCCTGATCTTTGTCGGTGCCGGTTATATTGGCGCGGAGCTGGCGCAAATGATGTCGCGCATGGGGGTCAAGGTGACGATGGTGGCGCGCTCGCGACTGTTGCCGGGAGCCGAGCCCGAGGTCTCCGATGCCTTATCAGAAGCATTCAAGACTGAAGGCATTACGCTTCTGACCGGTTTGCAATATGACAGCGCTCTTGCATCAAAGGATGGCGTTACCCTGAAGGTCATTCAGGACGGTGCCGTAAAGGAAGTAACCGCCGAGCGAATTGTTCTCACCGCCGGTCGGCGTGCCAATACCGAAGAACTGGGTCTTGAGGAGCTGGAAGTGCAGACTGACAGTCGCGGGGGCATCGTCGTGGGGCAGGACATGCAGACCTCGCGCCCCGGTATCTATGCCGCTGGCGATGTGACTGATCGCGACCAATTTGTCTACATGGCGGCCTATGGTGCCAAGATCGCGGCGCGAAACGCGGTCGCGGAGGGTGATGGCCACTATGACAACAGCACGATGCCCTGGGTGGTCTTTACCGACCCGCAAGTCGCGGGTGTAGGGCTGAGTGAACAGCAGGCACTCGACGCAGGCCATGATGTGAAAACCTCGGTGCTACAACTCGATCAAGTGCCACGGGCTCAAGCGGCGCGCGACACAAGGGGGCTCATAAAGCTCGTGGCCGACCGCGAGACTGACAAGCTGCTTGGCGGCCAGATCATTGCCCCTGAAGGGTCCGATACCATCCAGACCCTGGTGATGGCGTTGAAGGCTGGGCTGACGACAAAGGAACTGGGTGAGACAATCTTTCCTTACCTGACCACGGTTGAAGGACTGAAGCTCGCTGCGCAGACCTTCGACAAGGACGTGGCCATGCTGAGCTGCTGCGCCGGTTAAAATCTGCCTTTGCTCCGGCCCGCCGTTGATGGGCCGGACATCTCTCGCAAGAGGCGGCTGTGAGGCGTGATTTTCGACATCTCCGGAACCTTGGTGCATGGCTGTAGTTATATACAGAGTTCTGGGGCAGGCTGGAGTTATTGATGAAAACATCGCATCTCGCATTGGACAAAGGCGTTGGTCTGCTCGCCGGGTTGGCGACGACCAAGGTCACGGAATACGCACAGCAAGCGCTTAGGGCTGCCACACCTCAGGATACCCGTCGGCAAGAACAGCGTGTCCGACCGGGGACACCCGTTCCGAGTAGCCGCCAAAAAGACAGCCGATCTCGCTGGCTCGACGAACTCGCGCTCGGCTTCAGCGCCCCCACAGAGATTTTCCTGCGGCTGCCCACCTCTCCCGCCTCGCCGAGGCGCGGGTCCGAACACCAGACCTAAAGGAGAAATTCCTATGTCAAAATTGCAGCTTGAGAACGCACGGGCCATCGTGACAGGCGCAAGTTCCGGGATCGGCGCGGGTATCGCGCGGGCCTTCGCCACGGCGGGCGCCTCAGTCATTGTCAATTTTCGTTCCGACGAGGAGGCCGCCGATCGCATTGTCGCTGAAATCCGAGAGGAGGGCGGTCGCGTCGAGGCAGTTCAGGCCGATGTTTCGACGCCGGAAGGTTGCGGAACACTAATCGAAGCGGCGGACGAGCAATTTGGCGGAGTGGACATTCTCGTATCGAACGCCGGCATCCAGCGCGATGACACCTTCACTGAGTTGAGCCTCGAAGACTGGCGCAAAGTTCTCGACGTCAACCTGACCGGCCAGTTCCTCTGCGCCCAGGAGGCGGTGCGACGCTTCCGCCGTCAGGGTCTTGATCCAGAACGGTCTCCGGCGCTCGGAAAGATCATCTTCACCAGCTCCGTGCACCAAGCCATACCTTGGGGGGGGCATGCGAACTACGCCACCGCCAAGGGTGGGGTTAAGCTTCTGATGGAATCGATGGCGCAGGAGCTTGCCTGCGAGAAGAACCGCGTCAACGCCATCGCGCCCGGGGCGATCAAGACGGCCATCAATCGCGAGGCTTGGGAGGACGAGAAGGCCCGGAAGAAGCTTCTGCAACTCATTCCTTATGGCCGGATGGGCGAAACCGAGGATGTGGCCGAGGCCGCGGTCTGGCTCGCGTCGGACGCGTCGGATTACGTGGTCGGGACGACGCTCTTCGTGGATGGCGGCATGATGCTCTACCCCGCCTTCCGCAAGGGCGGCTGATGCCTACCCGCCATGCCGGATACCTGCCGCTGCGAGACTACGCTCTCCTCGGCGATTGCCACGGCGCGGCCCTGGTGGGCCGGGACGGTGCGGTCGACTGGTTCTGCCCAGGCCGCTTTGATGCGCAGCCAGCCTGCTGGGCGTTGCTGGATGCGAAGCAAGGCGCCACCTTTCGCATTTCCCCCACCGCCGGGTCCTACGAAAGCGAACGAGCCTATGTGGACAGCACCAACATTCTGCGCACCACCTTCACGACCCCGACCGGGCGCGTTTCTGTCACCGACTTCCTTCCGGTCCGCAGCGCGGCCGGTGCAACCGAGCCGTTCTTCGATCTTGAGGCTCCGGGCTGGCTGGTGCGCATGGTCGAGGCGCTGGATGGGCAGTGCGATCTTGAGCTGACCTACGATCCGGGCACCTGTGCGTTCGATCCCGACGCAGGCGCTCCCCCAGAAATGCGACTGTTCCAGCAAAGCACGCCGAGCGCGGAACGAGCAAGTTCGGTCATCACTCTGACAGCAGGTGAGCGGCGTGCCTTCATCCTGGCGCCAGCCGAGGCCAATGTGGACAGGCCGGTTGAACAGGCGGAGGCGCTGTTGCATGAGACGGCTGACTTCTGGCGCTGCTGGTCAGGGGCCTCCCGTTACGATGGGCCATACCGTGCGGCCGTGCAGCGCAGTGCTCTGGCACTCAAGGCCCTGACCTATGCACCCACCGGTGCCATCGTCGCCGCGCCCACAACCTCCTTGCCGGAGGATCTCGGCGGCGAGCGGAATTGGGACTACCGCTATAGCTGGCTGCGGGATTCAGCCTTCGTTCTCCAGGCTCTCGGTGGATTGGGCTACCACGCAGAGGCAGGCCAATACTGCCAATTCCTCGGGAGTTGTTGCGTCCAAACCTTGCCGGATCTGCGTATTCTCTACAGCATCGAGGAAGAAAGCCCAATCGAAGAACGCTGTCTCGATCACCTGGACGGCTATGCTGGCTCGAAGCCTGTTCGCGTCGGCAATGCCGCAGCTGGCCAGGCGCAACTCGACATCTATGGCGAGGTTGCCGACTGGGCGCTGGCTTATCGGGCCTTGGGTGGACCGCTGGACGAGACGCTTCGGACCATGCTGGAGGGCATTGCGGATCATGTCGCGCAGGTCTGGAACGAGCCCGACCAAGGCATCTGGGAGATGCGCGGAAAACCGCGCCACTATGTCCACGGGAAGGCCATGGCTTGGGTCGCGATGGATCGCGCCATTCGACTTTTGGGAGAGCGCGAGACATGGTGCCAAGCGCGCCGAGAGATACTCGAGGCCCTACAATCCCATGCCGATGATGGTGAGGGAGGTGGCTTTCGCCAGACCTTCGTGGACGGCGGCATGGATGCTGCGCTTCTACTCCTGCCCATGCTCGATCTTTCACTGTCGGACGAGGCCCTCGATCGAACGGTGCGCGGCGTGGAGCGGGCATTGCGCCGTGGCGATTACGTATCAAGATACGATCTCGAAGACACCGATGACGGATTGGCCGGTGGGGAAGGAGCATTCCTTATCTGCTCCTTCTGGCTGGTTGACGCGCTTCTTTGCACCGGCCGTGCGGACGAAGCACGCAGCTTGTTCGAACGCCTCTTGGATCAGGCAAACGACGTCGGGCTCTACGCCGAGGAGATCGACCCGGACAGCCATGGCTTCCTCGGGAATTTCCCACAGGCCTTCACACACCTGGCGTTGATCAACAGCGCCATCAACCTCGAACTCTACGCGAGTGGCGGCGACGGTGCGCTGCGAGGGACCCACGCCGACAGAATAGCCCGAGCCGCGCCCCAGAGGGATCGATGCGCTCCGCCTGGCCCAAACAGCGATACCGCACGGCCGCTTCGCACTACCCGGTCTCTTGGAACTCGATCCAAAACAGAAGAGCGGAAAGTGTCATCGGATAGACCGCAAGGCGTTCCGCTGGCTGTAATGATGTCCGGCGAGGTCTGCTCTCCTGAGGTTGAGGAGTGTGCCCACTGCGGCAGCCGGTTCCCCACTCCCGGGGTGGAGCATCAAGGCCACCACTACTGTTGCGAAAGATGTGCCATGGGGCCGAGCCCTCGAATGAGAGCCCGCATGACCCCGATGCTCATTGGACTTGTCGGCGCCGGAGCTTTCGTGGGCTGGCTGGCCAAGCGTGACAATCGAAACAAATGAACCAAGGAGATTTGCAATGAGCAAGACATACGACCTGATTGTTATCGGAAGCGGCACCGCCGCCACCACCGTGGCAAAGCGTGTCAGCGCCGCCGGCCGAAGTGTGGCTGTAACTGATTTCCGCCCCTATGGCGGCACTTGTGCCCTGCGCGGCTGCGACCCCAAGAAGATGCTGATCGGAGGCACCTCTGCCGCCGATCATGCCCGGCGAATGCATGGCAAGGGGGTCGAGGGCGACGTGCGCATCGACTGGCGTGAACTACTGGAGTTCAAGCGTGGCTTCACCGACCCGGTGCCAGAGAAGAAGGAGAAAAGCTTCTCCGAAAGTGGCATCGCGACCTTCCACGGGCGAGCCCGCTTTGTCGGTCCGAACGCGGTGGAGGTCGATGGCGAAACCTTGGAGGCCAAACACATTGTTTTGGCGACCGGCTCTGAGGCGATGAAGCTGGGGATTCCCGGTGAAGAGCACCTGATCGACAACGAGGGTTTCCTCGAAATGGAAAGCCTGCCGCGCCGCATCGTGTTGGTTGGGGGAGGCTATATCGCGGCGGAATTTTCCCACATCGCGGCGCGGGCCGGAGCCGAGGTGACGATCCTCCAGCATGGGGATCGGATGCTGACGGGGTTCGATCCGGACCTGGTCGGATGGCTGATGGAAAAATACGAGGAGATCGGCGTCACTTTGCATACTGGCACCGAAGTCGAGCGGGTCGAAAAGACCGGGGATGCCTTTCGCGTCACCGCCACCGGCGAAGGAGGATCGACAACCTTTGAGGCGGATCTCGTCGTGCATGCCGCTGGCCGGAAACCCGAATTCGCGCCGCTTGACCTCGCGGCGGCTGGCGTCGAACTACGTGACGGCAAGCTGGCGCTGAATGAATACCTACAAAGCTCCTCAAACCCGGCTGTATACGCCGCCGGCGATACTGCGCAGATGGGTCCGCCGCTGACCCCTGTTTCCAACCATGACGGCAAGGTGGTTGCGGCAAACCTGCTTGAAGGCAACCACAGCAAACCGAACTACAATGGCGTGCCCTCGGTCGCCTTCACCCTGCCGCCCATTGCTCGTGTAGGGCTCGACGAGGCCGAGGCCCGGGAGCAGGGACTGAAGTTCCGCATGCAGTGCGACCGGACGCCCGGCTGGTTCTCGACGCGCCAGCAGGCGGAATCCGTCTCCGGCTACAAGGTTCTGGTCGAAGACGGCAGCGAGCGCATTCTGGGCGCGCATCTGCTGGGACCGCATGCCGATGAGGTCATCAATGTCTTTACTCTTGCCGTGCGGCACGGGCTGACGGCCGACCAACTCAAGGACACGATGTTCGCCTATCCCACCGGAGCGTCCGACATTTCCTCTATGCTGTGAATGCCGTCGGTTCTTACCAACGGGGCAGAAGCAGACATTCGGCCCGCGGCTTCAAACAGCTTCGTCTGCTCTGCCCCACTCAAGCATGGCTTCGTCACGCGAGCTCAGCGAATGATGAGTTCGGTGAAGTTGCATTGCGGCGTGACCTGACCCGCTGAATGTCCAGAATGGCAGGTCGCGGTAAGCGAGCCCATGTTGCAACTGCGAGGCCCTCTGCAACCAGAGCCGTCAGTGGGGGCTCTTTGTGGAACCTCGCTGCGCCGCAGGTAGGACATCAGACGTTATAGCTGGTTTAAGGGAAGCTATGCGAACTTTGCTGCCGTTGGCATCCATTAATCCAATGGCCGCTTTACGATGAAGACAGTTGCATCGAACCATCGGCGAAAGCTCTGCTAAATATTGATAGACCCGATCATGCCCGGAGCTTATGTCAGGCCCGATGAAGCCAGTTCTTATCTACTTCGCCGCAGCGTTAGCCGAAATTGTTGGATGCTTTGCTTTTTGGGCTTGGTTCCGGCTGGACAAGAGCGTGCTCTGGCTGGCACCGGGGATGCTATCCCTTGCCGCTTTTGCCTGGCTACTTGCGCTCAGCCCGACTGAACAGGCGGGACGCGCCTATGCAGTCTACGGTGGCATATACATCGTATCGTCTCTGCTATGGCTATGGGGTGTGGAAGGCCATCGCCCTGATCAATGGGATGCTATCGGAACCGTCATTTGTCTTATCGGTGCGGGTATTATTCTCTGGGCACCGCGTGGAACCTGAGAGGAGGCGGAGGACGGTGTGAAGCCCTGAATCGTTCGATTGGATCGCCTTCTGGGTCCCGCATTCCGACAACTCGGCTACGCGTCCCTTCTCCGCACTGTAGTGGTCGTGCAGGTTTTTTGCCGCCCTCGAAAGCCCCCACTCATCCTCTATGTAGCATTGATCGAAGTGGGCTCGGACCCGACCTTCGCTGCGGTTTGAACCACAGACCGCAATGCGGGGCGATCATTGATTTCCTGTTGATTGCTGTGAAGAACAGCTGAGCAACCAGTGGGAACTCAAATGAACTTTTCAAGAAGAATCCATCTATCAATAGCATTCGGCGTGCTTGCCTCAGTGGCATATGCCGCCGATCAAAAGGAGCTTGGGGGCTTCATCCTGGGAGGCTCATTTCAAGAGGCACAAATGCATGCGCTCGGCCAGGAATGGGAACTCGTGCCTGCTTCGGAAGACCTGCCGGGACAATGGTCGGTCAAAGGTTCGAAACTATCCCTATTTGTTTGCAACGGGGTCGTCTCTTCAGTCTATGAGAAACGAGAAGGCGACCTTGAAGAGTTCGCTGCACTTGTTTTTTCGATGCAGTTTGAATTTGGCGAACCCGATATTCAGATCCTGAGCTATAGTAATGGGGCGGGAGATATATCGTCGATAGATGTGCGCTTCGAAAAAGGTGATCGCGGAGCCACAGTTCAGCTTCAAAGTATTGGCGGAGGCCGAACCTTCTCGGTAAATCATTGGATGGAAATCGAATGCCAATGATGACTTCGACTGTCCTGCAACGAAGGCAACAACGGGCTCAAAGCGGACGTAGCGCTTTGAGGCTCAGAAACGCTCAACCGTGGCGAAGCCCCTGAGAGATCGACGGCCGTTGATCAAAGGCTAAGAGCCTTCTCTGCCTCGCCGTGTTCAAAGGCCTTTGCGAGAGATATCAGTTCTTCTCTACCAACACCGAATTGCCGCATGAGTGGTCTCCACCGGTTGGCGATGAGTGAGGCCATCGCGCGCGCGCGCTTGCGCGCCTCGTTTTCCGATAGATCGAAAAACTCCGCAGCGGCCACCGCAAGATCGAGTGACGCCTTAAATGGCCCTCCTTCTATGATCGCCGTCTCGAGGTAGCGATGGCCGCCCGCTTGTGGGTTCACATCGAAGAGCGGGGAGATCTGCCAAAGGCCGTTGTCGGCATAGATGAATCCGTGGTTCTTCAGGTGATCATCCGTGTTGGTGACAAGGACGTTGAAGGTCATTCGCGCCCAAAGCTCATGCAGATCTGCCCGCGCAGCCTTACTGATCATCCGGATCGCCTCTGCGATCTCTGTATAGGAGCCTTGCTCCGCACCGGATCGATTAAGAGCGGTGCGGGCTGAAAAATAAGGGACACGCCTGCCCGCCCGCCGATCGAAGCGTCTGATCAGGGCCACTGGATGGCCAGAGTTTTCCAGCATTAGCCGTGCGTCTGGCGCACGCAGGCCGCATTCCCGCGCTAACTGTAGCGTCGCGACCTCGATGCGCTCGACAGGGCTTTGGTCTCCCAGGGACGAGAACTTAGCAATCCAGAGCGCGTCGCGGTCCTGCACAGTTGCCTTCGGTCGGGCGCCGCCAATCGAGCCGCCGGCGCCTGCGATCAGGCGCAGATCCTCGCTCGATAACTCTCGTCGTTGCTCGACCCTAACCGCAATCTGTCGGAGTGCGTCAAGCTGGTTGAGGTTCGGCACCGGTGCGCGATGTCCACTGATGATCCCGCCGTCTTCTCCAGTGAACCGGAGTGCGCCCGGACGCGTGGCATCATCCAGCAGGGCAAGCATGTCGAATTCACTGAGGCCCGCGCCGTGAACGCGCGCCATCAAGAGACGTCCCCATGTATCAGGGGTTGCATCCTGAAGGACTGAAGGCAGGCTGTCGCGCTGATCGCCACTGGATGCCTTAGACACATAGGAGGGCGTTAATCCGAGCGGCAGCTGAGGTGCGATCGCGAAGGCACGCGCATCGTTCAGCCAGCTCTCGAAATATTGAAATTCAGAATGATGGCGGCGCGACCCTTGGGTGAACCGCAGCTTACCGACTGGCAAGAGCGCGCTTCCAAGGCAGACATGGGTGACCTTCTGTTCCGGGGCGCCCGGGGCCATCAGAAGCCTACGCCTTCATCGTCATCGCCTTCGGCCTCGTGGCGGTTATCCGGAGCTCGTGCGCCGCCGCGCTTTACATAGGATATCCCCCGCTTGGGAATTGCGTCGAGTGCGAGGGACAGGCCCACAGCATCCTCTTCTATTCGCAGGATCTCCGCGAGGGCATCGGGCTCGCCGAGCGCCGCAAGCACCCCGGCCAGTTTCCCGATGCCCACGCCCGCATCGCCCCGCTCCAGACGCTGGATCGTCTTTTCTGACACGCCTGCGCGTTCGGCGAGATCGAGCATGGCAAGACGACGCGCGAGGCGCGCTTGTTTGATGTTACGGCCAAGGTTTACCAAAGCCCTCTGGGCACGAAGATTCGATATTACTGGTCTTATATGGCTTATAAATAGAATTACTGGTCAAATTTGTCCTATTAGACGATGAAATCCAACTAAAAAGGTGGGAGCTGGCTGATTGGCAGGGTCTATTCTCCAAGCCTGTTCTTGGCTTCGGGAAGGTCTTTGTCGTAAACAAGGTTCCCGTCCTCATCGAGGCCAACTCCAAGTCCAAGGCACCGCAGTCGTTCGAAAAACGCTTCCTCATCGGGCCCAGGCTGGCCCATCTTCTCTATAAACCATTCCTCCCATTTGGGGTCTGATTCATCCGGTTTTGGGTCTGTCATCCCAATGCTCCTACTCTGCTGAACTGAGTTTATCACAAAGTTGACGCTAAAACCGGGCGGCGCTAAATCCGCATCATTGCCGCCTAAACACAGTTGGTTGGAAAGCTTGATTGTGGATCAAGAGGGTTCAAAATCGAGATTAGCGGGTGCCCCGCACCCTCTTCTGCGACATAAGTCCTACATTGGCTGTAGCGCACATGAGAGAGTATGTGGAAGTGTCACTTGATGAAGGTGAGCGCCGAGGCCCAAGAGATCATTGTGCGGAAGAAGGCCAAACATGCGATCTGGGCAAGGAGATAAAGGATGGTGCACGTCGCATCGAAGATTCTCGGAACAGTGAACGCGCCATATGGTGCGAACCTATCCGCTTGTCAGCTTGCCACCGTGACCTGCCCCCCGCGAGATCCCTCACTTTAATGTAGAGTTTGCTCAACTACGAAGGAGCAAACATATGCGAAAGAGCCGTTTTACCGAGGCGCAGATTATTGGGATGATCAAGGAGCAAGAGGCAGGCATGCCGACAGCGGAAGTGTGTCGTCGCCACGGCCTGAGTCCCTCCACATTTTATAAGCTTAAAGCCAAATACGGGGGGATGGATGTTTCCGAAGCTGCCCGGCTGAAGTCTCTTGAAGATGAGAATGCCAAGCTTAAGCGGCTGCTGGCCGATACGATGCTCGACAATGTCGTGCTGAAAGATCTGCTGGGAAAGAACTGACGACATTGAGCAAGCGGCGGGAGGCAGCGCTTAGGGCAATGCGGGACCATGAGATCTCGCAACGTCGGGCCTGCAGGCTTGTCGGTGTCGACCCAAAGACGGTCCGGCGTGAACGCCCGCCGGACTGTGCTGAGATACGCAGGGAGATGCAGGAGGTCGCCGGCAAGCGGCGTCGGTTCGGCTACCGCCGGATCGGCGTTTTGCTCGAACGCAAAGGTATGATCATGAACCACAAGAAACTGTATCGGCTCTACCGTGAGGAAGGGCTTTCAGTGAAGCGGAGACGTGGTCGCAAGCGGGCCCAAGGCACGCGCACACCCATGCCGCAGGCAGTGCGCCCCAATGCACGGTGGTCGCTGGACTTTCTCTCCGACAGCTTCGGGGCTTCACGGAAGTTCCGTATTCTGGCGGTGATCGACGACTGCAGCCGCGAGAACTTGGGCCTAATTGCTGACACCAGCATCTCCGGCGCGCGTGTCGCTCGGGAACTGGACGCGCTGGTGCGGATCTACGGAAAGCCCGCTTGTATTGTCAGCGACAACGGGACCGAGTTCACCAGTAGGGCCATCCTGCGATGGGCCGACCAAAACGCCATTCCATGGCATTACATCGATCCCGGCAGGCCGCAGCAGAACGCCTTCATCGAGTCATTCAACGGCAACCTGCGCGATGAACTTCTGAATGAGGAGATTTTCGACACTCTGGATGATGCGCGGCGGAAGCTGGCCCTATGGCGCTACGACTACAACACCGTCAAGCCACACTCATCGCTCGGAAACCAGACGCCAAAGCAAGCGCGGCAGGCGCTTGAGCAATTGGAGGGCTCCGCGCCCGCCGCGCTTGCCCAATCCGGAACCCCCAACTATCAAAACCAAACCTGCAAACTCTCGTTATGAGTGAGGGACCAATGGGGGGCAGGTCAACCGCAATCTCTGACATTGAGGCTGCTCAGTCCTTCATGGGGCCGGCCTTCTCCTTCTTCTCTGAAGTCTCCCCGGAGCTTCAGGTGTCCTTCGTGTCAGAAATGGGACTGCCCCATGACAAGGTGCGGCAGGTCGCGAAGCACCTTCAGACACTTTGCCCGTTCCCATTGGCACTCGCTAAGTAGCAGCGCGTCTTCGTCACAAGCGAAAGGAACCCCATGTAAAAACGTGTGGTTCGTTATGCTCTGCGACAGAACCGTGCTATATGCTATCTTGTTCAGTGTGGACATGGGCGACGGCTTAAAGGAGAGGACATGGCTACTATTGACATCATCGTGGCGATCGCGTCGGTCGTTTTGGCTGTCGTGACCATCGCCTATATGGCCTACTTGGCTCGGGTGAGCGGCCGAGATCGACCGCACGATCCGGAGCGCCTGCGCCGCTTTATTGCGAATGCGCCCTACCAACTTGATGGTCAAGTGCATGACCAGAGCAGATGACCAGTTCTCTGGATTGACCTCCTTCCCGTGGGTTTAGGCGAAATTTTAGAATTACCTGAATACCTCAAGGTGCTGAACCACTCGGAGAGGATAGGAGACCGAACACCCATAGCAAAGCTCTTCGGGGTTGGTCTGCGACTGGATCGGGCATTTTGAATAGCACCAGAGTTTCTACCCAACTTGGACGACATAAGCTTCCGCGGGCGCCAGCGCGGTATCGGAGAAGGGCTCACCTCATTGTTGATCGCAGATGAGGCGTATGTGTTGCGCCTTCTTCGGAGGAAGTCGACGTCCAAGTCAGGCGGCTGGCGACCCGGGGAGGACTCGAACCCCCGACCAAGAGCTTAGAAGGCTCCTGCTCTATCCAGCTGAGCTACCGGGCCACGCGGTTTCTACTACCACCATGACAGGGGGCTGAAAAGTTAAAACGGAAGAAGAAACTTATTCAATTCATGAAGTTTTAATCGTCAATCGCCGGGCAGGGTCGGGTCTTATCCAGGCTCTCAGATACTTTGTATCTGTGCCCAACGCGTCGCTAAAAACCGACCCACTCGTCTCGGTTTTCTAAACGCTCTTCGGTGGCCAGCCTGGAGCCTTCGACCCTTTACATATCCAAAGCGCTCTTTTTCGGCTTTGCCTCGTTCCGGCCGCCCGAGGGCCGCCAGAACAAGCCAATTTGAACCGCGCTTGGTTACGTAAACCCCGCCCTAATTGAGAGCCAGCGCAAAGCCGGTTTGGCGCGAAGATCGGCGCTCAATGATCTTCGGCAAGTCACTCGGCGCCCCCACTATCAAGACATGCTGCCTCGCTCGTGTAATAGCTGTATACAGCCATTCGCGCGTGATCATGGGTGCATTTTCCAATGCTACAATGACTGCGGGAGAAGCCGAACCCTGACTTTTGTGGCATGTAACGGCATAAGCGAGAGACACATCCAGGCCCATCTCTGGGGGGACCGGCTTGCTCGAAATCAAATCATCTCCATCCCAAGTGATCTCAATCTGAGGATAAATCCGGGCTACCCTTCCCAGCTGCCCGTTAACAACGCCATGCTTATAGTGATTACGTGTGCAGATCACAGGATCATTTGGGTAGACCCTGGCGTGCACACCAAGGCGCTTGGAGCCCTCGTAGTTCGGCGCAATCATTCGATCGTTGAATCGCTTGACGGTCTCGTTCATTCCAGCTGCAACGAGGATATCGTCGATATTCCTAAACCGTCTCAGGTCTGCATATCGCGCCTCCAAAGTATCAAGGAGTTGCGATTTGGATGCACTGACGAACTGAACTCCCTCTGTTTGCCCTGTATAGTCTTCGATTTCGGGCACGCCCCCAGCCCGGATAATTGAAGCGATCACAGGGATACTGGACCCATCAACCTGCCTAAGAGGTTTCGTCAGGTATGAAGTAATCTTTTCCTTCTCAACAAGAGAGTGGAAGGTCGCTCCAAAGCCGATAGGCGGAAGCTGATGGGCATCACCAACCATTAACAAGCGAACGGTATCGTGCGTCCGCAATTCGGCCAATAGTTCATACAGCGTTGGCGTATCGATCATACTCGCTTCGTCGAGAATAATCATAGTATTGGCATGGATCTGTTCAATCCCCTCAACAGCCTTCCCATCGGACAGGTCCCGAAGCTTTGACAGGAGTCTCGCAATAGTTGTCGCAGCGCGAAGATGGTCTCTTTCACTTACCGACTTGGTTAGCTGCAATGCAGCCTTGCCACTCAATGCAGCAAAAACAACATCTCCACCCAGATACTCCCAAGCATGCGTAACCGCCGCCATCACCGTCGTTTTGCCGACTCCAGCTCCGCCCTGCAAACATGCCAGCGGCCGAGATAGGATTTCTCGGATGGTTGTCGTTTGCTCTGGAGTGAGAGCAAAATCTATACTTCTTTGCGCATGTTCAAGCGCGGCTTCGATATTCTGTTCGGGAACGCGTTTTCCGGCCATATGGATATCAGCCAACATCGCAGAAGCGCTATCCTCGAGAAAGCGGGTTGCAGCAGGACGGAGACCATTGGACGCTTCAATTAGCTTCCCAGCAGCCAACCCGTGCTCAACCATCTTGGAACGATTGACACCTGAAGGTGCGAGGCTTTTCCATCTGTCCCGGCTCGCGATTGTATCACCTTTAGCGAGCAGCTTTTTGGTGGCAATATCGACGGCACCAAGATAGCGCTCAACATCTTTCTCAGGGTTTACAACTCCTTTGGAACGTAGAACCCGCAAGCCAAGTTCGTCGGCCTCTTTCCAGTTCAAGAGCGCCGCAGCCAGATATGGGTTGTCCATTATCGCGTCTCCGCTCGGAGACTGCCCCAAAAGTCTCCAGAGCCTATTGGCAACGCGCCGATCGTTCATGCCAAGGGCATCGAGCTTTGAGTAGAAGTCGTATTCCCTTGTGACAATGCCTTCTTCGACATTCTTACTTGCGAACTCGGCTTGGACCAGTGCGGCGATCTTTCGTCCCAAGGCTGGTCGATCACCTTGAATTACTATGGCGAGGTCATCGAGGCGTTCTGGATCTGACAGAACATTCTCAACCTCTGAGCCGAATGCCTCCACGATTTTTTTCGCACGAGACTGACCTACTCCCGTCAGCTTGGTAAGGAAGGTGCGAAGCAAATAACCAGATGTTTTGACGCGCCGTATTGATGCAACTTCAATCTGCTTGTGCACTCGCCCATAGTGATCGCGATACTCGCCTTCTATGCCATCCACACGATACGTTTCGCCGGCTATCGGGAACAAGGGTAGATCGCTTACTACTACGCGAAACTTAGAGCCGTGCGCATTCTCAGCGCCGAAGATGACTCCTTTTGCCAACTGATTGACTATTGATGTGACGACCAGTTCCATCTACTTCACCCGCGGCATGATGCCTTGTCGAACGAGTTGCATTTGTTCGCGGAGCGATTGAACTTCTCGGGTTAGCGCCGCGTTCTGTTGTTCACTCTCGTTGAGCCTCTGAAGGACAGCTGCATAATCTGCCTTCGCCTTGATAGCGTTTTCGCGAGCTAACTTTGCTTGCTTTGTCACCCCGGCAATTCGCTCGGCTGCGAGCTCATCAATATCGCGCCCTGCATCTTGGCCTCTATACAGCCTTGCATTAATCTCGGAGATTTGGTCACGAAGGTTTTCATCCTTAGTGAAGTATTGTTTATCGTGTTCCCTAACTTGATACTTCCCCTCGCCCTTAGTAACTTCAATGAGGAGAACGGTAAGGTTCTTGAGGTCTATACGCCCCTGGTTATTGGTGGGATATTCGCCTTCAAACTTTGCAAGGCCGTAAAGTAGGCGCTGAGGTCCACCAATTTTCTGATTAGCCATTTCCTAACCCCTCCATCTTGCACCACTCGACATAGGGCTGAGCAAGATTCGATCCGGCAACCACCTCGTTCCCATCGATGGCCGTCCTATCTTCAATGGTATTTTTGTCAAAGTTTACCTCGTAATATGCATGGGATACGAGTGCGTTAACCAACTGATACGTTTGGAGTCGTTCCTGCTCCCTGTTTTCTGCCACCCCTTTTTCCGCGTTGTTGAAAGGGATCTGGGTGGGAGAACTTTCAATGTCTTTCATTTTTCCGATAAAGGCACGCAAACGATCGTTGTCTGTTGAGACGTTGCTGAGACGAAGTTCGAGCTCCGTCACTTTGTGCCTTAGCTCATTCAGTTCGGCTTCCGCCCTCGACATGTATCCAGATCTGCTACCTTGCTCGTTAATGTATTTTATTAAGAGCGCCCGGTATACTCTGTTGCGCCTCAGGGTAACGTCTGTGAGCCGGGTTGCATTAGATATGGCTTGCGACAGCGCCGTAATGGATTGGAAATTTGCGCGAGTTTCCTTCAGCTTTGCGAGTTCTTCCTCAATCAACGCTTTGTTTTGGCATACAAGGGTATCTTGATACGCCCGCGCATTTTTTGAACCCTTAGGAGCTGGCATTGATTTGCCTCCCTTCTGGCTTGGCGTCCGATATGAGCGATGCGACTTCTCGTTCGATAAGCTCCCCTGCTTGATCCCAAGTCATGCCAAGCGCTTTCAGGCGAGACTTGATCAAGCTGTATAGCGCCATCAGCTCTTCATTCTCGTCGGCGAAAATCTCTTGTTCAGACATGGCCAGTTTCCTCGCCAATCTGGATGCTTGCCGTTGGAGAACTTCATCGCTCATCGAAGGATACATCTTCGCATCGACAATACGATCAACGAGGAATTGGGCCGGCTCCACCTGGCGAACTACGCGTTTAAGATGCAGCTTAATTATGTCCGGGCTACCGGTTACAATACCTTCGAAGTTCTTCTCATGAAGCAGACGACGGAGTGTCATGCTTGCGTCCTGCCAGCCAACCAGCTGGTAGCTGTCAGTCATCAGATTGCCGTGGAGCCACCTCAGGTGCGCTTGGTCTGCCCCAGACTGCTTCGCCCTCACCAGCGCGGCGCTTGTGGCCTGTATGCGGGCTGTGAGCCGCCTACACTCTGCCTCGATTGCTGGGAGGTGGTCTACAGACTTGCATGCCAGCTTACAGGTCCCACAACGCATGGGGCCTCCGGCAGCCAAGATTACGTCATCTGGACATACTTCTCCGGCCACACAGATGTGAGTATCGCGGAACACCATTTCTGCTGCCTGGCTCGATTTAAGTAGTTCAACACCCATAGGGTCTTTGTCACTGGTCTCTGACTCATGAAGGTCTCGCAAGCTGCTGATGCCGAACCGTCGTATTACGTCCTCTCTGTCATGATCCGGCGACGTGAGTTGTGATCGCAACTCGGAAATCGGAGACGAGGCATTCAACTGCGGCCGTTCATGGTGCTTAAGGATGTCGACGATCTTCTCGACCTCCGGGACGTCGTAATACGCCGTAACCACCGGATCGTTGTGCCCAACGAGATCGGCCAGAATTACGTATTCGGTCGAACCAGAACGCCGAGTCACAAAACTTGCCCTTAGGGCGTGAGGAGTATGGACCGCCGACCAATTAAGTCTACAAAAGGGAGGACAGCCGTGCGGGGATATTCCGGGGTCGTCCTCTTTCGGTGGCTTGACCCGAATGAGAGGCTTGAAGGCAATGCCATTGTCTTGCAGAAAACCCTGCATGCCGAGCAGGATATCCTCCCAAACCTTCAGATAGCCTTGATCGGAAATGACAGAGCCGTCTTCATTGGCGAAGAACGGCACCAAGGGTTCGAACGGAGAAGCAGAGCGCCCTTCATAATCAAGTGCAATCTCAGGGATCCCCTTTGCCGCCCTATGGTCCTGTTGGCGCGTCAGCATTTCGACCACACGAGACAACACGCGTATATCTTTGGTTTGCCCTGTTTTATCAGTATTGACATGTATGAGCTTGATGGGATCGTCTTCGCTGTAATCGTCGAGATGCTTGGCCCAGCTATCTTTGTCGAGCCATTGCGACGACTGCGCGCGCAGACCAGTTTCAAGAACAAATGTCAATAGCCGAAGCGCGCTAAGATTTATTCCTCTTGCTGCCCTATGTGTTCCCACAATGATGCGCTGCGGAATTCGCGATATCTTAAATATCTCGTTCTTGTAGGAAACGTTAAACTCTACATCGAGATTGGTGAGGTCGATGTAATGATCAGTGGACCTATTGCTAAAGATGCAAACATTGCCTGCAATTTCTGGGCGCGCATCAAGATACATGCCAATGCGCTCCAGTTCATGGACATAGTGGAATAGGAGCGGATATATCTCTTCCGAGAACGGGATTTTCGTAGTTCCGGAAGGTCGCCGCACAAATGGAAAATCCCTCCTTGTGATTGGACACCTGAAGCCCGGACCAGCGATATCCGAAAACGCCTCCGAATTAAGGCTCATCTCAACCCACTGAAAGAAATCTTCAACTGTATAGAGAACGCCCTTCCTTGAGGAAGCCGCCAAGCCGCGCTTTTCGAGATACTGAAGATAAGTAGGGAACGACTCTGGGCGAAGCGTTTGATCGACGAAGGGATATCGCGTGAACTCTTTTGGAGACGCAGGCACAGAAAAGGGCTCGGACGAGTGCATTGAATACGTAGGGAGCAATACCGAGAGGTAGTCAGCAAGAGTATACAAGTGCTTCTTTTTCGGATGGGTGGCAGTTCGCCCTGTTTGCTCCCGGTGGATGAGGTATTGAGAGAAGAGCTTATCCCAAGTCTTGATGGTTCCCACAGGGGGGCTAAGCCCATCCAGCTCCAATTGCGGATGAATAAAAAAGAAGCTATCCCCCGTTCGCTGGCGAGGAGACATAAAAGCGCCTGCCTCCGGTGCGCTTGCCTCGTTTGACTTCGACTGCCCTCTCGACTTCAGCCTTTCTCTGGCGATGGAAGTAAATTCGGCAGTCTTCGTATTCTCGAAGGCTTTTTGGTCGAAGCTAATATATCCGCGATCTTTGAATATCGTAACCGCTCTTTCGACCGACGAGGGGTTTCCTTTATTGCTTGTAATCTTGTCGGAGATAAAAACATGAAGTCGCGCCGCTTCATTTGCTTCGATGTCGGAGAATTCAATCCAATTTGTGCTATATATCCAGCTCAGTGAATACTGATTCATATACTTCTGAACATGCGGCCCGAACCTGCTAAGCTCTTCGGCATCTGGCTTATAGCTGGCCAATGCCTTTAGGATCTCGGAAGGGCTCCCCTTCCTCATCTCCTCGGTTATGCACTTCTGCATCGAGATACCGGGCGGTAAAATGACATCGCTCTTGAGCCACGCGTTGTATAGAACCAAACGGCAGAAGTTGCGGATCTTGTTTCGAGATTGCGCCGTTTCGGCATACGAGTAGTATTTGCAGGACTGAACGATTTTATCATCGACCCGAGGCCTGCGATTTGCGATCTCGCAAAAGGATTTTATGACAGAAAGAGGATTGTCCTGTTGAGTTATTGAGTTAGCCACATCCTCTGCGAGCTTGATTTTCCTTATTTCCCCTCTACTGGGTTCTGCGCCAGCTATTTGCCTAATATGAGAGAGAGCTGAATCTATATGCGCGAAAAGCTGGCCGATGGTTAGGCTATCCGAGACGATTGGTTCGCCGGTTAGGTTAATCATTCCCTATTTGCCTCGCAGCTACGGCCTTATTCAAACGATCGGCGTGATCTGAATATTTGTTGGCCATCCATTTTATCAAGTGATCGATCTCTGGAGCCTCATTCATGGCATGCATGTTCATGAGCAAGATCTTTGCATCGAGTGCAAGCTTGTCCTGGCGGGCATATTTCAGTGTAGATATAAGTTGTTCATGCCCCATTAGCCGCTGAACCTCGACTGGTCTCAGGCCATATTGATTGTTGCCCAGTGGCACATAATTAAGCATGAATGTGCCATAGAAGTGGCGTAGTGAATGGGGGGTAAGACCAGTTAGGCGTGCGTCTTCGCTCGGCAACCGTTTCTGGACTCGCCGAACTGCCCGCTTGAACGATTGAATTCTATTTTTGTCGGCCACGCCAATATATGGGCTTCGATCACCTCTCAGCTGCTGAAACACGAGGCTTTGGTTTGGGACGGGCATATACTCGGTTCTGATGTAACGTTCCAACGTCTGGAAGAAGCGATCTCGCAGGATTGGAATGAAGTATGTTTCACTTACCGCGCGGCCCTTCCATCTTCTCCGGAGTTCATCAGGCATCTGACTGGCGAAACGGCGGTTATCGGGGTCTTCAACGACTACTTTTCTGCGTTCAAAGTCAATGTGATCCATCTCCAATAGGAGAGCCTCATGGGGTCGAACGCCCGTTCCCGCTGACAGTGCCCACAATGCTTCATCTCTTGCGCATGATGCACAGTCGAGTAGAGAGAGGATGTATTCTGCCGGGAAGTCCTTGTCTCGATTGGGGCTATTGTCCTTGCCACTTACCTTCACGATCTTCCCGCGAGCTACCTTAGGATGATGGTTCATGACATTTACCATCATGCTGCTTTGATAAATTCTCTTTATCTCAGCTCCGGATCTTTGACGTGTGGTCTCTTGGAAAACCTGCTTGGAAGGGCCTTCAGATATACTTCCTTCCCATTCCTCGATTTGCTGCAAGTGCAATGCGTGACCTTCGCTTTCAAGTATGAACTTGTTGATTGCCGTTGCATGGTTCTTTGCAGCTGCTTTGGTTAGCCTCTTTTGCCCGAGTATTTTGCGCGAGATGATGTCGAAATCGCCACGCGCGTTCGCACCCGCCAATCTCGCAGGCAGGTAGCCCTTAATGGCAGCCTGCAGTTCGAGCTGCCTGGAAGGAAAGCCAAACACTTTCGCTTCAGTCAAATAGTCCAGGAATGATGCTATATGATTTGAATAGGTCGTTACCGTCGAAGGACTAAGTCCTTCGCGAATGAGACTATTTACGAAAAGGTCGAATGCTTGAACTGAACCTCCCGCGTTGTCGAGGAGAATGAATGTTTCATAGCGCCCAGTCTGTCGTGCCAAACGAGTGTAATTCTTCATTTGTTCCGACCCCATTAAGTTTGGTGGACCACCTTAGAGGTTAATGTGTATCAGTCAACACCTGCGTATATCTTCGGAAAAAAGCATTTAGTTCAGTCACTTATCTGGAATACGGAGGGCGATTAAGATGTTTTTAATGTCTGGGTAACATAAGAACCCTCGGCCTGCCGATTAGAAGTCGGCTGCTCTATCCAGCTGAGCTAAGGGAGCACTCGGCCGCTTATAGGGGCAAGCCTCGCCCTGCATCAAGAGGAACCCGACGCGGGCCGGGTGGGTTGAGCCGTCATCGGACATATAACCCAAAGGAGGAAGCCATGTATCTGCGCAATATCCTACTCGGGGCCGCTTTGGCCACAACAGGCGCCGTGGCGGCGCAGGCCGAAAACCCTATGCAAACGGCTGCGACGGCCCAGGTCGCGGGGAATTCGAACGATATTTCGGGCAATGTTTCGCTGAACACGACTGCGTCGGGCCGCACTTTGGTCAGGATCGACGTGACCGGCGTGCCCGCGGGCACCCACGGCGTGCACTTGCATGAGACCGGTGATTGTTCGGCGGAGGATTTCAAATCCGCCGGTGGCCATATCGCGGGGGACCGCAAGCACGGTGTGCTCGTCGAAGGTGGGCCGCATCCCGGTGATATGCCCAATATGGTCGTGGGTGAAGATGGGGTGCTGGAAGCCGAAGTCTTCCTCGACCTGCTCGATATTGAGACCATGATCAAAGATGATGACGGTGCGGCCTTCATCATCCACAGCGGCGCAGACGACTACGAATCGCAGCCTTCGGGCGACGCGGGTTCGCGTATTGCGTGCGGCGTGTTTGAGGCGTCGTGATTGGATGTGAATTTTCGGCGCCTCCGTCTCGGGTTGTCGGAGCGGGGGTGTCGATTCGATGTATAGGATAGGCGTGTAGCGTTGGCTCTAAAGAAACGAGCGGCACTCTCGCGGGGGTATTTCGATAACTAAGAGTAGTTTCATGGTGCTGCTGGAGAGAATTGAACTCTCGTACTCAGACTGACGCGTAGCGTCGGGCGTAAGTCGAGAGACCGGCGCTCGTGCTAGACGTTACATATCTGGAAAAAAGGAAGATTAATGGTGCTGCTGGAGAGAATTGAACTCTCGACCTCTCCCTTACCAAGGGAGTGCTCTACCTCTGAGCTACAGCAGCGCCGTGGGCGGGTGATTAGCCGCAATCGAAAGGGGGCGCAACCCCTGATCTGGACCCTTCTTGCCCCCTGCGCTAGATAGGCGGCATGGCAAAGCAAAACGCCCCGGAAAAGAACGCGAAAACACCCTCTGCGCGGGAGGCGCGGCTGAAGGCTGCGCTCAAGGCGAATATGGCGCGGCGCAAGGCGCAGGCGCGCGCGCGGGCCGAGGATGTGGCGCAGGATACAGGCAATGGCCCCGAGGGGCCGGAAAAGGACAGCTGAACGATGGATTCCATTCTGGTCAGGGGCGGCGGTGCGCTCAACGGGCAAATTCCCATCGCGGGTGCTAAAAACGCCTGTCTGGCGCTGATGCCCGCCACATTGCTGAGCGAAGAGCCGCTGACGCTGACCAATGCGCCGCGTCTGAGCGATATTCGCACGATGACGCAGCTTTTGCAGTCTCTGGGCGCCGAAGTGGCCGCGATGCAGGACGGCAAGGTCATCACCATGGCGAGCCATGGGGAGATCAACACGCGCGCGGAATATGACATCGTGCGCAAGATGCGCGCGTCGAATCTGGTCTTGGGGCCGCTTTTGGCGCGGGAAGGCCATGCCGAAGTCTCGCTCCCCGGCGGCTGCGCGATTGGTGCGCGCCCAATGGACATTCACACCGACGGTCTGGCCAAGATGGGGGCAGAGATCGACCTGCGGGACGGCTATCTTCATGCCAAGGCCGCGGGCGGTAAACTGAAGGGGGCGGTGATCGATTTCCCCTTCGCCTCTGTCGGGGCGACCGAGAATATCTTGATGGCCGCGACCCTTGCCAAGGGCACCACCGTCATCAACAACGCCGCGCGCGAGCCCGAGATCGTCGATCTGGCGGATTGTCTGCGGGCCATGGGCGCGCAGATCGAAGGCGATGGCACCTCCAGCATCACCATTCAGGGCGTCGACAGCCTGCATGGCGCCACCCATAAGGTCGTGACCGACCGGATCGAGCTTGGCACCTATATGCTGGCCCCCGCCTTCTGCGGCGGTGAGGTCGAGCTTCTGGGCGGGCGAATCGACCTGCTGGAGGCGTTTTGCGAAAAGCTCGACGCGGCGGGCATCGACGTGAGTGAGACTGATGCGGGTCTCAAGGTCGCACGGCGTAACGGGCGGATTTCGGCGGTGGATGTCACCACCGAGCCGTTCCCCGGTTTCCCGACCGATCTTCAGGCGCAAATGATGGCGCTGCTCTGCACCGCCGAAGGCACCTCGGTTCTGGAAGAAAAGATTTTCGAGAATCGCTTCATGCACGCGCCGGAGCTGATCCGCATGGGCGCGCGGATTGATGTGCAGGGGGGTACGGCCAAGGTCACCGGGGTCGAAAAGCTCAAAGGGGCGCCGGTTATGGCGACCGATCTGCGGGCGTCGATTTCCCTCATTCTTGCCGGGTTGGCCGCCACTGGAGAGACCACGGTCAGCCGGGTCTACCACCTTGATCGCGGCTATGAGCATGTGGTCTCCAAACTGCGCGGCGTTGGGGCGGATATCGAAAGGATCAGTGACAAATGACCGAAGATGCACGTTTCGAAGATGGCCGCGAAGCGCCGTTGAACCTGGGCGCTTTGGATGCCGAGGATCTGACGGTAATCGCCTCGCTGACGCAGGATGCGGTTTTCCCCGCCTCGGAAATGCGCTGGCACCGCGCGGGCGCGCGTTTCGCGCTGCTGCTGAACCGCTTGCGGCATGAGGATACGGGGGCGGCGCGTCACGCGCCCGAGCGGGTGCAATCGGTGCTGATGTTCAACAACGTGCAGCGTGTTGCCAGCCAAGGTGTGCCGCAGGGCGATGCCGATACGATTCTGTCGCTGCTCGACATCGCTTTTGAAGAGGGCGACGCGCCGTCCGGCCATGTGACGCTGACATTGGCTGGCGATGGCGCGATCCGGTTGGAGGTCGAAGCGCTTGAGGTGACGCTCAAGGATGTGACCCGCCCCTATGTCGCCCCGTCCAAGAAACGGCCCGTTCACCCTGAGTGACGCCGCCGCATGGCGGGCAAGGATCGCAAGATGCCTGAACTGAAACAGAATAGATTTACCCGGGGCCGGATCACCGCGCTGTTGACCGAGATGTCCGGTTGGGCGCTGATCCTCTTGGGCTGCGCCTTGGGCGCGGTGCAACTCATCGCGTCGCTCTCGCTCGCGACTTTGGTGGTGCCGCTCGCGTTGGTCTCGGGTGGTCTCTCCGCCATTTTGGTGGCGCAGGTGGCGCGTGCGATCTTCGACAATGCCCAAGACACCCGCGCCATGCGACTGGCGCAGCGCTCCGCCCCCGCTGCCACCTCTAAAACCGCGGGCCTGCGGGCCGAGCCGAGCCTGCGCCGCCCGCAGGCGTCTTAACATTTTCAGGCCAGCCCTGCGCGGCGGCCCCTCTACGAAAGCTTGAACCCATGCCCGTCACGCTCGATGCCTCCGCTGCCGATTTCGAAGCGGCTTTTGACAAACTGCTAAACGCCAAGCGCGAGGACAGCCCCGATGTCGATGCCGTGGTGGCCGAGATCATTGCCGATGTGCGCGCCCGTGGCGATGCCGCCGTGATCGACCTGTCGCAGAAATTCGACCGCGTGACCCTGACCGCCGAGACCCTGCGCATCAGCGCGGAAGAGGTCGACGCCGCCGTGGCCGAAGTCTCTCCCGAAGACCGCAAGGCGCTGGAACTCGCCGCCGACCGCATCCGCGCCTATCACGCCCGGCAATTGCCCGAGGATGCGGAGTGGACCGATCCCGACGGCGCGACTTTGGGCTGGCGCTGGACACCGGTTTCCGCCGCGGGGCTCTATGTGCCGGGCGGGTTGGCAAGCTACCCATCCTCGGTGCTGATGAACGCGGTCCCGGCCAAAGTGGCGGGAGTGGCCCGTCTGGCCATGGTCGTACCGACGCCCGATGGCGTGCTGAACCCGCTTGTACTGCTGGCCGCCCGCATCGCCGGGGTGGATGAGATTTACCGCATCGGCGGCGCGCAGGCCGTGGCGGCGCTGGCCTATGGCACTGAAACGATCCCCCCGGTGGACAAGATCACCGGCCCCGGCAACGCTTTCGTCGCCGCCGCCAAACGCCGCGTTTTTGGCAAGGTCGGCATCGACATGATCGCGGGGCCATCCGAGATCCTTGTCATCGCTGATGGAGAGAATGATCCCGATTTCATCGCCCTCGATCTGCTCAGCCAAGCCGAACATGACGAGAGTGCGCAGAGCATCCTGATCACCACTGACCCTGCCTTTGCCCACGCTGTGGAAAAGGCGGTTGAGAAACGTCTGCTCACCCTCGAACGCCGCGCCATCGCAGGTGCAAGCTGGCGCGACAATGGGGCGATCATCACCGTGCCGGACCTCGACGCCGCCACCGCCCTCAGCAACCGCATTGCGCCCGAGCACCTTGAGCTTTGCGTGGCGGACCCGAAGGCGCTGTCGGACAAGATCACCCACGCTGGGGCGATCTTCCTCGGCCAATGGACGCCCGAGGCGATTGGCGATTACGTCGGCGGGCCGAACCACGTTCTGCCCACGGCGCGCTCGGCGCGTTTCTCCTCTGGCCTGTCTGTGCTGGATTTCATGAAGCGGACGACGCTGGCGCAGATGTCGCCCGAGGCGCTCAAGGCCATCGGCCCTGCGGCAGAGCGACTGGCCCAGTCCGAAAGCCTTGAGGCGCACGGCCTGTCGGTCACCGCGCGTCTGCGCAAACTCAACGACTAGGGCAGGGGGCAGCGCTGCCCCCGCCTGCGCGCTCTCGGTCTTGCCGATGCTTCTGACGTATCGTCAAATGCGCTGACGGGGCGCAATCGCGGGCGCGCGTGTTCTCGCGCATTGCCCCCTCCCCACCGCTGCGCTATCCACGAAAGGGTATCGCCAGCAAAAAGGATGCGCCGATGACCCGCATCACCCATATCGCGCTTGATGACGCGAACATGCCGCCCCCCACGCCCGAGATCGATCAGGAGCGTAAGGTGGCCATGTTCGATCTGCTGGAAGAGAACAGTTTCATCCTGCCCGAACGCGAAAAGGGGCCGGTGCCCGAAGGGCCTTACCATCTGTCCCTCTCCATCCGCGACAAACGTCTAGTCTTTGATGTGCAGACCGAGGCGGCTGAAAAGGCAGCGGAATTTCACCTCTCCCTCGGCCCCTTCCGGCAGGTGGTGAAGGATTACTTCCAAATCTGCGAAAGCTATTTCGAAGCGGTCAAGAAGCTGCCCCCCAGCCAGATCGAGACGATCGACATGGCCCGGCGCGGCATCCACAACGAAGGCTCCCGCGTGCTGCAAGAGCGGCTCTCGGGCAAGGCCGAGATCGACACCGACACCGCGCGGCGGCTATTTACCCTGATCTGCGTTCTGCATTTCGGCGGATAAATGACGCAGGTGCTGCCTCAATCCGTTCTCTTCTGCTGCGATCATAACGCCGTCCGCTCCCCCATGGCCGAGGGGTTGATGAAGAAGTTCTACGGCACCGGCACCTATGTCCAATCCGTCGGCGTCAAGAACGATATAGAGATTGACGGCTTCTCTATCGCCGTATGCAGAGAGCTGGAGGTGGAGCTCGACCGCCACCGCAGCCGCAGTTTCGACGAGATGGAGGAATGGGGCGACGATCTGGGGTCATTTGACCTTGTGATCGCGCTTAGCCCTGCCAGCCAGCGCCGGGCGCTGGAACTGACGCGGTTCTATCATCTCGACGTGGAATATTGGCCGATCCTTGACCCCACCGGGCTGGGCGAGGGGCGCGAGGCCAAGCTCACCCAGTTTCGCGCCGCCCGCGATCAAATCGTCGGACGGCTCATTGACCGTTTTGGCCAGCCGCTCAGCCAAGACTGAGCAATCAGGTGTTGGAACAGGCCGCCGCGGCGCTTTGGCCGAAGGCTTTCCATGTGCTCCAGAAAGCGTTCTCGCTTTTGTTGTCGGATTGGCGCATTTCCTGCAAACGGTGCGGGTCGCGGAAAATCTTGGCACCCTGGCGCTGGTCCGAGCGCGACAGCGTCTGATCCGCCACCGCCTGCACGCAGCCGCAGCGCGCATGGCTGGAGCCGCGGCGCCCATCGGCCAGACAGGCCTTTTGGATCGGCCCCGTGGCGAAAAGAACCGGTGTGGGGGAGAAACGTCCTACGGCGGCATCGCTGGAATAACGTGTGCCGCCACAACCCGCCAAGATGGCGAGCGCCATCAAACTTGCAACTGTCCGCATTGATTTGCCCTATTGTTCTGGACCATGGGGTTTTCCCCCTTGTCGGCCCGATCTGCTCTGCCCGTCATTATGCCGCAAAAGGGGGCTTCGCGCAATTCTCCTTTGGGGGGCTGCGCCCTTTGACCCGCGATAAAGCGCCGTGACGTGCGGGCAGGGGGCATGGGCGCGTTCATGGCCAATTGACGCAGGCGCGGCTCTGCGCCATATCCCCTTGCATGACACCGCTTGAAAACATCCGCAACTTCTCCATCGTGGCGCATATCGACCACGGCAAATCCACGCTGGCCGACCGGTTGATCCAACTCACCGGCACGGTCGCTGAACGCGACATGCAAAGCCAGCTTCTGGATAACATGGATATCGAGCGGGAGCGGGGCATCACCATCAAGGCGAACACCGTCCGCATCGAATACCCGGCGAAAGACGGCAAGACCTATGTGTTGAACCTGATCGACACGCCCGGACACGTCGACTTCGCCTATGAAGTCGCGCGCTCCATGCATGCGGTCGAAGGCTCGCTTCTGGTCGTCGACGCCACACAAGGCGTTGAGGCGCAGACGTTGGCCAACGTCTATACCGCCATCGATGCGGATCATGAGATCGTGCCGGTGCTGAACAAGGTCGACCTGCCCGCCTCTGACCCCGACCGCGTACGCGAACAGATTGAAGACGTGATCGGCATCGACGCCTCCGATGCCTGCCTGATCTCTGCCAAGACCGGCGTCGGCATTCCCGACGTGCTGGAAGCGATCGTCAACAAACTGCCCGCGCCCAAGGGCGGCGACCCCGACGCGCCGCTGAAAGCGATGCTGGTGGACAGTAAGTATGACCAATACCTCGGCGTCATTTGTATCGTCCGTATTATCGACGGCACCCTGAAAAAGGGCGACCGCATCCGCATGATGAAAACCGGCGGCACCTATGACGTGGACGATGTGGGCGTCTACCGGCCCAAGATGGTCGGCGTCGACAGTCTCGGCCCCGGCGAGATCGGCTATCTCAACGCCTCGATCAAACAGGTCCGCGACACCCGCGTCGGCGACACGATCACCCATGAGAAACGCAAATGCGAAACCGCGCTGCCGGGCTTCAAACCCTCGGTGCCGGTGGTCTTCTGTGGCCTCTTCCCGGTCGACGCCAACGATTTCGAGGACATGCGCGAGGCGATCGAGAAACTCGCCTTGAACGACGCCTCCTTCACCTATGAGATGGAGACCTCCGCCGCGCTTGGCTTCGGCTTCCGCTGCGGTTTCCTTGGCCTTTTGCACCTCGAGGTGATCCGCGACCGGCTTGAGCGCGAGTATGACATCGACCTCATCACCACCGCGCCCTCGGTGATCTACCACGTCCACATGAAGGACGGGGAGATGCAGGAGCTGCACAACCCCGCCGACATGCCCGACATGACGCTGGTTGACCATATGGAGGAGCCGCGCATCAAGGCCACGATCCTCGTGCCCGACGACTACCTCGGCGACGTGCTGAAGCTCTGCCAAGACCGCCGCGGCATTCAGGAAGACCTGACTTATGCGGGCTCGCGCGCCATGGTGGTTTACGACCTGCCGCTCAATGAGGTGGTGTTTGACTTCTACGATCGGCTCAAGTCCGTTACCAAGGGCTACGCCAGCTTCGATTACCAGATGATCGGCTATCGGCAAGACAATCTGGTCAAGATGCAGATCCTCGTGAACGATGAACCCGTCGACGCGCTCTCAACTATGGTGCACCGTGACCGCGCCGAGATGCGTGGCCGGGCGATGGTTGAAAAGCTGAAAGACCTGATCCCGCGCCACATGTTCAAGATTCCGATCCAGGCGGCCATCGGCGGCAAGGTCATCGCGCGCGAGACGCTCTCGGCGATGCGTAAGGACGTGACGGCGAAGTGTTACGGCGGCGACGCCACGCGGAAGAAGAAGCTGCTGGAGAAGCAGAAGGCCGGTAAGAAGAAGATGCGCCAGTTCGGGAAAGTGGATATCCCGCAGGAGGCGTTTATTTCCGCACTGAAAATGGACAGCTAAAGCTGGCCATTTTTCGGTGCGCGGTCCCCAAAACCACCCGTAGGGTGCGTGCTCCGCACGCACCTTTCAAACCATGTCACCGCCCGCAAAGAACACCGTCAAAGCACGCGCCGCCTCGCATACAAGGGTGCGTGGGGACCACGCACCCTACGGGGCCGCATTTCGGTGGATGGACGACAAGCGCCAATCTTCTGGTTTTTCGACGTAGCCGTGCTTGACGGGATTGTTCCAACAATACCCGACATGCGCGTCGAAGTCGCGTCGATCCCGAATGTGGTGCTCCCAGAAGCGGCGCTGCCAAAGGCCGCGTTCGCCGCGCCTGTCATGGCTCGACCGCGTTGCGCCTTTTGGCAAGACCCTTGAAAACCGCGCCTTGATCAATCGCCAGCGCAGCGAGTAATCGCAGTCGCCGGAGGGCAGGGTCCAAACGCAATGTAGATGATCCGGCAGCACCACGAAGGCGTCGATCCGGAACGGCCGTTCTGCCTTGGTTTGGCGTATCGCAGTGCGCAGAAAATCTACATGCCGGACCAGAATGTCCGACCGGCGGTCGGCTAAGTTGACGGTGAAGAAGATGGTCGCACCGGCGATGCGGGGACGGCGATAGGAGGACATCCGTGGAGGTTGCTGCGAAGTGGTAAAGGAATGGTAAACCTCATGCCAAACCCCTCGGGGTTTGGCAGCGTCTGAACCTTCCCAACCAGTGTACACCGCCCCCGCCATATGCGACCCTGAGCACCAAACACTACAGGATCACCACCCATGACCACCCCCTGCATCCTCTGCGTCGCCATCACCGGCTCCGTTCCCACCAAAGCCGCCAACCCCGCCGTGCCGATCTCGATCGCCGAGCAGGTCGAGTCGACTCACGCGGCCTTCGAGGCCGGTGCCTCGATCTGCCACGCCCATGTGCGCAACGACGACGAGACCCCGTCCTCGGACCCCGAGAGGTTCGCGCGGTTGATGGAGGGCGTGCAAAAGCACTGCCCCGGCATGATCATCCAGTTCTCCACCGGCGGGCGTTCGGGCGCGGGGCGGGAGCGGGGCGGGATGCTCTCGCTCAGGCCCGACATGGCCTCGCTCTCGGTCGGGTCCAACAACTTCCCGACGCGCGTCTACGAGAACCCGCCGGAATTGGTCGATTGGCTGGCCTCGGAGATGAAAACTTACGAGATCAAGCCCGAGATCGAGGCCTTTGACCTCAGCCACATCCACAAGGCCGCCGAGATGAACCGCGACGGGCGCATTCCCGGCCAGCTCTATGTGCAATTCGTCATGGGCGTGAAAAACGCCATGCCGGTGGACCGTGAGACCTTTGATTTCTACATCAAGACGCTGAACCGCCTCGCGCCCGATGCGCAGTGGTGTGCCGCCGGGATCGGGCCGAACCAGATCGTGCTGAACGAATGGGCCATCGCGGCGGGCGGCCACACCCGCGCGGGGCTTGAGGATAACGTGCGCCTTGATCGCGATACGCTGGCGCCCTCGAACGCGGCGCTGATCCAGCGGGCGGCGGATCTCTGCGCGAAATACGAGCGTCCGGTCGCCACGGCTACACAAGCGCGTGAAATTCTCGGCCTCCGCCCGGCCTAGGCTTGCCGCATTGCGGGTGCCGCGTTGAAATGCGGGGCGGGGCCGCTATGTCCCGTTCCAGCAACCAACAGGAGCCTGAAATGTCCCAGACCCGCCGCCATTTCCTTGCCACCTCCGCCGCCGCCGCTGGCGTCGTGACGCTGCTGCCTTTCGCTGCCCGCGCCGCCACGCAGAGCGGTGATACCTTCGACACCGACGCAGGCCCGATCACCGTGCACCCCGTCGACCACGCCTCCATCGTGTTGGAGACGCCAAAGGGCGTGATCTATGTCGATCCGGTGGGCGAGCCCGCGCAATACAGCGATTTCCGGGCGGCGGATCTGATCCTCATCACCCATGAGCATGGTGATCACTACAATGCCGATACGCTGGCCGCACTGGCAGGCGATGACGTGCAGATCATCACCAACCCCGCGGTGTTCGACATGCTGCCCGAAGCGCTTGCCGCCAAGGCCAGCAAAATCGCCAATGGCGAGAATACCGAGTTCAATGGCCTGCCGATCAACGCGATCCAGGCCTATAACACCACCGAAGAGCGCAAGAAGTTCCACCCCGAGGGGCGCGACAACGGCTATATCCTCGGCTTCGACGGCTTCCGCGTCTATATCTCGGGCGATACCGAAGACACGCCCGAGATGCGCGGGCTGACCGATATCTCGCTGGCTTTCGTTTGCATGAACCTGCCCTTCACCATGGATTCCAACGCCGCCGCCTCGGCGGTGGCCGAGTTCAAGCCCGCTTACGTCTACCCCTATCACTTCCGGGGTAAAGACGGCGGCACCCAAGACCCGCAAGAGTTCGCCAAACGCGTCGGCACTGATGTCGAGGTCAAATTCGGCGACTGGTATTAAAGTTCAACGGCCACGTCCTGTGCGGGCGTGGCCGCCTTTGCTACAGGCCGCTCGATCGGAGCAGCCGATTCCGGGATGGAGTGGGGCTGTTCCGCGCCTGCACCATCCTTCGGGAAATTTTCCCTTAACAAATTCAATAGCCTAACCGCTCTCCCTGCCTTTAGCCGAAGTTTCGCTTGATCGCCTTCGGTCCGCGGACTAGCGTGACCTGCGACAAATGCGAAACAACGGTTCGCATTGCGAAACAAGTCTCTGGGAGGAGCCGACATGACAATTTTCAAACACCTGAGCTGCGCCGCAGCTCTGGCGCTGGCTGGTGGCGCGGTAAGCGCTGAAACCGTTTTGATTCATGGGGAAGCCGGGCCGAACCGCGGTGCGCGCGCGCAGGCGTTGCAGTGGTTCGCCGATCAGGTCGCCGAACGGTCCGATGGCGATATGCGCCTCGACATCCAGTGGGGCGGGGCGCTGTTCAAAGCCAATGCCGCCGTGCAATCGCTGGCCGATGGCGTGGCCGACACCGGCTCGGTCATCGCGGTCTACTACCCGCAAGAGATGGCGGGCTACGGCATCGCCGACCTGCCGGTGAACAACCCCGACGCTTGGGTCGGCATGCGCGCCACCGATGAGCTGATGCGCAGCAACGAAGCCATTCAAGAAGACCTCGCCGAGAAGAACCTCGTCTACATCGGCACTTGGACCACCTCTCAGGTGAACATCGGCTGCAAGGGCGGCGCGATCAAATCCGTCGACGATATCTCGGGCAAGAAGGTCCGCGGCGTGGGCGCTTACGGCAAGGTCTTTGGCGAGGAGGGCGCGAATATGGTCAACATGTCGATCTACGACGCCTACCAAGGGCTCGACACCGGGCTGATCGACTGCTCGCAGGGCTACAGCTATGCCGTGGCGGCGCTGAAACAGGCCGAGGTGATGGACAGCTACACGATCCTCGACTGGGGTCAGGTCGGCGGCCTTGGCATCTTCATGAACAAGGACATGCACGACAGCCTGACCGAAGAGCAGCAGGAGACGCTGGCCGAGGTTGGCGCGGATATGGCCGATGAATTCGGTCGTCTGATCACCACCGCAAACGAAAAGGCCATCGCCTCCATGAAAGAGCAGGGCGTCGAGGTCATCACCCTGCCCGAAGAGGACCGCGCGAAACTGGTCAAAGCCGGTGAGAAGTTCCTTGACGAATGGGTGCAAACGGCAAGCTCCGCCGGTCTGCCGGGTGAGGAACTGCTGGAAGAGTATAAGGCGCTCATCGCCAAATACACCGAAGAGCGTGACGCCAACGGCTACCCATGGGACGCCGCTGGTAACTGATCGCTGACACTGGGGAGGGGCAGCATATGTTGGTAAATCTGGAGAAAATCCTGTTGGGGCTGGGGGCCTTGGCGGTGATCGCCTTGGGGGTGTTGATCACCTCCAACGTGATCGCCCGCGCGCTCTTTGCCAGTCAGGTGCCCGATAGCGTGACCATGGTGCGAGAGCTCATGGTCGCCGCCATCCTGCTGCCCCTCGCCGCCGCCACCGCGGCCCGTGCGCATGTCTCGGTCGCCTTCGTGACCGACCGTTTCCCGGAACGCGCACGCTCGGTGCTGATCGTTGCAGGCTCTGCCATCGGGATGCTGGCGCTGGCGCCGCTGATCTATTCCGGCGGGCGTGAATTCCTCTCCGTGGTGGAGAAGGGGAGCTTTTTCTATGGCGACCTGAACCTGCCCAAGTGGCCGGGGCGGTTGTTGTTCCTGATCGGGATGATCGCCACTTTCTTGCGGCTGGCCGAGCTGACATGGCGCGACGGGCGCACCGTGCTTGCGGGCGGCGTCGTCTCGGATGAGCAACATCACGCGGCTGACCTTATGGTTGAAGAGGACTTGCGCTAATGGATGCTTCGACCATCGGAATGATCGCCTTTGCCGCGGTACTGATCATGCTGGCCCTGCGGGTGCCAATCGCCTTTACACTGGCCTCGGTCGCGACCGTCGCCACCTTCTTTATCTTCGCCTTCCGCACCGGGACTTTCATGCCCGAGCGCGCGATCAAAGCGACCACTTCGATGGTGTTCTCGAACTCCTTCGACCTCATCCATTCCTACGATCTGTCGATGATCCCGCTCTTCGTGGCGCTTGGACATATCGCCTATCGCGCTGATATCACGACGAAAATCTACCACGCCGCCAAGGTCTGGCTGACCAAGCTGCCGGGCGGGGTGGCTATGGCTTCGGTCATGGGCTGCGGCGGGTTTTCCGCGATCACCGGCTCGTCCATCGCCTGCGCCTCGACCATGGGCAAGATCTGCACGCCCGAGATGCTGCGCATGGGCTATGACCCGCGCCTCGCCACCGCCTCGGTCGCGGCGGGGGGTACGCTGGGTTCGCTCATTCCGCCTTCGGTGCTCTTCATCATCTACGGCATCTTCACCGAGACCTCGATCTCCTCGCTCTTCCTCGCCGGTGTTCTGCCGGGGCTGCTGACGCTGATGGGCTTCGTGCTGGTCATCGCCGTTTGGGTCTGGCGCGATCCATCGGTCGCCCCCTCGACCGCCCAGCGCTACAGCGCGGGGGAGCGTTGGACCGCAGCGCTCGAAAGCTGGCCCGCGCTGCTGCTCTTCGTGCTCATCATCGGCGGCATCTACGGCGGCATCTTCACCGCGACCGAGGCCGCAGCTGTCTGCGTCGTCTCTGCCACGCTGATCGGTTTTGCGCAGAAGAAGCTCGACTGGGCGGGCCTCTGGGCTGCGGTGAAAGAGACCTGCGTGCAGACCTCCGCCATCTTCCTCATCGCTGCCAGTGCCAAGATCTTTGTGGCCTTCGTCGCGCTGACGGGCGTCGCGGGCACCATCGTTGGGTTCGTCTCAGACGCGCAGATGTCGCTGGTGGTGCTGATGCTTTGCATTGCGCTGATCTACCTGCTCTTGGGCATGTTCCTTGATCCCATTGGCATCATGGTGCTGACTCTGCCGCTGATGATCCCGCTGGTCGAAAGCTATGACCTAAACCTCATCTGGTTCGGCGTCGTGGTCATCAAGCTGCTGGAGATCGGCCTGATCACCCCGCCCGTCGGCCTCAACGTCTTCGTCATCGCCAACGTGGTGGGCCGTGAAGCGCCGATCGACAAGATCTTTGCCGGGATCACGCGCTTTCTCAGCGTCGACGTGATCGTGCTGATCCTGATCATGTCCTTCCCGACGATCTCGCTCCTGATCCCGATGGCGGCGCGATGAATCAGGCGGCATCCGATACCGGCACGGACCGCAAGTTCGCCAATACGCTGGCGCGGGGGCTTGGCATTCTGCGGGCCTTTCGCGCCAGCGATAGCGGGCTAAGCCATGCTCAGATCGCTGAGCGGACGGGGCTGCCGAAACCCACCGTCTCGCGGCTGACCTATACGCTGTGCGAGCTGGGGTATCTGGCCCATGGCGGGCGCAACGACAAGTTTCGGCTTGGGCCCGCGGCCATTGCGCTCGGCTCCGTCGCCTCTGTCGCGGTGAGCTTCGTGGATATGGCGTCGGATGCGATGCAGGAACTGGCGGATGAGACCCGCACGCTGGCGTTGATCGCCGTGCGCGATGGTGATCGGATGATGCTGGTACGCACGTGGCGACCGCGCACGGCCTCGACGATCTGGCTGGAGCCGGGGCACCGCATTCCGGTCTATGGCTCCTCCTCGGGTCTGGCCACGCTGGCCAGCCTTGACGAAGACCGTTTCGAAGCGTTGGAACCCAATGACCGGCTGCGCGATTTCCGCCGTGAGGGCTATGAGCAACTGCTGGCGCAGGGCTTTGTGCTGGCCCCGCCTGACACCCGCTATGCCCGGAATGTAAACGCGGTCAGCGTGCCCTATTACGCCGGTGAGTTCGGAGAGCCGGTGTCCTTTAGCTGCGGCGCGCTGCCGGCGGACTTGCCCGACGACCGCATTCTGTCACAAGTGGGGCCAGCCCTGCGCGACGTGGTCAGCGGCATCGAACAACGCACCGGACGGGCGCCCGCCCTGTCGCGGCGCGGATAAAGACAAGGAGACATCACATGACCGACAAGATCGCCTATTCCCGCCATGACGACATCGTCGTGCTGCGCATCGAAAACCCGCCCGTCAACGCGCTGAGCCAAGCCGTGCGGCAGGGGCTGGCGGACGGCATGGACCGCGCCGAGGCCGAAGACGGCGTGCGCGCTGTGATGATCGTGGGCGAGGGACGTGCCTTTATCGCGGGGGCAGACATTACCGAGTTCGGCAAACCGCCGATGGAGCCCTTCCTGCCCGATCTCTGCAACCGGATCGAAGCCTCGCCGCTTCTGGTCGTGGCCTCCATGCATGGCGTGAGCCTCGGCGGCGGTCTCGAGGTCGCGCTCTCGGCGCATTACCGCATCGCCCAGCCCTCGGCCCGCGTGGGCCTGCCGGAAGTGCACCTCGGCCTCATTCCCGGCGCTGGCGGCACCCAGCGTCTGCCGCGTCTGATCGGCGTGGAACCTGCGCTCGACGCCATCACCACGGGCCGCCACATCAAGGCACCGCAGGCGCTGGAGATGGGCATCGTCGACCGCGTGGAGGAGGGCGATCCGCAGGAGGTTGGCCTTGCCTACGTCCGCGAGTTGCTCGACAGCGGTGCCGAGCGCCGTCCGATCTGCGAGATGCCCGCGCCCGCGCCCATCGACTGGGACGCCGCCTATGAGGCGACGCTGAAGAAGGGCCGCGGCCAGATTTCCCCCGCCGAGGCCGTGCGGGCCGTGCAGGCGGGCGTCGAGAAACCCTTCGAGGAGGGCATGAAAGCCGAGCGCCGCATCTTCTCGGAACTGATGAACACCGACCAGCGTCAGGGCATGATCCACGCGTTCTTCTCGGAACGCGCCGTCAGCAACCTGCCGGAACTCAAGGGCGTCGAGCCGCGCGAGCTGAAAGCCATCGGCGTGATCGGCGGCGGCACCATGGGCGCTGGCATCGCCACGGCGGCGCTGCTCTCGGGTTTCTCGGTCGTGCTGATCGAGATGAAGGACGAGGCCGCTAAGGCCGCGCATGACCGTATCTCCGGCAACCTCGCCGGCGCGTTGAAGCGCGGCAAGATCGATCAGGCGAAGTTCGATCATCTGACCGGCCAAGCGCTCACCGTCTCTACCGAATACGACAGCCTGCGGGATGTCGATCTGGTGGTTGAGGCGGTCTTCGAGGACATGGACGTGAAAAAGAAAGTCTTCGGCAAGCTCGACGCGGTCTGCAAACCGGGCTGCGTGCTGGCCTCCAACACCTCCTATCTGGACGTGAACGAGATCGCCGCCAGCACTAAGCGCCCCGAGGACGTGATCGGGCTGCACTTCTTCTCGCCCGCGCATGTGATGAAACTGCTCGAGGTCGTCGTCGCCAACAAGACCGCGAAAGACGTGGTCGCCACTGGCTTCGCGCTTGGCAAGGCACTGGGCAAGGTCTCTGTCCGCGCAGGTGTCTGCGACGGCTTCATCGGCAACCGCATCCTCGCCACCTACCGCACCGCGGCGGACCACATGGTGTTGGACGGCGCCAGCCCCTACAAGATCGACGCGGCGCTGGAGAAATTCGGCTTCGCCATGGGCCCCTTCGCCGTGGCCGACCTCGCCGGTCTCGACATCGGCTGGGCCACGCGCAAGCGCAAGGCCGCCACGCGCCACCCCGAGGAGCGGGTGCCGACCTACATCGACCGGCTTTGCGAACAGGGCCATTTCGGCCAGAAGACCGGCGAGGGTTACTACATCTACGAGAAGGGCAAGCGCGGCGGCACGCCGAACCCGGAAGTCACCCGCCTGATCGAGGAAGAGCAGAAGGAACGCGGCATCACCCCGCGCGAGTTCACCGACGCCGAGATCGTGCGCCGCTACATGTGCGCCATGGTCAACGAGGCCGCGAAAGTGCTGGAAGAAGGCATCGCGAAACGCCCGCTCGACATCGATATGACCCTGCTCTTCGGCTACGGCTTCCCGCGCTACTGGGGCGGCCCGATGAAATGGGCCGACATTCAGGGCCTGCCCAACGTGCTCTCGGCAATCGAAGGCTTCGCCGAGCAGGACCCGTGGTTCTGGAAGCCCGCACCACTGCTGGCCGAACTGGTCAAGACCAACCGCAACTTTGATGATCTGAACAAGGAAGCTGCCAAATGAAACAGGCCGTAATCGTCTCTGCCGTCCGCACCGGGCTGGCCAAATCCTTCCGCGGGTCATTCAACATGACCCACGGTGCCACCATGGGCGGCCATGTGGTCGCCGAGGCCGTGAAACGTTCGGGCGTGGAGCCTTCGGCCATCGAGGACGTGATGATCGGCTGCGGCTACCCCGAAGGGGCCACCGGCTCGAACATCGCGCGTCAGATCGCCCTGCGCGCGGGCCTGCCGGTCACCGCCTCGGGCGTGACCGTGAACCGCTTCTGCTCGTCCGGCTTGCAGACCGTCGCCATGGCCGCCAATGCCATCTGCATGGAGGGCGCAGGCCCGATGGTCGCGGGCGGGGTCGAGAGCATTTCGCTGATCCAGCCGCATGTGAAATCGGTCAAGGAGCCTTGGCTGGAAGAGCACAAGCCCGAGGTCTACATGGCGATGATCGACACCGCCGACATCGTGGCCAAACGCTACAACATCAGCCGCGAGGATCAGGACGCCTACGGTCTGCGCAGCCAGCAGCTGATCGCCAAGGCGCAGGAGGCCGGTCTCTTCGACGACGAGATCGTGCCGATGCAGACCACCATGGGCGTGCAGGACAAGGAAACCAAGGAGATCTCCACCCGCGAGGTCACCGTGGACCGCGACGAATGCAACCGCCCGAACACCACGATGGAGGGGCTCGCGGGCCTCACCCCCGTGCGCGGCGAGGGGGCCTTCATCACCGCCGGTAACGCCAGCCAACTGTCGGACGGTGCCGCAGCACTGGTGCTGATGGACAGCAAAGAGGCGGAGCAGCAGGGCCTTCAGGCCATGGGCGCCTTCCGCGGCTTCGCCGTCGCGGGCTGCGAGCCTGACGAGATGGGCATCGGCCCGGTCTTTGCCGTGCCGCGCTTGCTGGAACGCCACGGCCTCAGCGTCGACGACATCGACATCTGGGAGTTGAACGAGGCTTTCGCGAGCCAGGCGCTTTACTGCCGCGACCGACTGGGCATCGACCCGGACAAGTGCAACGTGAACGGTGGCTCCATCGCTATCGGTCACCCCTTCGGCATGACCGGGGCGCGGATGACCGGCCACATCCTGCGCGAAGGCCACCGCCGCGGCGCGAAACTCGGCGTCGTGACGATGTGCATCGGCGGCGGCATGGGGGCGGCTGGCCTCTTCGAAATCTACTAAAGGGGGCCGAGATGGACCTGAGCTATACAGACGAAGAACGCGCCTTCCGCGAGGAGGTGCGTCAATTCCTCGCCGAGAAACTGCCGAAAGAGCTCTCCGAGAAGGTGCGCCGCGGGCAGGAGCTGACCAAGGACGACCACGAGCGCTGGCACGCGATCCTGAACGAACAGGGCTGGCTCGCGACCAACTGGCCCAAGGAGTTCGGCGGGGCGGCGTGGAACGCCGTGCAGCGTCACATCTTCGAGGAAGAAGCCGCCGCCCACCACGCGCCGCGCATCGTGCCCTTCGGCCTGTCGATGCTGGCGCCAGTGCTGCAGAAGTTCGGCTCGAAAGAGCAGCAGGACTACTGGCTGCCGCGCATCCTGTCGGGTGAAGACTGGTGGTGTCAGGGCTATTCCGAGCCGGGCGCAGGCTCCGACCTCGCCTCGCTGAAGACCACCGCGGTGAAGGACGGCGATCATTACATCGTCAACGGTCAGAAGACATGGACCACGCTGGGCCAGCACGCCAACATGATCTTCTGCCTCGTGCGGACGAACAAGGAGGTGAAGCAGCAAGAGGGCATCTCCTTCCTGCTGATCGACATGGACACGCCGGGCATCACCGTGCGCCCGATCATTCTGCTGGATGGCGGCGCCGAGGTGAACGAGGTCTTCTTCGACAACGTGAAAGTGCCCGCCGAGAACCTCGTCGGCGAAGAGGACAAGGGCTGGACCTACGCCAAGTACCTGCTGACCCATGAGCGTACCAACATCGCGGGGGTGGGCTTCTCCCAAGCCGGTCTGGCGGCGGTGAAACGCATCGCCAAATCCGAGATGGCCGGAGGCCGACCGCTGATCGAGAACCCGCATTTCGCCGCCCGTGTGGCGCAGGCCGAGATTGACCTGATGGCGATGGCGACGACCAACCTGCGGATCATCTCGAAAGCCGCCGCAGGGCAGGCGCCGGGCGTGGAAAGCTCCATGCTGAAAGTCAAAGGCACGATCATCCGGCAGGAGATCAACGATCTGGCGCGCCGCGCCGCCGGGGTCTACGCCATGCCCTTTGCCTCGGAAGCGGTGGCAGGCAGCAACGACGCGCTGCCCGATCCCAATGACGCGGGTCCCGTGGCCGCGCAATATTTCAACAACCGCAAGCTGTCGATCTTCGGCGGCTCCAACGAGATCCAGCGTGGGATCATCGCCAAGACCATGCTGGGAGGTAGCAAATGAATTTCGACCTGACCGATGAACGCCAGATGCTGCAGGACAGCCTGGGGCGGTTCCTGCGCGACAAATACGACACCGAGACCCGCAACCGCATCCTTGAGAGCGAGACCGGCTATTCGACCGAGATCTGGGAAGGTCTGGCCGAACTGGGCGTGATCGGGGCGCTTTTCACAGAAGAGCAGGGCGGTTTCGGCGGTGCCGGTTTCGACCTCGCCGTGGTCTTCGAAGAGCTGGGCCGCGCCGGGGTGGTCGAACCGCTTCTGGAGAGCGCCGTGCTGGCCGGGGGGCTGATCGCCGACCTCGGGAACGAAGAACAGCAGGAGCATATCGAGCAACTGATCGGCGGCGCGCTGCAACTCGCCTTCGCCCATGGCGAACCGGGCAGCCGCTATGACCTCGAGCGCGTCACCACTTCGGCCACGCAAAACGGCGACCAGATCGTGCTCAGCGGTCGCAAAGCCGTGGTGGCCAATGCCGAGGCCGCCGACATGCTCGTCGTCTCCGCCCGCGAAAACGGCGAGGCGGGGGATCGCGATGGCATCTCGCTCTTCCTCGTGCCCGCCGATGCCAAGGGGCTTTCGGTAACCGGCTATGCGCTCTTGGCCGGTGGCCGCGCCGCCGAGGTGACGCTGGACGACGTGACCCTGCCGGAAAGCGCCCGTCTGGGCGCGCCGGGCAAGGCGTTTGACGCCATCGAGACACGCAACGCCATGGCCACCGCCGCGCTCTGCGCCGAAACGCTGGGCGCGATGGAGACCGCTTGCGACCTCACGCGCGAGTACCTTGGCACCCGCAAGCAGTTCGGCCGCCCGATCGGCAGCTTTCAGGCGCTGGCGCACCGCATGGCGGACCTGCTCATCGACCTCGAACAGGCGCGCTCGGCGGTGATCAACGCGGCGGGCCATCTGGAAGATGACCGCGCCAGCCGCGAGCGTCACGTCTCGGCGGCGAAGAACCTGATGGGCCGCGTTGGCCGTCTGGTTGCAGAGGACACGATCCAGATGCATGGCGGCATCGCCATGACGCAGGAGTACGAACTGGCGCATATCGCCAAGCGCATCACCATGGCGGACCACCGCTTTGGCGATGTCGACCATCATCTGGAGCGGTTCATTGCACTATCCGCCGCATGATGCACCGACCAGCGGGGTTCAGCAGCTGATCGGGTTTACCCCCGACCTGTCGAACCCCGATGGCAGCACCCGCGTGACGCTTGATCTCGGCCCGCAGCACCTGAATGTTTCGGGCGTGCTGCACGGCGGGCTGCATACGCTGATGCTTGACGTTGCCGCCGGTTTCGCCTGCGCGCGGCACTGCGCGATGAGCGGGCCCTTCGTGCCGATGCTGACGCTTTCGCTGACCACCGATTACATCGGCGCGGTCCGCGAAGGGCAGATTGTCGCCACGGGGCGCGTCACCGGCGGGGGCTTCAAGATTCTCTACGCCGAGGCGCAGTTGCACGATGCCGAAGGCCGCCTGCTGTCGCGCGCCACCGGCGTATTCAAGAGGGCCAAGACATGAGCGCATGTATCGAGGACCGCGGCGACCGGCTGATCGTCTGGAACGGTAACGCCGAGAAACGCGGCGCGCTGACGCCCGCGCTCTACGACGCCATCGCCGAGGCGATGCGACTGGCCGAAGAGCCGCGCATCCGCGCGGTGATCCTGACCTCCGAGGGGCGGTTCTTCTGCGCCGGGGGCGACCTCAACGTGCTGATCGAACGCCGCAAGCTGACCGAGGAAGTCCGGCGTGAGCGGGTCGATGCCCTGCATGATCTGGTGCGGTCGATCCGCGCCTGCCCGGTCCCCGTCATCGCCGCCGTCGAGGGCGGTGCCGCCGGTGCGGGCCTGTCACTGGCGCTGGCCTGCGACATGATCGTGGCCTGCGAGGACGCGCAGTTCACCGCCGCCTACGTCAAGGCCGGTCTGGTGCCCGACGCAGGCCTCACCGCGTCGCTTGCCCGGCTGCTGCCGCGGCCCTTGGCGATGGAGATGTGTCTGCTGGGCCGCCCCGTCATGGCCATGCGCTTTGCCGAACTGGGCGCGGTGAACCGCATCTGCCCCAACGGCCGCGCGCTCGATGAGGCGCTGATGCTGGCAGACACGCTGGCCGCGGGCCCGCGCGACGCGCAAGCCACGATCCGGGCCTTGGTCGGGCAGGCCTATGAGACCGACGAAGCCGCGCAGCTCGACGCCGAGCGCAACGCCATGGCCCGCGCCGCGGGCGGCGACGAAGCCGCCGAGGGCATCGCGGCCTTTTTGGAGAAACGAAAGCCCCGGTTCTAGCCGGGCGGCGGCTGCCGGAGGAGGGGGCCGCTATTAGGCAGGAGGAGACACCCATGAATGCCAGGGTACAGGATTTTCTAGCTGAGCAATTGGCGACCCGCCCGGAGGCACCGGCGCTGAGTGATGCAAGCGGTGCGGCTTGGAGCTTTGCCGATCTGGACCGCGCGCGCCGTGCCTTGGCGGCTGAGTTGCGCGGCGCGGGGGTGCAGGCAGGCGACCGCGTGCTGTTGATGGTGGAAAACTGCGTTTCCGCCGTGGCCGGGCTCTATGCCGCGTGGGAGTTGGACGCGGTAGCCATCCCCGTCAACGCCCGCCAGAGCGAGGCCGAGGTCACCCGCATCATCAACCACGCCACCCCGGCGGCGGTGCTGCTGACCTGCGAAGTCTCGCCCGAGGCGGCGGCCCATGCGGCGCGGCTGGACGCACGCGAGATTGCGGGCGATTTCGGCAGATTGCATCTGGCCACGCCACAGCCCAGCAGCCCGGATGCCGATCTGCATGACGTGGCGGTGCTGCTTTATACCACCGGCACCACAGGCGACCCCAAGGGCGTGATGCTGACCCATTCCAACCTGCGCTTCGGCGCCCGTGCCTCTGCCGATCTTCGGCAGATGGTGCCGGGGGATGTGGTCTATGGGGTCTTGCCGATGACCCATGTCTTCGGCCTTGTCTCGGTGCTGATGGCTGCGGTTAGCGCGGGCGCGAAGGTGCGGCAGGAAAGCCGCTTCTCCGCCGCGAAACTGCATGCCGCGACCCATGAAGACGTCACGATCCTGCCTGCGGTGCCGCAGATGCACGCGCTGGTCATGCAATACTCGCGCGAGCGCGGCATGCCGAAACTGGAAAGCCCGACCCTGCGCTATGTCTCCTCCGGCGGTGCGCCGCTTGACCCTGCGTGGAAGCGCAAGGCCGAGGCCTTCTACGAACTGCCCTTGCAAAACGGTTTCGGCATGACCGAGACCTGCTCGGGCGCATCGGCCACGACCAATGCGCTTGGCTCCCCCGATACCTCTGTCGGGCCGGTGACGCCGGGGACCGAGTGCAAGATCGACGACCAAGCTCCCGGCGGCAATGGCGCGGGAGAGGGCGAGGTGCTGGTGCGCGGCCCGCATGTGATGATGGGCTATTACCGCAACCCGACTGAGACCGACAAAGCCATCGACGCCGAAGGCTGGTTACACACCGGCGATCTGGGCAAGCTCGATAAGGAGGGGCGGCTGCACATCCTCGGACGCTCAAAAGAGTTGATCATCCACGGCGGTTTCAACGTCTACCCGCCTGAGGTGGAGGCCGCGTTGAACGATCACCCGCGCGTGGTGCAATCGGCGGTGGTCGGACGGCGGCGCGAGGGCGATGAAGAGGTGCTGGCCTTCGTGCAGGTGGCACCGGGGGACGAGGTCACGGCAGAGGAGTTGCGCGGTTTCGTCAAGGAACGGCTCACCGGCTACAAACGACCCGCACAGATCATCGTGGCCACTGATCTCCCCGCAGCGCCCACGGGCAAGATCCTGAAGCACCGCTTGCTGACGGCCTTTGCCGATCAACTGGCGTGACGGGGCGGGGCGCAGAGGCGCCCCGCATCTTTATCAGACGTAAGTCCCTTCGGCGGCAGCGCGGATTGCGCGGATGTTCTCGCCATAGGGCGCCGGATCGCTGACCGAGCCGCCCTTGAAGACGGCAGAGCCTGCCACCAACACATCGGCCCCGGCCTGCGACACCAGCGGCGCGGTCTTGGGATCGACGCCGCCGTCGATCTCGATATGCACGGGCCGGTCGCCGATCATGCTGCGCAGCTCGCGGATCTTGGCGGTCATGTCGATGAACTTCTGCCCGCCGAAACCGGGGTTCACGGTCATCACGCAGACCAGATCCACCATGTCGAGGATCTCGGCCACGGCGCTTGCTGGCGTGCCGGGGTTCAGCGCGACGCCCGCCTTGGCGCCCGCGCCGCGGATCGCTTGCAGCGAGCGGTGAATATGGGGGGTGGCCTCCACATGGGCGGTGATCACATCGGCACCCGCCTTGGCGAAGGCCTCGATATAGGGATCGACCGGGGCGATCATCAGATGCACGTCCATCACGCCCTTGATATGGGGCCGGATCGCCGCGCAGGTGGCGGGGCCGAAGGTGATGTTGGGCACGAAATGGCCATCCATCACGTCCACATGCACCCAATCGGCGCCTTGGGCTTCGATGGCTTGGCATTCGGCACCGAAATTGGCGAAATCGGCAGCGAGGATGGAGGGGGCGATCTTGATCGAACGGTCGAAAGTCATGGGCGGCCTGCCTTTGTTGCGGGGGTTGGCCCCTCATAACGGCTGACCGCTTTTTGCGAAAGGGCTATAGGTCGATCTCCAACACGCCGCCGGGCTGGGCCGCGCGCGACTGGCAAAGGATGATCGCGCCTTCGCGTTGCTTGGCTGAAAGCACGAAGTCGCGGTGTTCGACCTCGCCCCCGCGCAGCCCGCATTTGCAGACGCCGCAGATACCGTCGCTGCATTTAAGGTCCACCGGCACCCCCGCCGCGATCAGCGCGTCGGCGGCGGTTTCCTCGGCACTCACCTCGATCTGGCGGCCCGAAGAGAGCTTTAGCGTGAAGGGGTGGTTCACATAGTCCGGCACCTCGGGGGTTGAGAAATACTCCAGATGCCGCGCGTATTCGGGGATGCCTGCGCCCTCGGCAGCGGCCATGACAGATTGCATATAGGCGTCCGCCCCGCAGGTGTAGATATGGGCGCCTTCGGGGGCGCGGGCCATGATGGCGGGCAGGTCGGCGCGGGTGTCCTCGGCGCTGATGTGCAGATGCACACGGTCGGCCCAAGCGGCCTGAGCGAGCTCCCCGGCAAAGGCTGCGGCCTCGCGGGTGGAGGCGGAGTAATGCAGGTCGAAAGGCCGCCCGAGCGCATGCAGCCGGTGGGCGAAGGCGATCATTGGCGTGATGCCGATGCCGCCGCCCATTAGCAGGCTGTGCGACGCGCCTTCGAACAGTTCGAAATGGTTCACCGGCTTGCCCACGAAGATGCGCCGCCCTTGGGTAAAGACTCGGTGCAACAGCGCCGAGCCGCCGCGGCCTTCGTCCTCGCGCAGCACCGCGATACGGTAGCGGCTACGGTCTTTGGGGTCGCCCAAGAGCGAATAGGGGCGTAGGTATTCGGGGGCCACCACGAGGTCGAGATGCGCGCCTGCGGTCCATGCGGGTAAATCGTGGCCTTCGGGATGGGCGATGTCGTAGAGCCGGGTGGTGGCGTTCAATTCCTCAACGGCGGTGATGCGCAGGTCGAGCACCGGCGTGTCGCTGCCGACCACGTAAAGATGCAGGTGATCGGTCTCTCCGGCGGCGGTCTTGCGGCGATGTTCGTCGGCGCTGATCAGCGCGGCATGGGCCTTGATCCCGGCTTCGCGGTTCATCGGGTCGGGATAGGGCCAGGGATGCGGGGCCAGCGGGGCGGGGTAGACGGCGAGGGTCTGGTCCTCGAACTTGAGGTCGAGATCGGGTTGCAGATCGCGCGCGTTCACGGGTTGCGCGGGGGTATCGAACTGGCCCGAGGGCTTGCGCTCGATGTCCCACCACCATTTCTTCACCGGGTTCAGACGTCCTTTGCCGACCTTGTCGTCGAGCTTGGCTAAGAGCGGTGCCGCGGCGGGAATGTTCGAGGCGGCCCAGCGGAAGGGCGCCTCGGCAAAGAGCCCTTCGAGGTTCCACGGGCAGGTCTTCATGCAGCGGCCGCACATGGCGCCGCCTTGGTTGGTGATCCGGTAGGTGGCGCATTTCTGACTGTCGGATTTCCAAATCTCGTAGCCGTTGAACACCTTCTTCGGCCCGGCGGTGATCGCGCCCGAGGGGCATTCGCGGGCGCATTTGTTGCAGGTCTCGCAGAACTTTTGCAGGCCGAAGTCGATGGGCTTGTCGTGGGCCACGGGAAGGGTGGTGGTGACCACGCCGGATTTCAGCCGCGGGCCGAGGAAGGGGTTCAGGATCACCTCCCCGATGCGGCTGACCTCGCCCAAGCCCGCAAGCAACAACAGCGGTGGTTGCAGCACATCGCCGTCCATCACCGTATGGGCCTTGGCGGAATGCCCGAGGTTGCGCAGGTGCTGCGCCAGCACGCCGCCCAGCATCGAGAACCGCAGATAGGCGCGCATGGATTGCGACACGGCGATCCAGTCGTCGCCCGAAGAGCCTTCCATCGTGTCATACCCCTGGTCGATGATCAGGCTCAGCGCTTGGTCATGCGGCGGGGTGATCGGGGTGCCGGTGGCATCGTGGCTGTACCACGTCCACTCCGGGCAGGCCGAGAGGCCCGCGGCATCGGCGCCCAGAAAATAGCTCGCTGCCTTGAGGTTCGCCGCATTGCGGGCGGCATCCCCGGCCTCGGGGGCGTCTTCGTTCACCGGCCCGTCCTGCAACAGGATCAGCGCGCCCAGCAGGCGGCGCTGTGCGGCGGAGGGGGCGGATTTGATCACGTGATGCCCGCCCTTCATGGCGTTTTGCACCTTCGGCCCCATGTCGCCGAACTGCCCGCGTGCGAAGAGGTCTCCACGCTTCGGCACGCGCGGCACATTGGGGGCGTCGATGTAGGTGGTGGGTTCCGCCACCCGCTTCAACGTCTCGAAGGGATGCGGGCCCATGGCATAATCACGCCGCGCGTAAGGGTCGACGTCGCGCGCGCTGATCCCGCCGTGGATGCCAAGCTGCCAATGTGGGCCTTTCAGCACCGACCACGGCTGTTCGGCCAAGGGGCAAAGCGGCATGTCAGGGGCGAGTGTCATGTCGGTCGTGACCACGGCCAGCCCGAAACGCGGGCCGATCCATGGCGCTTGCAGCCTGCCGCCCTCCACCACCGCGAGCCCCGCGGCCACGGCCAGCTGGCCGAGGTTTACATCAGAGGTGGTGGCCGAATGCACCTTGGCCGCGAAGCCCAACTGGCGGATGTATTCGGCGAGCACGGTGGCGTTCTCGGTGCCGCGCAGGCAGGCGCGCTCGGCTTGCGCGTCCATGATCCAGTCGCTGCCCGGCTCGCCCCCGCGCGGGTCGCGGGGGTAGGCGGTGAGGATCACCAGCGCATGACTGTGGCCGTCGATCGGGGTTTCTGGCGCATCCACGGCGTCGCGCAGGTTGGCCATGATTACATCGACGCCCGCGGCCAGCGTCTTGGTCTGGCGGCTGCGCAGACCTTCGGCCAATTGCGCGGTGCCTTGGCTGCGGCGCGGGTAGGGTAGCCCTGCCGCGCGCGGCAGGGCGCAGGCGCCTATCATCGAGGCATCGTTGTAATAGCCAAAGGATTTGAGGTGGTTGGCCCGTTCCTGCGGGCTGTCGGGGATCACCGCGCCCGCCCTGTTGACCGGCCCGTCGCGCAGCACGTCCATCATCGCCTGAAAGGGGGCCATGGCGTTGCAGATGCTCTGCGGCGTCTCGGGCCGCTCGAACCGCAGTTCCGGCTCGGGCGTCTTGGGCAGCCGGTCATGCGGTGCCTGCAACCGGCGCAGCCGTTCCAGCGGAAAGGGGCCGAGGTGCATGGGGCGGGTCTTGGACGAAAAGAGCTTCATGGACAAATCGATGCCATGCTTTGGGGTGATATGCTAGTCTTGGTTGTATCGGTAAACACCGCTCTCGCTTGACTTTTTGCGCAGCCGCCGACCATGCTGCGGCGAAATTGGAGGAGTAAGATCATGACCTTGTTCACCCGCCGTCAGGCCATCGCAACTTTGGGCGCCGCAACGGCTGTGGGGCTGGCGGCACCGGCACTGGCGCAGAACCGCAAGATCACCCTGGGCGCGCTGCGTTTCACCAGCCACGCGGGCAGCTTCGTCGGCTTTGAACGGGACTATTTCAAAGAGGCCGGTCTGGATGTCGAACTGCGCTTTTTCGAGGCCGCGCAGCCGATGGCTGTGGCGATTGCCAGCGGCGATGTGGACTATGCGATCACCGCGATTTCCGGCGGGCTGGTGTCGCTGGCGCAAAAGGGCGCGGTCAAGGTGATCGGCGGCGGCCTGCAAGAAGAGCAGGGCATTGACGGGCAGAAGTTCCTCGTCTCTGACGCGGCCTATCAGGCGGGCATCACCGCGCCGGGCATGTTGGACGGCAAGAGCTTTGGCATGACGCAGGCGGGGTCGTCCTTCCACTATATGGGCTCCAAAATGGCCGCGGCTGAGGGGATCGACCTCAAGTTCAAGCCGCTGCAAAAGGTCGGCGCGGTGATCGGCGCGCTGAAGTCGGGCCAGATCGACGCATGGTCGATCGTGCCGCATATCGCCAAGCCGCTGGCCGGGTCGGGTGCCGTGCATATCATCGGCGATGTGGCGACCTATCTGCCGGATTATCAGGTGACCACGGTCTTCACCTCGACCAAAAACGCCACGGATGAGCAGGAGATGACCAAGAATTTCCTCGCCGGTTATTCCAAAGGTGTCGCCGATTACAACGCGGCGATGATCGCCAAGGAAGGCGGCGATGCGGGCGTGGATGAGATGGTCGATCTGATCCATAAATATGTCTACACCGACCGTCCGCGCGACAAGGCAGCGCCCTCGATCATCAATGGCACCATGCGTCTGAACGAAGGGGCCAAGCTGAACGTCGCCTCCGTGCGTGACCAGCTCGAATGGTTCCAGTCCGAAGGTCTGGTCGATGCCGACATCACTTTGGAGACGCTGATCGACACCTCTTATGTCGAGACCGCGGGCAGCTAAACGCCCGACCTTTTGAAGGCTACACTGCTCAAGGCGCGCTCCCCACGGGCGCGCCTTTTGCTTTCGGGCTTGCAAGGGGATTTCCGCCCCGCATGACTGGCAATGCCGCCGCGCCAAGATACCTATGATGCTGAGATGGGGCCAAGCCCCTGAGCAGAAAACGGGAATCGGCAGTGAGCGACGGCAGTTTTTTCGCCCTGAACGGCTATCATTTCGCATTAGGGGCCGTGGGGGCGGTGGTCATCCTTGCCCATTGGCTGCCCCGTTTCTTCAGTCGGCGAGAGCCTGCGGCCTCGGGGCTGTTGATCCTTTTGGGCATGGGGGTCTTCGCCCTTGTCCCCGGCATGCCGACATTCCCCGACCCGCGCACCATGCCCTTCCCTTGGGAGGTCGTGTCGGAGCTTTGCGTGATCGTCGCGCTTTTCGCGACGGGGCTGCGGATAGACCGGCTTTCGGATTGGTCCCGCTGGGGGCCGACGGCGCGGTTGCTGGCGCTGACCATGCCGCTGACGATCCTGTCGGTCGCGCTGATGGGCTGGGCCTTTGCGGGGATGACTGCGGCGGGCGCGATCCTCTTGGGGGCGGTGATGGCGCCCACTGATCCGGTTCTGGCCGCCGATGTTCAGGTCGGCCCGCCGCATGAGGGCGGCGAGCATCCGGTGCGGTTCGCGCTGACCACCGAGGCGGCACTCAATGACGGCTTGGCCTTTCCTTTCGTTTACCTCGGCATTCTGGTCGCCGCCGAGGGGTTGGCCCCGGCGTCTTGGGGCGTGGAATGGCTGGCGCGGGACGTCTTTTGGCGCATCGCCGTGGGGGCCGCCATGGGGGCTGCGGGGGGCTGGGCCTTGGGGCAGGTTCTCTTCGCGGTGCCGCGCAATGCAGTACTGGCCGAAACCTCCTCGGGCGTGGTGGCCTTGGCGGGGGTGCTGTTGTGCTATGGCACCACCGAATTGGCCGAGGGCTATGGCTTTATCGCCGTGGCAATGGCCGGTCTGGTGATCCGGCGGGTCGAGGCGGATCACGCATTCCACCGCCGTTTGCATGACTTCACCACCGCTGTCGAACACGCGCTGACGGCGCTTTTGCTGGTGGCGATCGGCGCGGTGCTGCCTGCATTGCTGAGCGATCTGACCCTTGCAGGCGCGGTGATCGTGCTGGCGCTGATCTTTGTCGTGCGCCCCTTGGCTGGGTGGCTGTCGCTTATGGGCACGCCGCTTGAGACGCGCCCCCGCTGGGTTATCGCGCTCTATGGGATACGGGGGATCGGGTCGATCTATTACCTTGCCTATGCGGCGGGGAAGGTTGAGTTTCTGGACGAGGAGCCGCTTTGGGCGATGGTGGGTTTTGCCATCCTTCTGTCGACCTTGGTGCATGGGTTCACCGCCGGGATCGCGGTGGACGGGCTGCGCGGCAAGGGGGAGCCGCCCTCCTAACCGACCCCGCGGTGCAAGGCGGTCGCGCCCTCTTGCGGATCGCACATTGCGCGCGGGGCGTTTTTGCTGAAAAAGGGCGGCATGGACCTCAAGCTTTCCTCCGTCAGCCATTATTATGGCGATACCCAAGTGTTGCGTGACATCACGCTCGACATTCCCTCCGGCCAGATCGTCTGCATCGTTGGCCCGTCGGGTTGTGGCAAATCCACTCTGCTGCGGATGCTGGGCGGGTTGGAGCGCCCCAGCGAAGGTCGGGTGCTGCAAATGGGCGATGCGCCGGAGGGCTGTCTGAACCCGCTGACCTATATTTTTCAGGACTTCGCCCTGCTGCCTTGGCGCAGCGTGCGCGGCAATGTGGCGCTGGTGCTGGAGGGGCATGGGCTGGGCAAGGCGCGGCGCGAGGCGATCATCGCCGATGTCTTGGCGCGCACGAAGCTCACCGATTTCGCCGATGCGCTGCCCAAGCAGTTGTCGGGCGGGATGAAGCAGCGCGTGGCGATTGCCCGGGCGCTGGCGGTGAACCCCGCCGTGATGCTGATGGACGAGCCGCTGAGCGCGCTCGACAGCCAGACCCGCGAATTGTTGATGGACGACCTTGTGGCGCTTTGGACGCGGCAGCCTTTCACGGCGGTCTATGTGACACACAACCTCGCCGAGGCGGTGCGGCTGGGGCATAAGATCGTCGTCCTGTCGCGCCGTCCGGGTGAGCTGCGTGAGGTGGTGGAGTTGGACATGCCACTGGCCGAGCGGCGCCACGGCGACCCGGCATTGGAGGCGCAGCAGCAGCACCTTTGGGGCTTGATGCGTGATGAGGCCGCGGCGGCGGATGCGGAGTTGATCGATGGCTGAAATGACGGATGTGAACGCCCGCGAGGTCACCTTTCGCGGCGGCGGCTTCCAGCCCGGCACGCGGCGCGGCGTGGGGCTTGCGGTTTTCGTGGTGCTGATCCTGCTGGCGGAATGGGGCACGCGCAGCGGCTTCCTCTCACCCCTGACCCTGCCGCGGCCCAGCGATGTCTTGCTGACCTTTCAAGAGCTTTACCAGTCGGGGATGCTGTTCAAACACCTCGGCCCCTCGCTGACCCGTTTGGCGGTCGGCGCGCTGATTGGTGCCTCATTGGGCATCGGCATTGGCGTGTTGATCGGGTTGTTCTCTTTGGTCCGCGCCGGGTTGGTGCCGCTGGTGGCCGCGATTTTTCCGATCCCCAAGATCGCGCTGTTGCCGCTTTTCGTCATCTGGTTCGGCATTGATGAGGCCAGCAAATACGCGTTGATCGCCTTTGGCACCTTCACGCCCACGGTGGTGGCGACCTATGCGGCGGTGGACAATGTGGACCGGGTGCTGATCCGCATGGGGCAGAGTTTCGGCCTCGGCTGGTGGTCGATCGTGTCCAAGATCGTGGTGCCCGGTGCGATGCCGGGGATCCTTTCGGGACTGCGGATTTCATTGACGATTGCGATTATTCTGCTGGTGGCGGCAGAGATGCTGGGCGCGGAATATGGGATCGGGGCGTATATCCTGCAGGCCGGGAGCTTGTATGATCTGGAGCGGCTGTTTGCGGGCGTGGTGATCCTTTCGTTGCTGGGCGTGGCGGTGTCGTCGGCCGTGGCCTTTGTGGAGCGGCGCGTGTTGCGCTGGCGGGTCTAAGGTTTTTGGGGGGAGGGTCAGCGCCTGCCCGCGGGTCGGCGACCCAACGGTACCTCCTGCCACTTTATGGTTCAGCCATGGTGTGCGTCCGATAGGTCACGCCCAGCCTCACCAAATCGCCTACCCGTCCGGGCGGGCAGGCGATGGCCCGGCGCCTGCGGCTTGATTCCGGGCCGGGGTGGTAACCTCAAGCAATCAGTTCTGGGCCGGGGTGGAAAGAGCGCATCATTTGCGTATCAATAGCGCCAACCGCCCTCACCAACGGACTCCACCATGACCGAACACACCACCACCCACGCCGCCGACGAAGACGCCCGCAACCGCGACATCAAGATCTACGTCAATGGCGACATCCTGCACCGCGACGAAGCCAAAGTCTCGGTCTATGACGCGGGCTTCATGCTGGGCGATGGCATCTGGGAAGGCATGCGCCTCTATAACGGCACATGGGCGTTCTTCGATGAGCATATGGACCGCTTCTTCAACTCCTGCAAAGCGATCTCGCTCGATGTGGGGATGGACAAGGCCGGCATCGCCGACGCCCTGCGCCGCACGGCCGAGGCGAACGACATGCACGATGACGTGCACTGCCGCCTGATGCTGACCCGCGGGATCAAGGACAAACCCTTCCAGCACCCGTCGCTCAGCACCACGGGGCCGACGCTGGTGATCATCATGGAGCATTCCAAACCGGTGGACCGGCTGCAATCCAAGGGCATCCGTCTGGCCTCGGTCCCGCAGGTGCGCGGGCTGCCGCACAGCCAAGACCCGAAGCTCAACAGCCACTCCAAGCTCAACTGCATCATCGCCTGCCTTCAGGCCGAGGAAGCGGGCGCGGATGAGGCGCTGATGCTTGACCCGCAGGGTTTTGTGAACACCACCAACGCCTGCAACTTCTTCATCGTGCGCCGGGGTGAGGTTTGGACCTCGACCGGGGATTACTGCATGAACGGGGTGACGCGGCAGAAGGTGATTGACCTGTGCCATGAAAACGGCATCCCGATGAAGGAAAAGAACTTCTCGCTCTACGAGGCTTACGGCGCGGATGAGGCTTTCCTCACCGGCACATTTGGCGCGCAGACCCCGGTGGCCGAGATTGACGGCAAACCTATCGGCACGGGCGAGCGGCCTGTCACCAAACGCATCCAAGCGCTGTACAAAGAGCTGATCAAACAACACACGGCCTGAAGGCCGATGGGTGCCCGCCCCCGCGAAGGGGCGGGCGGCATCTTAGGAGACCATGCGCTTGAGCGCCGGCACGCGGCGCAGCAGGAGCCAATCCAGCAGACCTACGACCAGCAGGGTGACCCCCGCCATCGGAAAGGCCAGCGCCACGGCCAGACCGACCACAACCGCGCCTTTCCACAGCGTCATATTGCGCGGCGCGGGTGGGGCAGAGAGCCAACCGGCAGGATTTGCCGGGCGGCGTTTCCACCACATCACCACGCCCGAGACGCAGAGAAAGATCACCGACAGACAAAACAGCGTATTGGCCAAAACGCTCGGCCAGCCCAGGGTGCCCATATGCAGCGCGATGCCCACGGCCATCGCCTTGCCGGCCAGCGAATAATCCTCATAGCGCACATCGGCGAGGATCTTGCCCGTGTGCCGGTCGATATGCACCGTCCGGTCACTGGTGGGGTCTTCGGCATCGGTGTTCATCGAATCCCGGCTCAAGGTCCAGACACCGTCCTCGCCTCGGGGCAGGTTCATCTGATAGCGCGCGTCAAAGCCGATCTGCCGGGCCAGCGCGTCGATGGTGTCAAGTGTGGCAGGCGTGCCTTCGGCCAGTCCCGCCACTCCGGCATCGCTGCCCGAGGCGGGCATCGGGGTCTGCTCCAGCGCCCAAGGCACCTCCTTAGGCCCGTGGTTCATGCTGGCGTGGATGTCATCCGACAGCGGGGCCTCCCATTTCTCTGCCGGGAACTGGCTCCATGCCTGCACCATCTTTTCACCCCAGATACCGGCCCAAGAGAGGCCTGAGATCAGGAAGAAAAACAGCACCACCGACACCCAAAGCCCGATCGCCCCGTGCAGAGATTTCCACAAGGCGCGCCCACGGCCCAATCGCGGAAGCAGCGCCGCCCGCCAACCGGTGCCACGCGGCCACCAGAGGTAGAGCCCCGTGGCGATCAGCACCATGCCGAGCGAGGCCGCGATCTCGATCATGCGGTCGCCGGTCACGCCTAATAGCAGGCTGCCGTGGATGTTGTCGGCCATGTCGTACCAGCCGCTGCGGCGTGGGAAGCTGGCGAGCACTTCGGCGGTATAGGGATCGACGGCGACCATGGTCGCTACGTCATGCGCGTCCACCCGAAAGATCGCGGCCAGATCATCGGCGCGGGGGGCGACATATTGCACAAGGGTGCCGCCTTCGATGCTGGCCTGCGCGGCGGCGGCCTGATCAGAGAGGGCAAGGGGCGCGACTTGGGGCGTGACGGCAATCCGCTCTCCGTCCCGCCCCCCGATGAAGGCGATCCAGAGCATCACAAGCCCCGTTAGGGCGAGCATGATGAAAAAGGGGATGACATAGACCCCGGCATAGAAATGCCAGCGCCAAGCGGCGCGGTAAAAGCTGTTCGCACGTTGCGTATTGTCGTTTTGCAGGGCTGCCGCGCCTGCAGGATCGATGGAAACCATGTGTTTGGTCCTCTGACTGAATTGATATGTGGTTTGGAGGTCAGAGAACCCGTGGCGGCGCCCTTGCGCGTTTGACAGAGGCGCGGCGCGGTTTGGGCTGTGTGGCAGGGGCAGGAGGCAGCGGTGGCGCCGGGTGAAAGGTGACGGCCAAGGGTTGCACCGCCAGCCCCCTGCGTAGGGCCGCGAGGGAGTGCTGGTTCCAGTCGCAGGGCTTGTGCTCGGGCTGCACCGGTTCGCCGTCCGGCCCGATGGTCACCGTCTCCACCCCGTAGCCCGTGCACAGCACCATGGTCAGCGCGCCCTGTTGGCGCTCTGGCATGGTTCCGGGCGCGAGCGCCGAGAACGCCCCAAACAACAACACCACCGCCCAGAGGCAGAGGTGTTGAAGCGGGCCGGTCAACGCCTTGCGGCGCATCCTGCGATGGGCTGGGGCTTAGTGTTTATGCTCGTGCGAGGAGTGATCCATTCCGCCTGCGTCATGCCCGCGGCGGCTTTCGACATTGAACGTCACATCCAAGGTTCCGGCCTTTTCAAAGGTCAGGGTGGCAGGAATTTTCTCGCCTTCCTCAAAAGGGTCACCGTCGAGGCCCATGAACATCACATGCAGCCCCCCGGGTTTGAGGGTGACAGTTTCGCCCGCGGGCAGGTCGATGCCGTCCACATGGGACATGCGCGCGACGCCCATGTCATCGGTGGTCGTCTCATGGAGAGAGACTTCGTCAAAGCCCTCGGCGCTGATGCTGACAAGACGGTCGGCAGTGTCGCCGCCATTGGTGATCGTCAGATAGCCGCCGCCCACGCGGGCGGTTTTCGGGGTCTCATAGGCCATCGGGTGATCGACGGTCAAAGCGCCCGCGGTGTACTCATGCGCGGCGGCGGGCAGGGCGAGGAGGGCAGCCAAGGCTGCGGTATAGAGAGATTTCATTGTCATGTTCCATTGTCTGAGATGTGCAAGAAAGGTGGTGGCTCAGACGAAAGGAGGCCCCCGGACAGGCGGTGGCGCCCCGGCGGGGCTGCGTGGTGCGCCCAAGGCGCGGGTCAGGCGGGGCGTGGCAAAGTGCAGCGCCGCGCGCGGCAGCAAGACATCCGCCGGGCTGGGCAAGATCAGCGCGTTGACGATGCGGCAGGCTTCGCAATCCAATGCCGCATGGTTCTGCCCTTCGACCGGCCCATCGCAAAGGTCGTTCAACGTGCCGCCCGCTTGGATAAAGGCGATGAACGCCGGATCCTGCTGCACCTGCGCGGTCGCCCGATGGGCGAAAGGCAAGCTGGCAAGGGCCAGCAGCAGCAAGAGGGTCAGGCTGACCCGAAGCGAGGATATGCGCGAAACGGCGGACATGCGCCCTGATACCCCGGCTGTCGCGGCAAGGCTATAGGGCGCTTTGATCTGCGACGCGATGTCGTAGGCCAGGCGCCGTGCGGGGGGGCTATCGGGGGAGAGTGTTGGCTGGGATGGTAGGATTCGAACCTACGGTACACTGTACCAAAAACAGTTGCCTTACCACTTGGCTACATCCCAACACAGGGCGCTAATTAGAGTTCTCTGGCCCCGGGTGCAAGACCCGTTTTAAAGAAATTGGCCTATTCTTCGGCTGCATCAACAGAGAGCAGGTCTTTGCTGGGCAATTCGGCACGTTCCTGCGCGACGATGCGGGTCAATTCCCGCTCGGTTTGGGGCTCGACGGGCTGAACAGCGGCGGGATTCGTGGGCGCGGCTGCCGTTTGCGGCGAATCGATGGGCGCTTCAGGGGGCGATTCGCTTTGAGAGAGCAGCTGATAGGCCGGTGGCCCTGCGGTGAGGCCCGCCGTGTCGAAGGCCGAGAGGGTCAGGCGAATCGCTTCGCTGCGGGCGGCGACCAGATCGGTGCTTTCTTGATTGATCCAACCGGCGAATTGCATGTTGATCCAGTGATCGGCGACCTCGTCCACCCAAGCGGCTGCTTCGGGGCTGGACAGAACGAAGGGCAAACCGTTCAGCACCTCCAGCGCCAAATCACGGGCGCGGGCCAGATCGGCGTCGCTGGCGACCGAGAGGGTAAAGGTGAACCGCCGTTCGGCGTTGCGTGAATAGTTGGTGATCCGGCTTTTAAAGACGGTGGCATTGGGGATGCGCAGGTGATTGCCGTCAAAGGTCAGCAGGATCGTGGCGCGGCTCGTCAGGCGGATCACCTTGCCGGTGTCGCCGTCGATCTCAACCGTGTCGTTGGGGCGAAAGGGCTGGCGGATCGACAGCATGATTGAGGCGATGAAATTCTCGACCGTGTCGCGCACCGCGAAACCGATGGCGAGGCCGACGATCCCCGCCGCGCCAAGGATGCCCGACAGCAGCGCCGTGGCGCCGAGGATATCCAGCGCCACCACCAGTGCTGCGATGACAAAGGCCAGCCGGATGATCTGGCGGTAGATATCCGCGATGAAAGCGTTGGGGGCGAGCCGATCCCACGGGTTGCGCAGCCGCGCCAGCGCCAGCCCGGCGACGACGATCAGGCCAAAGACGCCAAGCGCCACTAAGGCCAGCGGCAGGAAGGCCAGGGCCTGCGCCATCCGGTCCCGAAAGCGCTCTACGGCGGGGTTGAGCCGCTCGGCCACATCGGTGCTTTCGCGCACCTCGTTGCGGATCGCCACCACCCCTTCGACACGGCCCGCCAAATCGTTCAGCCGCGCGGCGCTGGCGGTGTCGAGCGTGGTACCGGTCAACGTGACGATGCCGGAGGCGACAGAGACGCGGACCTTCTCGAACCCCTCAAGCTCGCGCAGGATGGCGCGGATGCGTTTGGCGATGGCGGCGTCCGCCGTGGCATCGCCTTCGACGGCGATGGTGCCCTCGGGCTGGTCGCTGGTCTGCGCAAAGGCCGGGGTGAGGGGCAGCGCGTAGCTCAGCAGCAGGCAGAGGAACAGGCGGGGCAGGGCGGCGGTGAAGCGCATGGGGGGGACTCCGTTAGCGGGATGGGCCACCGCCCCGGGCGACGGGGGCGGCAGCTTGGCCAATTAGCGCGTTACCCCTGACAATCGAGCAGCACCGCCCCGCTGCGCTGTCCGGCCTCGACCAACTCATGGGCGCGGGCGGCCTCAGAAAGCGGCAGGACCGTGTCGACGGGGCAGCGCAGGGCGCCGTCCTCCAGCGCGTGGTGCAACCGGTTGATTGCCTGTTCGCGCGGACCTGCGGGCAGCAGGTAGATCAGGATGATGTCGATCGTGACCGCCTTGAACAGCAGCGGATAGAAGGGCAGCACCGGCGACATTTCCGCCGCCGAGCCATAGGCGGCGATGCGGCCATTGGGCGCGATGACCTCGGTGTCGGTGGTGATGTTCAGGCCGAACTCCGTCTCGACGATGGTGTCGACCGGCTTGCCGCCATTGGCATCGAGCACGGCGGCGGCGAGATCGGGGTCGGCGTAGTTGAACACGGCATCGGAGCCTGCATCGCGCAGCAGATCGTTGTCGCGGGGGCTACAGGTGGCGATCACCTTGGCCCCGCCCCATTTCGCCAGTTGCACGGCAAGATAGCCCACCGTGCCTGCCCCGCCTTGGATCAGCACCGTTTCCCCGGCCACCCCGCCGCCGCCAAAGACGGCGTGGCAGGCGGTCAGCCCCGGAATGCCAAGCTGCGCGCCGACCTCGGACGAGACGCCATCGGGCAGGGGCACGGCTTGATGGGCGGGCAGGGTGATCTGCTGCGCCGCCGTGCCAAAGCCGCGTTGCCACTGGCCGTTCCAGATCCAGACCTTCTGGCCCACGCGGCTCGCATCAACGCCCGCGCCCACGGCGACGATCTCTCCCGCACCGTCGCTATGGGGGATGACCTGCGGGAAGGGCGGTTTGCTGACGCCGGGGCGGGTGCCCGCGCGGGCCTTAACGTCCGATGGGTTCACGCCCGAATGGCTGAGCGCGACGCAGACCTCTCCGGCTTGCGGGGCGGGGCTGTCGACCTGCGACAGGCGCAGCACGTCGGCGGCGGCTCCGAATTGGTCATAGGTGATGGCTTGCATGGCGCCCTCTCCGGCTTGAATTTTGCGGGCAGAGTGGCGCATGCGCCGGGATCATGCAATTGCGGCGGCGAGGCCGGGCGTTACTCGCGCAGTTCCTTGGGGCCGACGCCCCAGAGCCGCACCTTGGGCGCCCAGCCTGTAAAACCGCCCGAGCGCAGCTCGCACCATTCCAGCGTGCATTCGCCCAGACGGGCCACCACGCCGAGTTCCAACCGTGCCACCACGGCGGCTTTGGGGTCGGGATTGATGCGCAGTTGCAGCATGTCCTGTTCGACCAGCACCGTGCGGGTGCCGGACAAAAGCGAGTAGTGGACCCAGCCGCCCATACCGTCGCGGTCTTCGACCCGGCGCCAGTGGCCATGTTCGGCGGTGATCCTCAGTGGCAGGTCGCGGCGTTTGTAGACCCAGTCGATCCGGTGCGATAGCGACGGGCCGCGGCGCACATTGCCTTCGGAGGCTTTCATCGAAACGAAGCGGGGCAGGGGCAGGTTCGTGACCTGACCACGCGCCTCTTCTGCAAGGCCGGGGGTCGGCTGTGCCAAAAGCAGCGCGCCCACCATCAGGGCGCTGCGAAAGAAAGCGGTTATCATGGAATTGCCTGCTATGGGGTTCACTGCTGTGGGTCGGTGCTGTGCAAATCTGCGGGTTATTGTTGCTCTTTTTCCGGCGCGAGTTCTTGTGCCTCGTCGCCGCATGAGACACCATGCCCGCGAAACGAGGCGACGCCAAGACCGGGAGAGCAGGCATGTCAAAGAAGCGGTTGAGTGTTGTAGTGACGCGACGGTTGCCAGAGGCCGTGGAAACACGGCTGTCAGAGCTGTTTGACGTGACCCTGCGCGAAGATGATAGGCCGATGACCCGCGAGGAATTGGGCGCGGCGATGCGTCAGGCCGATGTGCTGGTGCCCACCATCACCGATGAGATCGACGCGCCGCTAATCACCCAAGCGGGCGAGCGGCTCAAGCTGATCGCCAATTACGGGGCCGGGGTCGATCACATTGATGTGGCCACGGCGCGCCAGCGCGGCGTGCTGGTGTCGAACACCCCCGGCGTGCTGACCGACGATACTGCCGATATGACCATGGCGCTGATCCTTGCCGTGACCCGCCGCATGCCCGAGGGCATGGCGGTGATGCAATCGGGCAATTGGGACGGTTGGGCGCCCACGGCACTCTTGGGGGGCCGCGTTGGCGGGCGCCGTCTGGGCATTCTGGGCATGGGCCGGATCGGTCAGGCCGTGGCGCGCCGGGCGCGGGCCTTTGGCATGCAGGTGCATTACCACAACCGCAAACGCCTGCGCGAAGAGATCGAGGGCGAGCTAGAGGCCACCTATTGGGAGAGCCTTGATCAGATGGTCAGCCGGATGGACGTGATCAGCATCAACTGCCCCCATACCCCCAGCACCTTCCATCTGATGAACGCCCGCCGCTTGGGTCTGATGAAGCCCGACGCGGTGATCGTGAACACCTCCCGCGGGGAGGTGATCGACGAGAACGCGCTGACGCGGATGCTGCGATCTGGCGATATCAAGGGCGCGGGGCTGGACGTCTATGAACATGGTCGCGAGATCAATCCGCGCCTGCGCGAGCTAAAGAACGTCGTGCTGCTGCCGCATATGGGCTCTGCCACATTGGAAGGGCGGATCGAGATGGGCGAGAAAGTCCTGATCAACATCAAGACCTTCGACGACGGCCACCGCCCGCCGGATCAGGTCGTGCCCTCCATGCTCTGACCCACGGACGGCTGCGGCAACGCGGACCTTTTGTGTGATTAATTTACAAAGATGCCGCCGCAAGGTTTTGCGGCGTGAGGATGCTATTGGGAGATAGAACGTGACGAAAATCGCAGATTTGCCGCGAAATGAGGTGGGGATCGCCGCCGCGCTGGATGAGTTGCAACAAGCCTTCGGGGACAATCTGCTGACCGGCCAAGCCATTCGCGAACAGCATGGCCACACCACCACATGGATCGACACGCAGGCGCCTGATGCGGTCGTCATGGCGCGCTCGACCGAAGAGGTGGCGCGGGCGGTGCGTATCTGCGCCGCCCATCGGGTGCCTGTGATCCCCTTCGGCACGGGCACCTCTCTCGAAGGGCATGTGAACGCCCCGGCGGGCGGGATTTGCATCGATGTCATGCAGATGGACCGCGTGCTTGAGGTCAATGCGGGCGATTTGGATTGCCGGGTGCAGCCTGGCGTGACCCGCGAAGCGCTCAACACCCATCTGCGCGATCAGGGGCTGTTCTTTCCGATCGACCCCGGCGCCAATGCGTCGCTCGGGGGGATGACCGCGACGCGGGCCAGCGGCACCAATGCGGTGCGCTATGGAACGATGAAGGACAACGTTCTGAGCCTTGAGGTGGTTCTGGCTGATGGCCGGGTGATCCGCACCGGCGGGCGGGCGCGGAAATCTTCGGCGGGCTACGATCTGACGCGGCTTTTCGTGGGCTCGGAAGGGACGCTTGGGATCATCACCGAGATCACCCTGCGCCTGCAAGGCATCCCCGAGGCGATGTCCTCGGCCCGCTGTTCCTTTCCGACGGTACAGGCCGCCTGCGAGACCGTGATGGCGGTTATCCAATACGGCCTACCCGTGGCGCGGATCGAGCTTTTGGACGCCAATGTGGTCAAGGCCGTGAACGCCTATTCCAAGCTGACCCTGCCCGAAACGCCGCTTTTGCTGCTGGAATTCCACGGCTCCGAGGCGGGCGTGGTGGAACAGGCCGAGACCTTTGGCATGCTCTCGGAAGAATTCGGCGGCAGCGGCTATGCCGCGACGACGACCCCCGAAGAACGCAGCAAGCTATGGCAGGCCCGCCATGACGGCTATTGGGCGGTGCTGGCGCTGAGACCGGGCTGCAAGGCGGTGGCCACAGATGTCTGCGTGCCGATCTCGCGCCTCGCCGATGCCGTGGTGGCAGCCCAAGCGCGGGCAGAAGAGTTGCAATTGATCGCCCCCATCGTGGGCCATGCAGGGGACGGGAATTTCCATGCGTCCTTGTTGATCGACATGGACGACCCCGAAGAAGTCGCGCGCGGCGAGGCCTTCGTCAGCTGGTTGGCGGAACTGGCGATTTCGATGGACGGGACCTGCACCGGCGAACATGGGATCGGGCAGGGCAAGCGGCCCTATCTGCGCAAGGAATTGGGGGCCGCGGTGGATGTGATGGCGACCCTAAAGGCGGCGCTGGATCCGCAGAATATTTTGAACCCGGGGAAGATTTTGCCGGGGTGAGATTGGGTGCTTTGCCCTGATGTTGTGCGGCGGGAGGGGTCGTGCAGGGTATTTGGGAAAGGATGAAGGTGGAGGGGCGGTGTGGTCTGCCTTGATGTAGTGCGGCAGGAGAGGTGGTGCAGGGTATTTGAGAAAGGATGAAGGTGAGAGGGCGCGCTGGGGCTGAGGTGGCGCTTTGGGTGAGCGGGTGAGGTCGGTTTTTGACGATGTTGGGTCGGCTGCTGCCTGCGGGGCGTGGTGCTGCTGCGTACAACGGGAGTGGGCCTAGCGCAGGGGGATTGGCAGATGAAAACGCAAGTCAAAGCATTGGTTGTCGGGGGCGGCGCGGTTGGCACGTCGATCGCCTATCATCTGGCGAAGGCCGGTTGGGATGATGTGATGCTCTTGGAGCGGGACGAGTTGACCTCTGGCTCGACTTGGCATGCGGCGGGGCTTTTGCCCTTGTTCAACATGTCTTATGCGACGACCCATATTCATCAGTATTCGGTCGAGTTTTATAAGACGCTGGAGGCGGAGACGGGGCTGAACGCGGGCTTTGCCGTGGTGGGCAATCTGCGTATGGCCCAGACGGATGCGCGGATGGATGAGTATATGCTCTATGCTTCCACCGCCGAGACCTGCGGCGTGCCCTATCAATGGTTAACCCCCGATGAGATTAAGGCAAAGTGGCCGCTGATCGAGACATCGGATTTGAAGGGGGCGCTTTATCACCAGACCGATGGCTATATTAACCCCGCCGATGTGACCATGGCGATGGCCAAGGGGGCGCGGCAGCGTGGTGTGGCGATCGAGCGCAAGTGGCAGGCGGATGGGTTCCATTGGAATGGAACGCATTGGGAGGTGGCCTGCACCAAAATGGTCGAGAAGGGCGGCAACCTTGTGCCGTCGGAGGAGCAGATCGTCATCACGGCGGAGCATGTGGTGACTGCGAGCGGCAACCATGCGCAGCGCACGGCGCGGATGCTGGGCATCAAGATGCCAGCGATTCCCGTGGAGCATCAGTTCATCGTCATGGACCGCGATCCGGCCTTGGTCGATTACCGGGCGGCGGGCAACGGGGAGCATCCGGTGATCCGCGATGCCGATGCGCAGAGCTATGTGCGCGAAGAGCGTGGTGGCTGGATTCTTGGGGTCTATGAGAAGGGCGCGCCGGCGCGGTTTGAATATGGGGTGCCTGACAGTTTCCGGGCCGATCTGTTTCAGCTCGATCTTGAGCGGATCGAAGAGCAATATATGGCGATGAACCACCGCATCCCCTCGGCCGAGGATTGCGGGCTGAAAGATGATTTCAACGGGCCGATTTGCTATACGCCCGATGGCAACCCCTTGGTGGGGCCAGCGCCGGGGCTGCGCAATATGTGGCTGGCGGAAGGGTTTTCCTTCGGGATCACGGCGGCGGGCGGCACCGGCTATTATCTGGCGCAGATGATGGTGGAGGGCGAGGCCGAGATCGATATGGCGAGCCTCGATCCCAAACGCTACGGCGATTGGATGACCACGGAATATGCCGCGCGCAAGAATGAGGAAGCCTACGATCACGTGTATATTCTGCACCATCCTGATGAGGAGCGGCCCGCGTGCCGTCCGCTGCGCACCTCGCCCGCCTATGACCGGCAGGCGGCGCGGGGGGCGCAATTCGGGCAGGTGAATGGTTGGGAACGGCCGAATTATTTCGCGCCGGAGGGATTTAGCGATCACGACAGCCGCTCGTTCCGGCGCGGAGGCTGGTGGCCATATGCCGTAGAGGAAGCGCGGGCGATCCGTGAGGGTGTGGGTCTGATTGATGCCACGGCCTTTACCAAACATCTGGTCCGCGGGCCGGGGGCAACGGCGTTTCTGGATTGGTTCACCTGCAACAAGCTGCCTTCGGTGGGGCGTATCAACCTGACCTATGCCTTGACCGGGGCGGGGACAACGCGGACGGAATATACCATCGTGCGTTTGGCGCAGGACGAATATTACCTCGTCTCGGCGGGGGCATGGACGGCCTATGACAGCGATTATCTGCGCAAGGCGATTGCCGATAAGATGCCTGAGGTCGGCTACGTGGAATGTCATGACGTGACCACGCAGTGGGGTGTTTTCGCGATTGCCGGGCCGAAGTCGCGGGATGTTTTGGGTGCCTTGGTGCGGGATGCGGCGCCGGAGACGGTGTTGGGCAACAAGCGGTTCCCGTGGCTCACCATGCGCGACATCGAGTTGGGCATGGTGCCGGTCCGCGCGATCCGGGTGGCCTATACCGGGGAGCTCGGCTGGGAGTTGCATCACCCGATCGAGATGCAGAACCATCTGTTCGACCAGTTGGAGAAGGCTGGCAAGCCGCATGGGATGAAGCTGGTCGGCGCGCGGGCGCAGAACTGGCTGAGGCAGGAGAAGAGCTATCGCGCCTTTGGGCATGAGTTGGGCCGGGATGCGACGCCTATGGAAGCGGATTTGCCGCGCTTCGTGGACCTGAACAAAGAGTTTCACGGGAAGCAGGCGATGGTCGATCACGGCATCCGCGCGAAATGCGTGACCGTGCTGATCGACGGGCCGGAGGATGCCGATCCTTGGGGCCGTGAGGTGCTTTACAATGGCGAGACCCGAACCGGGCGGCTGACCTCGGGGGGCTATTCCGTGGCCTTCGGCAAGAGCATCGGCATGGGCTATGTCAAACCCGAGGATGCGGTGGTAGGCACGAGGCTGAAGGTAAAGATGCTTGATCAACTGTGGGAGGCCGAGGTGGTCGAAGACAGCCCCTATGATCCGAAGAACCAGCGCATCCGGGTGGACGGTTGATCCGGCGCGGGCTGCTTGCACTTTTCTGCGTATTGGCGCTGACGGCGGCGCTGCTGCGCGACAATCCCGTGGTCAGCGCGGCGCAGGGCTATGCGGCGGATGTGGCGACCACGGCGGCGGCCTCCTATGTCACGCTGCGCACGTTGAATGCTTTTCTTTCGACCGCGCAGGAGATCGAGGTGGGGCTGTCCTTCATCGCCTCCGGCTCGGCGCGGCCACTGAAGGTGTTGGAGCCGATTGACGACACGGTGGAGCGGATCGCGGGGCTGGTTTTCGGTGTCATGGTGGCCACGGGGGTGATCGCCGTGGCCATTGGTCCGTTGAGTGCGATCGGGTTGGGGCTGTTGTCTGTCGCGCTGGCGGTTTGGGCTTTGAGCAAGCGCGGTCATGCCGGGCTGCCCCGGCGGTTGGCGTGGTATGGCGGGTTTCTGGGGTTGGCGCTTCCGCTTGCCTTAGTGGTGTCTGAGCCGCTGGCGGGACAGCTTACCGAAGGGGTCTATTTGCGGAACATGGAGGTGATCGAGGAGATCACCGCCCATGTCGGCGGCAGCGAGGCTTTGGGTGAGGAAGAACCGGGTTTGACGGAGTATCGGCAGCTTGCCAGCAACCTTTGGAGCCGCGCGGATGAGTTGATCGGCGCGCTTTTGGCGGTGCTCGGGGTGCATGTATTTCGGATATTCTTGTTGCCGCTTTTGTTGGTGGGCGGGCTGTTCGTTGTGGCGCGGTATTATGCGCGGGGGTGAAGGGTGGCGTGGCGTCTGGGGTGGACGTTGTGCAGAGGTATTTGAGAAAGGATGAAGCGGGCGGGGTGGCGTTTCTATTGGAGGCGTTTGGTTTGGGGGGGTAACCGATCACGTCGCTTTTGCGGCAGGGTGGCGCAGAGGTATTTGAGAAAGGATGAAGGAGGGGGAGGGGCGCCTTCCCGTTGGTTTTAGGGCAGGGCGCGGGTGGCGACCCAGTTTTGCCAGTCGGCGCGGCTGCCGGAGAAGGCGTTGAGGTCCACGTCGCCGCCGATGCCGGGGACGATGCCCGTGGCGCTGTATTGCCAGAAGCGCCATGTTTGGCCGGGGTAGGCTTCGGCTGGGGTTTTGGCGGTGGTGCGCAGCCAGAAGTCGTATCCCCGGAAGCGGCCAAGGTCGTTCTCACGGTAGAATTTGGGTGTGGTGTAGATGATCGGGCGTTGGCCGTAGTGGGCTTCGACCACGCGCAGCCAGCGGCGCATTTGATCGCGGACGTCGGCGGCGGGCGGGCGGACATGGGCGCAGGTGGGGGAGAAGGGGTTCCATTCCATATCAAGCACCGGGGGCAGCATGCCGCCTGTCTTGGGCACGTTGCGGATGAACCAGCGGGCCTGATCTTCGGGCGGGGTGCAGAAATAGTAGAAATGATAGGCGCCGCGTTTCACGGCGGCTTGGCCCGCGCCTTGCCAGTGGCTGTCGAAGTTGATGTCTTTGAGGTCGCCGCCTTCGGTGGCCTTGATGAAGGCGAAGTTCACGCCCGCGCGTCGGGCGGTGTTCCAGTCGATATCATTTTGGAAACGGGCCACGTCGATGCCGTGCACGGGGTAGGCAGCGGGGGTGCGGCCATTGAAACTCACCGGATCGCTGTCCCCGAAGGCGGCGGGGAAGAGCACGCCGGGCGGGGCCGGGGGCGGGCTGCCGGGGGAGCCGCATGCGGCGAGGGCGAGGAGCAACAGGATCAGGGCGCGGCGGAGGATCATGGGCTGGGCTTTCTGGCGATGAAGGCGAGGTTGTTGGCGGGCATGTCCACTTCGTCGATCGGGCTGAGGGCTGCATCGCTCAGCCAGCGGGCCATCTCGGTATTGTCTTTATAGCCAATCGCGGGGTCGGCGGCGCGCAGTTGTGCGTCAAAGCGGGTATCGCCGGAGGAGGTGGTTTGGCCGTCGCGTTTGAACGGGCCGTAGAGGATCAGCGTGCCGCCGGGGGCGAGGGCTGCGGCGGCCTCATCGATTAGGCACCGGGTGGCGGGGGTCGAAATCAGATGCAGCAGATTGGCCAGCATGATCAGGTCGAAGGGGCCGTGGTCGCCCGCCCAGCCGGGCGCGGTCGCGTCGAGCGGCAGGGCGGGGGCGATATTGGGCAAGGCGGCCTCGGCTGCATAGGCGTTGATGCTGGCGCGGCGGGCGGTGTCGATGTCGCTGGGTTGCCAGCTGAGGCTCGGCAGGCGTTTGGCGAAGCCCACGACATGCTGGCCGGTGCCGCTGGCGATTTCCAGCGCACGGCCCCGGGGCGGGGCGTGGGTGGCCAGCAGGTCGCAAAGCGCGTCGAGATTGCGCGCGGCAGCGGGGGCGAAGAGCCGGTCGCCGCCTGCGTCTTCGGCGACGCTGGCGTTGGGAGGCAGGCGGCTCATGCCTGCTCTTCCAGCCGGTCGGTGGCCGGGGGCGGTGTGGGCGACAGGGCAGAGATGGCGGCGTAGGTTTGCGGTGTCATCACATAGGTTAGCGCGGCCAGCGACGGTTCTAGCTGGGCCAGAGAGCGTGCCGAAATGATCGGTGTTGGCTTCGTAGGATGCGATGCGGCCCATGCGACGGCGAGGGTTGCCGGATGGGTGCCGAGATCGGGCGCGAGGGCAGCCAGTCCGGCAGCGGCGCCGTGCATCACCTCTTGTCCGTAGCGGGCGGCATAGCGGTCATCCTCGCTGAGGCGACCGGTGCCGCCTGTGGCGTATTTCCCGGTCAGCAAGCCGCCGCCCAGCGGTGAGTAGGGGGCGACCAAGATGTCGAGATCGTCGGCCATGGGGAGGATCTCGACCTCGGCCTGACGTTTGACGAGGCTGTACATCGGTTGGATCACCGCGATCTCAAGCCCGAAGTCGGCGGCGATATGGGCGGCTTTGACGACCTGCCATGCGGCGAAGTTCGACAGGCCCACTTGGCGGATATGGCCCTGTTGTTGCAGGTCGGCCAGCGCGGCGAAGCTTTCGGTCAGCGGGGTGTCGGGATCGAAGCGGTGGAGATAGAGCACATCGAGCGTATCAAGCTGCATCCGCTGGCGAGATGTCTCGGCAGAGGCGAGGATATTGGCCCGGCCCGCGCCGCCGGTATAGGCGGCTTTGGTGGCGATGATCAGGCTTTCGCGGCGGTCTTGGACGAACTGGCCCAGAAGGCGCTCTGACGCCCCGTCGGTATAGACATGGGCCGTGTCGAAATGGGTGATCCCGGCCTCGATACAGGCGTCGAACATCGCGCGGGAGGCTGCCGCATCGGCGCGCCCGCCGAACTGCATGGTGCCGAAGGCGAGGCGGCTGGCGGGGGTGCCATCAAGGCTGGTGAGCATCTGTATCATGCCAGATTGGTGGCATGTGCGCTGCCCGCGCGCAATGGGTTTACGCAGGGGCAGGCGGCGGCGCGCTTGGGAACCGCACGCATGGGGCCCCGACCGGGGCGGCGACGAAAAAGGGGCGCGCGGTTGCCCGTGCGCCCCTGTCGTCGGTCAGCAGTGCGGCTTACTCAGGAATGGTGCCTTCGATGCCTTCGACATAGAAGTTCATGCCCGCCAGCGTGCCGTCATCTGCGGTTTCGCCTTCGGCCAGCCATGCGGAACCGTCCTGTTTGTTGATCGGACCGGTGAAGGGGTGGTACTCGCCCGATGCGATTTTCTCTTTCAGTTCCAGCGCTTCGGCTTTCACATCTGCGGGCACGGCGTCGGTGATCTCACCAATGCCGACCATGCCCGGCCCGATGCCGTCCCATGTGTCTTGGCTTTCCCATGTGCCGTCCATCACCGCTTTGACGCGGTCGATGTAATAGGGCGCCCAGTTGTCGATGATCGAGGACACGCGCGGCTTGGGTGCATATTGCGCCATGTCGGAGGCTTGGCCAAAGGTGATCACGTTGCCCGCTTCCTGTGCAGCCGCTTGGGGTGCTGTGGAATCGGTGTGTTGCAGCACCACGTCGGCGCCCTGTTCGATCAGCACCTTGGCGGCGTCGGCTTCCTTGGCCGGGTCAAACCACGTGTAGGCCCAGACGATTTTGAACTGAACGTCGGGGTTTACCTTCTTGGCGTGGATATAGGCGGAGTTGATGCCGCGGATCACTTCCGGGATCGGGAAGGAGCCGATGTAGCCGATGATATTGCTTTCCGTCATGGAGCCCGCGATATGGCCCTGAATGGCGCGGCCTTCGTAGAAACGCGCGGAATAGGTCGAGACGTTGTCGGCGCGTTTGTAGCCGGTGGCGTGCTCGAATTTCACATCGGGGAATTTCTTGGCCACGTTGATGGTGGGGTCCATGTAGCCAAAGGAGGTGGTGAAGATCAGATCGGCACCGTCGAGCGCCATCTGCGTCATCACACGTTCGGAATCGGGGCCCTCGGCGACGCTTTCGACGAAGACGGTTTCGACCTTGTCGCCGAACTCTTCTTCGACGGCCAAACGGCCTTCGTTATGCTCATAGGTCCAGCCGCCGTCGCCCACGGGGCCGACAAAGACAAAGCCGACCTTGGTCTTGTCTTGGGCCACAGCGCCCGAAGCAAGGCCGAGCGCAAGGGCCGCGCTGGTCATAAGGGTGGTTAGTTTCATGAGGTTTCCCCTGTTTGCGTGCCCCTTTGCCGGGGCTTGATGTGCGGGCGATGCCGCGTGACGTGATGCCCCTAGTTCGAGGCGTGGAAAGTACGGCCCAGCGAGGCCGGCGCGGCGCTTTTGTCCGCCGACAGCACCACCAGAACGATGATGGTGATGATATACGGCGACATTGCCAGATACTCTACCGGAATGGCAACGCCCGCGCCTTGCAAGTTCAACTGCAACTGGGTGATGCCGCCGAAAAGATAGGCACCCAAAAGCGCGCGCCATGGCTTCCAAGAGGCGAAGACGACAAGGGCAAGGGCGATCCAGCCGATGCCGGCGGTCATGCCTTCGGTCCATTGCGGCACGCGAATGAGGCTGATGTAAGCCCCGCCCAAGCCCGCGCAGGCGCCGCCAAAGAGGATTGCCGCGGTGCGGATGCGCTTGACCTTGTAGCCGAGCGCATGGGCCGCGTCGTGGCTTTCGCCAACCGCGCGCAGGATCAGGCCCGCGCGGGTGAATTTCAGCACCGCCCAGACGCCGGCGACAAGCGCGATGCCGAGGTAGAGGATGATGTCATGGGTGAAGAGGATCGGCCCAATAACGGGGATATCGGCCAGCGGGCCGAAGTCGATGTCACCCAGACGTGGCGGTTTGATCCCGACGTAGCTCTGCCCGATCAGGGCCGAGAGGCCGAGACCGAAGAGCGTGAGCGACAGGCCCGAGGCCACCTGATTGGCCAGCGCCACTTGGGTCAGGAAGGCGAAGAGCAGGCTGAGCACGGCACCGCCCGCGGCGGCGGCGGCGAAGCCCAAAAGCGGCGATCCGGTCTCGACCGCCGTGGCAAAGCCGCAGATCGCGCCGGTGATCATCATGCCTTCGACGCCAAGGTTCAGCACGCCGGATTTCTCGACCACCAATTCGCCGATGGCGGCAAAGATCAGCGGCGTCGCGGCCACGAGAAAGCCTGCGACGAACAAAAGCGGGTTGATTGCGGAAAGATCCATCAGGCAGCCTCCGCCGCGCCAAAGCGCAGCCGGTAATGAGTGAAAACGTCCAGCGCGAGCAGGAAGAACAGCAGCATGCCTTGGAACACCTGAATGGCGGCGGCGGGCAGGCCGAGGTTGGACTGCGCGATATCCCCGCCGATGTAGGTCAGTGCCATCAGCGCCCCGGCAAGCAGGATGCCAATCGGGTGCAAACGGCCAAGGAAGGCTACGATGATCGCCGTAAAGCCATAGCCCACGTTAAAGTCGATGGTGACCTGCCCTGAGGGGCCAGCGACCTCGAACATGCCCGCAAGACCGGCAAGCAGACCGGAGGTGCCGAGGCAAAACAGCACCAGCCGCGCCGGGTTCACGCCCGAGAAGCGCGCCGCGCGGGGGGCCTCGCCGGTGACGCGGATGGCAAATCCCAGACGGTGCCGTGCCAGCAGGACATAAGCAAAGATCACCGCGATCAGTGCTGCGACCACGCCCCAGTGCATGCCAGAGCCTGCGAAGAGTTCGGCGTTATGGGCAGAAGCGTATTGTTGCAGGTTGCGCGAGCCGGGAAAGCCGTAGCCTTCGGGGTTTTTCAGCAATCCCAGTGACATGGAGGCAAGGAATTGTTCCGCCACATAGACCAGCATCAGCGAGACGAGAATCTCGTTGGTGCCGAAACGCACCTTGAGAAGGGCCGGGATCATCGCCCAGAGCCAACCGCCGAGCGCCCCGGCGAGGACCATCAGCGGAAAGATATACCACGCCTCGAGCGGGTAGAAAGCCAGCCCCACGCCCGCGCCAAAGAGGGCGCCCATGATATACTGCCCCTCGGCCCCGATGTTCCAAATGCCCGCTTTGAACCCAAGGCTGAGGCCGATGGCGATCAGCACCAAGGGCGCGCCTTTGATCAGCAGTTGTGGGCGGTAGTAAAAGGCGTAATCGCCAAACAGGGGCTGCCAAAAGATCGTTTGCAGCGCTTCGATCGGGTCTTTGCCCAAGGCCGCGAACAGCAGCCCGCCAAAGATGAAAGTGGCCAGCACCGCCATGATCGGTGTCGACAGCGAGAGGGCCCGGCTGGGCTGCGGACGCTTTTCAAGGCGGATCACAGATCACCCCCAATGGTCAGAGTGAAAGATGCGAGGTTCGGCTTAGACATGCGCGACCTCCATACCATGTGCCCCGCCCATCATCAGGCCGATCTCTTCGACGGTCAGCCCCTGCGCGGGGCGAGAGGGCGACAGGCGGCCTTCGTTCAGGGCGGCGAAATTGTCGGAAATCTCCATCAGCTCATCAAGGTCTTGGCTGATGACGATCACGGCGGTCCCGTTAGAGGCGAGGTCCAAAAGCGCCTGCCGGATCGCGGCGGCGGCCGAGGCATCGACCCCCCATGTCGGCTGGTTCACCACCAGCAGCTCGGGCCGTTGCAGCACCTCGCGCCCGATGACGAATTTCTGCAGGTTGCCGCCTGAGAGCGAGCGCGCGGCATTGGCGGGGCCGGGGGTGCGCACGTCAAAGGTCTTGATGATCTTCTCGGCAAAGCTGCGCGCCTTGCCCCAGTCGAGCATGCCGCCGCGCTCCAGCCCCTCACGCGCCGCACCGGTCAGCATGGCGTTTTCCGTCAGTGACATATCCGGCACGGCGGCATGACCCAAACGTTCTTCGGGGGCGGTCAGCACGCCAAGCGCGCGGCGGGCGGTGGGGCCAAGCAGGCCAATGTCGCGCCCGTCAAAGGTGATCATGCCCGCGCCGACCAGTGTTTCGCCCGAGAGCGCGTTAAGTAATTCGTCCTGCCCATTGCCCGCGACGCCGCCGATGCCCAGCACCTCCCCGCGCCGCACCGCGACGGAAATATCGCGCAGCGGCATGCCAAAGGCATGGGCCGACCGGGCCGAGAGGTTGTTCAGCGTCAGCGCCACTTCGCCCGGTTCCTTACTGTCGCGGGTCGGCGTTTTCAGCGCAGAGCCCACCATCATCTCGGCCATGTCGCGTGCCGACGTCTCACGCGGGGTGCAATGGCCGACGACCTTGCCCAAGCGCAGGATCGTGGCGCTGTCGCACAGGCTGCGGATTTCTTCGAGCTTGTGGGAGATATAGAGGATCGCGGTGCCTTCCGCGCTGAGTTTGCGCAGGGTTTTGAACAGGATTTCAACCTCTTGCGGCGTGAGGACCGAGGTCGGCTCGTCCATGATCAGCAGTTTCGGCTCTTGCAGCAGGCAGCGGATGATCTCAACCCGCTGACGTTCCCCCGCTGAAAGGTCACCGACGGTGCGGTCCGGCGCAAGCGGCAGGCCGTAGGTGTCCGACACATCGCGAATCTGTTGGCTAAGCTCGCGCATCCGCGGCGGGTTTTCCATGCCGAGCGCGATGTTTTCCGCCACGCTGAGCGCGTCGAAAAGCGAGAAATGTTGAAACACCATGCCCACACCCGCCTGCCGTGCGGCGTGCGGGTCGGTGGGGGCAAAGCTCTCCCCCCGCATTAGCATCTGGCCCGCGTCTGGTTTGACGAGCCCGTAGATCATTTTAACCAAAGTGGATTTGCCCGCGCCGTTCTCGCCCAGCAGGGCGTGAACCTCGCCCGGAGCGATCCGCAGGGAAACGTCATCGTTCGCGACGACGCCGGGGTAGGCCTTGGTCAACCCGGTGAGGTCGAGAAGTGAATCAGTCATGCGGAAACCTTTGTCTGGGTCCGGGCGATGAGAGCGGTCAACGCGCCATGGGCAATTTGCGCAGGCAGCTTGCCCAGCGATTTATCGCCAATTGGACAGATGATGCCAGAGGGATCCAACCCCATGTCACGCAAGCGGCGGGAAAACCGTGACTTTTTTGTGTCAGAGCCGATCAGCCCGACGCTCGCGGCGCCGCGATTGAGCAGCGCGGCACAGAGTGCGAGGTCGATGTCATGGGAATAGGTGAAGATCAGGTGATGCGCCTCGCGCGGCGCATGGGCGGCCAACCGCGGCATGTCAGCGGCGGGGGTGACGGTGACATGGGGCGGGACCTGGTCGGGGAAACGGTCGCGGGCGCTGTCGATCCATGTGATCTCAAAGGCCCGGGACGGGCAGGCCGCCACCACCGCCCGACCCACATGCCCCGCACCCCAGAGCCAGAGCGGCACGTCGCTCTGCACATCCGGCAGGGGCGGGGGGGTGGCCGCGTCCAGCGGGCGCGGCGCGGTGGTGTAGCGCAGGCTCACCGCGCCGCCGCAGCATTGGCCCAGACCGGGGCCGAGCGGCAGGGTCTGGCTGTCTTCGCACCGGCCCTCGGCCAGCATCTGGCGGGCGTGGGCGATGGCTTGATGCTCCAGCGCGCCGCCGCCGATGGTGCCCGCGATTGCGTCAGCCGTGACCTTCATCGCCGTGCCCGCATCCCGCGGGGCCGATCCGCGCGTGGCGGTGACCTCGACGAAGATCGCGGTCATTGCCGCGCCCGTCCCACGGCGGCGAGAACGGCCTCGGCGGTGGCGGGGGCTTGCAGATCGCCGTAGCTGTCGCCGCAGGCCGCCACCGCATCCGACAGCGCCATGAAGGCCGAGATGCCCAGCATAAATGGCGGCTCGCCCACGGCTTTGGAGCGGTAGACCGTCTGCGCCGGGTTCGGCTGGTCCCAGAGGGCCACGTTGAAGACCGGCGGGCGGTCTGAACAGGCGGGGATTTTATAAGTCGAAGGCGCATGGGTGCGCAGGGTGCCGGTATCGTCCCAGACGAGTTCCTCGGTCGTGAGCCAGCCTGCGCCTTGAACGTATCCGCCTTCGATCTGGCCGATGTCGAGCGCGGGGTTCAGCGAGGCCCCGGCGTCATGCAGGATATCGGTGCGCAGGATGCGGTTCTCACCGGTCAGCGTGTCGATCACCACTTCGGTGCAGGCCGCGCCATAGGCGAAATAGTAGAACGGCCGCCCGCGTCCGGCGATGCGGTCCCATTCGATCTCGGGCGTTTTGTAGTAGCCGGTGGCCGAGAGGCTCACCCGGTTTTCATAAGCAGAGGCGGCAGCGGCGGCGAAGGTGATCTCTTCGCTACCGATCTGCACCATGCCGTCGGTGAAGCGTACCTGATCGGGCGTGGTCTGGTAGCGTTCAGCCAGATGCGCGGCCATGCGGTCGCGGATCGTGTCGCAGGCGTTCTGCGCGGCCATGCCGTTGAGGTCCGACCCCGAGGAAGCCGCCGTGGCCGAGGTGTTGGGCACCTTGGCGGTATCGGTGGCTGTAATCTTGACCGCCTCGGGCGAGACGCCAAAGCGCGACGCGGCGACTTGCGCAACCTTCTGGAACAGCCCTTGCCCCATCTCGGTCCCGCCATGGTTCAGGTGGATCGAGCCATCCTGATAGACATGCACCAGCGCGCCCGCCTGATTGAGGTGGGTGAGCGTGAAGGAGATGCCGAATTTAACCGGGGTGATGGCGATGCCGCGTTTCAGTAGCGGGTTTGCGGCGTTCCATTCGGCGATGGCGGCGCGGCGGGCGTTGTAGTCGGCACTCTCAACCAGTCGGTCGGTCAGCGCGTTGACGATGCAGTCGGTGACCGGCTGCTGGTAGGGCGTGGTCTGCACGTCCGAGCGCTTGGCCGGGATCGACGGTTGCGCGCCGAGCGCAGGGGGCGCGCCGCGTGACGACAGATCGGCCTCGGCATCCGGCGGGGTGCGGTTGTCGATCGCGGTGCCGGTGTTCTCCACCTCGGTCGGGCGGTGGGCGTTGTCGCTGTAGTAATTCGCCCGGCGCACGGCGAGCGGATCGAGGCCCAGCTCATGTGCGATATGGTCCATCACCCGTTCGATGCCCACGATCCCCTGCGGGCCGCCGAAGCCGCGAAAGGCGGTGGCGCTGGCGGTATTGGTCCGCAAACGGTGCGAGGTGATGCGCACGTCGCGCAGATGATAGGCGTTGTCGGCATGCAGCATGGCGCGGTCGGCGACCGGCAGGCTGAGGTCCATCGACCAGCCGCAGCGGGTGTAGTGGGTCACGTCCAGCGCGGTGATGCGGCCCGTCTCGTCAAAGCCCACGTCATACGCGACACGAAAATCATGCCGCTTGCCGGTGATGATCATGTCGTCATCGCGGTCATAGCGCATTTTGCACGACTTGCCGGTGAGCGATGCCGCCACCGAACAGGCAATCGCCAGCGCGTTGCCCTGACTTTCCTTGCCGCCAAAGCCGCCGCCCATGCGTCGGGTTTCGACCCGGACGGCATGCATCGGACGGCCAATGGCATGGGCCACCTTATGCTGTATTTCGGTCGGGTGCTGGGTCGAGGAATGCACCAGCATGTCGCCGTTGTCCTGCGGCAGCGCCATGGCGGCCTGACCTTCGAGGTAGAAATGCTCCTGCCCGCCCATCTCGATCTGGCCCGAGAGGCGGCGGCTGGCTTTCGAGAGCGCGGCCTCGGCATCGCCCTTCTGGTAGATGCGCGGGCCATCCTCGAAACGGCTGTTGGCGTCGAGCGCCTGTTCCACCGTCAGGATCGGGTCGCGCGGGGTGATCTGCGGCTTGCCCAGTTGCGCCGCACGGCGCGCGGCGAGGTGGCTGGTGGCCACGACGAGGTAAAGCGGCTGGCCCGCGTAATGCACCTGATCGGTCGCTAGAAGCGGCTCGTCATGGTTCGAGGGCGAGGTGTCGCAATCATGCGCGAGGTCATCGGCGGTCAGCACCGCGACGACGCCGGGAGCCTCGCGCACGGCGGAGAGGTCGAGCCCGGTCAACGCACCCGCCGCGACGGGGCTGAGGCCAAAGGCCAGATGCAGCGTGCCGCGCGGGGTGGGGATGTCGTCGACATAGCGCGCGGCTCCGGTGACATGCAGCTTCGCGGCGTCATGGGGAAGGGGCTTTGCAACGCTCATGCCGAGACCTCCGCTAGGTTGGTGGGGGTGCCATTGGCGTCGTGGAAATAGCGTAGCAGCATGTTCTGCGCCGCCTGCATCCGGTAGGCGGCGGAGGCGCGCATGTCCGACAGCGGGGTGAAGTCGTCGCGCATCGCCTCCATCGCCTTGTGGATGGTATCTTCGTTCCACGGCTGGCCGACAAGGGCCGTTTCCGCCGCGGCGGCGCGTTTCGGTGTGGCGGCCATGCCGCCGAAGGCCACGCGGGCGGTGAGGATTTCAGAGCCATTGCCGGTGATCGAGATACAGCCGCAGACCGCCGAGATGTCCTGATCGAAACGCTTCGACAGCTTGTAGCAGCGCAGCGTGTCGTGCTGGCGCGGCACGGTGATCGCCTCGACAAATTCGCCCGGCGCGCGGTCTTGCTTGCCGTAGTCGAGGAAGAAGTCCTCCAGCGGCAGTTCGCGGCGCGCATCGCCACGGCGCAGGTGCAGCGTGGCGCCAAGCGCGATCAGCGCGGGCGGGCCGTCACCGATGGGCGAGCCGTTGGCGATATTACCGCCCAGCGTCGCCGCGTTGCGCACCTGCGTCGAGCCGTAGCGCCGCAGCATCACGCCAAGGCTGGGATGCAGGGGGCTGAGTTTCGCCTCGACCTCGGTCAGCGTGGTCATGGCGCCGATGCGCAGGCCGGTCTCGTCCTCGGTGATGCCGCGCAGATCGGCGCAGCGGTTGAGGAAGGCCACGGCGCCGAGATCGCGGAAGCCCTTGGTAACCCAAAGGCCCACGTCCGTCGCCCCGGCGATCAGGGTAGCGTCCGGATGTTCAAGATACCAAGCGGCAAGCGCGTCGCTGCTCTCGGGCTGCACATGCGGCGCGCCCTCGGCCTTGGCGGGGGCTGGAATGTCCTGCGCCAGCTTGTCCTTGAGGCCCAGCAGATGCGCGGGCACGGGCTTGTCCTCGGCGGCCTCGGCCGCGCGGATGATGGGGGCGTAGCCGGTGCAGCGGCAGAGGTTGCCCGCAAGCTGCACGTCATGGTCGCGCGCGCCGTTGAGATGCGCCGTCGCCATGGAAACCACGAAACCCGGCGTGCAGAAGCCGCACTGGCTGCCATGATACTTGACCATGGTTTCCTGCACCGGGTGCAACGACCCGTCTTCGCCCGCCATGCCTTCGACCGTGGTGACGGCCTTACCGTTGATCTGCGGCAGGAACAGAATGCAGCCATTTAGCGCCCGGTGTCCGTTCTCGTCGGTGATCATGACCGAACAGGCCCCGCAGTCGCCCTCGTTACAGCCCTCTTTCGTCCCCGTCAGGCCACGCTCTTCGCGCAGCCAGTCCAGCAGTGTCGTGATGGGGGATACGTTGGAGAGCGACACGACTTCTCCGTTAAGAAGAAAAGTGATGTCCATCGATTTCTCATCCGCCGCGGTACTCGGTGCCCATGAAAATGCGCGGGGTTCGATGCGGCGTAGAACCGGGCGCGGGCAAGGTGGAGGTCAGGCTAGCCGGGCAGGCTGCGTCTTGGCAAGGAAAAATGCGCGCTCGCCGCATCGGGCGCTGGTGCCGCCCGTGCGGGTGGCATAGTTTGCGACCATGTCCGATGCTCCCCGATTCATTCACCTGCGCAGCCATTCCGAGTATTCCCTGCTGGAAGGCGCGCTGCGGCTGAAAAAGCTGCCCGGCATGTGCCGCGACGCGGAAATGCCCGCGCTGGCGCTGACCGATACCAACAACATGTTCGCCGCGCTCGAGTTCTCCGTCGCCATGTCGGGCGCGGGCGTGCAGCCGATCATCGGCTGTCAGGTCGACGTGGCCTATGTCGAGGTCCAGCCCGGCGAGAAACCGCGCCCGCCCGCGCCGGTGGTGCTGCTGGCCCAGACCGAGCGGGGCTACGAGAACCTGATGAAGCTGAACTCCTGCCTCTACCTCGACAAGGGCGGGGCGGTGGCCGAGGTGACGTTGGACGAGCTCGAGGCGCTGAGCGCCGATCTCATCTGTCTCACCGGCGGTCCCTCGGGGCCGGTGGGGATGCTTTTGCAAAGCGGGCAGCGTCCCGCGGCGGAAGCGCTGATGGCGCGGCTGCACCGGGCCTTTGGCGACCGGCTTTACGTCGAGTTGCAGCGCCATCCGGAGGAAGGCGGCCAGCCCGAGGCCGAACGCCTGACCGAGCGCGGCTTTGTGGAGATGGCCTATGCGATGGACATTCCGCTGGTCGCGACCAATGACGTCTATTTCCCCAAACCCGATATGTACGAGGCCCATGACGCGCTGATCTGCATCGCCGAGGGCGCCTATGTCGACCAAAGCCAGCCACGCCGTCGTCTGACCGCGCAGCATTACTTCAAGTCGCAGGCCGAGATGGCAACACTCTTTGCCGATCTGCCCGAGGCGCTGAGCAACACCGTCGAGATCGCCAAACGCTGCGCCTTCATGGCCTACCGTCGCGACCCGATCCTGCCCAAGTTCGCCGACGACGAGGTCGCCGAGCTTCGCCGCATGGCCAACGAGGGGCTACAGGCGCGTCTGGCGGTGATCCCCCATGCGGTAAGCAGGGAGGAATACCAAAAACGCCTCGATTTCGAGCTGGGCATTATCGAAGGCATGGGCTTCCCCGGCTACTTCCTGATCGTGGCTGACTTTATTCAGTGGGCCAAGGACAACGACATTCCCGTCGGCCCGGGGCGGGGCTCGGGTGCGGGTTCGCTGGTGGCCTATGCGCTGACCATCACCGACCTCGATCCATTGCGCTATTCGCTGCTGTTCGAACGCTTCCTCAACCCCGAACGGGTCTCGATGCCCGACTTCGACATCGACTTCTGCATGGACCGCCGTGAGGAGGTGATCCGCTACGTGCAGGAGAAATATGGCCGCGACAAGGTGGGCCAGATCATCACCTTTGGTGCGCTTTTGTCGAAAGCGGCCGTGCGCGACATCGGGCGGGTGTTGCAGATGCCCTACGGGCAGGTCGACCGGCTGTCCAAGATGATTCCGGTGGAGGGGGTGAAACCCGTCTCCATCGAGAAAGCCTTGGCGGATGAACCGCGCCTGCGCGAGGAGGCCAAGAACGAAGAGGTTGTGGATCGCCTGCTGACCTACGGCCAGCAGGTCGAGGGGCTGCTCCGAAACGCTTCGACCCACGCGGCGGGCGTTGTGATCGGGGACCGGCCGCTGGACCAACTGGTGCCCCTCTACCAAGACCCGCGCTCGGACATGCCGGCGACACAGTTCAACATGAAATGGGTCGAACAGGCCGGGCTGGTGAAATTCGACTTTCTCGGCCTGAAGACCCTCACCGTCATCCAGAACGCGCTCGACCAGATCAAGGCGGGCGGGCGGCATCTGCATATCGCCGCGGACGGGCGGCAAATCTACGAGCCGCCCGAGGGCCATATCGATGACGTGGCGACCATCCCGCTCGACGATCCCGCCACCTACAAGCTTTACTCCAGCGCCAAGACGGTCGCGGTGTTCCAGGTGGAATCGAGCGGCATGATGGATGCGCTCAAGCGCATGAAGCCGACCTGTATCGAGGATATCGTCGCCCTCGTCGCGCTTTACCGCCCGGGGCCGATGGAAAACATTCCGGTCTATTGCGAGGTCAAGAACGGCCAGCGCGAGTTGGAATCGGTACACCCGTCGATCGACTATATCCTCGAAGAGACCCAAGGCATCATCGTCTATCAGGAACAGGTGATGCAGATCGCGCAGGTCATGGCGGGCTACTCGCTTGGCGGCGCCGACCTGCTGCGCCGTGCGATGGGTAAAAAGATCGCCGAGGAGATGGCCAAGGAACGCCCCAAGTTCGAAAAGGGCGCGATGGCCAATGGCGTCGACAAGAAGAAAGCGGCGGAGGTCTTCGACCTTCTGGAGAAATTCGCCAACTACGGTTTCAACAAGTCCCACGCCGCGGCCTATGCGGTGGTCAGCTACCAGACGGCTTGGCTAAAGGCGAACCACCCGGTCGAGTTCATGGCCGGGGTGATGAACTGCGATATCCACCTGACAGACAAGCTGGCGATCTATTTTGAGGAGGTGCGCAAGCACCTCGAACTGCCTTGGGTGCCGCCTTGCGTGAACCGCTCGGATGCCACCTTCAAGGTGGTCGACGGCGCCCTCGTCTATGCGCTGGGCGCACTGAAAAACGTCGGGCTTGAGGCGATGAAACTGGTGACCGAGGGGCGCAAGGTCGATGGTGTTGACCGGCCCTTCGCCACGCTTTTCGACTTCGCGCGGCGGGTGGACCTCAAGCGGGTCGGCAAACGCCCGCTGGAAATGCTGGTGCGCTCGGGCGCCTTCGATCAGCTCGACAGCAACCGGCGGCGGGTGTTCCAGTCGCTCGACGGGCTGGTGAACTACTCCGCCGCAATCCACGAGCAGAAGGCCTCGAACCAAGTGTCGCTCTTCGGAGAGGCGGGCGACGATCTGCCCGAGCCGCGGATGCTGCCCTGCGACGATTGGCAATCGGCCGAGCGACTGGCCGAGGAGTTCAAGGCCGTGGGCTTCTACCTCTCGGGCCACCCGCTGGACGACTACATGCCGCCCCTGAAGCGCAAATGGGCGCGTGAGACAGGTCTGCCCTTCCTCACGCTCGACGAACTGAATGAAAAGGTCAGCACCCGCGGCGCGATGAACGCGCGGCTGGCGGGGGTGGTAGCGGGGCGGCAGGAGCGCAAATCAGCGCGGGGCAACCGCTTTGCCTTTGCGCAATTGTCGGACCCCACCGGGGGCTACGAGGTGACGATTTTTTCGGACGTGCTGGAGGCTTCGCGCGATCATCTGGAGGTCGGCTCCAAGGTGGTCGTCACCGTCGAGGCCACGATGGAGAGCGACCAGTTGAAGCTGCTGGCGCGCGGCATCGGGCCGATCGACGCGGCGGTGGCGGATGCGGGCAGCATGGGGCTGCGGGTCTTCATCGACGGGCCGGGGGCGATCCAATCGGTGGCCGATGTGCTCGACGGGGCGCGGCAGGCGGTGAAGGCGGCAGGCAAGGGGCCGGTGCAATTCTGCCTGATGGATCCCAGCCTGCCCGGCGAGGTCGAGGTTGATCTGGGCCGCGAATTCCCGGTGACACCGCAGATCAAAGGCGCGATCCGCTCGCTCGACGGGGTGATGGAGGTCGAGGAGATCTGACCCTCCCGCCGTCTTGGTCGCTGCGTCATCTGCGCGTCCAGTGGACGGCGGCGGGTGGCTGCGCTACCTGCCTGCCAAGCAATGGGGAGCAGAGCATGAAACGACGCATCGGCCTTTTGATTGTGGGGACGTTGCTCTCCGCCTGCGCAATGGCCCCCACCGCGCCGAACCCGCAGATCTCCGAGGTTTCATTCGGTGCCGCCCTGCCGTTTGGCGAGGTGGCCCGTGTCTGCGATCTGGATCTGAGCGAATTGGGGCAACTGGTCGAGGAGCCCGCGGCGCGGGGCTATCGGTTGTTCGATTCGCAGCCCGGCAGCGCCGGGGCGCGCAGTTTCTACATCACCGGCTTTGCGGATGATTGCGCGCGTCAGTTGACGGCGGCCAATGTGCTGTTCGGCACGCCCTCGGTCTATGAGCAACTGCACTACGGCCCGGGGGGGGAGAACCTGCCCACAGCCGAGACCGACGCGGCCTATGAGGCGATCAAGGCCCGCGTTTGCGGTGCGGGGCGCGGGAAACCCTGCGGGCGGCAGATCGGCAAGCTCGACAAGACCACCTTTTTCGTCAGCGCCTATGAGCGTTTGGGCCAGACCGCGCGCTGGTCCGAAGTGCTGGTGCATGACGGGGCCGTCGCCGCCGTGGCAATGAAATCAGCCAATTGACGGGTGCGCGGCGCTGCCGCTCAGTAATGCGGGGGGCGCTCATCGCCCAAGAGCACCGCGCCACCGCCCGAAGCGTCCCGCTCTCCTTCGCGCTGCATCAGCATATAGACGCGGCGGTTGAGAGTGACGATCTCGGCCTCCTGACGGGTGACAATCTCTGACATATCGTCGACCGCGCGGGTCAGATGGGCGATCTGCTCTTCAAGGCGGCTGATATGCTCGGCTGTTTGGTCTGGGGTGTGATCAGGGCTTTGGTCAGTCATGGCGCGCATCCTTTTTGCGCGATCTAGCACGGACCGGCGGCGCAGGACAGGGGCGGGATGCCGCGTTGCTTGCTCTTGCGGGGGGCTTGGGCTAGACGCGAGGCCAATTGATGCACCGAGGATCCTTGCCATGGCAAAGCCCAAGAAAACCCCCCGTCCCAAGGCGCAAACCCCGAAAGGGTTCCGCGATTATTTCGGGACCGAGGTGACCCATCGGGCCGAGATGCTGAACAAGATCGCCGCCGTCTATCACCGCTACGGGTTCGACGCGCTGGAAAGCTCGGGCGTGGAGACGGTCGAGGCGCTTGGCAAGTTCCTGCCCGACGTTGACCGCCCGAACGAGGGCGTCTTTGCCTGGCAAGAGGATGCCGAGGGCGACAAACCCGGGGACTGGCTCGCGCTGCGCTATGACCTGACCGCCCCCTTGGCGCGGGTCTATTCCCAGCATCGCAACGACCTGCCGATGCCCTACCGCCGCTACGCCATGGGCCCGGTCTGGCGCAACGAGAAGCCCGGGCCCGGGCGGTTCCGGCAGTTCTACCAATGCGACGCCGATACCGTCGGCGCGCCCTCGGTCGCTGCCGATGCGGAGATCTGCGCCATGATGGCCGATTGCCTTGAGGAAGTGGGCATCGCGCGCGGCGACTATGTGGTGCGGGTGAACAACCGCAAGGTGCTGAACGGCGTGCTCGAAGTGGCCGGGCTTTCGGGCGACGACAAGGAAGCCGAGCGCGGCATCGTGCTGCGCGCCATCGACAAGCTCGACCGGCTGGGGCCGGAGGGCGTGCGCGCGCTTTTGGGTGAGGGCCGCAAGGACGACAGCGGCGATTTCACCAAAGGTGCAGGGCTGGGCGAGGCGCAGGCCGAAGTCGTGATGGGCTTCATGCAGGCCAAGCGCGAGACCGGGGCCGAGACCGTGGCGCGGCTGCGCGACTTGGTGGCAGGCTCCGAGGTCGGCGTGCAGGGCGTGGATGAGTTGCAGCTTATCTCGGACCTGCTGGCGGCGGGCGGCTATGGCCCCGACCGGGTGGAGATCGACCCCTCGGTCGTGCGCGGCCTTGGCTATTACACCGGCCCGGTCTTCGAGGCCGAACTGACCTTCGAGATCAAAGACGAGAAGGGCCGCGCGCGCAACTTCGGCTCGGTCGCGGGCGGCGGGCGTTACGACGATCTGGTGAAGCGTTTCACCGGGCAGGAGGTGCCAGCAACCGGCGTCTCCATCGGTGTCGACCGTCTTCTCGCTGCACTGGCCGCCAAAGGGCGGCTTGAGGCCGAAGCGACAGGCCCCGTCGTCGTCACCGTGATGGACCGCGACCGCATGGCCGATTATCAGGCCATGGTGGCCGAGCTGCGGCAGGCGGGCATCCGGGCGGAGGTTTATCTGGGCAATCCGAAGAACTTCGGCAACCAGATGAAATACGCCGACAAGCGGCAAAGCCCGGTTGTGGTCATCGAAGGCGGTGACGAGAAGGACCGCGGCGTGGTGCAGATCAAGGACATGGTGCTGGGCGCGCAACTGGCGCAAGAGGCGAGCCATGATGAGTGGAAAGAGCGCCCCAACCAATATGAAGTGCCCCGCGCTGATCTGATCAAAGCAGTCCGCGATATTCTGGATCGGACAAGCTGATGCCCACACGTTCCGAAACACTGGCGCGCGCGGCCTCGCTGCGCGCGATTTTCGAGGGGCAGGGCGCCGTTCTGGTCGAGCCGCCGATCTTGCAACCGGCGGACACGCTGCTGGACCTCTATGGCGAGGATATCCGCGCGCGCGCCTATGTCACCTCGGACGCGCTGCGCGGGGAGCAGATGCTGCGCCCCGATTTCACCGTGCCCGTGGTGCAGATGCATATGGCCCATGGGGCCGAGCCCGCGCGCTATACCTATTCAGGCGAGGTTTTCCGCCGTCAGGAGCACGACCCGAACCGCGCCAACGAATACATTCAGGTCGGTTTTGAGGTCTTCGACCGCGCCGATCCGGCGGCGGCGGATGCCGAGGTTTTCGCCCTGATTGCCGAGGCGATGCAGGGCCTGCCGGTGCGTCCCGTGACGGGCGATATCGGCGTGCTGATGGCGGCGGTGCAGGGCTTGGGCACATCGCCCGCGCGCAAACAGGCGTTGATGCGTCACATCTGGCGCCCGCGCCGCTTTCGTGCGCTGCTTGACCGTTATGCCGGGCGCAGCCCTGTGCCCGCGGGGCGCAAGGCGCTGCTGGCCGAGGCCGAGGTGACATGCGACGCGCCGATGGTGGGGCTGCGCTCCCGCGCCGAGATTGAAGCCCGCGTCGCGGCCCTGCGCGAGGATTCGCAGACGCCGCCGATCTCCGCGCAGCAGGTCGACCTTTTCGAGGCGCTGTTGGAGGTGCGGGAAACCCTGCCCAATGCGCTGAGCCGCCTGCGCGATCTGGCCGTCGACATGCCCGCCATCGGCGATGCCGTGGCCCGTGTCGCGGCCCGCGCCGATGCGATGCGCGCCCGCGGGATCGACACCGACGCGCTGCTCTTTGAGGCCAGCCATGGCCGGTCATCGATGGAATATTACGACGGTTTCGTCTTTGCTTTCCGCGCGGCCTCACGGCCCGATTTGCCCAGCATCGCCACCGGCGGGCGCTACGATGCGCTGACCCGGCGGCTGGGTCAGGGCGATGAAATCCCGGCGGTGGGCGGTGTGATGCGCCCCGGCCTGATGCTGGAACTGGAGGCCGGGCAATGACGCTGAAGCTGGGTGTGCCGTCCAAGGGGCGGCTGATGGAGAAGACTTTTGAATGGTTCGGCGCGCGCGGCGTCAGCCTGCAACGGACCGGGTCCGACCGCGAATATGCGGGCAAGGTCGAAGGGATCGAGGATGTCTCGCTCGTGCTGCTTTCGGCGGGTGAAATCCCGCGCGAACTCTCGGCGGGGCGGATCCATTTGGGCGTCACCGGCACCGATCTGGTGCAGGAAAAACTGGCGCTTTGGGATCAACTGGTCGAGCCGCTGGAGGAATTGAACTTTGGCCATGCTGACCTGATCATCGCGGTGCCGCAGGCTTGGGTCGATGTCGACACGCTGGATGATCTCGACGCCGCCGCCGCCGCCTTCCGCGCCGAACATGGCTTCCGCCTGCGTATCGCCACCAAGTATCACCGGCTGGTGCGGGAATTCCTGCGCACCCATGGCGTGGCCGATTATGCGCTGGTCGACAGCCAAGGCGCGACCGAGGGCACCGTGCTCAATGAGACCGCCGAGGCCATCGCCGATATCACCTCCAGCGGGGAGACCCTGCGCGCCAATCATCTGAAGATCCTCAGCGACGGTTTGATCCTGCAATCGCAGGCGACGCTATGGCGCTCGCGCATGGCGCCCCTAGAGGATCACAGCCGCAAAGCGCTGAAAACCCTGATCGCACAGCTGACCTGACGTAGCGTCACAGCCCCGGGTTTTTCTCTTCCCTTCCATGGCATTGCACCTTCCGAGCCGCTCCGGCGCGGGGGCGCTTTGCCGCGCGCCTTACCGAAAGACTTGCGAGATGCCGCGCTTCGGATAGGGTGAAAGGGTCAACAGGCCGATACCACAAGCACCGCCAAAAGGGGCAGGGGTCGGGACATAGGGAGGATCCGTCGATGATCGGATGTCACGCGCCCCTTGCGGGGGGCCGCAGCCGTCGCCGCATGGGAGTGGGCGATTGCTGAGGGTTGAGGATTTGCATCTGTCCTTTGGCGGCATCAAGGCGCTGCAGGGGGTGAATTTCGAAGCCAAGGCCGGAGAGATCACCGGGGTGATCGGCCCCAACGGCGCGGGCAAAACCTCACTTTTCAATGCGATTTCAGGGTTTTACAGGCCCGACCGGGGCAGCGTGTCCTTTGAGGGTCAGAACATCACGTCGCTCAGCCCCGACAAGCGCGCGGGCCTTGGCCTCGCACGGACCTTTCAGAACATCGCGCTGTTTCGCGGCATGACCGTGCTCGACAACATCAAGCTCGGCGGACACACGCGGCTCAAGACCAATGTCTGGCAGGCGCTGCGCTATTTCGGCGCGGCGCAGAAGGCCGAGCTGGAGCTGCGGCGCGAGATCGAAGAGCAGGTGATCGATTTTCTCGAGATCGACCACATCCGCAAATACCCCATTACCATGCTGCCCTACGGTCTGCAAAAGCGGGTCGAACTGGGCCGCGCATTGGCGATGCGCCCGCGCGTGCTGCTGTTGGACGAGCCGGTGGCGGGCATGAACCGCGAGGAGACCGCCGACATGGCGCGCTTCATCCTCGACGTGCAGGAGCAATTCGGCACCACGATCCTGCTGGTGGAACACGACATGCACATGGTGATGGACATCTGTAGCCGCATCGTCGTGCTGAACTTCGGCCAGCAGATCGCCAGCGGCACGCCCGAGGAGGTCTCCAACAACCCGGCGGTGATTGAAGCCTATCTGGGGGCCGCGGCATGACGATTTCTTTGAAAGAAATCGTGCCGGAATCTTTGAAAGATTCCGGGCTAGAGGAAAGGGAGGCGCTCTGATGGGGCAGTTCGTGCAATTTGCGATCAACGGGCTGATGGCCGGGGCGATCTATGCGCTGATCGCCGTGGGGATCGTGAGCGTCTACAAGGCCACCAAGGTGGTGAACTTCGCCCATGGCTACCTGATCATGTTCGGGGCCTATTTCTATTTCACCTTCGCCGTGATCGTTCCCGGCCAGCCTTGGGCGCCCGGCTGGCTGGCCTCGTGGCAGCCCGGCTGGATGGTCGAGATGCGGGGTGATTTGCCGATGTTCTCCCCTGTGGCGGCGGTGCTCGACTGGGTGGCGAACCTGCCGCGCATCCTCTTGGGGCTGGCTGGGGCGCTGGTCTGCAACGCGATCCTCGGTCGGGTGATCGAGCGGGTGCTGATGCGCCCGCTGATGGGGCAGTCGATCTTTGCCATGATCATGGTGACGGTGGGTCTAATCTCGATCCTGTCGGGCGCGGCGCAGTTGATCTGGACGGCGGATGCCGCAAGCGTGCCCTATATCGCGCCTAACATGCCGATCCGGTTCGAACTGTTCGGCACGATGATCTTCCTCTTCGGCACCGATCTGGTGAACATGGCCGTGGCGCTGCTGCTGTTCGGCGGCATCGTCGCCTTCGTGAAGTTTACCAAGGGCGGCATCGCCATCCGCGCCACTGCCGAGGACCAATCCACCGCCTATTCCATGGGCATTTCGGTACCCAAGGTCTTTTCCCGCGCCTGGGTGCTGGCCAGCACCACCGGGGCCATCGCGGGCGCAATCCTCGCCACGCGAAACGGCATTTCGCCGAGCCTCGGGCTTTTCGGCTTCTCGGTTCTGGCGATCGTGCTGATGGGCGGGCTTGATAGCTACGTGGGCGTGCTGATCGCCGCGATGGTGGTGGGGGTACTTGAAGCGATGACCCAGTGGCAGATGGGCGGCGGTTGGGCCGAAATCGTACCCTACGTCACCGTGCTGGTGGTGCTGATCTGGCGGCCGCACGGGCTGATGGGGCAAAAGGAGGTCGAGCGGATATGATCAACGCCAACCTGAAGTCCAGCTATGCCGCCGACGAGCGGGTGCTGAACAACCGCTACAAACAGGCCTTCGTCTACAGCTCGATCCTTGCGCTTGTCCTGTTCACGCTGTTCGGCAACGACTACCTCATTTTGATCGCGAGCCAGATGGGCATCCTGCTGATCGCCGTGGTGGGGATCAACATCCTCACGGGCTATACCGGTCTGGTGTCGCTGGGCCACGGCGCCTTTGTTGCCATCGGCGCCTATGCGGTGACGATCTTCGGCAACCTTGGCGCCGGGGTGATCCCGGCGGGGCTGATGTCCTTCGTCTCGGTGCCGCTGGCGGTAGCGCTGGCGGCGGCGGTGGGTGCTCGTGGGGCTGCCGAGCCTGCGGGTGAAGGGGCTCTACCTCGCCGTGGCGACGCTGGCGGCGAATTTCATCGTGATCTTCCTGATCGAGGAAGACCTCTTTGCCCCCTGGACCGGCGGCATGGTCGGGCTCAACACCAATGTGCCCAACCTGCTGGGCTGGGAGCTGGATACCAAGCGCGAGATGTTCGGGCTGATCGCCGTCGTCGGCCTCGTTTCGCTGCTGGCGGCGCAGAACCTCATCCGCACCCGGGTGGGCCGCGCCTTCATCGCGATCCGCGACCGTGACTATTCTGCCGAGATCCTCGGCATTTCGCTTCTGCGCTACAAGTTGATGAGCTTTGCCCTCTCGGCTGCCTACTGCGGCCTTGCCGGGGCGCTTTTTGCCTATTTCTACGCCCGCATCCTACCCGAGCAGTTCGAACTGGCGCTCTCGCTCAACCTCGTGGCGGCGCTGATCATCGGCGGCATGGGGCGCACGATGGGGCCGGTTTTCGGCGTTATCATCGTCGTTATGGTGCCTGAGGTGATCAAGGTGCTCTTCGGCGCGCTCGCCGGGGACAGCGCCGGGGCCGGACAGTTGCGCGCGCCTCTCCAGCAGATCGCCTTCGGCGTGCTGCTGGTGTTGTTCCTGCTCAAGGAGCCCTTGGGCATCAACCAGATCGTCGACCGCATCCTGCGCGCCGCAAACCGTTGGCCGTTTGCGCGCGGGTAATCAAAAGGCCACATCAGGGAGAAGACAGATGACCATGAACCGCCGATCCTTCCTCGCCACCACCGCCGCCGCGACGGCGGCAGTCGGCACGCCGATGATCCTGCGGGCCCAGCCCAAGGAATACGTGCTCGGCGCCTCGCTGCCGCTCACCGGGCCCTTCGCCACGGCGGGGCAACTTGTCGCCCCCGCCTTCGCCATGGCCACCAAGCTTTTCAACGACGAGGGCGGCGTGGCCGGTGTGCCCATCCGCTTCGTCACCGAGGATTCGGGCTATGTGCCGCAGAACGCACTCAATAACTACCAGCGCGCGCTGGCCTCGGAAGGCAAGAACATGATCGGCTATTTCGCCGACAGCACCGGGGCGATGAAGCTGATCGCGCCAGAGCTCAAGAGCGAGAATGCGCGGATCATGGGGTCGACCTCTTTTGCCTCGGAACTCGCCGACCCGGCGACCCATCCCTATCAGTATCTCTCGGGCCCGACCTACCAGAGCCAGTTCGACATCCTGCTGCAGAACATCAAGAACGAGGGCGGGCAGAAGGTGGCCTTCATCTTCTCCAACACCGAGTTCGGGCGCGATCCGATCGAGCATGGGCGCAAGACCGCCGAGGAGCTTGGCCTCGAGGTCGTGCTCGAGGAAAGCACCAAGGCCGAGGGCGCGGACATCCCGACCCATGTCACCAAGCTGGCGCAGTCCGGAGCGGATCATTGCATTCTGCAGGGCTATGTCACCGGCGTCTGGCCGCAGCTCATCGGCGGCGCGCGGCAGTTCGGTCTGCCGGTCAAATTCAAGGGCACCTTCTGGGGCATGGAAAAGCTCATTGCCGACCGAATCACCGCCGAGGCCGGGCCCTTCCTCGCGGGCTACGAAGGCGTCATGCCCTACCGCTATTTCTACGACCGCGAAGACGCGCCGCGCTACCAGCAGTATGCCGAACTCAGCAAGCAGATGTTCGCGGGCACGCCGCTGGAGAACTACATGTCAACATGGGCGATCCAGACCATGTGCGGGCTTGAGATCGCCATGAAGGCCTTCCGCGACACCGCCGAGGCCGGGCTGGAACTGACCCCCGACAACATCGCCGAGAAGCTTTCGTGCATCTCAAACTGGGATTCGGGCGGCTTCTTCGGCGGGCCGGTGAGCATGGAGAACAACGCCATCGGGACCGGCCGCGTCTATGGCTACAACCCCGAGGACGGGTTGTTCACGCCGAAATCGGACTGGTTCACCGTTTGATAAATGCGGCGCGTCCCGCGGGCGCCCCACACCCTAGAGAAAGGAGCGCCCGTGCTGACCATCGAGAACATCGAAGTGACCTACCACCACACGGTGCAGGCGCTGCGCGGGCTGTCGCTCGAGGTGCCGGACGGTAAAATCGTCACGCTTCTGGGCACCAACGGCGCGGGCAAGACCACGACGCTGAAGGCGGCGAGTAACCTGCTGGCGCTGGAGAACGGCGAGGTCGGCGAGGGGCGGATCTCCTTCAAGGGCCAGTCGATCATGTCGATCCAGCCCGACCGTCTGGTGCAGCAGGGGCTGTTTCACGTGCGCGAGGGGCGGCGGATCTTCAGCGAGATGACGGTGGAGGACAATCTGATCGCCGCCTCCTATGCGTTGGACCGGCGGCAGGCGAAGGCGGATTACGACAAGGTCTATGCCTTCTTCCCGCGGTTGAAGGAACGGCGTAAGCAGATTGCAGGCTATCTTTCGGGCGGGGAGCAGCAGATGTTGGCCTTTGGCCGGGCGATGATTGCGCGGCCTGAGTTGATCTTGATGGATGAGCCATCCTTGGGACTGGCGCCCAAGGTGGTGGCGGAGATTTTCGACACGATCAAGCGTCTGAACCAAGAGGACGGCACGGCGATCCTGTTGGTCGAGCAGAACGCGGGCGTGGCCTTTTCCGTCGCCGACTACGGCTACATCATGGAAAGCGGCCAGATCGTCATGGAAGGCGATGTCGAGAAGCTGCGCGGCGACAAGGACATCCAGTCTTTTTACCTCGGCATGGGCGAGGAGGGCGGCGCGCGGCAGTCTTTCCGCGATGTGAAACACTACAAACGCCGCAAACGCTGGCTCAGCTAAGGAGGCCACCATGGCATTTGATGAGTTCAAAGGCGATTTCGCGCCGCTGGTGCGCATGGTGCACAGCCATGCAGACAACCGCCCCATGGGCGTGGCGATGCGGCAAAAGGAATTTGGCATTTGGAATGAGATCACTTGGGCAGGCTTGCAAGAGATCATGCAGGCGACCGCCGCAGGGTTGGTCGATCTGGGTCTCAGTCCCGGCGGCCATGTCGGCATCCTAAGCGAGAACCGCAGCGAGTGGGTGCAGGCGCAGTTTGGCATCAACGCGGCGGCGGGGGTTGTGGTGGGCATGTATCCCACCAGCCCGGCGGCAGAACTGGAGCATCTGATCAACGCCTCGGACAGCACGGTGCTGTTCATTGAGGATCAGGAGCAGCTCGACAAGATCAAGGAGTTGGGCGACCGGGTGCCGCAGCTGCGCCAGTTGGTGATCTTCAACCCCAAGGGCACGCGGGGCGAGGATTTGCTGGGACTAATCAGCTTCGACGAACTGCTCGACCGGGGCCGGGCGCGGCTGGCCGATCTTGCTGATGATCTGCGGGCGCGGCAGGCGGGGATCGAGCCTGATGACACGGCGATGATGGTCTTTACATCGGGCTCTACCGGCCTGCCCAAGGCGGCGGAGATTTCCTATGGCAATATCCACGCGGGCGTGGGCGTGGCGCGGGATGTCTTTGGCGACTACCCGCCCGGGACGGATGTGCTGAGCTACCTGCCTCTGTGCCACATCGCGGAACAGGCGGTGACGGTGATCAACGGGCTGGCGCAGCAGTTTGTGATGAACTTCGGCGAGAGCCTTCGGACCATCACGCTCGACCTGCGGGAGGTTGCACCGCAGGTCTTCTTCGGCGTGCCGCGGATCTGGGAGAAGATGCAGGCGGGCGTGCTGGTGCAGGCGCAGACCGCCGGGCGCATCAAGGGGCCGATGACGCTGATGGCGCTGAAGGGCGCGCAGCGGCGCGGCATGATCCGACGCGACAAATGGAGCGCCGGGGACCGGTTAGCCCATGCCTTTTGGGACGCGCTGATCTACCGTCATATCCGCAGCTATCTCGGCCTTGGGCGGACGACCTTTGCGATCTCAGCCGCCGCGCCGATCAGCGCCGAGCTTCTGGGCTTCATGCGCGGCATCGGGGTCAATATCCGCGAAGCCTGGGGCATGTCCGAGACCTCGGGCGTGGGTACGATCCAGCGCTCCTGGGGGCAATGCGACGGGCGCATCGGCTTCCCGGTCAGCGGGGTGCGCACCCGTATCGCGGAGGACGGCGAGGTGCTGTTCTCGGGCGGGACGATCTTCAAAGGGTACTACAAGAACCCCAAGGCCACTGCCGAGACGCTCCGCGACGGCTGGCTACATACTGGCGATGTGGGGCGAGAGGAGGCCGACGGTTCGATCACGCTGATCGACCGCAAGAAGGACATCATGATCAACGCCGCGGGCAAGAACCTCGCGCCCGCGCATATCGAGAATGTCATCAAGGCCAGCCCCTTCATCAAGGAGGTGGTCGCCGTGGCCGACAAGCGGCCCTATGTGACAGCACTGGTGCAGATCGACATGGACACGGTCCGGCTCTGGGCTGAGGGGCAGGGGATCGCCTATACGACCTTCCGTTCGCTCGCCGAGCACCCCAAGGTGCAGGAATTGATCGACGCGGAGGTGGCCAAGCAGAACCGCGATCTGGCGCGGGTCGAACAGGTCAAAAAGGTCTGGCTGATGCGCAAGGAGCTTGACCACGACGACGGCGAGGTGACCGCGACGATGAAGGTGCGCCGGGCCAAGGTCTACGAACTCTATGGGGATCAGATCGAGGCGCTCTACGCTGACTGAGGCTCAGAGCACGCCGATCTCGGCCAGCGCGCGGTTCAATTCCACGGGCAGTTCCGCCTCGGCCTCGCGGCCCTCGGGCAGGTCGGGCGGCGCATCCTCGGGCTTGAGGTAGCGCCAGCCTTGGAAGGCCCGGCGTAGGCTGTTCTGGGTGCGGATGATCTCGGGGTCCAGCACGATGGCGCAACGGCGGATGCCGTCGGCGCGGGTGATCTCCTCCAGCCGAACGATACGCTGGCGGGCCTGAATTACGCCCTTGATGACCCAATAGATCGAGCCGCCGTTGAGAATCTCGGCCTCGCGCTTGGGCCACATGCGGGTCACATGGCGCGGCAGCCCGTCATGCGTGCGCACGTCCTTGCGCGCCTGCCATTTGGCGAGGCTTTCGACGCCTTCGGTGCCGACCGAAAGCTTTATCAGGTTCATTTTACCGGTCACATCGCCCCCCAGCGATTCCTTTGGTCCACGCCATATAAGGTAGTTGGATTTCAATCACATGCAAATTCTTGTATGATGGAGGGTAATTTTCCGGTTTTCTCTCAGGCGGAGCCTAGCTAATAAGAGCCCCTGCCACTGACCTCAGGAGTTACCCCATGTCCCGCTTTACCGCCCCGATCGCCGAACAAATCTGGGATATGAAATACCGTTTTAAAGGGGCCGATGGCACCCCGAAGGACGTCACGGTCGAAGACACATGGCGCCGCATCGCCCGCGACCTCGCGCAGGTCGAATCGAAGGCGGATGTTTGGGAAGACAAGTTTTTCAACGCGCTGGAGGATTTTAAATACCTCCCCGCGGGCCGCATCACCGCAGGCGCCGGCACCGCGCGCCGCGTGACGCTGTTCAACTGCTTCGTCATGGGCACCGTGCCCGACAGCATGTCCGGCATCTTCGACATGCTGAAAGAGGCCGCGCTGACCATGCAGCAGGGCGGGGGAATCGGCTATGACTTCTCCACCATCCGCCCGCGCGGCGCGGATGTGCTGGGCGTCTCGGCGGATGCCTCCGGCCCGCTGTCCTTCATGGACGTCTGGGACGCCATGTGCCGCACCATCATGTCCGCAGGCTCGCGCCGCGGCGCGATGATGGCGACCATGCGTTGCGACCATCCGGATGTGGAGGATTTCATCGCCGCCAAGTCCGACCCAGCCCGCCTGCGCATGTTCAACATGTCCGTGCTGGTCACCGACCCCTTCATGGAGGCCGTGAAGGCCGATGGATCGTGGGATCTGGTTTTCGGCGACAAGGTCTACAAGACCGTGCAGGCGCGTGACCTGTGGAACAAGATCATGCAGGCGACCTATGATTACGCCGAGCCGGGCGTGATCTTCATCGACCGCATCAACGCCGCGAACAACCTGAACTATTGCGAGACCATCGCCGCCACCAACCCTTGTGGCGAGCAGCCGCTGCCGCCCTATGGCGCCTGCCTTCTGGGCTCGATCAACCTTGCCCGTCTGGTCGCCCAGCCTTTCGAGGACGACGCCCATCTCGACCAAGACGCGATGAGCGAGTTGGTCGCCACCGCCGTTCGCATGATGGACAACGTGGTCGACGTGTCGAACTTCCCGCTGCCCGAACAGGCTGCCGAGGCGCAGAACAAGCGCCGCATCGGTCTGGGCGTCACCGGCCTTGCCGATGCGCTGTTGATGGTCGGCCTGCGCTACGGCTCTGACGAGGCGGCGGCGCAGACCGAGGCATGGCTCAAAGCCATCGCCCGCGCCTCCTATCTGGCGAGCGTGGAACTGGCGAAAGAGAAGGGGGCCTTCCCGCTCTTCGATGCCGAAAAGTTCCTCGCCTCCGGCACCATGCAGCAGATGGACGACGACGTGCGCGAGGCGATCCGCGAACACGGTATCCGCAACGCGCTTTTGACCTCCATCGCCCCCACCGGCACGATCAGCCTCTACGCGGGCAACGTGTCCTCGGGGATCGAGCCGGTCTTTGCCTATGCCTACACCCGCAAGGTGCTGCAAAAAGACGGCAGCCGGACCGAGGAAGAGGTCGTCGACTACGCCGTGCAGATGTGGCGCGAGCTTAAAGGTGACGCGCCGCTGCCCGACTATTTCGTCAACGCCCAGACCCTGCCGCCCGCCGATCACGTCAAGATGCAGGCCGCCGCGCAGAAATGGATCGACAGTTCGATTTCCAAGACTATCAACTGCCCCGAGGACATCTCCTTTGATGCCTTTAAGGACGTCTACATGCAGGCGTGGGACACAGGCTGCAAAGGCTGCACCACCTATCGCCCCAACGATGTGACCGGTTCGGTTCTGAGCGTCTCTTCCGAGAAGAGCGACAAGGCCCCCGCCGACAGCCCCGATCAGGTCAGCGAAGGCGGCGAGATCGTCTATATGTCCGATCCGCTGGACCGCCCCGCCGAGTTGGAGGGCAACACCTACAAGGTCAAATGGCCCGATAGCGAGCACGCGCTCTACATCACCATCAACGACATCGTGCTGAACGGCCATCGTCGCCCCTTTGAGGTCTTCATCAACTCCAAGAACATGGAGCATTTCGCCTGGACCGTGGCGCTGACCCGCATGGTCTCGGCCGTGTTCCGCCGTGGCGGAGATGTCTCCTTCGTGGTGGAAGAACTGAAAGCCGTCTTCGACCCGCGCGGCGGGGCTTGGATGCAGGGTAAATACATCCCCTCGATCCTCGCGGCCATCGGCGGCGTGATCGAGCGCCACATGATCGCCACCGGCTTCATCGCGGGCGAGGGCATGGGGCTGAAGACCGACCCGCAGGCGAAGGTCGTCGGCCTCGACGCCCCGCGCGGCAAATCCTGCCCGTCTTGCGGTCAGTTCGACATGCGGATGGTCGAGGGCTGCATGACCTGCGGGAGCTGCGGGCATAGTAAGTGTGGGTGATTAAATGCGCCTTATTTGATCTGACCACCAATAAATAGCCAGCGGCCGGGCTGAAATGTCCATTTCGCAAGCAAAAAAGGTCAATCGGCCTGAAACGCCCGATTTTCGCGTTTTAGGCCCCCTTATGGGCTAAATGGGGGTTCGAGCCTGTCAGGGATGATATGGGGCCGGGTTTTCGCCACCAAAAACAAATTCTTGTTTTTTCTGTCCACCAGAGCCATCCGAATGTGCAGCCGCAACGCCAGACCGATCAATCCTTGAGCTACTTTTGTTGAAAGGCATCTCGACTATCGAAAGGCGTAGCAGCGCATCACCATACCCTGAGTTTAAGACCGGAACCCAGTCCAAGTGTTGCAACGAGAAAAGGGCGGCTCGCGCCGCCCTTTGATATCGTTTCTCAGTGTTTCTATCATGAACGCTGGGCGCGTAGCGCGCTTTCGATGCGTGCGAAGGCTTTGACTGCATCATGCTTTGAATGACGCCCAAAACAAGAGGGACATCGAAAGCTATCTCCGCTCGCCTTCTGGATCGAATATCCCAAAGCCAAAAAGGCCTCCAAGGCGATTGGGGTCATCGACAAAGTTTGTGAGGCTATTCCGGTGACCGAAAGGCCTACGATTTCGCGGCTGCGTTGAGTGTAAAGCCGATCAACCAGCAGCCGCGCTTTCGATTTGGGGAACTTTTGGTTCAGCCAGAGCGTGATATCGCAAATATCCTGCTCTGGCCCGAATGAGGCAGGGTAATCTCTCAGACGCTTTTCTTGGATGATCTGCAACACACACCGCAGATTATCCGGCATGGCGAAACCTCTCGTGGATTTCGCTGATCCGGGCTCCATGCCATCGCGCCATATCGGACGCGGCAAAGCTCCGCTCAAATCCAATACGGTCGAGCGAGGATGGCGACTGGTCCACAAGAAAGCGCGCGATATCGTGAACCGCGTCTTCGACGGCATCCGCGTCCGGAAAAGGATGGCTGAAGGCGCTATGTAGACGGCACAGCGCTTCGAAGCCCGCGGGATCGTCGAGCGCGTCGAGCAGATCGCATAGACTGGCGCCATTTCGGCGCAGATGTCTTTCGGTCGCGGCGACCGCATCAAAGCGGGCCTGGCTGATATTCGTGGTGTTTGTGTTGAGCATGACTGTCTCCCTTGCATGCATGAAAGGTGCTGGTGATGCCTATTCATCGGCGTCATGTGCGCTGCTTTCGGGAGATCTGGGGCGCGTGTTCCTCTCAGTTGGTTGCGGTCGCTGGTGCCGGTGTTGGTGCTGGTAAAGAGAACATTGGTCGTTCTTTTGAGAGACGAAGAAGAAATCTGCCGCGCGGGACATTTTATTGTTCAGGGCGTCGCTCAGAAGATGCTCTTATCCGCTTGGGCATTCTGCGCGGTGGCTTCAAAAGAGTGTCACCGGCCGCGCGCATTACGCGGCCGGTTCTGCATGTTAGGCGGCCTTCTGCGCCGGGAGGTCGAGCGCCTGTTTCTCCCACTCGGCATCCAGATGGCTGATGTCGATCAACAGATCATAGAGCCGGTCAGTAAGCGGGCAGAGGTTTTCGACTTCCTCGCTGGCGGGATCGAGGAAGACCCAAGTCGAAAAATTGGGTTCGTACGCCTCAATGACAGGTTCCAATGAGAGGAGCCGGTGGAGATTGACCAACCTGAGGCGCATTGTGCGGTCAAGGCGTGGTGCCTCGCGCAGCATCGACATGAGGCGCAGAACGTGGGCTGTTCCGGCCTCGCCGGCGATCCTGTCCGCGGCGTTACACAGGGCGGTTCGGTGCTCGGCGACGAATGTGCGGGTGATGGCAATTTGCGGTTCTGCGGACAGGGTCTTCGTGGGGAGCGTGCGCAGCATGTTGGTCCTCCTGTTTGTTGCGCGTCTGCCGTTCGTGGCAGCTTCAAGCCTGTGCGTAGTCCTAAGGTTAGCGTTTGCGTCGTACCCACTTCGTTTCTGCTTCTCGAAATCAACATTGGCCAATCATCCGCAGCACGAAGAAAAAACTTCGATCTCTCTGAAACCCTGCTGCGGCAGTTCTCGAACCATACCATCTTGCCTTAAGCTGGCGCTGCTTACAGAAATAAGCGCTTGCACGATTAAGATGTTCCTGCGGGACATCGAACGGTAGGTGTAAACACTGGCCCGTTAAGATCACCGAATCCCGCGCGACTGACTGCCAAGGACTGAAGCCACGAACGTAAACAGCCCTGAGCCGACCTTCGCGCCAGAGGCAGCAAACGATTGCTTCCAAACCCTCTGCTGCCGATTGAGGCAACCCCAACTTAAATCCGATGAACCTAACCTGCAGAAAAATGCCATAGGCGTCACCCAGATCACAGGACAACGCCTTGTTTTTTCTTATATACACGCGGCATAGTGACAACTTATGGGTGAAAAGATACCCATCGGGGGCCTGACTTCCATATCCGAGACAGCAGTGCCTACAATGCACCTATCGAAGAATTATTAGTTATGTGTCGCATCGTTACAATTAAGGATGGATTTGAAGAGAGTTATGCCAAAAAGTCAGCAGGTAATTAAGTCAATCAGCATTAAGAAGCTCAAAGGCATAGCTGATCTTGAGGAGGTGCATTTTGATGACAGGCCCTTGACTGCGATAATGGGGGTAAATGGTTCTGGGAAATCCACGATACTCCATGCACTGGCATGTTGTTATCGCCCTTTGCCCGACTCTGATTGCAGAGATTGGAAGTTTAGCAACTTTTTCACTCCAACATCGCACGACACTTGGCGTGGTAGCTTCATTACTATGAGGCATTCGTATCGAGAGGGCGCGGATGAGCATCCAGATGAGGAGACTACCTATCAGAAGGCGTCGGATAGATGGTCTCCAAAATACTCCAGGCGACCCGAGCGACATGTGAGTTTCGTTGGTATAAAATCCTGCGTTCCAAAAATAGAAGAAGAGAGCGCGTTAAGTGTAATAAGCTTTTCAACTGCTCAGCATGAAGATTCAATTTTGATCAAGGATAAGCTTGGATATATTTTCAACAAGAGTTATAGCGAGATCAATATTCACACTGCCACTAAAGGTAGATCTTATACGGGACTGGAAACAGACGCGGTGAAATACTCATCTCTCGCTATGGGGGCGGGAGAGCAACGAACGATCGAAATTCTCTCTGCTGTATTCAACTCTCCAAAATATGGCCTGATACTGATCGATGAGATAGATTTACTACTTCACACAGACGCTCTCAAAAAGCTTATCCGTGTTCTCTTTGATCGCGCTACCGAAAAAAGCCTTCAGATAGTTTTCACCTCACACAGGGAGGCAATATTGGGGTGGTCATGTGAGGTGAGCGTCAAGCATATTCATTCAGTCTTCGATAGCCAGACAGGCGCTTCGAAAACCCTATGCCTATCCAACTCTACGCCTGACGCGGTTTACCGGCTCACTGGTGTAATGGAGCGGAGCCTCGAAGTATTCGTAGAAGACGGAACGGCGCAAGCAGTCGTCAATCATGAATTATACCGCAGAGGCCTCAAAAAGCATACGAATATTACATTATATGGGGCGGCAAATAATTGCTTTACAGTCTTGGGCGGGATGGCGCTTGCAGAAAAATACGAGCCTGAGCGGCAGGTATACGTTCTTGATGGGGATGTTTTGGTTGGCTCTGATGAGAGAAGTGGTCGGATTAATAAAGTGGTCTCTGGCACAGAAGGTGGGCGAGATGAATTACGGAACGCTTGCTTGGACGGGATTAAGAAGTTTAGGCCTAACGCTGCAGCGCCACCAGCGCCAGAAGCCCAAATTCATTGGATGATTCGAGGAATTGATAGAGATTCGCTTAACAATTCGCAGAAAGAAATTTTCGATATTGCGCGAGAAATCAATGTCGAGCAGGACAAGCACTATCTCGTAGGAAAGATACTTGAGGTTCTAAATGAAAGTGAAGCGTCTGGACTGCCCAAGATCATTGATTTGGCCGCAATGTCCAACGAGTGGGGAGCCTACGTTAAAGAAGTCGCAGATTGGCTCGATTGCGCTTCCAGCGTGGTGGACTAACGATACACAAGAGCCTGTCGATTCCTCGTCGGGGTTTTCTCAATCCCTTGTAAGGTGATTCCCTTTCACGATTGAAGTCATCGACTAACTCCTGCTTCTTAGAAGCGGTTGGTGGCCGTGTTGGAAATTAGCATTCACAAGGACAGTGACGGAAAACCACGCTCTTAAAGGCTGCTATCTGTAAACTTTCTGCCGTTTAAGGAGGGGGCGGCAAATGTCATGTGTGGATGGCTCCTGCATAGCAAGACATTTTTGATTTGATTTGTGCATTTGTCAGAAGCAGTCATGTGTCCGGCCTGTTTGCGCGGTTTTGACCGCTGGCCCTGATGGGTTCCGCAAACCAAGTTCCTTACAGCTTAGCGGGCTATGACGCCCGGGACATTCGGCGGAGTGTCTTGGTCTTGGCGGCAGACTTATGCACCATCATCTCGCAGGTCTTGCTAACTCGTTGTTCCTTTCTTCTCAGACTGCCGCACGGGGGCTGTAGGGTTCGTCGCGGGTTAGGACAGCCCAGACGATCCGGGCGGTCTTATTGGCCATGGCGACAGTTGCGACACGGGCGGGTTTGCGTTCGAGCAGCGACGTCAGCCACTTGCTGGCACGTTCGGGGTGGGACCGTGTTTGTCGGACCAGTGATGTCATGCCGACGACAAGCAAAAAGCGTAAATACTGGTCGCCCATCTTGGTGATCCGCCCCAGCTTTTCCTTGCCTCCGCTGGATTTATTTGCAGGCGTCAAGCCCAGCCAGGCGGCGAACTCCCGGCCATTGCGGAACTGGTGCCCGTCGCCGATAGTGGCGATGATCGCAGAAGCCGTCACCGCGCCGACGCCGGGTATCGTGCGTAACAAACGGATACGCGCATCTTCTTTAGCCACTTGCTTGAGGCGCTCTTCATACCATCGGATCCGTTTATGCAATGCCATCAACTGTTCTGACAGGTTGCGGATCACCTCATTGGCGATGTCTGGCAAATCGAGCACTTCACCCAGTGTGATATCCTCAGCAAACCCAATCACGCAGGCCAGTCCTCTGGGGATGTAGATGCCGAACTCGGCAACCAGTCCTCGCAAGCCGTTGATCAACTGCGTTCTTTGACGAACCAAAAGGTCGCGCGCCCGATGCAGCGACAGCAGGGCTTGTTGCTCAACCGTTTTAATCGCCACAAAACGCATGGCTGGACGTGTCACCGCTTCGCAGATTGCCTCCGCATCAATGGCATCAGATTTCCCACGTTTGACATAGGGCTTCACATACATCGGTGGGATCAAACGCACCTTGTGGCCTAAGGCCGTCAATTCGCGGGCCCAATGATGGGCGCTGCTGCAAGACTCCATGCCGATCAGGCAGGGGTCCAACTTAGCAAAGAACGGCAGAAACTGTGCCCGTCTCAGGGGCTTGTTGAACAACACAACCTCGTTCTCTGCGATACCATGGACTTGGAAAACGTTCTTGGCCAGGTCAACGCCGATTGTGGTAACTTGCATGGGGTGGCTCCTCTCAAAGCAGATTTAGACACCTGCATTATGGCGCATTGCGACGCCGGTTGAAGCAGGAGCCATCCACCCCATCAGCTTCCCGCCCATGACGTTTCAGCAAGACAACGGCGGTCTACTTCGTGGAAAATCGAGCCATACCGGGCAGGGACCAGAAGACGGAGTTGGCGTCGTCAAGCCTGCCCCAGAAGAACTCTCGACCCAAGCTTTCCAATCGAGATTGGGCTTGCTCTTTGAAAAGCGCTTCGCTCGTTTCGGCTGATTCCTTATCCGCAAAGGGCTGCGAGATCATGGTGATCATCCATTTGCCGCTGGCAGCCGGGGGAATCCCTGCGTTCAATTCCGCCAGCCGCCGCTTCGTGTCGTTCGAAACGCCGATCTTCATGGCGACGGATTTGTCACCGAACTCCTTCCTTCGATCGAGCAGGGCGTGCCCGTCACCTTCAAAGACGGCGAGGTAGACGTAGGCCTCGCCGTCCTCGTAGTTAACCGTACGCTCGCCATGGCTGCCAGGGAAAGCCCGGGATGGTTTGAACACTTGGCCGAACGGGATTGTCCTCGACTCCTTCGTTTCCACCGGGGGTTCGCCGAAGACGTTGACCTCCCGAACCCTGATCTTCAGGGCCTGTGCGATCTCGTCGTCATCCAGTTCCGCACCGTGGACGGCCAGAGCCTGCCCGGCCTCTGCGCGATAGGAGCGATACGCGATCTGGCTGATCAGCAGCTTCTCCTCACTACGCCACGCCCGCCGCACCGGGATAGCGTGGCTCCATCGGCCCAACCAGCCTCGTTCGCGTTTGCGTTCCATGCCGAAGTCCGAGGCCTTATCCTCGTCCCGGATCGCGCGTGTCTCGATCTCAAGAAAGCCAAGAACGTAGGATCGCTCGGCCTTAGCCGTCTCGGAAGTGCTGGCGCCGTAGATCATGATCAGGTCGCCATCGCTGAGTTTGCGCAGGTAGGCGTCGCGGTCGGTCGCCTTGGACCAGCCGACGTAGCCATCCTCCTCGGGGCTGAACCCGTAGAAGGAACGGATGCGAATGCGTTTGCCGTCTGGCAGGCCATTGCTCATTGTGTGGACTTCCTTGGTCAGGCGGGCTTCGAAACCCCGATGGGATCATACAGGCGGAGGGCGCAGGACCGGCAGGCGGTCTTGGTCGAACACATCGTTCGACAGTGCGGTCAGGCGGGAGAGCGAAATCGGGCGCTGGCCGTTCTTTTGCATTGCGCCAGCAGCGGCCCAGGCGACGGGACCAGGGCCGTTGAAGACCACGCGGATCGGGCCGCCGACAGGGCGGTGCAGGACGATCAGGTGCTCGGGCTCATGGCGGATAGCGACGCCACGGCCCTGGGTCAGCTTGATCTCGACCTGGCGACCATCGCGGGCACGAGCGTCGTGACCTTGGGTGGAGGCCGGGTTCAGGGTGAGGTCGAACATGTAGGCGGCGACGACCTCGCCGATACTTCCAACGAGATGACCGTCGAGGGTGAATTTCCGACCGGGGAAAATGCGTTCGAGGCCATCGGCAGCGGTGTAGAGATCGTCAAGCAAGGCGGTGACGCGCGCCCAGTCGACGTTCTCGCTCATTCGGCGGCCTCCAGCGTTGTTGCCGCCGGCTCCAGTGCTTCGTGGAGCAGGGATTCGAGGAGGCGGGTGCGGGTGGTGTCGGCGGTGGCCAGGGCGGCCTCCAGCCGGTCGCAGAGAGCCATGAGGGCGTCGACCTTGGCCACGATGCGCTGTTGTTCGGCAAGAGGTGGGAGCGCGAATGGAGAGGATGTGAAATACTCGCTGGGAACACGCTTTTGGCCGGCTGTGCCAGTCATCTTTGGAATACCCGTTTCGATATATTGAGGGCACTTCAAATACAGAACAATATAGTCGGGGTTAACAATGATTGGTCGCAGAACATGAAGTTCAGTCGTGCCGCTTCCGAAACCACCGGTCAGGTTGCGGAAAACAGTTGACTTCCCGTTCTCGAAACAAGGCGTGATCTTTGCAAGCCCAATATCGCCCTCAGCGAAATGCGTATAGCCCTTCTTTATCTCTCCCCAGTTGCGGGCCTCATGATCGTTTGAGACGCCATATTCAGCGAATATCATAGGCATTGGCACGAATGAGGCTTCAGCATTGTCATCTGCTTCATTCCGGGGAGAGATGAATCCGAGGTTCGATAATTGTGTCCACGCCCAGTTTACAGGCAGATCGGTCCATCTTTCCGTAGGGTCCATGTCGGCAACCTTCCGAGGTTTCCGCATACCTGTCTCCGATAGAATTTTCGCCTTTTCCTTCTCGATCCTTTCGAGAAGATCTGCCGCGGGTTCATCCGCCACATCCTGTTCCACCAGTTTGCCGCGGACGGCGAGGTTGAGGATAGTTTGGCGGAGGGTCTTGATCTGGTCGGGGCGCGTGGTGAGGGCGGGGAGCGCCTCGAGGGCGAAGGCGGCGTGGGTGGGGAAGTCCTCTGCTGTCGTATCAGGGGCGGTCAGGCGAGCGAGGCTGGCGGCGGTGACCTTGTCGCGCAGCTCCTCCCGCGTCTTGCGGGCCTCCGCAAGCCGATCACAGAGCGCCATGAGCTCATCGACCTTGGCGACGATCCGATGCTGCTCAGCGAGAGGGGGGAGCGGGAACCGTGTGTTGACGATCTTTACCTTGGAAATGTTGGGCTGGGCTCCACCTTCGCTCGATGCGTGAAACGCCTCACGACTTGCGAGCAAGAAGAGGAACAAATAGCGGTTTGCGAGACCTTCAAAGGGTGTGCATCCACATACCGCCTGATTGGTGACAGCGTCTTCCGCGAGGATCGCAAGTTTGCCAATAGTGGCCCCATACATGGCGATCAGCACGTCGCCCGGCTTGTTCAAACGAAATGAACATTTAGCCAGCGCTTTGTGCGTGACGGTCTCTTCGGAGCCCTTCAGACGGAGAGAGTCTCCCAGCTCACCCGACTTCAGCCAAGGAATGTCGCCGCCGTAGAATTCAGAGTTCCCACGCTGCGGGGTAGAACCTGCGCCCCAGTCACCAACTGTGCCGAGCTGAGTCCAAATCCAGTTAAACGGTATAGCGTCGTTCGATGCATTGAAGACTGATAGCTTCACCTTCTTGATTGCCTTCGAGCGCTCCAGCTCCGCGCGTTCCGCGGTCATGCGGTCTAAAAGCGTTGACGCGGGCTCATCGGTCGGATCCTGCTCCACCAGCTTCCCGCGCACCGCCAAATCCAGCACGAACGTCCGCAGCCGGGCGATGGCATCCGGCGCCTCGCTGATCTGCTCGTAAACCTCCAGCAACCGTTCCGCGTTCATCGCGCCAGCGCCTCGGTCAGGATGGCTTTCAGCTCGGCCCGCAGGCTGTCGACGGAAGCCTCGGCCTTGGTCAGTTCGTTCAGCAAGGTCTCTGGGTCGCCCCAGTCCTCTTCGACGACATGCGGGTTCTTGATGTCGAGGTTGAAGCCACGTTCACGGATCTCGTCGATCGACACCTTCCAGGCGCGTTCGCTTTCCTGACGTCCTTCGCGGTTCAGTCCGCCCCACCATGCGGCGCAGTCGTCCAGATGCTCCAGCCGGATCGGCTTGGTCATGGAATAGGCTTTCTGCGTCTCCGGTACGCGGTGTTCCCAGTACCAGATGTCCTGCGTGGGCGTGCCCTTTTCAAAGAACAGCAGGTTGGTGCCAATGGAGGCGTAGGGTTTGAAGACCGAGTTCGGCAGCCGCACGATGGTGTGCAGGTTGCATTCCTCGAGCAGGTGCTCCTTCAGCCGGGTCTTGATGCCCTCGCCAAAGAGCGAGCCATCGGGCAGAACCACGGCAGCCCGGCCAGTGTCCTTGAGCAGGCGGATGATGAGGGCGAGGAAGAGGTCGGCGGTTTCGCGGGTTCGGAAGGTGGGGAAGTTGTTTTCGATCCCGTCCTCTTCCTTGCCGCCGAAGGGCGGGTTGGACAGGACGATGTCGACCTTGTCCGCCTGTCCCCAGCTGACGAGCGGGCGGGCGAGTGTGTTGTCATGGCGGACCCATGATGGTTCCTCCACCCCGTGCAGCAGCATGTTGGTGACGCAGAGCATGTGGGGAAGCGGTTTCTTTTCGACCGCGCGCAGGGAGGCCTGCATCAGCGTCTCGTCCTCGGGGCGCTTGATGTGCTTGTCGCGCATGTGACGCATGGCACAGGTCAGAAAGCCGCCGGTGCCGCAAGCGGGGTCAAAGAGCACCTCGCCCGGCGTCGGGTCGATCTGCTGGACCATGAAGGCGGTGACGGCGCGGGGCGTGTAGTATTCGCCGGCGTTGCCCGCGTTCTGAAGGTCGTTCAACAGCTGTTCGTAGATATCGCCGAAGTGCTGGCGCTCGGTGAGGTTGTTGAAATCAACCTCGTTGATTTTGTTGATCACCTGCCGCAAGAGCTGGCCGGACTTCATGTAGTTGTAGGCGTCCTCAAACACATCGCGCACGACCTTGGCGCGCGGTCCTTGCTGCGGGGAGAGTTGTTTGAGACGCGGGAACAGCTCGTCATTCAGGAACGCCAGCAGCGTGTCGCCAGTGATGCCCTCGGGATCCGCCGACCAGGTCCGCCATTGCAGGTCCTCGGGGATGGGCGATGTGTAGTCATCTTGCGTGATTTCCAGCGCTTCGTCCTGGTCGTCCATGATCTTGAGGAAGAACATCCAGACCAACTGGGACATACGCTGCGCATCACCGTCGACGCCGGTGTCCTTGCGCATGATGTCTTGGATGGATTTGACGAGATTACGGACGGACATGGGTTAAGCACTTTCTTCGTAGAGCGCCGTTTGCATCTCGTGCACGGCGCGAATGTAGTCGTTCTTTTTTCCGAAGGCTCGGATCAGTTCGACCTCGGTGCCCATGCCGGAGAATGGATTGATCTTAAGGATCTTTGGGTCGTCGATACTGATTACGCCGTCGTCGGAATATTTCTCAAGCAAAGCTTCGAGGACAGCGCGGGCCTGCGGGCCGAATTTGGTGAACACATCTCGCTTGAGCACATTGTCGGCACGCTCTTTTCGGGTCAGCGGCTTGGCGTCAAATGCGATATGGCAGATCAGGTCAAAAGGGTCGAGGTCAAACCCCAGTTCGTCGGCGATCACGTCGAGGGGCAACCCCTCTTCGGCCAGTTCTTCAACAAGCGCGTGTTTCCGCTCCGTCTGTTTCCAGCTTTTCAGGAAGTCATCAAGGCTGGTGAAGCGCTGGCGCATAGCCTTGCGCGTGTAGTCGCGGAGGGACTCGGTCACCAGCTTGCCGTTCTCATCAAGGTATTCGACGCGCTCAGCGACGATGTCAGCGCCCACGCCATCGATATAGACCTTGGGGCGCGGTCCGGTCTTGGTATCGCTGGTGAGGTTCTGGTTGTTCGGATCGATCAGGACGGTCTCGTTCTCCGCAGGACTTTCGCTGCCCGATACGCCATCGCCATCTGCCGTCTCGGCTGGCGTTTCGTCCGGCGGGGTAACAGGGTCATCCGGATCGGGCTGATAAATTTGGACGGGTTCACCATCGAAGTCCGGATCAGCGAAATGGCTTGATGCACCGCGGAAATCCATCAGCGTGAAGAACAGCTTGCGTGTATCTTCATGCACCCGCGTGCCGCGCCCGACGATCTGCTTGAACTCCGTCATGGACCCGACTTCGCGGTCGAGCACGATCAGACGGCAAGTCTGGGCGTCGACCCCCGTGGAGAGGAGTTTGGAAGTCGTAACGATCACGGGGTATGCAGCCTCTGGATCGATAAAATTCCCCAGTTGATCAATCCCGTCTTTGTCATTCCCAGTGATCCGCATCACGTATCGCGCGTTCTTTGCGACCAAGTCGGCGTTTCCGTTGATCAGCGCTTGCCGCATACGCGCTGCATGCTCTTGATCCACGCAGAACACGATGGTCTTGGCCATCGGGTCGCCGCTTTCGTGGAGGAACTCGGTTATCTTCCGCGCGACGAGCTTGGTGCGGTCGTCCAAAACCAGTGTGCGGTCAAAATCCTTCGCGTTGTAAATGCGGTCCTCGACCTCTTCGCCATCCCGGTCCAGCTGGCCTTTTTCCGGGCGATACCCCTGCACGTCACGATCGACGTGAACTTTGATGACTTTGTAGGGCGCAAGGAAACCGTCGCGGATGCCTTGCTTCAAGGTGTAGCTGAAGACTGGCGCTCCGAAGTAGTCGATATTCGAAGCGTATTCCGTTTCCTTGGGTGTCGCAGTCAGGCCGATCTGTACGGCTGAAGAGAAGTGGTCGAGAATTTCCCGCCAAGCTGAGTCCGCCGATGCGCTACCCCGATGACACTCGTCGATGATGATCAGGTCGAAAAAGTCTTTGGAGAACTCACGGTAGATTTTCTGGCTCTCGTTCGGTCCGGTGATGGCCTGGTAAAGCCCGAGGTAGATTTCATAGGAGGAGTCAATGCGACGCTTCTTGTCCATCGCAAGCGTGACGCTCTCCTTGGTTCCGTCTGGCCGCTCGATGGTTTTTGACTGGGTCGACAGTTTCGCCATCTTGCCACTGAAGGGACGGAAATCGTTGACCATGGTTTGGTCGATAAGGACATTTCGATCTGCCAAGAACAGAACGCGTTTTCCAGGAAACGCCTGCCGAAAGCGCCAGATGATCTGAAACGCCGTATAAGTTTTGCCGGTGCCAGTCGCCATTACCAAGAGGACGCGATCCTGCCCTTTGGCTATTGCCTCCATCGTTTTGTTAATGGCATTGACCTGATAGTAGCGCGGTTCCTTGCCCGACCCGTCATCGTGGTAGTCCTCAAGAGCTATCTTTTCTTCAGCGTCGCACAGCCCTTTCCAAGCTTTGTAGCGTTGCCAAAGTTCTTGGGGGCTGGGAAATTCATCCAAGCCCAACGACTGTTCGACCATGGATGAAGATCCAGTCCGATCGTGAAAGACAAAGCCATCGCCGTTCGATGAAAACACGAACGGGATATCCAGCGTGTCTGCATAGCCAAGCGCCTGTTGCATGCCCCCGCCGACGGGCTGCTTGTTATCTTTCGCTTCGATAAGAGCGATAGGGATATTGGGCTTTGCTGACAGGATGTAATCAGCACGCTTGCCTTCGCCGCGGCTGACCATCTTCCCGCGAACAATGATCCGGCCCTTGGTAAAACTTACCTCTTCGCGGATCTGGCTGTTAACATCCCAGCCTGCTGATACAAGAGCTGGAGTGATGAACTTTGTGCATATATCGCGCTCACTTAGGCTCCGCTTGTCCATGTTATCCTGCCGTAAATGAAATCTAAAAACTATCCCCAGACGCTACTTCGGAATACGCGAACATGACAAGCGTGCGCTATCGCAAAGATTGAAACGCGCTCCAGCGCTTTTCGCCTGACACGCTGGGTCGCGCGGATTAACGTCGGCACTATGACAACTGCTGATTGGTCCGATATTGAGAACGATATGATCGTCGCGGGGTATTTTGCTATGCTCAGCGACGAACTGTCGGGTCGTCGTTACAACAAGGCCGCCCAGAACCGCTCCTTGCAAGATCAGATCGATCGCAGTCGAGGTTCCATCGAATTCAAAATGTGCAACATCTCCGCCGCCTTGCGGGGCTTTGGACTGCCAACGATCAAAGGTTATGCACCAAGGTTCAACTTCCAGATGTCGCTGGCCGAAGCCGCCGCCCGGTGGTTGGCACGAAATCCTGAGTGGGAAATGGCGCTTCACGGTAAAGCACAACGGGGATTGGCTGAGGCTGCGCCTCTCTTTATCGGTGTCGCGCCAACCCTTCGAAATGCGCCACCTCCGGATGAGTTGGAGCAGATGCAGCGCATCGCCCGGCGGTTTGATGCCGCCGGCCGTGACGAACGTAACCGGGCGCTTGGATATGCCGGTGAGGAGCGGGTGTTTCACCATGAGCGCGCGACCCTAACCCAGTACGGCCGGAATGACCTTGCGGCGCGGGTGCGCTGGGTATCTAAGGAAGACGGCGACGGGTTGGGCTACGACATTGCCAGCTTCACACCTGATGGGCATGATCGCCTGATCGAAGTCAAAACGACGAACGGGTGGGAACGCACACCTTTTCATATCTCCCGCAACGAACTGGAGGTCGCGGAGGAAAGGCGGGAGCATTGGCACTTGCTACGTGTCTATGAGTTTGCGCACGATCCAAAGGCTTTCGAGTTACGGCCACCGCTTCAAGCGCACGTATCCCTGACCGCGACGAGTTTCCAAGCCAGCTTTGGATGACCGGAAACTGGCTACAATCCAGCACTGGCGCGATCTTTATCATTTCGATCTCGAGAGTCCCGGATTGTTGATTGTCACTGAGAACTGACCCGGTAGCCCCATAAATTGTCACTGAGAATTGACCCATGTGAACACACTTCCC
>NZ_JBIFFR010000005.1:0-312201 GCF_043557275.1 Sulfitobacter sp. 1A13368 | reverse complement strand
TACCGTGGTCAACGTGGCCGATCGTGCCGATGTTGACGTGCGGTTTGGTGCGTTCAAACTTTGCCTTTGCCATGGTGGCGCCCTTTTAATTGAGGGGCCCCAACGGGGACCCGAACCCTATCTGGCGGGCGATGTATTGGGTTCGAGCGGTAAAATCAAGCGAGACTTGCGTCTTGGCGCCACTTAAAGCCCACCGTGGGCCTGCCGCATCGGTCGGGCGCGCCCCGGCTATGGCCTATTTATCCTCGGGCTCCCCGGCGGGGGACAGGGCTGTGCCGCCGTTGAACCACCCCTCTTCGCGGTTTTGCTTAACCAGATAGGTCTCAATCGCCTTGGCCGCGTTCTGGCTGAGGTTCTTCAGCTGCTCTTCGGCGGATTTGGTATAGCCCGAGCCCACCACCGGCCCCTGATCGAGGGATTCGAAGACAGTGATCTGATGCGGTTCGGGGTTCAGCTTCTTGTTCTTGGCGTCATCCCAGACCGTCAGGTTGAGGATCAGGATCGATTTGGGGGCAAAGACCAGCGGGATGCCCGGCTGGGCCAGCACGTAGCCCTCGACGCTGATGCCGAAGTGATAGAGCCGCTCGCCCTCGTAGCGATCAAAGCGTTCGGCGGTGGCGGCGCGCACGGCCTCGGCCAGTTCTTCCTTGCTCACCTCGCGGCTGAGCGGCCCCTTCTGCGCCTTGGGGGCCACCACGATATTGTGGTGCAGATTGAAATCCCCCAGCGGGGTCGGCGCCTTGTCGAGGTCGGATGCCCCGTTGCAGGCGGCCAGCGTCGCGACGAAGGTCAACAGGGCAAGAACTCTCAGCATGGGCGATCCCTCAGGGGTGTTAAGGTTTCGAAAAGGGGTAGCCGATGGGCCCAAGGGGCGCAATCATTTGCCGCAGTTGCGCAGCCCCCGGGCCGGTCTATCTTGGACACAGAGTGAGGACAGCAAGATGACCCAAGCCCGCCCCCTGCCCGTTCGCGTGCCGCTCGTTACCGAGCCTGTCGGCATGCTCGGCAGCCTGCAGATGGCGCGGCGCAACGTGCTGAGAATCATTCCCAAGATTGCCACGACACAGCCCATGGTCTCGGGCAAGACCGGCAAGCGCTGGCATATGGTGATGGACCCCGGCGCGATCCGGCAAATCCTCCTTAACCGGCTGGAGGATTACCCCAAGTCCGACGTCACCAAGAACCTGCTGCGCCCGGCCATCGGCGAGTCGCTTTTCATCGCCGAGGGCGCGCATTGGCGCTGGCAGCGCCGCGCCGCCGCCCCCGTCTTTTCGCAGCGCAACGTGCGCAACCTCGCCCCCGTCATGAGCGCCGCCGCCGCCCGCTCGGCCGAGCGCATCGCCGAAGCCGGGCCGCGCGCGGTCAACATGCTCGACGAGATGGTGACGACGACCTTCGAAGTGATCGGCGACGTGACTTTCTCGGGCGACGGCACCTTCGACCGCGACAAGGTGCATGGCGCCATCGACGACTATATCGCCCAGGCTGGCAAGATCAGCCTTTTCGACATCCTCGGCTTGCCCGACTGGCTGCCGCGCCCGGGGCGGATGATGTCCGGTCAGGCGCTGAAGCAGATGAAGGCCATGGCAGATCAGGCGATCGAGGCGCGGGTTGCGCGCGGCCATGACGGTACGCCCGACCTGCTGGACCTGCTTTTGGACGGCGAAGACCCCAAGACCAAACGCCAGATGAACACCGGCGAGCTGCGCGACAACCTGCTGACCTTCATCGTCGCGGGCCATGAGACCACGGCGCTGACGCTGGCGTGGTCGATGTACTTGATGGGCTTCGACCCCGAGATGCAGGAACGCGCCCGCGCCGAAGTGCGCGAGGTGCTTCAGGGCCGCGCCTGCACCGGCGAGGATGTGGACCAATTGCCCTTGGTGCGGATGATCATAGACGAGGCGCTGCGCCTTTACCCCGCTGCCGGGATCATTTCCCGCACGGCGCAAAAGCACGACACGCTTTGCGACCGCGAAATCCGCCCCGGCGACACGGTGATGATCCCGATCTACGCGCTTGGCCGGAACGAATTGCTTTGGGACGATCCGAATGCCTTCCGCCCCGAACGCTTTGCCGATCGCAAGGCGATCGACCGCTACGCCTATCTGCCCTTTGGGGACGGTCCCCGCATCTGCATCGGTGCGAGCTTTGCTCTGCAGGAGGCGGTGATCATCCTTGCAACGCTGCTGGGGCGGTTCAAGTTCACGCCGGTGCCGGGCAAGGATCCTGAGCCGGTGATGATCCTGACCCTGCGCCCCGAGGGCGGCGTCTGGATGACCGCCGAGCCGCTGGACTGACCGCGCCCCGAGGGGCGCGGGTGTTTCACGTGAACTTGTTGTCGCGCGGGAAGCCGCGGGGGGCCATGCGGCCCGAGCTTGCGCGCTTGCCGGTCCATTCCGCCAGATCGGCCTCGGTCCGCGTGCGGCCCGCCGGGTCCTGCCAAGTGAGACCCGCCTCGCGCGTGAAGGTGATGGCATCCGACAGGCCGCCGTCCTTGAACTTCTGCAGCCGCACGCCCTTGCCCCGGCCCATCTCGGGCAGCTCATCAAGGCCAAAGACCAGCACCTTGCGGTTCTCGCCCACGGTGGCAACGCTATCGCCCGACACCGGATGACAGACCAGCGCCGAGACGCCTTCGCCACGCACGTTGAGCACCTGTTTGCCGCTGCGGGTCTGGGCCACGACGTCATCCTCGGGCACCACGAAACCATCGCCTGCCGTCGAGGCAACCAACAGCTTGCGCCCCGGCTGGTGGATAAAGAGTGACACGATCTGCACTTCGTTGGGCAGATCAACCATCAGACGCAAAGGCTCGCCCATGCCGCGCCCGCCGGGCAGATTGGCGGCGGAGACGGTGTAGAACCGCCCGTTCGAGCCGAAGACCAGCAGCCGGTCCGTCGTCTCGGCATGGAAGATAAAGCGCGGGCCGTCGCCGTCCTTAAACTTCAATTCGCGGTTCAGGTCGATATGGCCGGTCATGGCGCGGATCCAGCCCATCTGGCTGCAGACCACGGTGATCGGCTCGCGGTCGATCATCGCCTCGATCGGCACGTCTTCGACCTCTCCGGCGGTGTCGAACTCGGTCAGACGCTGGCCGCGCTTCACGCCGTCGATCACCCAATCCTTGCCGAACTGCTTTTTCGTCGCGCGCAACTGCTCGGCGATGGTGGACCATTGCAAGTCCTCGCTTTCCAGCAGGTCTTCGAGCCCCGCACGCTCGGTCATCAGCGCGTCACGCTCGGCGACCAGCGCGTCTTCTTCCAGACGCCGCAAGGACCGCAGCCGCATGTTGAGAATCGCCTCGGCCTGCACGTCCGAGAGCCCGTTCTCGCGGCCCGCGTAGCTGTGCGGGATCGCGCGGGTCTCACCACTTTCAGCCAGCACGCCGGTGGCTTCGGCCTCGGCATCCGCGATGACCGCCAGTTTCGACACATCGACCCCCGCCAAGGGCGAGACATAGGCGGATTCGTCCATCGCGCGGCTCAGCGTATCCTGATGCGCGCGGCTCCAATCCTCGTACATCAACGCGGCCTTGGGGTCTTCGTCGTAGCGGATGATCTCGATCACCCGGTCGAGGTTCAAAAACGCCGTGATCAGGCCCTGCAACACCTCAAGCCGGTGGTCGATCTTGTCCATCCGGTGCCGAGAACGGCGTTGCAGCACCTCACGACGGTGGTCGAGGAACGCGCGCAGCACTTCCTTGAGCGAGCAGACCTTGGGCGTCTGCCCGTCGATCAGCACGTTCATGTTGAGCGAGAATCGCACCTCCAGATCGGAGTTGCGGAACAGCATGCCCATCAGCACGTTCGGATCGACGTTCTTCGAGCGCGGCTCAATGATCATGCGGATGTCTTCGGCGGATTCGTCGCGGACATCGGCAAGAATCGGGATCTTCTTGGTCTGGATCAGTTCGGCGATCTTTTCGATCAGCTTGGATTTCTGAACCTGATAGGGAATCTCGGTGACGACGATCTGCCACGCGCCACGGCCCAGATCCTCGACCTCCCAACGGCAGCGAAGCCGGAAGGAGCCGCGACCTGTGCGATAGGCATTGGCGATGTTTTCGGGCGGCTCGACGATGATGCCGCCGGTGGGGAAATCCGGGCCGGGGACGTAGTTCAAGAGTGTGTCGTCGCGCGCGTCCGGCGTCTTGATCAGGTGAATACAGGCGTCGCAAAGCTCGGCGATGTTATGCGGCGGGATATTCGTCGCCATGCCCACGGCGATGCCCGAAGAGCCATTGGCCAAAAGGTTCGGGAACTGCGCGGGCAGCACCGCAGGCTCGGTCAGCGTGCCATCGTAGTTTTCGCGGAAGTCGACGGCGTTCTCGTTCAGCCCTTCCAGCATGGCCTCGGCCACGGCGGTCATCCGCGCCTCGGTGTAGCGCGAGGCCGCAGGGTTGTCGCCGTCGATGTTGCCGAAGTTGCCCTGCCCGTCGACCAGCGGGTAGCGCACGTTGAAATCCTGCGCCAGGCGCGCCATCGCGTCATAGATCGCGGCATCGCCATGCGGGTGGTAGTTACCCATCACGTCGCCCGAGATCTTCGCCGATTTGCGGAAGCCCCCGGTGGACGACAGCCGCAGCTCGCGCATGGCGTAGAGGATGCGGCGGTGCACCGGCTTCAGCCCGTCGCGCGCATCGGGCAGCGCCCGGTGCATGATCGTGCTCAGCGCATAGGTCAGGTAACGATCCCCCAAAGCGCGGCGCAGCGGCTCGGACAGGTCATTTGGGTCGAGTTCTGGGGGTGTGCTTGTGTCTGACATGACGGGTCTTTTAGCCAAGCACGCCAGAGCGGGCAAGCGACAGATTACCTGCAACCGACTCGGCAAAATGGCCGCTGGCACGGTTTCAAGTGAGAAAAAAGCAATACTTTTCGGCTATGCGAATTCTTGCCAATCGGAAATGAACCATTCGCGAGGTTTCGCGTTGGTCTCTCAACAGCAACATGGTTTGACACGGGACGAGGAACAGCAAAAATGAAACGGTTCATCTTTTTGACATTTGGTTTCATGGGCTGGGCATTCTACGAGATGAGCGGCGGGGCCGACTTCGTGCCCGCAGGCTCGCAAACGGCCAGCGCCGAAGCGGCTGAGGCGGCCCTGATCGCCAGCGCCAACCCCTCTTCCAACCTTGTCACTGCCACCGCCGCGAACGCGGCCCGCAAGGCGGAGAGCCCGATCACCCCCTTCGCCGAACGGCCCCCTGCGCGTGATGCCACGGCAACCCGCGTGGCGCTGAACCTCACGACGCTGAGCGACCTGCCGCAGGCCAATGACGGGATGGTGCAAAAGGCCGCGGCCACCCCTGCGGACCGTGCCGGGGCGAAAGTGGTGAAGGCCAAGGCCGTCAGCACCCCTGCCCCCAAAGTGGAAAAGGCCGCTTACACGACGACAAGCGCCAATGCGCCCGCTGTCATCCCGAGCCTGATCGAAGGCGCTGACAACGGCGCGACCTTTGTTAGCACGACCCAGGCCGACATTCGCGAAGTCAACGGCACCCGCGTCAATGTCCGCGGCGGTCCGGGCACCAACTTCGGCGTGGTCGGCAAGCTCGGCAAAGGCGACGCTGTCGAAGTGATCGAAGACAATGGCGCAGGCTGGGTGCGTTTCCGCAGCGTCGATGGCAGCGAATCCGGCTGGATGGCCGACTTCCTGCTCAGCAACGGCTAACTTGCCAATCCCATAGCATCGCGCGATGAAGGGCCTTTCAAACGAAGGGCCTTTTGCATGTCCGCGACCCGCTCCATCCTCATAACCGGCTGTTCCAGCGGCATCGGCTATGCCGCCGCGCATGGTATGCGCGCCCGTGGCTGGCGCGTTTTTGCTGCCTGCCGCCAACAAGCGGATTGCGACCGGCTGCAAGCCGAAGGATTCGACGCGCCCCGCCTCGATTACACCGATGAGGCCAGCATCCAAGCGGCGCTTGCCCATGTGCTGGACCAAACCGGCGGCACGCTCGACGCTTTGTTCAACAACGGTGCCCACGCCACGCCAGGGTTGGTCGAAGACCTGCCCACCGATGCCCTGCGCGAGATATTCGAGGCGAATTTCTTTGGCTGGCACAGCCTGACCCGCGCGGTGATCCCGGTGATGCGCAAGCAGGGGCACGGGCGGATCGTGCAATGTTCCTCGGTGCTTGGCATGGTGGCGATGCCGTGGCGCGGGGCGTATAACTCCACGAAATTCGCCCTTGAAGGGCTGACCGATACCCTACGGCTTGAGATGCGCGGCACCGGAGTTGCGTTGATCCTGATCGAACCCGGCCCCGTCACCTCGAAACTGCGGACCAAGGCCATTCCGCGTTTCGAGCGCTGGATCGACTGGCAAAACAGCCCCCGCGCGGCGGAGTATGAAAGCACCATGCGCCCCCGGCTTTATGACGACAGCGGCAAGAAGGACCGCTTCGAACTCCCGCCCGAGGCGGTGGTCGAGAAGCTGGTGCACGCCGTCGAATCCCCCCGACCCCGCCCGCGCTATTTCGTCACAACCCCAACGCATATCGGCGGTGTTTTACGGCGTATCCTGCCGACGCGCACGCTGGACTGGGTCACCAGTCGCTGATTTTGGTTGCGCGGCTGCCCTGTGCCGCTACATCTCAGGCCAACGAAAGGACAGCCCATGCCAAATGATCCGTTTTTCGTGATCGTCCTGATCTCTGTCGTGGCGGTCGCCGTTGTGCTCCTGATGGGGCTGGGCGGCTTTGCCACCGGGGGCAAATTTAACAAACGCAACGCCAACAAGCTGATGCGCTGGCGGATCATCGCGCAGTTCATCGCCGTCCTGCTGATCCTTGCCTATGTCTATTTCCGAGGGGGCACGATCTAATGGTTGTACTGAACAAGATTTACACCCGCACTGGGGACAAGGGCACCACAGCCCTTGGCAATGGCGACCGTGTCGCCAAACATGACGCGCGGGTCGAGGCCTATGGCACTTCGGATGAGTTGAACTGCTTCGTGGGGGTGGCCCGGCTCGAAGCCAAGGGCGCCACGGATGAAGCGCTGGCGCGCATTCAAAACGATCTTTTCGATCTGGGCGCCGACCTCTGCCGCCCCGATATGGAAGCCGATAAGGATGCGGAATACCCGCCCCTGCGGGTCACCCAAGAACAGGTCGACCGGCTGGAGCGTGAGATCGACGTGATGAATTCCGAGTTGGAGCCGCTGCGCAGCTTCATCCTGCCCGGCGGGCGCGCGCTGGCGGCGCATCTGCATGTCTGCCGCACCGTGGCGCGCCGCGCCGAGCGGCTGGCGGTGTTGCTTACTGAGCAAACGGCGGTGAACCCCGCCTGCGTGACCTATCTGAACCGGTTGAGCGATTGGTTCTTCGTCGCCGCACGGATGGCCAATAACGCGGGCAAGGAGGACGTGCTTTGGGTGCCGGGGGCGAACCGGGCGTAAAATAGCGCTAACAGACGAAAAACCGGGAAAACGCCGCGTTCAAAACTGCCAACCTGCCGATTTTGGCCTGTTTTGATCCGATCCGCTTCGTTACACCCGTCTGGAGAATTAGGGAGACCGGGCCACCAGCCCGCGTCGCAAACTGAGGAGAGAGACCGCTCATGAAGGTACTGGTGCCTGTCAAACGCGTGATCGACTATAACGTGAAAGTTCGTGTGAAAGCGGACGGATCGGGTGTTGATCTTGCCAATGTGAAAATGTCGATGAACCCCTTCGACGAAATCGCCGTCGAACAGGCGATTCGTCTGAAAGAAGCCGGTCAGGCTGAAGAGGTCGTCGCCGTCTCCATCGGTGTGAAGCAAGCGCAGGAAACGCTGCGCACCGCCCTCGCCATGGGTGCCGACCGCGCGATCCTCGTGGTGGCCTCGGACGATGTGCACAAGGACATCGAACCGCTGGCCGTGGCCAAGATCCTTAAAGCCGTGGTCGATGAAGAGCAGCCGAGCCTCGTGCTCTGCGGCAAGCAGGCAATCGACAACGACATGAACGCCACCGGGCAGATGCTCTCGGCGCTGATGGGCTGGTCGCAGGCCACCTTTGCTTCCGACATCGCCATCGAAGGCGACAAAGCGAAAGTCACCCGCGAAGTCGACGGCGGTTTGCAGACCATCGAAGTTACCATGCCGACCGTGGTCACCGTGGACCTGCGCCTCAACGAGCCGCGCTATGCCTCGCTGCCCAACATCATGAAGGCCAAGAAAAAGCCGCTGGATGAGAAGACCGCCGAGGACTACGGCGTCGACGTCTCCAACCGCTTGGAAGTCGTGAAGACCGAAGAGCCCGCGGAACGCGCCGCTGGCATCAAGGTCGGCTCGGTCGACGAGCTTGTGGCGAAACTCAAAGAAGCGGGGGCTGTGTAATGGCTGTTCTTCTGATTGCAGAGATTTCCGACGGCGAACTGTCGATGGACGCAACCGCCAAGGCGGTGACCGCGGCCAAGCAACTGGGCGACGTGACCATTCTGGCGGCGGGCAGCTCTGCTGCGGCGGCTGGCGAAGCGGCGGCCAAGATCGATGGCGTCTCCAAGGTGCTGGTCGCCGAGGACGAGATGCTGGGCCACCGTCTGGCCGAAGCCACCGCGGCGCTGATCGTCAGCCTGGCCGGTGACTACGACCACATCGTCGCGCCCGCCACCACGGACGCTAAGAACATCATGCCCCGCGTCGCGGCGCTGCTCGACGTCATGGTGATCTCGGACGCTTCCGGCGTTGTCGATGCCGACACCTTCGAGCGCCCGATCTACGCGGGCAACGCGGTGCAAACCGTGAAGTCCAACGACGCGAAGAAGGTCATCACCTTCCGCACATCGACCTTCGATGCCGCCGGTGACGGCGGGTCCGCCTCGGTCGAGACCATTTCGGCAGCCGACAACCCCGGCCTGTCCACATGGGTCGAAGACAAGGTCGCCGAATCGGACCGCCCCGAGCTGACAAGCGCGGGCGTGGTGGTTTCCGGTGGTCGTGGTGTCGGCTCCGAAGAGGACTTCGCCCTGATCGAGAAACTGGCCGACAAACTGGGCGCCGCCGTTGGCGCGTCCCGCGCGGCGGTGGATTCGGGCTACGCTCCGAACGACTGGCAAGTTGGCCAGACTGGCAAAGTTGTCGCCCCTGACCTCTATGTCGCGGTTGGCATCTCGGGTGCGATCCAGCACCTTGCCGGGATGAAAGACTCCAAGATCATCGTCGCGATCAACAAAGACGAAGAATCGCCGATCTTCCAAGTTGCCGACTACGGTCTCGTGGCAGACCTCTTCGACGCGGTGCCGGAACTGATCGAAAAGCTGTAAGGCTTCTCATATGAGACACCAAAGGCCCGCCGTCTTCGGCGGGCCTTTTTCGTGCATGCCCCTACCGGGAGCGTCAGGACATGCTTTGCAGCGCATCGGTCAAAGCAGCGGCGGCAGAGGCATGAGCCATCGGGCCCAGCATTTCCGACGCGGCCTGCACCTCGAATTCACTGACCACCATGCCAGCGGACGGCCCCCCTGAGGGATCTTTGGGAGAGACGACCTCGATCTTGGCCGTGGCGTGTGGGGCCACCGCGTCCAACATTTCGCGTGTCACGAATAGCGGATCATGGCCCAACTCTCCCGCCGGCTGCTCTGCCTCCGCGACCGGCGGGCGGTCAGCCAGCCAAAGCAGGAGCGTGCGCCCCTGTATCTGCCCCAACATCAAACGCATGCGCGCCATCCACGCCTGCTGAAGCTCCGCGCGCACCGCTTCGAACCGTTCGGGCGAGACCTGCATGAGGTGCGTCAGCATGTGCCGGTTGAAGTGGAACTGCGAGAAATCGACCTCGCGGTAGATCGTCTGCAACAGCGCGGAGGCCCCGACGAAACGGTCGTTCCGACGCCGGTGCACGGAATAGAAACGGTTGGTCATATTCTGCGCCCCCATGACCTGAACCACCGTCACATCTGCCTGCGAGGCGGCCTGTGCAACGAAAGGGTCATGGGCAAAAGCGTCGATCCCCGCGTTGGGAAAGCCGAAGTTCACACAGGTCTTGCCGATCTCGGCCTCGACCCGCGCGGGAAACGGCTCTTCAATGAATTTGCCATAGGTCTCCGTCCCGCCGAGAAAGGCGATATAGGGCGCCTCCAACCGGCGGCGCGGGCCGCGAAACATCAGCTTTGACGTGCCATAGCGGCATGGCAAATAGTCCAGAGGCGCTGGCCCCACTGCATCATAGGTCATCGAACCCACCTTTTTGTTCACCCAATGCCAGATTGCACAGCAGGGGCTGCGATTCTGTTAACGAGCGAATTTGTCGTGAGATTTCGTAAACAGCTGCCCTTGCGGCACCCCCGCCACGCGCCCTATTGTGCGCCGAACTCAAGCAAAGGACAGGCCATGGACATCCAGACAATCGGTATCGTGGGAGCGGGGCAAATGGGCAATGGGATCGCCCATGTCATGGCGCTGGCAGGCTACGACGTGCTGCTGAACGATGTCAGCGCCGATGCGCTGGCCAAAGCGATGAAAACCGTGACAGGCAATATGGACCGCCAAGTCAGCCGCGAGAAGATCACCGCCGCCGACCGGGACGCCGCCATGGCGCGGATCACCACGACGCAGACGCTAAGCGATCTGGGCCAAAGCGATCTGGTGATCGAAGCCGCGACCGAGCGCGAAACGGTGAAACAGGCGATCTTTGAAGACCTGATCCCGCATTTGAAACCGACGACGATCCTGACCTCGAACACTTCCTCGATCTCGATCACCCGCCTTGCCAGCCGCACAGACCGGCCCGAGAAATTCATGGGCTTTCACTTCATGAACCCCGTGCCGGTGATGCAGCTGGTCGAATTGATCCGCGGCATCGCCACGGACAGCGAGACCTATGACGCTTGCAAAGCCGTGGTGGACCGTTTGGGCAAGACCGCCGCCTCGGCCGAGGATTTTCCCGCCTTCATCGTGAACCGCATCCTGATGCCAATGATCAACGAGGCTGTCTATACGCTTTACGAAGGGGTCGGCAACGTCGAGTCGATCGACAGTTCGATGAAGCTGGGGGCGAACCATCCGATGGGGCCATTGGAGCTTGCGGACTTTATTGGTCTGGACACCTGCCTTGCCATTATGAACGTTCTGCATGACGGGTTGGCGGATACAAAATATCGCCCCTGCCCGCTGCTGACCAAATATGTCGAAGCCGGTTGGTTGGGCCGCAAGACGCAGCGCGGGTTCTATGACTACCGCGGCGAAAAGCCCGTTCCGACGCGCTGAGTTGCGAGGGTGTTGGGGGCCCTGCCCCCATCGCGCCCTAGGCGCGATTCCCCCGAGGGTATTTTTAAAAGGATGAAGTTTAGTTGGTGAGCGCCAGAGTATGGGCGCGCAGCCAAGCCATGAAGCCGCGTGGGTCGTCGGCCCAGCGGTCGATCTCTTCGCGGGCGAGCGGGTGGCCGACGATGGGGCCTTGGGGTTTGTCGCAGGCGTGAGCGATTTCATGCAGCAAGAGCCCTTGGCGCAGCATCGGGCTGAGCCTGTTGGCGATCTGATAGGCGCGGCTGTTCTGGCCCGGGAAGCGCATCGGCACCACCTGCGCACCGGAGCGGCGGATCATCTTGGCGGTGAAGACGTTCCATTCCGCTTCGACCGCCGGGCCCCACCAGCTTTCCGAGGCCGCAACGACGCCTGAGGGGAAGAGCGCCACGACACCGCCTTCCTTGAGATGGGCCATGGCCTTGGCGCGCATTTCTACGCCTTTGCACTGCGCATCCGGGTCATGTGGGAAGGGCACCGGGATCATGTAGCTGCCCGCCACCTCGTCGATGGAAGTGAGCAGCGAACGGGTGAGGATGCGGTAATCGGGGCGCACGCGGCCGATGAGATCGGCGAAAATCATACCGTCGACCATGCCGTGGGGGTGGTTTGCCACGACCACGACCGGCCCTTCTTTCGGGATGCGGTCCAACTGCTCTTGCGGGGTGGTCAGATCGATGCCCATCGTGTCGAGCGCTGCGCGCCAAAAGGCCTGGCCTGAGGGGGTGCCGCGTTGTTCGAACTTACGGATCAGCCGCAGGATTTTGAGCTTGCCGGTGAAAAGCTCCATCGCGGAGATCACCCGCGCCTTCCATGGGTCATCGAAGGTCGAGGCATAGGACAGGCTGCGGCGGTCGTATTTGGTGAAGGTCACCGTGCCGTCGGCTGTCTGGGCCGGCTCGGCCGCGATGTTTTGCACGTCTTCCATGGGGTCGGCGGATCCTTTTTCCCGCTTGGCGGGCCTAAAACCCTTCGCCGAACTTATCCGCCACAAGGGCGGTCAAAGCTTCGGCCAAGGCCTCGGCATCGGGGCCGGAGGTTTGGACATCAATGGTGGTGCCGCGCGACGCGCCGAGCATCAAGAGCCCCATGATACTGTCGCCCGAGGCCGACATGCCATCCTTGCTGACTTCGGCGCGGGCATCAAACGCCTCGACCACCTCGACCAATTTGGCGGAGGCGCGCGCGTGCAGGCCTTTTTCGTTAACGATCTTTAAAGAAAATTCGGGCATGACGTCCTGGGGCCTTCTAACCTGCGCTGACATTCTGGCTGTCGATATACTTCTTACCAGCTTCGAGCGCGGCACGCACGGCATCGGGCACATCCATATGCCGCGATTTGGCGAGTTTGATCAGCATGGGCAGGTTCGCGCCGTAGATGATCCGGCGGTTTTCCGGGCGGCAAGCCAAGAGGCTGAGGTTCGAGGGGGAGCCGCCAAAAAGATCGGTGACAACCACCACACCGGCGCCTTGGTCCACCGCATCGGCGGCGCCGCAAATCTCGCGTTCTTTGTCGGCGCGGTCATGATCGGCTTCGATGGCGATGGCGCGCACGCCGAATTGGGATCCCACGACATGTTCGATGGCGGCAAGATATTCTTGCGCCAGCCCCCCATGTGCGACGATGACGATCCCGATCACGGCTTGCTTCCTTCACGATGCTGACGGTCCAGCTCTCGGTGCCTAATTGACACCTGCCAGCCCTGCTCTGCAAGGCGCAAAGCGTGATCTTCGGCCATGGCGACAGAGCGGTGTTGCCCGCCCGTGCAGCCAAAGGCGATGGAGATATGGGATTTGCCCTCTTCGCGGTAGGCGGGCAGGAGCAGGAGGCTGAGGTCGAGCACCTTGTCGGCGAAATCCGCGTAGCGTTTGTCCCCCGCCACATGGGCCGCGACGGAAGGGTCACGCCCGTCGCCGCTGCGCAATTCGGGCACCCAATAGGGATTGTTCAGAAAGCGGCAGTCGTGCACCACATCAACGCCGCGCGGAAGGCCCCGTTTGTAGGAAAAGCTCTGTACCGAGACCGTGAGTTGGCGCTGCCCGCCGGGGGCGAACCATTGCTCGACCTCGGCGCGCAACTCGTGGACGTTCAGCGTTGTCGTATCGATCAGCACGTCGGCACGGGCGCGGATCGGGTGGAGCAATTCCTGCTCGCGCGCGATCCCGTCGACGGGGCGGTCAGCCGGGGCCAGCGGGTGGCGGCGGCGGGTTTCGGAAAAGCGTTGCAGCAGCACATCGGGGGCGCAGTCGAGATAGAGCAGTTCCGCGCGCCACCCCGGTTCAGCCGTCAGGCGGCCCATCAGCTCCAGCACGCCTTCGGTGGAAAAGTCCCGGTTGCGGGCGTCGATCCCCAAGGCCACCGATTGCGCATCGCCGGGGCGGTCAAGCAGCGCGGGCAGCAGCCGCAGCGGCAGGTTGTCGATCGCCTCAAACCCCGCATCTTCAAGCACGTTGAGCGCAGAGGACCGCCCGGCGCCCGAAGGGCCGGTGACAAGGACCAACCGCCGGGGGGCGGGGTCTGTTGATGAGGTCTGACTGATCAATTCGGTTCTTCCACATCTGACATATACAGATGAATTGCTGCCGCAAAATGAGCGCTATCGCATTTGTGAAAACAGGGCAACGTGACACCCCGTAGCATATGGCTGTGCCCTTCGGGAAGGCGCTGGTCTTCGGTGCGGGCCAGATCGACGACAAGGGCCAGCGGCACGGGGCCGTGATCTTCGGCCCGCAGAATGCCGACATAGCGCGCCTCGATCAGGCCGCGGATCGGCTCGGGGGCGCTGGCGATCACCTGATCCCCGTCGCGCATGATATCGGTGCGATCATCGGCCACCAGCTTGGCACCGAGAGCGATCAGTTGCAGGGCGAGGGCCGATTTGCCCGCGCCGGACGGGCCAAGGATCAGCACCCCGCGCCCATTGATCGCCACGCAGCTGGCGTGGAGGTTTTCGCGCTCGACGGTCATATCAGGCCCCGCGCCCGGGATTTAGGTGGGCAGCCCCACGACAAAACGCGCGCCCAAGGGTTCGGAGGTAATGTCGGCCTCGGTCGGGCGGATGTTCTCGGCCCAGATCACGCCGCCATGGGCTTCGACGATCTGTTTCGAGATCGCGAGGCCGAGGCCGGAGTTGTTTCCGAAATGCTCTTCCGGGCGCTGCGAGTAGAAGCGCTTAAAGATCTTGCCAAGCGCCTGTTCGGGAATGCCGGGGCCGGTATCTTCGACCACGATCAACACGCGATTGGCACGTTTGCGGGCCCAGACCCGGATCGCGTCGCCGTCTTCGCAAAAGGAAATCGCGTTGGTGATCAGGTTCACGAAGACCTGCGCCAAACGGGCTTCCAACCCATGCACGGTGATCGGCGCAGCGGGGAGATCGGTGATGAAATCGATGCCTTTGGATTTCGCATCTTCGCCGAGGTACTGGCCCAGATTGCCCAGCATTTGCAGCAGGTCGAAGGGCTCTTCCTCTTCCTTGACCAGTTCGGAATCGAGCCGCGAGGCATTGGAAATGTCGCTCACCAAACGGTCGAGGCGGCGTACGTCATGTTCGATCACATCCAGCAGTTTCTCGCGCTGGTCGTCGCGCTTGACCATCCGCAGCGTGCCCACGGCAGAGCGGAGAGAGGCGAGCGGGTTCTTGATCTCATGCGCAACATCGGCGGCGAATTGTTCGTTGCCGTCGATCCGGTTGTAAAGCGCCGAGACCATGCCGCGCAGGGCGCCCGAGAGGCGGCCGATCTCATCGGGGCGCGCGGTCAGGTCGGGGATGCGGATACGGCCGGGGTTCATCTTGCGCGCGTCCTTGTCGCGGCCCAATTCGGCGGCGGCAGAGAGGTCGGCCAGCGGATTGGCGATGGTCGAGGCCAGAACGAGGCTGAGGCCGATGGAGACGAGGGTCGCGATGACGAAGATCTGCAAGACGCGCTCACGTTCGCTGCGCACAAGGCGGTCGATCTCTCCCGCCGCACTGGCCACGGCGACCACGCCGACGGGGGACTCGCCCTGCATGATGGGAGTCACCACGCTGAAAAGCGTGCCGCCTTCGATGGCGAGCGTGCCTTCCAGCCGGGTTCCGCTGGTCACGCTGGTGCCGACCATGCCGCGCAATTGCTCTTCGAGCGGCGGGGTGGCGGTGACCTCATCGGTGCTGAAGGGGGCCGAAACCCGGTCCCAAAGCCAGTTCAACCCGTCGTTCAGCAAGGTCCGCTCACCCGCCTCGGACGCGGCGAGGGCCTCGGCCACGGTGAGGCTGCCTGCGGTGCGGGCGACCAAGGTTTCCGCCGGATCATAGACAAAGACTTCGATGCCGCCGCGCAGGTCCAGCCCGTCGAGCGTGGCAGCCACATCGACGCCATCGCCGGTGGTCAGGTTCACCGGCGCGCCCGCGGGCAGTTGCGCTTCGATGACATCGGCGATCAGCTCGGTCTCAGAGACTAGCGCCGCGGCGCGTTGCAGCGCCAGACTGTCGCGCGAGGAATTGAGGTAGAGGATCCCCGCCACCAGAACGCTCAGCGCGATCAGGTTGAAGGTAATGATCTTGCGTGTCAGCGGCGAGGACCGGAGCGAGAACAGCCCCCGCCGTTCGCGCTTGACCCGAATTTCATCCGGCGCGGCACTGTCGGGGGTGACCCAGTCGTCCCCCAGTACAACATCACCGTCCCTGCCAGCAGCCATGTCCCGCACAAGCTTCCTTTCGACCCGCGTTAACCGACGGGTTTACTCTTCGTTATATCTATAGCCGATGCCGTAAAGCGTCTCGATCGCCGAGAATTCATCATCCGCGCTGCGCATCTTCTTGCGCAGGCGCTTGATGTGGCTGTCGATGGTGCGGTCATCCACATAGACCTGATCATCATAGGCCACGTCCATCAATTGGTCGCGTGATTTCACGAAACCGGGGCGCTGCGCGAGGGCTTGCAGCAGCAGGAATTCGGTCACGGTCAGCGACACATCCTTACCCTTCCAGCTTACCGCGTGGCGCAGCGGGTCCATCCGCAGATCGCCGCGTTCCATCACCTTGGTCTCTTCGGTATCGCCGACCTCATTAGTCTCGACCGCGTCTTGGCGACGCAGAAGGGCGCGGATACGCTCGACCAACAGGCGCTGGCTGAAGGGCTTTTTGACGTAATCGTCAGCCCCCATGCGCAGGCCCAGCACCTCGTCGATCTCATCGTCTTTGGAGGTCAGGAAGATCACCGGCATCGCGGTTTTCTGGCGCAGACGTTGGAGCAGATCCATGCCGTCCATACGGGGCATCTTGATGTCCAGCACCGCCATATCGGGCAGTTTCTTGTTGAAGGCGTCCAGCGCCGCTTGGCCATCGTTATAGGTTTCCACTTCGAAACCTTCAGCTTCAAGAGTCATCGAAACGGATGTCAGGATGTTCCTGTCATCGTCTACCAATGCGATCTTTGACATTGCCTGCTTCCTTATGCTGCTCAATTCGTTCTTATTTTTGGAGTCAGTGATCTCCAATATTACAGATCGAATCAATCCTTAAGTGCGAATCGTGCCTCTGAGATGCACCAATTCCGTCATAATTTGGTTAGGAATGGCTAAATTGCCGCACTTTGACCGGCCCGGTCCGGGAGGAAGCCGGGGGCCCGCGCGCCGCATTCGGCCGGGAACTAAGCGCTCGGAAACAAAGTTTTAGATGATGGCGCTAACTGTGACAAAGCTGCCTGTTCAACCTGAAAACGCCCGTGTTAAGAGGCTCTCAAGGCCCCCGACGCCCAGGGCAATTGCGCCCGCTCGGACACGTTCTGCGCTGCTCACGCGCTACCACAGGAGACATCATATGACATTTGGACGGGTAAACCCGCAGTTCAGCCTTGAGGATCAAAAGATCAGCGGGCTTGGCGATGTCTATTACAACCTGACCGAGCCTGCGCTGGTCGAGGCGGCATTGAAACGGGGCGAAGGCAGCCTTGGCAAAGGCGGGGCCTTCCTCGTGACCACCGGCAAGTTCACGGGCCGCTCGCCCAAGGACAAACATGTGGTCAAGACCGACAGCGTGGCCGACAGCATCTGGTGGGAAAACAACGCCGAGATGTCGCCCGAGGGCTTCGACGCGCTTTACGAAGACATGCTCGCACATATGCAGGGCAAGGACTACTTCGTCCAAGACCTCGTCGGCGGGGCGGACCCCAAACATGCGATCAACGTGCGCATGGTGACCGAACTGGCATGGCACGGGCTTTTCATCCGCACCATGCTGCGCCGCCCCGATGCCGAAGCGCTGAAGGACTTCACTGCCGATTTCACCGTCATCAACTGCCCCAGCTTCCAAGCCGATCCGGCCAAGCATGACTGCCGCAGCGAGACCGTGATCGCGATGAACTTCGACCGTAAGATGATCCTCATCGGCGGCACCGAATACGCGGGCGAGAACAAGAAATCTGTCTTCACCCTGCTGAACTACCTGCTGCCGGAAAAAGGCATCATGCCGATGCACTGCTCGGCCAACCACGCCAACGGCAACCCGGTCGACACCGCCGTCTTCTTCGGCCTCTCGGGCACCGGCAAGACCACCCTCTCCGCCGATCCCGAGCGCACGCTGATCGGCGATGACGAGCATGGCTGGTCCGACAACGGCACCTTCAACTTCGAAGGCGGCTGCTATGCCAAGACCATCAACCTCAACCCCGAGGCCGAGCCGGAGATCTACGCGACGACTTCCAAATTCGGCACCGTGATCGAGAACATGGTCTTCGATCCCGATACTTTTGAACTCGACTTCGACGACGACTCGCTCACCGCCAACATGCGTGCCGCCTACCCGCTGCACTACATCTCGAACGCCAGCGAGAAGGCCGTCGGCGGCCACCCGAAAAACATCATCATGCTGACCTGCGATGCCTTCGGTGTGCTGCCTCCGATCGCGCGGCTCAGCCCGGCGCAGGCAATGTACCACTTTCTGTCGGGCTTCACGTCCAAGGTTGCGGGCACCGAGCGTGGCGTGACCGAGCCCGAGCCCACATTCTCCACCTGTTTCGGCGCCCCCTTCATGCCGCGCCGCCCCGAGGTTTACGGCAACCTGCTGCGCGAAAAGATCGCCCAGCACGGCGCCACCTGCTGGCTCGTGAACACCGGCTGGACCGGCGGCGCTTACGGCACCGGTTCGCGGATGCCGATCAAGGCAACCCGTGCCCTGCTGAGTGCCGCCCTCGAAGGGCGTCTGGCGGATGCGGAGTTCCGCAAAGACCCGAACTTCGGCTTCGATGTCCCTGTCGAGGTGAACGGCGTCGCCGACATTCTGCTCGACCCGCGCCGCACTTGGGACGACCCGGAAGCCTATGACCGTCAGGCGGCAAAACTGGTCAAGATGTTCTCGGACAACTTCGAGCAGTACCTGCCCCATATCGACGACGACGTGAAAGCCGCGGCGATCAGCTAAGCCTGTCGCCAAGGACAAAAAGAAAGGGCCGCCCCTGCTGGGCGGCCCTTTTCGCATCTCACGCTCCGTAACCCTTAGCCTGCGAAAGTCACCTTCGCATCCAAAGGCATCTCGCGCAGGAAACTATCATCGACTCCGACGATATTGACCGAGGTCGACCGATCAACCGCCGCGATCAGAGCAAAGCTTTTATCCGGATACCGCCCGGCCATCAGCAGACGTTTATAGGCCAAAGGCACCGGGGCGCCGCCCTCCTCTCGTGGGATTTCGGTGACGACCTCATCCAACCGAACCCCACAGGTCGCCTCAACCTCCCGAAAGGGGTAGTTCAGCATATTCTCAAACTCAGGCCCGCCCGGAAACAGTTTGATCGGCCGTCCTATGCTGCTGCGCGCGTTGGTCCAGCCCCACCATTGCGTGTAAAAAGATTTCTCCCCCACTTCGGTACAGATCCAGCCGTTGGGCGAGTCGCGGTAAACCAGCACATAGGGGCGCATGGCGCGAAAGGCCTCGCTCTCCAACTCACCCCGGCTCAGGCTCCACGCCTGTAGCACGGCCTGAAGCATGGCAGTGCCGCCATCCCAGATCAGCGACAGGGGCTGCTGCTGTTGGTGAAAACACCAGCCGTTCGGCTCTTCATGGGAAAGGCGCAGCATACCGTCGGCATGGCGGGTCTTGCCATCCAGCCACAGCTTGCCCCGGTCGATAATATCGCGGGCCTCGGGCAGGGCCTCGGCGCCTGCTTTGGTCAGGGAATAGCGGCGGTTCTCAATCGTGAAGAGCGGCGCGCCCATCGCCTCTTCCAACTGCTGGATATGTCGCCGTACCGTTTGCCGCGTGCTGGCCAATTCGGCGACCGCATGGCTGAGGTTCAAAGTATGCGCCAGCGTCACGAAAGAGCGCATCATCTCGAACAGAAGCGCCGGAGCGGGGTCCTTCTGCAAGGCTTGGGGCACGGGTGCGACCCGCTCAATATCCGACATATGCTGGTTCATAGGCAAGAGATGGTACATGAATCACCCGGTAACGCAACATAATCCATACAGCTAGGGTGAATTGGTTAACGCAAAGAGGCCAGAACTAGGCAATTGATCCTCAATACATTGCGGGTAGTGAATATATTGTACTCAACCTGAGGTATTGAACTATGTCCCACCCCGTAGACGTTCACGTCGGTCGTCGGCTCAAGCAGGCACGCACCCTGCGACGGCAATCCCAGACCGATGTGGCACGCGAACTCAAACTGTCGTTTCAGCAGATCCAGAAGTATGAAATCGGCTCCAACCGGATCGCCGCGAGCCGTTTGCATGAGCTGGCCCGGATACTCAACGTCACCCCCGGCTATTTCTTTGAAGGGCTGGATGACGACAAGCCCGAGGCCAGCAACGACCCCTCGCTCGACATCGTAAACGCCATCGGCTCCATCAAGGATGATGCGGTAAAGGCCCGAATTCTAACGTTTATTGAGGATGTTGCCGGCGTCACCGTCGCGCGCAAAGGCTGATCACAGCCCGTCGTTCACGCGAAACTCCGCCCGGGCCATACGGCTTACACCACCTGACCAACGGCTACGAAAGCCCGCGGCAAACTGATGCGCACCCGCTTTAAGGGCCGGTCCAAGTCACCGGCGTCTCCCACCTTCACGCGACCAGCGTTTCCGCCTTTTTCAAATCGACAGAAACCAATTGGCTCACCCCCTGCTCCGCCATGGTGACGCCAAAGAGCCGGTCCATCCGGGCCATCGTCACCGCATGGTGCGTGATGATCAGGAAGCGCGTGTCGGTCTGACGGCACATCTCATCCAGCAGATCGCAGAACCTGGTCACATTTGCGTCATCAAGCGGCGCGTCGACCTCATCCAGCACACAGATCGGCGCCGGATTGGCGAGGAAGACGGCAAAGATCAGCGCCATCGCGGTCAAGGTTTGCTCCCCGCCCGACAGCAGGCTGAGGGTACTCAGCTTCTTGCCCGGCGGCTGGCACATGATCTCCAACCCGGCTTCCAATGGATCATCGCTTTCGACCATCACAAGGTTCGCCTCACCGCCGCCGAAGAGATGGGTGAACAGCATCGAGAAATTCGCGTTCACCTGATCAAAGGCCGTCAACAGCCGCTCCCGCCCCTCGCGGTTGAGACCCGCAATGCCGCTGCGCAGGGTCTTGATCGCTTCTTCCAGATCGGCCTTCTCGGTCAGCAGCGCTTCGTGCTCTTCACGTATCTCTTTCGCATCATCCTCGGCGCGCAGGTTCACCGCGCCCAAGGAATCCCGCTGCCGCTTGTACCTGTTCACGTCCTCTTCAAGCGTTTCCACCGGCGGAACCTGATCCGTTTCGACATCGAGCGCATCGCGCAGCGCCTCAGGCGTGCTTTGCCGTTCGTCCTGAATGCGCTCTGCCGCATGGGTCACCGTTTCACGGGCGGCATCGCTGCGGGCCTCGGCCCGGGCGCGGGCCTCCCGCGCGTCCGATGCCTGCCGCTCCGCGTCGCGCTCGGCATCCGTCGCGGCTTTCAAGGCGGCCTCCGCGGCGGCCAGCGTTTCCGTAGCATGGGCGCGGCGGGCTTCGGCAGAGGTGATCGCGCCCAACAGGTCTTCCCGCTTCGCCGCGATCTCCGCCGGAACGGCGCTCGCCTCGGCCAATTCGGCCTCCGACGCGGTCTTCCGCTCGACCAATTCAGCGCTGCGCTTGCCCGCCGTTTCCAAGCGGTTCCGCCAGCCGCTGACCTCTTTCGCGACCTCTTGCAGCCGCCGTCTGCGCGCCTCGCCCTCGCGGCGCAATTCGTCATGGGCCGAGCGGCGCGACATCATGGTGATCCGCGACGCCTCGACCGTCATGCGGACATCCTCGACCGTCGCACGGGCGGCGGAGAGGTCATCCAAGCCCGCCAGCGTGCGCTCGGCGTCCATCACCTCGGCCCGCGCGGTGATCGCGGCTTCCTCATGGCGTTTCACGGCTAGGCCGAGGGATTCCAACCGGCTTTGGGCGAGGTTGCGATCCGCCTCTGCCCGGCTCAGGGCGCGGCCCGCCTCGGCGACCTGCCTGTCGGCATCGCGCCGCGCCTCGCGGGCCCGTTTGTCAGCCTCGGCCTGTTCGGCCAATTGCTGCTGGAGGGTCTCATGCGCAGCCCGCGCGGCATCGGCACGGGTGCTCGCCTGTTCCAACGTCTGTTTAAGGACTTCCAACCGGTTCAACTGCTCCAAGCGCAGCGCGGCGGCCGAGGGCGCATCTTCGGCCATGGCGCGGAAACCGTCCCACCGCCAGAGATCGCCTTCCTTCGACACCAAGCGCTGCCCCGGCTGCAACTGCGCCTGAAGCTCCGCGCCCGCGTCGGCGTTAACGAGCCCGACTTGGGCCATTCGGCGCTCTAGCACCTGCGGCACGGTGACATGCTGGGTGAGCGGGGTCACCCCGGCGGGCAGTGGCTGCGGCGCGGGGTAGCTCGGCAAATGTGCCCAGCCTGAGGGGCGATCGGCCTCTACCTCAGGCGCGCGCAGGTCATCGGCCAAGGCTGCGCCGAGCGCTTTCTCAAAGCCCTGTTCCACTTGCAGCCGGTCGAGAATCTGCCCGCCTTCGGCACTGTCACGCTCTACCAATTTCGCCAGCGCGCCAACCTCGGCGCGCAGGGCCTTGGCCTCGCCCTCCGCCTCAGAGCGCTCCGCGCGGGCCTCAGCCTCGCGCGATTGCGTGTCGGCGCGGGTCTCTTCGGCAGCCAAAAGGGCGGCATCCGCCGCCGCCGAGGCGGTGAGGGCAGCGGCTTCGGCCTTCTCAGCCGCCGCGAAATCTAGGCCGGCCTTGTCGAGGGTCGCTTGGCTTTGCGCCACCGCATCGCGGGCCTTGCGAGCCTCGGCCTCCGACTTTTCCAACGTCTTGCGGCTGTCCTGAAGCAAGCGTTCCGCCGAACTGTGGCGCGCCGCCAACCGGGCTACGTCTTCGGTCTGCTGCGAAAGATCGGCCTCGCGGGTTTGCAAGACTTCGGCTGCCTCGCGCGCGGCCTGTTCCGCCGCCTCAACCGCGCTGTCGTGACCCTTATCCGCTTTGGTGAGGTCTTCCGCTTCCTCTTCGAGGCGCGCGATCGTTTCTTCCGCGTCGCGGTTCAGCCCGCCTTCGCGTTCGATATCGCGGGTCAGCTGGGCAATGCGTCCGGTCAGGGTCTCGATCAACGAGGCCGCCCGCGCCTCTTCCTCGGTCAGGGTGTCGCGCTGCGTGGTCAAACGTTGCAGGATCGCAGTCGCAATCGCCTCTTCCTCGCGCAGGGATGGCAAGGCGGCCTCTGCCTCCTCCCGCCCTTCGGCCACGCGGCGAACCTGCGCTTCGGCCTCCGCCGTGGCGGCGACGCGAGCACGCAATTCCCCCTCGGCCTTCGCACGCGCCTCATCGGCTTCGCGCCAGCGGCGATACAGCAACAAGCCCTCGGCATGGCGCAATGCTTCGCCAATCTCACGATACCGCGCCGCCTGCCGGGCTTGCCGGGCCAGCGTGGCCAATTGCGCGGCCAGTTGTTCGACAACATCGTCTACGCGGGCGAGGTTCTGCTCGGCCCCGTTGAGTTTCAACTCGGCCTCATGGCGACGCTGATACAGGCCCGAGATGCCAGCGGCCTCTTCCAAAATGCGACGGCGGCTTTTTGGCTTGGCGTTAATCAACTCGGCAATCTGCCCCTGCCGTACCAAAGCGGGGCTATGCGCCCCGGTTGAGGCATCGGCGAAAAGCATTTGCACATCGCGCGCGCGCACATCCTTGCCGTTCACCTTATAGGCACTGCCCACGTCGCGGGTGATCCGGCGGACGATTTCAAGCGCGTCTTGCTCGTTAAACCCCGCAGGCGCCAACCGGTCGCTGTTGTCGAGGTGCAGCGCCACTTCGGCGAAGTTGCGTGCGGGCCGGGAGGAGGCACCGGCGAAGATCACATCTTCCATGCCGCCGCCGCGCATGGCGGTCGGGCGGTTTTCGCCCATCACCCACCGCAGCGCTTCGAGCAGGTTGGATTTGCCACAGCCATTCGGCCCCACGACCCCGGTCAACCCGTCGGAAATGACGAGGTCGGTCGGGTCCACAAAGCTTTTGAAGCCGGTTAATCTGAGTTTGGAAAAGCGCAAGTTAGCCCTGCCGTGATTGATTCTCGCCTGAGCGGCGAACTTGCCGTTTGGCATGGGTCCGAGTCAATCAAAAGCCCCAAGGGAGAGGGGGCGGTCGGCGGTTATCCACAAGATATTGTCTTGATCGGCGAGTTTGCCCTATCGGGCACGCGGTTGGATCGGGTCGATAGCACGCTTCGCCCATTCCGCGCCCCTCGCCCCATGCGATGCCGCAATACAAAGCCCGGGCTAATCACAATCCAACACCCCAAGCGCCAGCGCCTGATCGCCCAGAACCTCCTTCACCTCACAGCCGCTAACCAGTGCCATCGCGCGCCCGGCCCGCGCGCGGATGGGGCCAAAGCGCGGTGCGTATTGGGTGTTTACCCGCACCGCCTCTGCCCGCTCCCCTCGAACGCGGACATCGAACACCGACCCCTCCACGGTGATCCGCTGCGCCGGCAGCCCCCGGAACTCCCGACTGGGCGCCGTACAGGCCGCGAGGCCAATCAACATTGCAATGATAACGAGCAACCGCATGGTTCAACCCTGCCCCGGCAGAGTTAACAAAAGCCTAACGCAAAAGAAAAAGCCCCGACGAGGCCGGGGCTTTCAAAAATCTATAAGGCGCTGGCTTAGTGCAGCTTGGCTTCGACTTGAGCGATGCCATCGTCGATCAGCTTGTTGCCCTGTGCGGCGGTCATCTGCTTGGCGATCACGTCGCGCGCGGCGGCCACGGCGATGGTAACGGCGTGGTCGCGGACTTCCTTCACAGCGGCGGCCTCGGCCGAGCTGATCTGGTCTTTCGCGGCGGCCATGCGACGCTCAAGCGACTTGGCCATATCCGCCCGTGCCTGTTCGGCGGCGAGACGGGCGTCTTCCTTGGCGGAAGACACGATGCGGTCCGCTTGGTCCTGCACCTCTTTCTGCTTGCGCTCGTAAGAGGCCAACAGAGTTTGCGCTTCTTCACGCAGGGCGCGGGCTTCTTCCAGCTCGGTCTTGATGCCGTCGGCGCGTTTGTCGAGCATGCCGATCAACAGCGTCGGCACCTTGAAATAGATCAGGATCCCGAGGAACAGCAAGAAGGCCAGCAACACGATGAAATCGGTGTTGCGCAGCGAAAAGAAAGGCCCCGTGGCGGCAAGCGCCGGCGAAGCCGCAAGACCGGCGAGCAGGGTCGAAAGTGTCAGGCGCATGGATTTGGTCATGGCTTATCCTTTCATCCGCGCATCGACGGCGGCATCAACAGTTGCAGCATCCGCCGAGCCACCAAGGGCGGCGACGAGCGCTTCTGCGGTGTCCTTGGCAACGGTTTGTACGTTGTCCATGGCGCCCGCGCGAATTTCGGCGATGGCTTTTTCCGATTCCGCCACTTGCGCGGCAATCTCGGCATCGGCCTTGGCCATTTCGGCATCCAGATCAGCCTGCATGTCCGCTTTTGCTTGGGCCACGATCTGCTGTGCCTCGGCACGGGCGTCGATCAGGGCCTTGTCATAGGCGGCTTCGGCTTCCTGCGCCTTGACCTTGAGGTCTTCGGCAGCCGCGATGTCATTGGTGATGGTCCCTTGGCGCTCGGCCAGAACCGCACCGATACGAGGCAGAGCCACGCGCGACAGGATCAGGTAGGTGGCGATCAGCGCCAGGATCAGCCAGAAAATCTGGTTGCCCCAGTGATCGAAGTTCAGCTGCGGCATGCCCGGCGTTTCGGCAGCATGGGTCGCAATGCCGGTCGCGTCGGCCAGCCCGTCGCTGGTTGTTACAGTTGCCATCGTGGCTTCTCCTTGGAAACTTTGCCGTTACAGCCGGGCAGACACGGCGATGCGCGCCTGCCCGCTCGTAAGGATTACAGTTCCGAGAGCTTAGACAGCGAACATCAGCAGCAGAGCGACGAGGAACGAGAAGATCCCCAGAGCTTCTGCAAACGCGATGCCGATGAACAGGGTCGCTGTCTGGCTTGCGGCTGCCGAGGGGTTGCGCAGCGCGCCGGACAGGAAGTTGGCGGCAACGTTGCCGACACCCAGGGCTGCGATGCCTGTGCCGAGACCTGCGATGCCTGCGCCGATATGTGCGAGTTGACCTTCCATTGGGGTATCTCCTTACGATTGGAAGTTAAAACTTTGACGGGAAACCCCGCCGTTGTTGGGGTTGTTAGTGTGCGGGGTGCAGCGCGTCCTTGAGGTACACGCATGTCAGGATGGTGAAGACATAGGCCTGAATGAAGGCCACCAGTACTTCGAGACCGTACATCGCGGTGATCGCGACGACCGAAACGGGCGAGATGACGGCGATGGCGGCGAAACCGGCGAAAACCTTGATCACCGCGTGGCCCGCCATGACGTTACCCGCCAAACGAATGGAGTGGCTGACCGGGCGCACGAAGTAGCTGATCAGTTCGATGATCGCCAGCACGGGGCGCAGGGCCAGAGGCGCCGAGGACACCCAGAAGAGGCTCAGGAACGCCGCGCCGTTCTTGACGAAGCCGACGACGGTCACGGTGATGAACACCGCCAGCGCCAGCACCACGGTCACCGAGAAATGCGCGGTGGGGGTGAAGGCTGTCGGGATCAGGCCGAGGAAGTTGGCCATGACGATGAACATGAACAGGGTCATGATATAGGGGAAGAACTTCAGCCCCTCTTTGCCGCAGATGTCTTCGACCATCTTGTGGATGAAGCCGTAAGCCAGCTCAGCGACCGATTGCATGCGGCCGGGAACGACCGAGCGGCGCGCGCTGCCCAGAACGAGCATCGCGAAAGTGGCCAGAACCGCCAGCGCCATCCAGAAGGTCGCGTTGGTGATGGTGTACCAAGCAACGGAAGCATCGTCGCCAAAGAGCGGCGATACGATGAACTGGTCCATCGGGTGGAATTCCAGACCGCCTGTTTCAGCGCCGTGTGTCTCTGTTGCCATCTCAGGCTCCCTCGTCCTTGCCCGAATGGGGCGTATCCTGTTCGGCCGGTTCGGCCTGTTGTTTACCCTGGATTTCCTCAGCAGTGCGGAGCATCGTCTTCACCCCCGCCGCAAGGCCCAGCATTACAAATAGCACCATGAAGATGGGCAGCGTGCCAAAGAGCACATCCAGCCCGTATCCGATGCCGAAACCGATCCCAAGACCGGCCACAAGTTCGATCACCATCCGCCATGCCATATTGGCCTGAGAATAATGCTCATCCGCTCGGGGCTTGGGTGCGCCGCGTTCTTTCGCAGCCGCCAGTCTGGCCTCAAGCTGCTCCATCTGCTGCCGTTGGTCCGGGCTGGTCACACCAAAATCCCCTTAGGAATATCTGATGCGGTGCTACTGTCAGGGCGGGTTAGAGTCAACAACCTTGGCCGCCGCGGGTTTTCACGAGTTTACAAGGGCTTACGGGAGGCGGAGGCAACCCACACTTGAAACGGGCCCGGCAAATCCCATGGAAATCGCGCCGAAGGGTTATTCAACTCAGCGGTTAAGTTAGCCGCAATGCCCGCTTTCGCCTGTGCGCGCCCCGCGCTATTCAGACGTATGACCCAAGACCTCGATCAGGTGTTCGCCGCCCTCGCCGACCCCACGCGTCGCGCCATCCTCGCCATGCTGTTGGAGGATGATATGGCCGTGACCGATGTCGCCGAGCCCTTCGAGATGTCGCTGGCCGCGATCTCGAAGCATTTAGGCGTGCTGACAGCGGCGGGGCTGATCAGTCAGGAAAAGCGGGGGCGGGTGAAATGGTGCAAACTGGAACCGGATGCGCTGCGCGATGCGTCGGTCTGGATGCAGGGGTTCGGGCAATTCGAGCCGGTGAACCTTGATGCCTTCGAGCGTTTCTTGGAGATCGAACTGCCTGAGGGCGGCGAAGGCGAGATGCGCTCAGGGTCAGAGTAGGTGAAGATTATATAGATAGAGTGATCCCCCCTTGCCACGAGGTAAATAAGACAAGGGGAGGATCAATCGACGGTCAGATGACGCCGAATGCGAAACGCAAAATAGCCAAAACCACGACGATCAACCCGATCAGGTAAATAATACTACGCATGGTGGTGTCCTTCACTGTTAATTCACGCCTCAACGCCGGGCGCCGCGCTTAGGTTCCGCCGATTCCGCAACTTTTTGAATTTTTATGACTTTTCTTCGCCATCCGCGCGCAGCAGCAGCGAAAGCGCGAGGATCGTCAGCAGCACCCCGCCCCAGACCAGCGCCCCCGGCAGGGCATTGCCAAAGCCCAACTCCCACAGGATTACCCAGCTGGGCGTGAGATAGGTATAGGCCATGACCTTGGCCGAAGGCAGCCGCAGCGCCGCAAATTGCAGCAGAACCACCGTGGCCGCCGTGGCGAAGACCGCGACATAGAGGATGGTGATCCAGACCAAGGGGCGCAGGGCGCTCCAATCGGTCGCGCGGAGGTCTTTCCAGCCGTAAAGCCCCAAGAGCACCGTGCCCGCCAACAGGGTGCCAAAGGTGGACATCACCGCGCTTTCGCCACGGTTCAGCCGCCTTACCATGGGGGTATAGAGCGCGTGGCTGATGCAGCCGACGAAATAGATCGCCTCCCCCCGCCCGATGTCGAAGGCCAGAAGCGCCGAAAGGTCGCCGCGAAAGATCACCCAAAGCGCCCCCGCCCCGCCGATGGCCAGCGCCAGCGCCATGCGCGGCGTCATGACCTGCCGCATCAGCAGCCAGGCGAACCCCGCCGTCATCACCGGCACGAGGGTAAAGACCGCCGCCGCAGCCACCGGGGGCGCGGTCTTCAACCCTTCAAACATCAAAACGAAGTAGAGCGTGAACAGCCCCGCCAGCACGAAGTAGCGCCAAGGTGCTGCCAAGCCCGCCCGACTGATATCGCCCCGCCCCCATGCCAAAGCCCCGACCAAAACCGTCGCCAAGGCGAAACGCACGGCGTTCAGCGCCGTCGGCGTGATCTCATTCGCCACCTGCGCCCCGAGCGAGAATGACCCGGCCACCAGAGCCGAGAAGCAAAGCATCGCCAGATGCCCCTGCGCCGCGGCGCTTATTCGGGACATGCGACCGCCTCCTCGGCATGTTCCTTGAGGAACCGCAGCACCGCCTGCACCTTGCTGGTGCGGTGCAGATCGACATGGGTGACCAGCCACAGCGCACTGCCCCAATCGGGCCGGGGCGCGTGGATCTCGACCAATTGCGGATCATTGCGCCCCATGGCGGCGGGCAGGCCGCCGATCCCGGCCCCGGCCCGCAGCGCCGCCTCCAGCGCCGCACCGTTGGTGCTGCGCCATGTCACGCTTTCCTCCGGCACCGTGGCCCAGAGCCACTTGTGATAGGGCGCGCGGCTGTCGCGGTTGTCGGCGGCGATGAAACGGTGCTTGTGGTAATCCTCCGGCCCCTGCGGGATGCCGTACTGCGCCACATAGTCCCGGCTGGCATAGGCCCCCACCGCCAGCTGCGCATAGGGCTGCACCACATTGTCGGGCTGATCCGGCGCGGCCCCGGCACGGATGGCGACATGCGCCTCGCCATACTCCAGCCGGAACAAGCGGTCTCCGATCAGATAGCGCACCACAAGTTCGGGGTTCTGTCGCTGGAATTCGGTCAGCAAGGGCGCAAGCTGCGGGGCCAGAAAATCAAGCGAAGTGATCACCAACTCCCCCGAAACATCGCTGCCGCGCCCTTTGATCCGCCCCGCCAATTGGCTGAACTGGTCGTCCGTCGCCCGCGCCACCCGCAGCAGGTCCTCCCCCGCTTCGGTGGCCGTGTAGCCGCGCGCATGGCGCTGAAACAGCTTCACGCCGAGCCGCCCCTCCAGCGCGTCGATATGGCGGATCACGGTGGCATGATGCACGCCCAGCACCTCCGCCGCGCCGCTCACGGTGCCAAGCTGGGCGACCTGATAGGCGGTCCTGATTTCATCCCAATTGTCCATTGTTCACCTCGCCTTCCCGACTTGTGCATTTACGAACATGGTCACTCTCATTCTGGCAGTTGCGTTCGCGAGCACAATGGCCAATTCCATGTCATCAAATTTACCCTTGGAACAAGGATCAACACCATGGCCACATTGCGCATTGAAACCTCGGTGAACCGCGAAAACTCCGTCACCCGCCAACTGACGGATCGGATCATCACAACGCTGGGCGACAGCAACGTCGTCACCCGTGACATTGCCAGCGAACCCCTGCCGCTGATCGATTCGACATGGGCCAGCGCCCGGGTGAAACCCGCCGAAGAGCGCACCGAGTTGGATCAAGAAGCCCTCGCTCTCTCCGACGCGCTGGTCGCCGAAGTGCAGGCTGCCGATACGATCGTCATCGGCGCGCCGATCTACAACTTCACCATTCCGGCCTCACTGAAAGCGTGGATTGACCTGATCGCCCGCGTCGGCGTGACCTTCCGCTACACCGAAGACGGCCCCCAAGGGCTGCTGGAGGACAAACGCGTCATCGTCGCCTTTGCGTCGGGCGGGACAGGCATCGATTCCGCCGCCGATTTCGCCAGCGGCTACCTACGCTTCGTGCTGGGCTTTCTGGGCATCACCGATGTGACCTTCGTCGCGGCGGACCAACTGGCCGTGGACGCCGAAGGCACCATCGCCCGCGCTCATGCGCAGATCGACGCGCTGCGCGACGCGGCCTAAGCGCACCGCCCTCTCCTCCAAAACTGCCGCGCCCCCACACCGGGGCGCGGCTTTTGCGTGGCAGCCCTTCGCCAGCCACCCCACGTGGCTTGACTCGCAGCCCCGCAGCGCGTAAACGCCACCCAATCTCCGGAAGCATTGCCTTCCGGTCCCGGCCTGTCGTCGGGATCGCCCCCAGTCAGCGCGTTGCGCCCACTGGGGCGTTTGTGCATTTTCGCGCGCGTCCTTAGATAAGGGCAAGTGCAACCGACCCGAAAGGCCCTGTGCCCATGTTTGAAAATCTTAGCGAACGGCTCTCTGGTGTCTTTGACCGCCTGACCAAACAAGGCGCGCTCAGCGACGAGGACGTCAAGACCGCCCTGCGCGAAGTGCGCGTCGCCCTGTTGGAAGCGGACGTTTCGCTGCCCGTGGCGCGTGAATTCGTCAAGACGGTGCAGGAAAAGGCCACGGGCCAAGCGGTGACTAAATCGGTGACGCCGGGCCAGCAGGTCGTCAAGATTGTCCATGACGCGCTGATTGACGTGCTGAAAGGCGAAGGCGAACCCGGTTCGCTCAAGATCGACAGCCCGCCCGCGCCGATCCTGATGGTCGGCCTGCAGGGCGGCGGTAAGACCACCACCACCGCAAAACTCGCCAAGCGCATGAAAGACCGCGACGGCAAGCGCGTGTTGATGGCCTCACTCGACGTGAACCGCCCCGCCGCGATGGAGCAGTTGGCAATCCTCGGCACGCAGATCGGCGTCGACACGCTGCCGATCGTCAAGGGCGAAAGCCCGGTGCAAATCGCCAAACGCGCCAAAACGCAGGCGGGCTTGGGCGGCTACGACGTCTATATGCTCGACACCGCGGGCCGTCTGTCCATCGACGAAGAGTTGATGAGCCAAGTCGAAGCCGTGCGCGACGTGGCCAATCCACGTGAAACATTGCTGGTTGTCGACGGCCTGACCGGTCAGGATGCCGTGCACACGGCTGAGAACTTTGACGAGCGTATCGGCATCTCCGGCGTCGTGCTGACCCGGATGGACGGCGATGGCCGTGGCGGTGCAGCACTTTCGATGCGCGCCGTGACCGGTAAGCCGATCAAGTTCGTCGGTCTGGGCGAAAAGATGGACGCGCTCGAAACCTTCGAGCCCGAGCGCATCGCGGGCCGCATCCTCGGCATGGGCGACATCGTGGCGCTGGTCGAGAAGGCGCAGGAAACCATCGAGGCCGAACAGGCCGAGAAGATGATGAAGCGCATGGCCAAGGGTCAGTTCAATATGAACGACCTGAAGATGCAGCTTGAACAGATGATCAAGATGGGCGGCATGCAGGGCATGATGGGCATGATGCCCGGCATGGGGAAAATGGCGAAACAGGTCGAAGATGCCGGTTTCGACGACAAGATCCTCAAGCAGCAGATCGCCCTCATCCAATCCATGACCAAGAAAGAGCGCGCCAACCCTGCCCTGCTGCAGGCCAGCCGCAAGAAGCGGATCGCCAAGGGTGCCGGCATGGAGGTCTCTGACCTCAACAAGCTGATGAAGATGCACCGCCAGATGTCCGACATGATGAAGAAGATGGGCAAGATGGGCAAAGGCGGTATGCTCAAGCAGGCCATGAAGGGCATGATGGGCAAGGGCGGCATGCCCGGCGGCATGGACCCCTCCCAGATGGACCCCAAGGCGCTGGAAGCGGCGGCCAAACAAATGGGCGGCAAGCTGCCCGGCGGTCTGGGTGGCATGGGCGGTGGCCTCGGCGGCGGCATGGGCCTGCCCGGGGGCCTCAGCGGTTTCGGGAAGAAGAAATGACCGAGCCCCTCACAGATACCGCCGCCCGCGCCGCCGAGCTGTTGAAAGAGCACCGCGCCTCGATCGACCGGCTCGACGCGATCCTCGTCTATACGCTGGGCGAGCGGTTCAAACACACGCAGGCCGTGGGGAAACTCAAGGCCACGCACGACCTTCCCCCCTCCGATCCGGCCCGCGAAGCGGCCCAGATCGAGCGGCTCGAAGATTTGGCGGAAGCGGCGGACCTCGACCCCGTCTTCGCCAAGAAGTTCTTGAACTTCATCATCGCCGAAGTCATTCGGCACCACAAAACCCACCAAGAATAGGGCGGCCTCCCGTCCCCCCAACCAACCTAAAGGATTAAACACCATGGCAATGAAAATTCGTCTCGCCCGCGGCGGCTCCAAAAAGCGCCCCTTCTACCGCATCGTGGCCGCCGACAGCCGCATGCCGCGCGATGGCCGCTTCATCGAGAAGCTGGGCACCTACAACCCGCTGCTGCCCAAAGACAGCGAAGACCGCGTGAAAATGGACGTTGAAAAGGTTCAGGAATGGATCGCCAAAGGCGCCCAGCCGACCGAGCGCGTCGTTCGCATGCTGGAAGCCGCTGGCATCCGCGAAAAGACCGAGCGTAACAACCCCAAAAAGGGCGCACCGGGCAAGAAAGCCCAAGAGCGCGCGCAGGAGAAAGCCGACAAGGCCGCTGCCGCTGCCGAAGCTGCCAACGCCCCTGCCGAAGAAGCTTCCGCAGAATAAGCTTCGAGCGCCCGGCATGGATACATTCTCTGATGACTTCCGTGCCGGGCTGCACGACCTGATGCGATGGCGGCGCGACGTGCGCCGCTTTCGCACAGACCCGCTGGACGAGGCGCTTGTGCAAAGCTGCCTCGACAGTTTCAACCTCGCCCCCTCTGTGGGCCTGTCGGAACCCTGGCGGATCATCCGCGTTGCCTCCGACACCGCGCGCCAAGCCGCGCTTGAGAATTTCCAATCCGCCAATGCCCGCGCCCTCGCCGGATACGAGGGTGAGAAGGCCGCGCTCTATGCCGGGCTCAAACTCTCGGGGATGAGCGACGCGCCCGAGCAATTGGCGATCTACTGTGATGAGAGCACCGAAAAGGGCAGCGGCCTCGGCGCGGGCACCATGCCCGAGATGCGGCGCTATTCCGTGGTGGGGGCGATCACCCACCTATGGCTCACCGCCCGCGCCCATGGCCTCGGGCTGGGCTGGGTCTCGGTGCTCGACCCCGCGCGGCTGGACCGTGACCTCGCGGTGCCAGAGGACTGGTCGCTGGTGGCCTATCTTTGCATGGGCTGGCCCGAGGAAAACAGCCTGACGCCGGAACTGGAAACCAAGGGTTGGGAGACCCGCGCCCCCCGCCTCAAGGTCGAGACCCGCTAATGAGAAAGCTACTGTTCCTTCTGTCCGTGCTCGTGCTCGGCTTTGTCCTTGGCATCCGCTATGATCGGCAGTTAATGCAGGATGAATGCAAAGCCGGGGCCGGTGAATGGACCGGGACGATCTGCGTGAATTCGGAGTTGTTGCAATGAGTGACCAAGACCTGATCTGCGTCGGTGCCATCGCGGGCGCCTATGGCGTGCGCGGCGAAGTGCGCGTGAAAAGCTACTGCGCCGTGCCCGAAGACATCGAAAACTACCGCCCGCTGAGCACCGAGGACGGCAGCCGCCAGTTCACCCTCGCCTTGCTGCACCCGGTCAAAAACGGCTTTGCCGCGCGCATCGCCGAAATTACCACCAAGGAAGAGGCTGACGATCTGCGCGGTGTCTCGCTCTTTGCCGCGCGGGATCAATTGCCGGGCCTGCCGGATGACGAATTCTACCACGCCGATCTCATCGGGCTTGAGGTCTATGACACCGGCGGCGTGCTGCTGGGGCGCGTTAAAACGGTGCAGAACCACGGGGCGGACGATCTGTTGGAGCTGCAACTTGCAGGTACCTCGGCCACCACCTTCCTGCCCTTCACCAAAGCCGCCGTGCCGACGGTCGATCTCGCCTCGGGCCGGATCATCGCCGACCCGCCTTTGGGCGTGCTGCCCGAGGGCAAGGATGGCTGAGACCGGAGCCGGATGATGCCCCGCCGGATCATCCTGCATCCCGGCTTTCACAAGACCGGGACCAGTTCCGTTCAAGCCACCCTGCGCGCCAACCGCGCCCTGCTGAAACCCCATGTCGCCCTGCGCCTGCGCTGGCAGATGAAAGACCTGCTGCATGCCGCGCGCGGCTATTCCACATGGCGCGACCCGCTCACGCTGCTCAAGGCCGAATACCGCTTCGACGCCCTTCTCGATGCCCTGCCCCGGATGCCGCGCCGGACGCTGGTCCTCTCGGCCGAGGAACTGGCCGGTCACATGCCCGGACGTGGCGATCTGGCCGATTACAGCGCCGCGCCCGAACTGCTAGAGACCTTTACCCGCAGCCTGCGCCGCCGTTTCCCCCGGGCGGAAATCATGGTCTACCTCTCGACCCGCGATCCGGCGGATTGGATCGCTTCGGCCTATTGGGAGCATGTCAAAGCCTCCTCCATGACGCTCGACCTTGCCACTTTCACAGCCCGCTACGCCCCAGCGGCAGATTTGGATGGGGTGGCCGAAACGATTGCCCGGCGTCTGCCCTGCCCTGTGCATCACACGCGGCTGGAGGCCTGCCGCGACCTGCCGCTTGGACCCGCGACGCCACTCTTAGACCTTTGCGCATTGCCGCCTGAGGTCTTGGCGCAGATGACCGTGCCCCCGCCCGAGAACCAGCGCTTGCCTGCGGAACTTTTGCAGGCTCTGCTTGACGCCAACCGCCAACACGCCGATGACCCCGAGGCGCGCCGCCGCGCCAAGACCGCCCTATTGCAACAGGCAGGAACCGCATGAAACCCACCCGCTCTCACGGACGTCAAAGCGCACGCCCCAGCCTCAAACCTCGCGCCCTGATGCAAGACGCGCCCGATTACGCTGATGTCTGGCGGGCCCGGATCGTCACGCTGTTTCCCGATCTCTTCCCCGGTGTGCTGGGCGCCAGCCTGACCGGAAAGGCGCTGCACGAAGGGCGTTGGCAATTGCACACTCATGACCTGCGCGACTTTGGCATCGGCAAGCACCGCAATGTCGATGACACCCCCGCAGGCGGCGGGGCGGGCATGGTCATGCGCGCCGATGTGGTCGGCCCGGCGCTGGCGCGCGCGCAAAGCCACGCCCATGGGCGCTGGCCGATCCTCTACATGTCACCGCGCGGGCGGCGGTTCGATCAGGCCATGGCGCGCGATCTGGCAAGCTGCGCGGGCGTGACAATGCTCTGCGGGCGATTCGAGGGGGTCGACGAGCGGGTGATCGAGCATTTCGGCATCACCGAGGTTAGTCTGGGCGATTTTGTCATGACGGGGGGCGAGTTGGCCGCCCAAGCGATGATCGACGCCACCGTGCGCCTCTTGCCTGGCGTGCTGGGCAATGCCGAGAGCATCGAAGAGGAAAGCCACGCCTCGGGCCTGCTGGAACATCCGCAATATACCCGCCCCGCCGAATGGGAAGGGCGCGAGATTCCGCCCGTTTTGATGTCGGGCAACCACCGCGAGATTGCGAAATGGCGGCAGGCGCAGGCCGAAGAGCTGACCCGCAAACGCCGCCCCGACATGTGGGCCGCGTTCGAGAGTAAGGACTAAGCCGGCGCCCCGATACGGAACCCGCCCCTGCGCGGCGCGTTGATCTCCCATATCGGAGGGAGAATCCAAATGCTTGAATTTATTCTTATTCTGTTGATCGTCGCCGCCGTTGCAGCGCTCTTGGGCTTTGGCCGCGTATCGGGTGCCGCGATGACCGGGGCGAAAGTGCTGATCGGCATCGTTCTGGTGCTGTTTCTGCTCGTTGTCTTGGGCGTGATCGCGCTGGCCTGACGCGACAGCGCGCAGAGGTCTGAAACACAGAGGATCAAGGTGGCCACAGCCCCCTTGATCCTATCGCTTTTGCCCCCTATACCCCGCGCATCCGGAATCGCTTTGGCGGCTCCGGTACTTTGCGTTTTACGCAGAAAACTAAGTAATGACGACGATACCTCCGGCGGGGGGCCTTGATCAGAAACGATCGCGGCGCTGCCCGATAGAACCCGAAGCTCTGGGTCGCGACATAATTTCGTGGAATACCGCGAACATCATAGGAGAATGGTCAGATGAACCTGATCGCAGAGATCGAGGCGGAACAAGTCGCCGAACTGGGGAAAGAGATCCCCGACTTCCGTGCCGGTGATACCGTTCGTGTTGGCTTTAAAGTCACCGAAGGCACCCGCACCCGTGTGCAGAACTACGAAGGCGTCTGCATTTCGCGCAAGAACGGTCACGGCATCGCCGGGTCCTTCACCGTGCGCAAGATTTCCTTTGGCGAAGGCGTGGAGCGTGTGTTCCCGCTGCATTCGACCAACATCGACAGCATCACCGTCGTGCGCCGTGGTCGCGTGCGTCGTGCCAAGCTGTACTACCTGCGCAGCCGTCGCGGCAAATCCGCACGGATCGCCGAAAACGTCCACTACAAGCCGCTTTCCGGCGCGAACGCATAAAGGACTGGTCGATGAAAACCGATACACATCCCGAATACCACATCATCAACGTCAAGATGACCGACGGCACCGTTGTGGAAATGAAATCAACATGGGGCAAAGAAGGCGACCAGCTGTCGCTCGACATCGACCCCTCCGTGCACCCTGCCTGGACCGGCGGCACTGGCCGCATCATGGACACCGGCGGCCGCGTGTCGAAGTTCAAGAACAAATACGCAGGTCTGGGCTTCTAAGCCTTACCGACAGTGCGAAACAAAGGCGCGGCCCCTCGGGGGTCGCGCCTTTTGCGTTTGGGGGATGGGCAGTGGATGGAGCCGGGGCCGGGTGTGTGCGGCAAGCGGTGTGGAGGTATTTTTGAAAGGATGAAGTTAAGGGGCATGCGTGCCGGTGGGTGCCGGCGCGCATGGGGGAAGCCGGGTTAGAGGCGGCGCTCTTGTAGGGCGGCTTGGGCGCCGTAGCCGTGCAGGTGAGAAAGCACCGCGCCATAGGCGATCAGCAGATAGGCGAGCAGTTCTGTGCCCTCTTGGACGGTGGTTTTGATTTGCGGGTCATAGGCGGCACCCATGACGGCCTCCCACAGGGCACCGGTGCCGAAAACCCGCGAAAAGAAGAGCAGCAGCACCACGCCGATATAAACGAAGGTGGCGGAGCGGGTTTGTAGGTGGTGCAGCATGGGCAGCAGCGTGGTGCCGCGATTGCGCCATGCGATGAAGCTGCCCACCGCCAGTGTGACGAGGGCGGGGTAGATCCAGAACCCGTGTTGGATACGGTCGAGCGCGGCGTCATATTCGCGCAGGAACATGCAGGCGAAGAGCGTGGCCGCCAGTGTCAGATATCCCCGCATGCCCACATGTTGATAAGCGCCCATCATGAAAATCCCAGCCGCGATGGCCAGCAGCGTGTTGTGCATATGTTCGGTCAGCGAATCTTCGGTGACGCCATCGCCCAGAACGGCCGTATCGAGGTAGACCGTCACCGGCACCAGCGCCACCAGCAGGCAAACCAGCGCGAATTCCGCGATCACCATGCCCAGAGACGGCAACACGCCGCGGGCTGTTGTCTGTTTCGATGTGGTGGGGTGGTGATCTGGCATGGGGAGGCCTTGCTTGAGCGGTTCGTTGGGGTGCGCGGCGCGCGGTAAGGCGCGGTGTTACACGGCGCCTTAACCGGTGAAAATAGCGCAAATGTGCGCGATGTCCAAACGCGGCAGGGCTGCCACGGTCGGGCTGAACAAGCGGCCTCGCCACTTTCCAAAGGCGTGAACCCTACATATAGTGCGGCTCAACAATATCCTGTCTTGAAGGGCAGGCGCGAAGGGACAGCAGTATGGCGCATATTATCGTCGTCGGTAACGAAAAAGGCGGCGCGGGCAAATCGACCGTTTCCATGCATGTGGCGACGGCCTTGGCGCGGCTTGGCCATAAGGTCAGCGGGCTGGACCTCGACCTGCGGCAACGGACCTTTGGGCGCTATATCGAGAACCGCCGTGAATTCATGCGCGAGTCCGGCCTTACGCTGGCCAGTCCGACGCTTTGCGAATTGCCGGATGTAGAGGCCAGCAGCCTGCGCCCCGGCGAGAACATGTATGACCATCGTCTGAGCGCGGCGGTGGCGGCGCTGGAGCCAGACAATGATTTCATTCTGATCGACTGCCCCGGCTCGCACACGCGCCTCAGTCAGGTGGCCCATTCGCTGGCGGACACATTGATCACGCCGCTGAACGACAGTTTCATCGACTTTGATCTTTTGGCCCATATCGACGCCAATGGCGAAAAGATCACCGGCCCCTCCGTCTATTCCGAGATGGTTTGGAACGCGCGGCAGCTCAGGGCGCAGGCCGGGTTGTCGGCGATCGACTGGATCGTGGTCCGCAACCGTTTGGGGGCGCAGCGCATGGTCAACAAGGAGAAGATGGAGCGCGCGATCAACAACCTCAGCAAGCGGATCGGCTTTCGCACCGCGCCGGGGTTCAATGAGCGGGTGATCTTTCGGGAGCTTTTCCCGCGCGGTCTGACCTTGCTGGACCTCAAGGATATCGGGGTGAAACAGCTCAATATCTCGAACATCGCCGCGCGGCAGGAGTTGCGTGAGCTGATCAAGGCGTTGGAGTTGCCGGGCGTCAGCCCCGACTTTTGATCCTAGTGGCGCGGCAGCGGGGGCACGACCCGGCGGCGGCGCGACAGGGCGATGACGTTCGACAGGAACAGCGCGCCCACCACGATCCCCCCGCCGATCAACGCATAGATCCCGGGGTCTTCGCCCAGCACCGCCCAGACCAGCAGCGGCGCCAACACGGATTCCAACAAAACGAGCAGGCCCACTTCGGCGCTTGAGATATAGCGCGGGCCAAGCGCGATGAGCCCGGCGCTGGCGGCCATGAACGCCGCGTAGAGCAGCATTTGCGGCAGTTCTGCGGTGGGCATGTGCAGCGGCTGCGCCACGGGCAGCAGCACCGCCCCGGCCAGCAGATAGGCAAGTGCCACCGCCGGCACCATCGACACCGCGCGCGCGTGGCGCGCCGCTGTCAGCGCTCCGGCGAAGATGGCCGAGATCGACAAGGCCAGCAGATCGCCCGCGCGCGAGGCATTCTCGGTCTCGCCCGAGCCGAAGGCGATCACGGCCAGCCCGGCAAGCACCGCCGCGATGGTAAAGAACATGCGTCGGCTGATCGGCTCGCCCAGAAAGACCCGGCTATAGATCGCGGCAAAGACCGGCAGCGAGGCGAGGATGAAGACCACATTCGCGACCGAGGTCAGGCGCACGGCCAGCACGAAGCCGACCCCGGCGCAGGCCACGCCGCCGATGTAGATCGCGCTCGCCCATCCGGCGCGGCTGAGGGCGCGGAAGGGGGCGGTGCCTTGGGCCAGCAGCAGGCCCGCGCCGATCGCCATGCCCACGAGGGTCACCTTCCAAAAGGCAAGCGTCAGCATCGGCGCGTCGATGACGCGCACGAAAAGCGCTTCGGGAACGATGCACATCACCCCAAGAAAGGTGAGCAGGAGGCCTTTGGTCTGATCGGTCATGCGCCATCGGTGGCGGTTTCCACGGGTTAAGTAAAGCCCCCCTGTCCCACATCCGACAGCTTGAGCAGCGCCCGCCGCAGCACCGCCGCCTCGGCAGGGTCGAGCGCATCCATCAGCGCGGCATTGTAGCGCTGCGCCACGGCGCGCAGATCGTCATAGGCCGCTTGGCCCTGCCGGGTCAGCGACAGATGCTCTACCCGCCGATCCTCTGGGTCGCGGCTGCGGGTGACGAAGCGGCGCTCGGTCAGGCGGTGCACGGCGCGGCTGATCTTGGTCTTATGCATCCGCGCGCGCTGGCCGATTTCGCTTGCCGTGAGTTGCCCATAGAGGCCAAGGTGGAACAAGACCCGCCATTCGGTGCGCAGCATGCCATAGCGGCTTTTGTAGATCTGCTGAAACTCAAGCGATGACGCCTCCGCCGCTTGGTTCAGCAGGTAGGGCAGGAAATGCTGAAGCTGAAAGTCACCGTCCGCCATGCTGCGCCGCTTGTTAGTTACAAATCCAACTATTACGCTTGTAACAGATTCTGCAAGGGGGCACAGATGACCAGCCAGTCCAAGCCATCGACGATGACAACCGCGGCCACCACATCGGGCACGCATCCGGGCTATATGCCGGGATTCGGCAATGATTTCGAAACCGAAGCCCTGCCCGGTGCCCTGCCGCAGGGCATGAACTCCCCGCAGAAATGCAACTACGGGCTTTATGGCGAGCAGCTTTCCGGCACCGCCTTTACCGCGCCCTCTCATCAGAACGAGCGAACGTGGTGCTACCGCATCCGGCCCTCGGTCAAACATTCGTCGCGCTACACGCGGATCGACCTGCCCTATTGGAAGTCCGCGCCGCATCAGCCGCAGGATGTAACCAGCCTTGGCCAATACCGCTGGGATCCGGTGCCGCATTCCGACACGCCGCTGACTTGGCTGACCGGCATGCGCACGATGACCACGGCAGGCGACGTGAACACCCAAGTCGGCATGGCGAGCCATATCTATCTGGTGACCGAAAGCATGGTGGACAGCTATTTCTACTCTGCCGACAGCGAGCTTTTGATCGTCCCGCAGGAGGGCAGCTTGCGCTTTTGCACCGAGTTGGGTGTCATGGACGTCGCCCCGCAGGAGATCGCCATCATTCCGCGCGGGCTGGTCTACCGGGTGGAGGTGCTGGACGGCCCCGCGCGCGGCTTTGTCTGCGAGAACTACGGCCAGAAGTTCCACCTGCCCGCGCGCGGCCCGATCGGCGCCAACTGCATGGCGAACCCGCGTGATTTCAAAACCCCCGTGGCGGCTTTCGAGGACCGCGAGGTGCCCTCCACCGTCACCATCAAATGGTGCGGCCAGTTCCATGAGACCAAGATCGGGCATTCGCCGCTCGACGTGGTGGCATGGCACGGCAACTACGCACCGGTGAAATACGACCTGAACACCTATTGCCCGGTGGGCGCGGTCTTGTTCGACCACCCCGACCCGTCAATCTTCACCGTGCTGACCGCGCCCTCGGGCGTGGAGGGCACCGCCAATATCGACTTCGTGCTGTTCCGCGACCGCTGGATGGTGGCCGAGGATACATTCCGCCCGCCGTGGTATCACAAGAACATCATGTCCGAGCTGATGGGCAATATCCACGGTCAGTACGACGCCAAGCCCAAGGGCTTCGTTCCCGGCGGCATGAGCCTGCACAATATGATGCTGCCGCATGGGCCGGACCGGAACGCTTTCGAGGGCGCGTCGAATGCCGAGTTAGCACCCCATAAGCTCGACAACACGATGTCCTTCATGTTCGAGACCCGCTTCCCGCAGCATCTGACCGAATTTGCCGCCCGCGAGGCGCCGTTGCAGGACGATTACATCGACTGCTGGGAGAGCCTTGAGAAGAAATTCGACGGCACCCCGGGCAAGAAGTGACCGCTGTCCGCGAAAGGACCAATATGACCCTGATGACCTCTTGGGTGGAGAGCGCCAATTCGGCCACCACCGATTTCCCGCTGAACAACCTGCCCTACGGCGTCTTTTCGACCAATCAGCTTGAGGCGCGCTGCGGCGTGGCCATCGGCGATCAGATCGTGGACATGGCCGCGCTGGAGGAAGAGGGGCTGATCACCCTCGCCGAAGAGCCGGTGTTCGATGTGCCCTATTGGAACGATGTAATGGACCTTGGCCCCACGGCTTGGGCTTCCTTGCGCTCCCGGCTGATCGAACTGCTCAGCGCCGATGCGCCCGATCAGGCGGTTGTGGCGCCCCATCTGGTGCCGATGGAGGCCGCGCAGTTGCACATGCCGATGATGGTTTCCGAATATACGGATTTCTACGCGGGCAAGCATCACGCCACGAATGTCGGCACTATGTTTCGCGGGGCCGAGAACGCGCTGCCGCCGAATTGGCTGCACATCCCCATCGGCTACAATGGCCGCGCCTCCACCGTCGTCGTCTCGGGGACCGAGATCACGCGGCCCAACGGCCAGTTGAAAGCCCCCGAGGCCGAAGCGCCGCATTTCGGCCCCTGCCAGAAACTCGATATCGAGTTGGAGATGGGCGCGATCGTCGGCACCTCGACCGAGATGGGCCAGCCGATCCACATAGACGCGGCGGATGAGATGATCTTTGGCTATGTCCTGCTGAACGACTGGTCGGCGCGGGACATTCAGGCGTGGGAATACCAGCCGCTCGGCCCCTTTCAGGCCAAGGCATTCGCCACGTCGATCTCTCCGTGGATCGTGACCCGTGACGCGTTGGAGCCCTTCCGCACCTCGACGCCGGAGCGTGAGAAAGACCTGCTGCCCTACCTGCGCGAAAGCAAACCCGGCCTTTATGATATCGACCTGTCGGTGATGCTCCAGCCCGAGGGCGGCGAGGCCGAAGAAATCGCCCGCACCAACTACCGCGAGATGTATTACTCCGCCGCCCAGCAGTTGACGCATCACGCCTCCTCCGGCTGTGCGATGAACGCGGGCGATCTGCTCGGTTCCGGCACGATCTCCGGCCCCGAGAAATCGCAGCGCGGGTCGCTGCTGGAACTGTCATGGGGCGGCAAGGAGCCGATCACCCTCGCAGACGGCAGCACCCGCAGCTTTGTCGAAGACGGCGACACGCTGACCCTCACCGGCCACGCACAGGGCGATGGCTTTCGCGTGGGTTTCGGCGCCTGCACCGGCAAGGTCCGCCCGGCAATCGACTTTTCCTGAACAGGCCGCGCATCCGCGCTGGCGAAGCAAGACAGAAGGACAACACATGGCCAAGCAATTCGCATCACAAGGCGACATGACCGAAAAGGAAATCTCCTTTACCCAGGTGGGCGAGGGGCTCTACGCCTTCACCGCCGAGGGTGATCCGAACTCCGGCGTGATCATCGGCGACGACAGCGTGATGATCATCGAAGCGCAGGCGACACCGCGACTGGCGAATAAGGTCATCGAATGCGTCCGCTCGGTCACCGACAAGCCGATCAGCCATCTGGTGCTGACCCATTACCACGCCGTGCGCGTGCTCGGGGCCTCTGCCTTCGGTGCGCCGCAGATCATCATGTCCGAGAAGGCCCGCGCCATGGTCGCCGAACGCGGGCAAGAGGATTGGGACAGTGAATTCGAGCGTTTCCCCCGTCTCTTCGAAGGCCATGAGAGCATCCCCGGGCTGACGTGGCCCACCACCACCTTCAACGGGCGGATGAGCGTCTATCTCGGCAAGCGCCGGGTCGACATCATGCAGTTGGGTCGCGCCCATACGGCGGGCGACGCGGTGATCTATGTGCCGGACCAGAACGTCATGTTCACCGGCGATATCGTGGAATACCATTCCGCCTGCTACTGCGGCGATGGGCATTTCCACGACTGGCCCGCCACGCTGGAACGCATCCGCGCCTTCGACCTCGACGCCATCGCGCCGGGCCGGGGCGACGCGCTGGTGGGGCGCGAGATGGTCAATGCCGCGATTGACAGCACCGCCGACTTCGTCCGCTCCACCTACCGCCCGGCGGCCCGCGTGGCCCTGCGTGGCGGCACCTTGAAAGAGGCATGGGACGCCGTGCGCGCCGAATGCGACCCCAAGTTCGGCGACTATGCGATCTATGAGCACTGCCTGCCCTTTAACGTCGCCCGCGCCTATGACGAGGCGCTGGACATCGACACGCCGCGCATCTGGACGGCGGCGCGCGACAAAGAGATGTGGGAGGCGCTGTCGGACTGATGTCCCTGCCCGCGCTTCTTCCCGCCCTGATCGTCTTGGCGCTGGCGCTCTGGTTCTATCTGGTCTTCGCGCTAGTGATGGAGCACCGCCGCCATGCGGCACGCCGAAGCGGGCAGCCCTACGCCGGGCTGCGCGACACGGCGCAGGTTTGGTCAAAGATGCTGCGGGCGCCCGAATACCGCGGTGCGCGCCGCCGGGTGGCGCTGGTGACACTGGCCTTGCTGGCCCTGCTGCTCTTGCGCGCCTTTCTCTGAGGATACCGCCATGGCCTATGCCTACACCCCCTTCCCCTACAGCCCCCCACCCGGCCTGACCGCGCCCGAGCCGCGGCATCCGGTGGTGATCGTAGGTGCTGGCCCTATCGGCCTGTCGATGGCCGTGGACTTGGCCCTGCGCGGGGTCAGATCGGTCGTGTTGGATGACAACAACGTCGTCTCCCTCGGCTCGCGCGCGATCTGCTGGGCGAAACGGACGCTGGAGATTTTCGACAGGCTCGGCATCGGCGAGCGCATGTTGGAAAAGGGCGTGACATGGAAAGTGGGCCGCCAGTTTCACGGGGAACAGGAAGTCTATAACTTCGACCTGCTGCCTGAGCCGGGGCATAAATACCCGGCCTTCGTGAACCTTCAGCAATATTACGTCGAAGAGTATCTCATTGAACGCGCGCAGGAGTTCCCCGATCTGATCGACCTGCGTTTTCTCAACAAGGTCACCGATCACAAGGGCCACGCCGACCATGTTGAACTGACGGTCGAGACGCCGGATGGCCCCTACCGGCTTGAGACCGACTGGTACATCGCCTGCGATGGCGCAGGCTCGGCCACGCGCAAACGGATGAACCTGCCCTTCGAGGGGCAAACCTTTGACGAACATTTCCTCATCGCCGATGTGGAGATGGAGACCTCCCCCTTCGGCGACCATGACACGCCCGAGCGGTGGTTCTGGTTCGCCCCGCCCTTTCACAACGGCCAGTCCGCGCTGCTGCACAAACAGCCCGACAACATCTACCGCATCGACTTGCAACTGGGGCCAGAGACCGACCCGAAGGCCGAGGCGACCGAAGAGAAGGTCGTCCCCCGCCTGAAACAGATGCTGGGCGATGCGCCGTTCCGGCTGGATTGGATGAGCGTCTATAAGTTCCGCTGCGCACGACTGGAGAGGTTCGTGCATGACCGCGTCATCTTTGTCGGCGACAGCGCCCATGTGGTCAGCCCCTTCGGGGCGCGGGGGGGCAATGGCGGGGTGCAGGATGTCGACAACCTTGGCTGGAAACTGGCAGCTGTGGTGCAGGGCGAAGCGCCGCCAAGCCTGATTGAGAGCTATGACTTCGAACGCGGCCATGGCGCGGATGAGAACATGCGCAACTCCGCCCGTGCGACCAATTTCATGACGCCGAAATCCCCTATCAAGACCCTGTTTCGCAACGAAGTACTGACCCTTGCAGCAAAGCACCCTTTCGCGCGCAAACTGATTAACTCAGGCCGGTTGTCGCAGCCCTGCACGCTGGCCCATAGCCCGCTACAAACCGCAGGCGACGCGCCCCTGCGCCCCGGCAGCGCATTGATCGACGCGCCATTGGTCGGGCCTGCGGGGGATTGCTGGCTGTTGGGCGCGGTTCAGGGCCAGTTCACCCTCCTCGCCGCAGGCGAGATCACCGCCCCCGCCCTCCCCGGCCTTGCCCGGATCGGTATCGATCAAACCCATGATGCTTACCCCTGCTTCCAAGGCAAGGACGGCCACGCGCAGCGGCGCTATGGAAGCGGGTTCCTCTATCTGCTGCGCCCCGATGGACATGTCTGCGCCGTCTTCGACCGGCCCGACAGCGCCGCGATTGCCCGCGCCATTGACCGTGCGAAAGGAGCCACCGCATGATCCTCGAAGACAACCTCGGCGCCGAGGGCGACAGCGTCTATGCCGCCCTCATGGCCGCCCACGAAGGGCTGACCGAGGCGGAAAGCCACGCCCTCAACGCCCGATTGGTTCTGATGCTGGCCAATGAACTCGGCGACCCGGCGCGGCTTGCGGCGCTTTTCAAAGCCGCGCGCGATCTGGCCTAACCCGCCAGTCTTACAGCACTTTTCCGCCATGCCCGCGCTTGCCGGGCCGCTTTCCTGCGCTAGCTTGCTGCTCAACTTCCCGCGACAGGCTTGACGCAACGCGCCTGATCGGCAGACTAAACACCCCGCGCCCACCTCAAGAGGCGACAAAAGCAGGTCAACTGCATCACCTGCCCCACCGTGAAAAGTGGGGACCCGCGATGGCCCGCCCAACGCACCAACAGAGAGGAAAATCATGGAATTTTTGACACGCACCGGAAAACCGCTGCCGCAATCCGTGCTGACATCAGCCGAGAACGCCAAGAAAGACCCCGTCAGCAGACGCGAGTTTCTGGCGATTGCGAGCGCCTTCGGGGCCACGTCCGCCACAGCCTACGGGATGCTCGGCATGGCCGCACCCGCGCGTGCGGCGGCCCATGCCAACCTCAAGGAAGGCGGCACCGTGCGGATGCAGATGGAGGTGCGTGCCCTGAAAGACCCGCGCACCTATGACTGGTCGCAGATCGCCAATTTCAGCCGCGGCTGGCTGGAATACCTCGCCATCTGGGAGAATGACGGCACCTTCACCCCCGGCCTGCTGGAAAGTTGGGAGATTAACGACGACGCCACCGAATACACGCTGAACGTCCGCAAGGGCGTGACATGGAACGACGGCACCGCCTTCACCGCGCAGGACGTGGCGCGCAACATCGAAGGCTGGTGCGACAAGTCGCTCGAAGGCAACTCCATGGCGGGCCGTTTCGCCACGCTGGTGGATGAGGAAACCGGCAAGGCCATCGAGGGCGCAATCGAGGTGGTGGATGACCACACCGTCAAGCTCACGCTGCCCAAATCCGACATCACGCTGATCCCCGGCATGGCCGACTACCCCGCCGCCATCACGCCCGAAGGGTTCGACCCCGACACGATGCTGGAAAACCCGAAAGGCACCGGCCCCTACCTGCCCGAGTCGCTCGAAGTTGGCGTGAAAAGCGTGCTGGTGAAGAACCCCGATCACACATGGTGGGGCACTGAAGTCTTTGGCGGGCCCTATATCGATCGTTTGGAATATATCGACTACGGCACTGATCCTTCCGCATGGATCGCCGCGGCCGAGGCCGAAGAGGTCGACGCTTTCTACTCCATGGAAGGCGAATATATCGACGTGATGAGCACGCTTGACGGCTGGGTCGAGAATGAGATCGCCACGGCGGCGACCATCGTGATCCGCCCCAACCAATTGGCCGAAGTCGATGGCATGAAACCCTATGAGGACAAGCGCGTGCGCAACGCGCTGCAACTCGCGGTCGACAATGCCGTGCTGCTGGAACTGGGCTATGCCGGGCGCGGGATCGTTGCCGAGAACCACCATGTCGGCCCGATGCATCCCGAATACGCTGAAGTCGAGCCGCCCAAGACCGACCCCGAAGCCGCCCGCGCGCTGATGGAAGAGGCGGGCATGGCGGATTACGAGCATGAGCTCTTCTCGATCGACGATGCATGGCGCAAAGACACCACCGATGCCGTGGCAGCCCAACTGCGCGACGCAGGCATCAAGGTCAAACGCACCATCCTGCCCGGCTCCACCTTCTGGAACGACTGGGTGAAATATCCCTTCTCCTCCACCAACTGGAACGCGCGGCCTCTGGGCGTGCAAATCTGGGCGCTGGCCTACCGCTCGGGCGAGGCGTGGAACGAGTTCGGCTATGCCAACCCCGAATTCGACGCCTTGCTCTCTGAGGCGCTGGCCACGGCGGATGTCGAAGCACGGCGCGAGATCATGGCGAAGGGTGAGAAGATGCTGCAAGACGATGGCGTCACGATCCAGCCTTACTGGCGTTCGCTTTACAACCACACCCGCGAGGGGCTGGTGGGTGCCGCGCATCACATCGGGTTCGAATACCACCCGGCGCGGATGGCTTGGGCGGAAGAGTGATCTGCCGCTAGCTAGACACGCGAAAGGGCCGCAGCGATGCGGCCCTTTTTCTTGGCGCGGCGGCGCAGTTAAACGCCGATCAACTCTTTCGCCATCATCATATGCACGCCCTTTTCACGGTTCACCGTCTGGGTGATGCGCAGATCCCCCGCCAGCGAACAGAGCACATAGGCATCCTCGCGGCTGATCCCCGCGCGTGCAGAGACCAATGCGATCATTTCGCGCAGGGCCATCTCAGCACAGCGGTCGAGGTCGGGGGCCATGCCCATGGTAATCACATGGCTCGGCGTTTCGGCCTGCGGATAGCTAAGCGCGCGGTCCTTCAACACGGTCAGACGGAAACGCCCCTGTAGCGCGGTCTCAATCGCCGTGACGCAGACTTCGCCATCGCCCTGCGCGCCATGCCCATCCCCGCAGGAAAACAGCGCCCCTTCGTTGAAGACCGGCAGGTAAAGCGTGCTGCCCGCCCCCAGTTCCTTGTTGTCAAGATTGCCCCCATGTTTGCGCGGCTCAATGGTGGCGATCCGGCCCCATTCGGGCGGCGGCGCCACGGCCATCACGCCAAAGAACGGGGCCAAGGGCAGCTCCAGCCCCCAAGGCAGCCGGGCGACGCCCCGCTCTGCATCCAGCGGGATATTGCTGTGATAGGTCTCGGGGAAATCCTGCGGCAGCGTGCCTGCCAAGGGGCGGATGAAGTTATACCCCCAGTCCTGCCGCAGCGCGACATCAAGGATTTCGACCTTCAGCACATCGCCGGGCATCGCGCCTTCGACGGCGACCGGCCCGGTCAGGATATGGCCCGGCATCGGCGGCGGGCCTGCTTTGTGGATGTCGTAGAGTTCGGGCGGGACGTGGAAGCCCTCGGGCGGCAGGCAATTGGGCGCGCCTGAGACGGTGTTGATGATCACCTCTTCCCCGCTTTGGATGGTCAGCGCGGGCGGGCGGCTGGCCTCGAAATAGCCCCAATGGCAGGTCTCGGGCGAAGATTGCAGCGTGGCGGTCATGACTGCACCCCCCGGTTGGCCAAGATGCCTTCGATCAGTTCTTGCACCCGCAGCGCTTCCTCTGGCGTGGCCAGACGGCTGGCCTTGCCCGCCATCAGCAGCGCCATGTCGTCAAGCTGCGCCTTGAGGCTGGTGGCGCGGGTGTCGGCGAGGGCGTCGCTGGTCGGCGCGAAATCCTCACCGGTCGAGACGGTATCGATGGAAAATTCCGAGATGCGGCGGCTGGCCTTCGCGCCTTTCACCGTCACCTCCTGCCGGTCCGGCTGCGCGCCGCCGACAGAGCCGAGGATCGAAACCGGTAAGCCCTCGGCATTGACCAAGCGCGCTGCCACATGGGTCTCGCAGAGCTTGTCATCGGGGTATTCCGCATGGGCCCACTGCAGGGTCAGCGGCCCCAACACCCGCTCGCTCAGGAACAGGAAATGCGAGATCACCTCGCGCGTCATGCCCCCCTCAGCGGCAAAGCGCAGCCAATCGGCATCGACCTGCCACGCGCGGGGCCAAGCCGGATAGGTCACGATGATGTCGATGCCGCAAAGATCACCGAGCGCGCCCTCACGGATCGACCGCGTCAGATCGGTCAGCGCCGCCCCCGCCGCTTGTGTGAAATTCACCGCCGCCGGAACGCCTGCGGCCTGCAACGCGGCCACCAAGGCGCGGCTCTCGGCGATGTCCACGCCTAGCGGCTTTTCGAGGAAGATCGCCTTGCCCGCCGCTGCGGCCTCAAGCGCATAGGCTTTGCGCGGCACGGGTGGGCAGGCAAGGTAAACGAGATCGACATCGGCCATCGCCTCGGACGCCGTGGCGGAGACAACCGCCTCCGGCGCGACCTCTTGCGCGGCGGCGCAGGCCGCGGGGTCGGGATCCCACATGGTGGTGACCGTGAAGTCAGGGTGCAGCACCATGTTCTCGGCCATGCGCCGCCCCATGATCCCCAATCCGATTACCGCAGTCCTGATCGTCATCTTCGTCTCCCTCGATGTGCAGCGCGATAAGACGCTGCAATCGGGAGAACTTCAACTGCTCGCGGCGCAATTGCCTCAGGCAAGGTCGGCGCGGACCAAAGGTTTGATCACACGAGCCAGTTCTTCGGGCGCAGATTGGCTTTTGAACACATCCGCGATGGTAAAGACGCAGGTGAAAGACCCTTCGAAACACAGCACCCCATTCTGCCGCGCCTTCATGCCGAAGGTGATGGATTTATTGCCGAGCCGTGTTGGGTAGGTTTCGCACATCAGCTTGTGCCGCGGGGTGACCGGGCTGCGGAAATCCATCGACAGGTTGACGAAAGGCGTGCCGATATTGCGGTCGATCTGAAGCTGAAACCAGCCATCACCGTCGAAATGCGCCTCCCACCATGCGTTGATCGCGTCCAGCGCGAAATAGGGCAGCCGCGCGGTATAGGCGATCTGCGCCGGGTCACAATCGCCCCAAGTGACATTGATCTCGTGAACGAAGTTTTCCGTGGTCATAAGGCTGCTTTCATCTGCTCAAACCCGCGCGGGGCATGGGCTATCTTCTATCCCTTCCAGCCCCATGCGCAACCCAAGCGCGGCGCGCACGCAGCAGCGCTGACGCCGGATGTTCATCTGAAACAAAGGGGGGGGGGGATGGTGGCGTTACCTGGATTTGAACCAGGGACCTAACGATTATGAGTCGTTCGCTCTAACCAACTGAGCTATAACGCCGTGGCGCGTCGGATAAGGCAGCTTGGCATTGGGGTCAAGGGCGAAATCTGGATGATTTCACTTTTGCCGCAGAAAACTGCTGCCTCCGCTTTAATGCGCGGGGGCCGAGACCACATCGAGCAGGGTGCGCCCGCCGTCGATGGTCATGATCTCACCCGTCATGAAGCCCGAACTTTCAGCGGCGAGGAATTGCACCGCCTCGCAAAGCTCATTCGGCCCGGCGATCCGGCCAAGCGGCGTATGCGCGCGGATGTCGTCGCGCCAATCGCGGTTTTCGGCCACGGCAGCGCGGAGGGACGCGCTCATCACCGAACCGAAAGAGATCGCATTCACCCGTATCCGACGCGGCGCCAACACCAGCGCTAGAGAGCGGGTCATCTGCTGCACCGCCGCCGAGGCGATGGCATAGCCCATCATATCCGGCTGGTGGCGCTGTGCCGCGATAGAACTGAGGTTGATGATCGACCCCACCTGCCCCTCGGTCTGGCTCTCGGCCTGTTTGATCATCCGCCGCGCCACCTGCTGTGACAGTTGCAGCGCCGTCATCAGGTTCTGCTGCATTAGTGTCTCGACCGAGCCATCCTCCACATCCAGCGGATCGGTCGGCATCACCTGCCGCGAGGCATTCACGAGGATATCGACCTGATCATAGGCGTCGATCGTGGCCGAGACGAGGTTGGCGATGGTCAGCCGCTGGCGCAGATCACCGGCAAAGACGCGGATATTGCCGTCGTCCGGCGTGTCGCCCAACTCTTCCATCAGCTTTTTCTCGTTGGAATCGGCGCACATCACATTGGCGCCCCGGTCGGCCAGATGCCGCGCGATAGCAAGGCCGATCCCGTCCGCCGCGCCGGTGATGATGGCTGTTTTACCAGAGATCGAGAATGACATCGGGATACCCCCTTAAGGCTCAGCGGCGCCGGGTCAGCGGGCGTGTGGCGTGGAACAGTTTGAACCGCGCATCGCCTCCAAGCTCGGCCACCTGAGCAAAGCGTTTCTTCAGTTCCGCCTCATAGGGCAGATGCCGGTTGGCCACCATCCACAGATCGCCCTGCCCCGAAAGGATCCGCGCGGCCGCGGCGACAAAGGCCTGACCGATCTGCGGCTCGGCAGCGCGGCCTGTGTGGAAAGGCGGGTTCATCACCACGGTATCCATCCGGTGCGGCGGCTGCCATTCGGTGGCATCCTCCCAATGGAACACGGCGCGGTCATCGGTCACGTTATGGCGCGCACATTCCAACGCCATATGCCCGGCCTCGACCAAATGCACCGTCTTCACCTTGGGCCGCGTCAGAACATGCGCTGAAAGGAACCCCCAGCCCGCCCCCAGATCGGCCACTTCGGCCCCGAGGTTATCGGGCAGCACATCCACCAAAAGCGCCGAGGCCAGATCGACCCCATCGGCAGAGAACACCCCCGGCGCGGTCCAAAAGCCGCCTTCGGTCTGGGCCGGGCCAGCCTCCCAATCGGTGAAAAAATCGCTCGCGCCCGCGTCGATCCAGTAAAGCTTGCCATGCGCCTTGGAGATCGGCCCCTGCACCGTCACCCGCGCCCGCATCTCGCGCAGGATGGAATCCGCGCCATCGGTCTTTTGCCCATCGACCACCACCGGCCCATCGCTCACAGCACAAGCTTGAGCGACCAAAGCGCGGGCCTCATGTTTGGCGCGCGGCAGACAGACGATGGCCGCAGCATAGCGCCCCTCGATCGAATGCGCCGCCTGATAGCCCCGCGCCGTCCATGCGTCATAGGCAGGTTTGAAGTCGTGAATGATCTTGCAACGCTCGGGCGGAAGACCGGCCAAATCCGCATCCACAGGGGGCTGAAAAACAGCGATCACCCCAGTTTCGGGCAGGTCTAGCCCACCGCCGTTCAGGGCCAGTTCCAGTCGCGGATCAATCACGTGTTATTCTTCTTTTTCCATGGTGCATTGCAGCGGATGCTGGTGACGCCGGGCGAAATCCATCACCTGCGCGACTTTCGTCTCCGCGATCTCGTGGCTAAAGACGCCAACCACGGCCAGCCCCTTCTTGTGAACCGTCAACATGATCTCGAACGCCTGCGCGTGGTTCAGGCCAAAGAAACGTTCCAAGACATGCACCACGAATTCCATCGGGGTGAAATCGTCGTTCAGCAACATCACCTTGTAGAGCGGCGGGCGTTTGGTCTTGGGGCGGGTCTTGGTCAGCAACTCGCTGTCGTCGTCATCCTTGGGGCCGTCGGCCATCATCCACGCGCCCGGCGCGGACCGGCCTGCGGGCTGGATCGTCCAATCTGCTTTCACGTCGTCACGGTGCATTGCTGCTCCTGCGGCTGGGGGTAGAGCTTGTTCGTCGTGCAGCCGTCTATATAACCCCTGAACCAATTTAGGAAAGAGGCAGCACATATGGGCGGGGCACTCACCACTATCGGTTTCGATGCGGATGACACATTGTGGCATAATGAACGCTACTTTGCACTCTCTCACGACCGTTTTGCAGCCCTTCTCGCCGAACATAGTGAACGCGACCACCTGATGGCCCGGCTGCTGGAGGCCGAACGGCGCAATCTGCCGCATTACGGCTATGGAATCAAAGGCTTCACCCTGTCGATGATCGAGACCGCGATCGAGGTGACAGAGGGCAAGGTCCCCGCCGAGGTGATCAGCGATCTGCTTGCCGCCGGGCGCGAGATGCTGGACCATCCCATCGAATTGCTGCCCCATGTCGAGGACGTGCTGGAAAACCTGCGCGGCAACTACCGGCTCATCGTGGTGACCAAAGGCGACCTGTTGGACCAAGAGCGAAAACTGGCCCAATCGGGCCTGCGCGACAGGTTCGACGCGGTCGAAATCGTCTCTCACAAGACCGAAACCGCCTATCGCCACATTTTTGAGCAGCATGGCCAAGGTGCCGAACGGGGGCTGATGGTTGGCAACTCGATGGCCTCCGACGTGCGCCCGATGATCGCGGCAGGCGGCTGGGGCGTCTATGTGCCTCACAACCTCACATGGGCAATGGAACATGCCGAAGCGCCAACCAATTCCCCCCGTTTCGCCGAGATCAGCGACCTCTCAGGCCTCCCAGAAACGATCGAAAAGATCGTGTCAGGGTGACTCGCCCCCGCGCCTGAGTCGCCCTGACACATCGCCGCAAATGCCGCACTGCAGGCCAATTTATGACCAATTCTTGCCTTATTCGCGCTTATAGTGGGTTGATGTGTGCAAGCCTCTACATATTGGAGGAGAGATCCGCCCCTTTTTCCCCTATTCACTGGATTCGACGGCTTCCGCGATGCGGCGTCCTATGCTAGCCTTGAACCAATTAATAAATGGTCAGCCAGAAATCGGCGGCCTGAGGCAGTAAAAGGCAGGCAAATATGAAGGCTCGGCGCATTCAGCCGGCCCGTTACGGGCTATTTCTATTCGCAGCACTCTGGGTTCTGGTTCTCCTGCCCCTCAGCGCGATCGCTGCCCCCTACGCCGCCTATGTCATCGACGCTCGCACCGGCAAAGAAATCCACGCCGAGAATGCCGATACCCGCCTGCACCCGGCTTCCCTGACCAAGATGATGACCCTCTACATCGCCTTCCAAGCGGTCGAACGGGGGGAAATCTCTCTCGATACCCAAGTGACGATCTCGAAAAACGCGGCCTCCGAGCCGCCCAGCAAATTGGGCATGCGCCCGGGCCAAAAGATCGCCCTACGCTATCTCATCCGCGCCGCCGCCGTAAAATCCGCCAATGACGCCGCCACCGCGATCGGCGAGGCCATCGGTGGTTCTGAGGCCGCCTTCGCCCGCCGGATGAACCGCACTGCCAAACAGCTTGGCATGACGCGCACCACGTTCAAAAACATGCACGGGCTGACCGAGAGCGGCCACCTCTCCACCGCCCGCGACATGACCCGCATGGGCCGCCACCTGCTCTATGATTACCCGCAATACTACAACCTCTTCTCGCGCATCACCGCCGACGCAGGCGTGCGCAAGGTCTCCCATACAAACCGCCGGTTTCTGGGGTCCTACAAAGGGGCGGACGGCATCAAGACCGGCTACACCCGCGCCGCCGGCTTCAACCTCACCGCCTCGGCCGAACGGGGCAATGAGCGCATCATCGTGACCGTCTTCGGCGGCAAATCCACCGCCTCGCGCAACGCCAAAGTGGCCGAGCTTATGGACCTCGGCTTCCGCCGCGCGCCCTCCTCCGCGCCGCTGCGCAAACCGGTCCCGCCCGTCTACGCCGATGTGGAAACCGCCCCCGGCGCCGCAGGCAAAACGATCCGCCTCGTCGGCGCCGTCACCACCTCCAAACGCCCGCAACTGCGCCCCCGCAGCGACGTCGTGGTCGTGGCCACCGCCGCCGCGCCCGAGGCAACCAGCGTGGTCTCCAACAGCGATATCACAGCAGCGCTGCGCGAAGCGGTTGAGACGGCACCAACCCCGCCCGCCGCCGCGCCCACCCCAGAGGCCAATGAGGCCGAGGTCGTCATCGCCGCCGCCAAAGCCTCTCCCCGCCCCGAACCGCGCCCCAAGGACGTGACGCTGGCGGTACAACAGGCGGTAGAGCAAGAGATCGTGACCCGCGTCTCCACCTCCGGCGGGCGCCACTGGGGCGTGAACGTGGGCCGTTTCCCCAGCCGCTACGCCGCCGAGAAGGTCCTGCTGAAAACCGCCCTGGCCGAAATGTCGACCCTCGATGGCACGCTGCGCAAAGTCGTGCGCCGCCCACAAGGCTTTGACGCGAACTTCCTCGGCATGTCCCGCGAAAGCGCCGACCTCGCCTGCCGCCGTCTGGCCGCGCGCAACGTCAGCTGCTTCATGATCGGCCCCAGCGAAGGCTAAACCACCACCGGGCGGCCAAAGCCCCGCCCAAACCAACTTCATCCTTTTAAAAATACCGCGGGGGAATCGCGCCCCCGGCGCGATGGGGCAGCGCCCCCCTACCCTCTCCGCAAATGCAACGCCCGCTTACCCTGCCGCCTGCAACAGGTTCCGCGTGTATTCCGTCTGCGGATTGTCATAAAGCGCGTCGACGTCCCCATATTCCACCACGTCACCGCGTTTCATCACCATCACTTTGTGCGACATCGCCCGCACCACCTTCAGATCGTGACTGATGAAGAGATAGGCCAGCCCGTATTTCGCCTGCAAATCCCGCAGAAGATCAACGATCTGCACCTGCACGGTCATGTCCAGTGCCGAGGTCGGCTCGTCCAGAACCAGCAGTTTCGGGCGCAGCACCATGGCGCGGGCGATAGCGATGCGCTGGCGTTGACCGCCGGAAAACTCATGCGGGTAGCGGTCCATCGTGGCGGGATCGAGCCCGACCTCGGCCATCACCTCGGCCACCAATTCGCGCTTGTCCCGCCCCTTGTCGATCTTGTGGATCGCCAGCCCCTCACTGATGATCTGAAAACAGGTCATCCGCGGGCTGAGCGAGCCGAAGGGGTCCTGAAAGACGATCTGCATGTCGGCGCGCAGCCGGCGCAGCTTCTTGGTGGACCATTTGCGCAGGTCCTCTCCGCGAAAGGTCACCTCCCCTTCGGAGCCGATGAGCCGCATGATCGCCAGCGCCGCCGTGGTCTTGCCCGAGCCGCTTTCACCGACGATGCCCAGGGTCTCGCCCGCGCGGATCGACAGGCTGGTGTCGTTGACGGCCTTCACATAGCCCACGGTGCGGCGCAGCAGGCCCTTCTGGATCGGGAACCAGACCTTGAGGTTGTTGGTGCGCAGCACTTCGGGCGCATCTTCGGCCACGGGCGCGGGCGCACCAGTGGGCTCGGCGCCGAGCAGTTTGCGCGTGTAGGGGTGCTGCGGGTTGTCGAAAATCTCCGCCGTCGGGCCTTCCTCGACCACCAGCCCCTTCTGCATCACGAAAACCCGGTCGGCGATGCGCCGCACGATGCCGAGGTCATGGGTGATGAACAACAGCCCCATGCCCATCTCGTCTTTCAGATCCTTCAACAGGTCGAGGATTTGGGCCTGAATGGTCACGTCGAGCGCCGTCGTCGGCTCGTCCGCGATCAGGATGTCGGGCTTGTTGGCCAGTGCCATGGCGATCATCACGCGCTGCCGCTGTCCGCCCGAAAGCTGGTGCGGATAGGCGCCCATGCGGCTTTCCGCGTCGTTGATGCCGACCTGCTGGAGCAGTTCCAGCACCCGCGCCCGCGCCTCGGCCCCTTGCAGCCCCTGATGCAACGCCAGCGATTCCGCCAGCTGCTTCTCGATCGTGTGCAGCGGGTTGAGCGAGGTCATCGGCTCTTGGAAAATGAAGGAGATGTCGTTGCCGCGCACGTCGCGCAACAGCTTGTCGTCGGCGCCGATCATCTGCTGGCCGTTGTAGGTGACCGATCCGCTCACCTCCGCACTCTCGCCCAACAGCGACACGGTCGACAGCGCCGAGACCGACTTGCCCGAGCCGCTCTCGCCTACCAGCGCCACGGTCTCGCCCCGGTTCACGGCAAAGCTCACCCCGCGCACCGCCGGGATCAGCTGACCGTCCTGCCGGAAGGAGACTTGCAGGTCTTTGACGTCCAAAAGCGCGGTCACGAGAAGGTCTTTCTAGGGTCGAACGCGTCGCGGATGCCTTCGAAGATGAAGACCAGCAACGACAGCATGATGGCAAAGGTGAAGAAGGCCGAGAAGGCGAGCCACGGCGCCTGAAGGTTCTGCTTGGCCTGCAGCGTCAACTCACCCAGCGAGGGGGCCGAGGACGGCAGGCCGAAGCCCAGGAAGTCGAGCGTCGCCAGCGTGGAGATCGTGCCGGTGATGATGAAGGGCAGCATGGTCAGCGTAGCCACCATCGCGTTGGGCAGCATGTGGCGCAGCATGATGGTGCCGTTGCCGACGCCGAGCGCCCGGGCCGCGCGGACATATTCGAGGTTACGTGCGCGCAGGAACTCGGCCCGCACCACGCCCACCAATGCAGTCCATGAGAACAGTACCAGCAGCACGACCAGAAGCCAGAAACTTCGGCCCAGAATGGCGAACATGATGATGATGACGTAGAGCGACGGGGTCGAAGACCAGATCTCGATGATGCGCTGGAAAATGAGGTCGAGCCAGCCGCCGAAGAACCCCTGCACCGCGCCCGCGAGGATGCCGATGAGCGAGGCCGCCCCGGTCACGATCAGGGTGAAGACCACCGACAAGCGGAAACCATGGATCACGCGGGCCATGACGTCGCGTTTGGTGCCGTCGGTCCCGAGCCAGTTCTGCCCGTTGGGCGGAAGGGGTGCGGCCCCGGGGCGGTCGACGGCCGTGTTGTAGGAATAGGGAATGACGGGCCAGAGCGCCCAGCCTATCTCGATTGTCTCGCCCTCGATCTCGCCATCCTCGGCGTCGAGGATGTAACCCTCCGGATCGTCGAAACAGAGGTCCAGCCCGCCGGTGGCAATGAGGCATTGCACCTCGGGATCGCGGTAGGCGGCCTCGGTCTGGAAATCGCCGCCGAAGGCGGTCTCGGGGTAGAAGTTGAAGATCGGCGTGTAATATTCGCCGCGGTAGCTGACGAGGATCGGCTTGTCGTTCGCCACGAACTCGGCCAGCAGCGAAATGCCGAACAGGATCGCGAAGATCCACAGCGACCAATAGGCGCGCCGGTTCGCGGTGAAATTGCGCCAACGGCGCTGGTTCAGCGGAGACAGCGCCATCAGCCTTCCCTCTTCTCGAAGTCGATGCGCGGGTCGACGAGCACATACATCAGATCAGACAGGATGCCGACCACGAGGCCAATGAGGCCGAAGATGAAGAGCGTGCCGAAGACGATCGGATAGTCCCGCGCCACCGCGGCCTCGAAACCGAGGCGCCCCAACCCGTCGAGGCTGAAGATCGTCTCGATGATGATCGACCCGCCAAAGAAGACCGAGATGAAGACCGCCGGGAAACTCGCGATCACGATCAGCATCGCGTTGCGGAAGACATGGCCGTAGAGGACCTTGCTCTCGGACAGGCCCTTGGCGCGAGCGGTGATGACATACTGCTTCTTGATCTCGTCCAGAAAGCTGTTCTTGGTCAGCAGCGTCAGCGTGGCGAAGGCCGAGATCGTCGAGGCCAGCACCGGCAGGGTGATGTGCCAGAAGTAATCGGCGACCTTGCCCAAGGGGCTGAGACTGTCGAAATTATCCGAAGTCAGGCCGCGCAGCGGGAATATCTGCCAATAGGAGCCGCCGGCAAAGAGTACCAGCAACAGAATGGCGAAGAGAAAGCCGGGGATCGCATAGGCCGCGATGATCGCGCCCGAGGTCCACGTGTCGAACCGCGACCCGTCGCGCACCGCCTTGCGGATGCCCAAGGGGATCGAGACCAAGTGTGCGATCAGCGTCGACCAGAGACCTAGCGTGATCGAGACCGGCAGCTTTTCCTTGATCAGGTCGATCACGCTGATGGCGCGGAAATAGCTCTCGCCAAAATCGAGCCGCATGTAGTTCCATAGCATGTGAAAGAACCGCTCCACCGGGGGTTTGTCGAAGCCGAATTCCTTCTCCAATTCCTCGATCAACTCGGGCGGCAAGCCGCGTGCGCCGACATAGGTGCTGTCGGACCCGCGGGCCATGGTATCGACCCCGGCATCGTTGTTGCCCCCGGCAAAGCCGCCAAAGACGTCGCCACCGCCCTGAATACGAGCGATGGCCTGTTCAACCGGGCCGCCGGGCACGAATTGCACCAGCGCGAAGTTGACCAGCATGATGCCGAACAAGGTCGGGATCACCAGCAAAAGCCGTCTGAGGATATAGGCACCCATGTGGTCGCCTTACCGCAACGCGCCCGAGGCGCGCAACTGCTGGGCGGCCTCTTCGTCGTACCACCAGAAATCGAGATAGCCCAAGGCATAGGGCGGGATCTCGGGGTGGTCGTATTGGTCGTAATAGGCGACCCAATAGCTGTCGTTATACCACGTGGGCACCATGAAGAACTCGTGCCGCAACGCGCGGTCGAGCGCCATCAGAGCTGCGTCTTCTTCCTCGGCTGTCTCCGCATTCAAGGAGGCGTCGATGATCGCGTCCACCAGCGGGCTGGCGAGGCCTGCCGGGTTGAAGAGCGAGAACTCCGCCGCCTCGGAGCCGTAGCGCTGTGCCAGACCGGTGCCGGTGCCGAGGAAGGCGGCATAGGCGTCGTAGATCATGTCGTAGTCGCGGTCGCGCTCACGGGCGGTGTATTGCGAACTGTCGACCTTCTCGAGCCGGGCGTCGATGCCAATGGAGGTCAGGTTGTTCACGAAATTCTCGATCACCGCTGAGATCGTCGGCGAGCCTGCAGAATTCATCAGGAAATTCAGCCGCAGCGGCTCACCTGCCTCATTGACGCGCATCCCGTTCTGCACGGTCCAGTCTGCCTCTTCCAGCAGCTTGGACGCCCGCCGCGCGTTGCGGCGATCCAACAGGCGGCTGGGGTCGGAGGTATGCGGCACCACGGCAGGCTCAGACAGCAATTCGGCTGGCACCAGATCGTCGAGGCTCTCCAATAGCGCCCGCTCCGCCCCCTCGGGCGCGCCCTGCGCCATCAGCGGCGTGTCCTGCGTGAAGGAAGCGCGGTGACTAAACAGCCCGTATTGCAGCGACTCGTTAGTCCACTCGAAATTAAACATCAGCGCCACGGCCTCTCGCACGCGGCGGTCCTGCAGCGTCTCGCGGCCCAAGTTGAAGATGATCCCCGAGGGCGTGGGGGGCGAGCCGTCAGGCAATTCGGCCTTCACGATGGCCGCATCGCTCACCTTGGAGAAGTCGTAGCCGGTGGCCCACTTCTTGGAGTCCCCCTCGGCGCGGAAGGTGTATTCGCCGGCCTTGAAGGCCTCGAAAGCCGAGGTGTCGTCGCTGAAGATTTCCAACCGGATGCGGTCAAAGTTCATGCGGCCGCGGTTGATCGGGAGGTCCTTACCCCAGTAGTCCGGGTTGCGTTTCAGCACGATGCGCTTGGTCAGATCGACGCTTTCGACCATGTAGGCGCCGGATCCGGGGGGCGGGTCCATCCAGCTGTCCTTGAGGGTATTGCCGGTTTCCTCGAACCAATGTTTCGGCCATGCGGGCACGCCGCCCACCGTCTCGATCAAGCTGCGGCGCGAGATGCCGTCGGCGAAGTGGAATTTGACCGTGTGATCATCCAGCGCCTCGACCTTCGGGATGCGCTTGCGCACCGCGTCGGCGTAGGACTTCAATCCCTCGTCCAGCAGCAGGTTGTGCGAAAACACGATGTCATGCGCCGTCACCGGCGTGCCGTCCGAGAACGTCGCCTCGGGGCGCATGTGGAAGGTGACCCAGGACTTGTCCTCGGGGTATTCGAGGCTTTCGCAGAGCAGGCAGTAGCTCTCGCCATAGACATCCGCCGGCAGCGGCTCGCCCGAGGGTGCCTCCCCCAACAGGCTCTCGAAACCGAAGATCGAGAACAGATGCGCGCGGCCCTTGCCGGAATAGGGGTTCATCGAATCCAGCGTGCCGACGAAGGGGATCGAGATTTCCCCGCCCTTGGGGGCATCCGGGTTCACATAGGCGAAATGCTCGAAATCCGCCGGATAGGTCAGATCGCCGTAAAAGGAATAACCGTGGCTTTTGATGATCTTCTGCTCCTGTGCCGCGGCGGCACCGGCCAGCAGGGCCGCCACCATCAGCGTCAGCGTCGCGAGCCAGAGCGGCAGGTCATCAATGACCGAAGGACGGGTCGCGGCGCGGGTCTGGGCACGGGGCATAGGTCACTCCTTGGCGTGGCGTAGTCCGGATAGGCGTCATCTAGGCTAACGCTGTGCGACGCCAAGATACAAGTTGCGAATATGTAAGGTTGCCCCGCACGGGCGGTCCACCGCAAAGCATGCCCCGCGGATTGGCGGTTTCCCCCGCCCCCACTCGCGACAATGTGTAGCCGCCGCCCCTGTATCTTCGCGGCCCGGCCCGTTTCTCGCCCTAAAGTTAACAGATTCTTCACTCAGGTTAACGATGCGTAAACTGGAGCCGAACATGAGAACCTACCCGATTCCCTTTAACGAAGAAGCCCGTCTGCGCGCCGTTTTCGATGTGCCCGGCCTCACCGCCGAGAACGAAGCTCTGTTCGACACCATTTGCGAGGCCACGCGCCGCCTGCTTGACTGTCCGATCGCGCATATCAGCGTCGTAGAGGCAGATACCCAATGGTACAAATCCGTGGTCGGCTACCCGCTGGGGCCGATGCCGAAAGATACCGGGTTTTGCAGCCATACAATCATGTCGGACGCGCCGCTGGTGGTACCAGACCTCAGCAGAGACCCCCGGTTCGCGCGTCACCCCATGGTCGCCGAGGGCGGCCCCGAGGCGCGCTATTACTGCGGTGTGCCGCTGATCCTGTCGTCGGGCCACCGCTTCGGCAGCCTGTGCGCGCTGGACCTGCAACCGCATGAGGCGCCCTCTGAGAAGCAGATCGCCCTGTTGGAAGATATGGGCCGCATGGTGGTCGCGGCCCTTGAACGCTGCCAGCCGGACGCGTCCGAGCAAAAGGCCGACAACAGCGCAGAAGCCACTTTCCTGACGCTGGTGGGCCACGAACTCCGCACCCCGCTGACGGTTCTTTTCGGCAGTCTGCGCATGTTGGAGGCCAAGGCCGAACAGGGGGTCAATCCGCTGCTGATCCGCTCGGCCCGCCGGTCTGTCGACCATCTGAGCGCCCTGATCGAGACGATCATTTCCTACAGCAATGTCAGCACCGGCGAGCTGCGCCTGAATGAGCGGAAATGCAACCTGAGCGACCTTCTGCAATCGGTCTCCGCCCTGCACTTCGCCACCACGGATGCGACGGCCAAGACCATCACGCTGCGCGACAGTCTTCCGCTTGAGGAAATGCATATCGACGGCGACCAGATCGAATTGGCGGTGACGGCACTTGTGTTGAACTCCGTCTTGCATGGCGGCAGTGAGATCGCCTTGGAGACGTTCAAGGACGCCGAGGGCAATATCGAGATTTCGATCATCGACAACGGCTCATTCGATGAGCACGTCGATCTGGCCGAGCTTTACAAACCCTTCGTCGTCGGCGGCATGATGGAGCATCGGAGCACGAAGGGCGGGCTCGGCCTTGGCCTGCCGCTGACCCGCAAACTGATCGAAATGCACGGTGGGGATTTCGAGGTGCATGTGGAAGCGGGCCAAAGCCGCGCCGTCATCCGCCTGCCCGCTTGGCGCTGCGACATCGGCGGGATTGCCGCCGCGAATGCCACCGCCCCGGTGATCGCCGCTTAGTAAAGTCGAAACGGGGCGCGCCCGATGTCGCGCCCCGCGTCCAATCACTGCCCGTCGACCATGCGGATCAGCGCGTTGATCTCATCCGCCAGCACCTCGGGGTGATCCTCGGGCGTGAAATGCTTGCCCCCTTCGATCCGGCGCAGGGGCGCATTCAGGTCTTTCGCCAACCGCTCGCCATATTCGATCTTTTGGAAGTCATCCGCAGCACCCCAAACGATCCGCGCGGGGATGTTGAGGGTGGGCAGCTTGTCCGCGATGGCTTTCGTGTCTTCCACGTCCAGCGACTGCGCCTGCCGGACAAAGGCTTCGGCCTCTCCGTGCTGCGCGTAATGCGGGGCGTGGGCGTCAAAGGCCGCCTCGGCGGCGGCGTCGGTCTCATGCCCTTTCGAAAACATCATCTTCAGCAACTGGTGGAATGAGCCATCGGGCGCATGTTTCGCCACGCCGCCGGTCTTGGCCACCGCGCTGACCAGCGGGACGGGCCACGAATCATAACTGATCGCATTGGTCAAAAGCAGCCCGCTGACCATCTCAGGGTGACGCACCGCCGCAATCTGCGCGACCCCGCCACCGAGGTCATGCGCCGCGAGGATCGCGCGCGTGATGCCCAGATCGCGCATCCAAGCGACCAGATAGTCCGCCTGTTTGGCGACCGAGATATCGCGGCCCTCGCCCTGCGGGATTGAGGCCCCATAGCCCGGCATCTCCCAAGCAAGCACCCGACGGCCCGTGATCTTGGGCGCGACATCCCGCCAAAGCGCGGGACAGGTGGGAATGCCGTGAAGCAGGATCACGGGTTCCCCCGCCCCCATCTCTTCCCACCGCATTTCGATTCCATCGACCGTGGTTTTGTGGCTTTGCATGGCGCGTCTCCTTTCGGTGTGGACGTTTCATGGCCCAACACCTCCGGGGATAAGACGTTCCGCCCCGCCCAAACGCAAAAGCCGCCCCGGAGGGCGGCTTTCTCTCACGCGATGGCGCGGGATATCAGTTGGAAACGCTTTGCAGGTAAGCGATCACGTCGGCGCGGTCTTCGACCTTACGCAGACCGGCGAAGCCCATGGTGGTGCCGGGCGCGTAGCCTTTGGGGCTTTCCAAGAAAGCGCTCAGCTCTTCCGGGGTCCAATCCCCTTCGAGCGAGGTCAGCGCGCCGGAATAGCCAAAACCGTCAACCGAGGCGATATCGCGACCGACGACACCGTCGAGGTGCGGACCAACAGCGTTGGACCCGTCGACCTTGTGGCAGGCGGCGCATTTGCGGAACACTTTCGACCCGCTGTCGGCATCGGCTTCGGCCATCACGGCTGCAAAATCGATCTCTTCGCCGCCATCGTCACCACCGGCGTCGGCCACTTCGATGACATAGGACGCTTCCCCATGTGCGTCGGCGTGGTAAATCTCTTCACCCGCCCATTTGCCCAGCAGAAGTACCAACCAGGCGCCGAATACGCCGGCTGCGATTTTGGTCAGGGTCATTGTATCGAACATGCGTCAGGGTCCATCACTTGGTATTGGCACCATGGGCGGGCCATGGTTCTTGGCATCGTTGCCCGCGTATCTATTGCTTTCCCTTGGCGCAGGCAAGGTGTAGTTACCGCGACCAATTGCCCTTCTCCGCGCCTTTTGCAGCAGGATACGATCCATGACCGCCCAGACCACGCCGCGCATCGCCTTCCAAGGGGCCCTTGGCGCCTATAGTCACGAGGCCTGCCTTCAGGCCTGCCCCGACATGGAACCGGTGCCCTGCCAATCGTTCGAAGGCGTGATCCGGGCCGTAAACGAGGGCCGCGCGGAACTGGCCATGCTACCGGTCGAGAACACGACCTATGGCCGGGTGGCCGACATTCACCGCCTGTTGCCGGAAAGCGGGCTGCATATCATCGGCGAAGCCTTCGTGCGGGTGCGCATCGCCCTGATGGCCCGCCCCGGCGTGGCATTGGAAGACATCAAACATGTCCGCGCGCATCTGGTGCTTTTGCCGCAGGCGCGCAGCTTTTTGCAGCAGCATGGCATCACCTCTGAGCCCGCCGCCGATTCCGCCGGGGCCGCCGCCGAACTGGCCGCGACCGAGGGCAGCACCGATGGCGTGCTGGCAGGCGAGGTCGCGGCAGAGATCAACGGCCTCACCGTGCTGGCCCGCGATATTGAGGATATGGACCATAACACCACCCGCTTTCTGCTGATGGCGCCCAAGATCGACCTTTCGCGCCGGGCCGAGCGGATGCTGACCACCTTTGTCTTTGAGGTGCGCAACATCCCCGCCGCGCTTTACAAAGCGATGGGGGGCTTTGCGACCAATGGCGTCAACATGACCAAACTGGAAAGCTATATGGTCGGCGGGTCGTTCACCGCGACGCAGTTCTACGCCGATATCGAAGGTCATCCCGAAGACCCGGCGGTGAAACGCGCGCTGGATGAACTGGGGTATTTCACCAACAAGCTGGAAATTCTCGGCGCCTACCCCGCCCATCCCGGCCGGGGCGCGCCGACCGGGATGTGAGGCGGGGCGCGCAGGCTCAGACCTTGACGCCGCCGGCGTAGCGCTCTTCCATTCCACGGGCATATTCCGCCACGCGGTCTTTGTATTTCTTGGTCAATGTCGTCTTGGCCAGTTTCAGCGATTGCACCCAAAGCCGCGCCGAAAGGGTCAGCGGTTTGACCTCAAGCGCCACCAGAACCCGCGTGCTGTTGCGCGACAGGGGCATCAGTTCAAAGGACATCTGCCCCGCCAACCCCTGCGACATGCTGTCGATCACCATCTCGTTGGGCCGGTCAAAGGTCACCATCTCAAGCGTCAACTCGCGCCGCTTTCCGCGCAGGGGGAAGACCGCCTTCCATGTCATCCCGACGCCGGGCTGATGCAGGGCATCGGCGCGCTGCACCTCGGCCCCGCGCCGCATCGCCGCCCGCTCAAAGCTTTCAAAATCGCACAACATGTCAAAGACCGCCTCGATCGGCGCTTCGACGTCTTCTTTGGTGGAGAATTTCATTCGGTCCGTTCCAATTCTTCTGCTCGCATTTGCCACCCCCGCCGCTTTGACCGGGCCCGTAAGGACGGTGTATTAGGTCAGTGTATCCGCAAGCCAGTTTTCCAGCAAGAAATGCGCGATGGCACCGCGACGGGCGGGCAAGAGGCGCGGGTGGCTTCCGGCGAAAACATCCATCATCTCTTCGCGGGTGACCCAAAGCGCGTCTTCAATCTCAACCGGATCGATGGTCAACTCCCGGCTCAGCGCCTCGCCTGCGCAGCCCAGCATCAGAGACGCCGGAAAGGGCCATGGCTGGCTGGAGAGGTAACTCACCGCGCCGACCGGCACGCCCGCTTCTTCAAAAACCTCCCGCCGCACGGCGGCCTCTACCGTTTCGCCCGGCTCGACAAAGCCAGCCAGCAGCGAATATATCCCCTCGGGCCAACCGGGGGAACGGCCCATGAGCACGGAGTTGCCGTGGGTGATCAACATGATAACAACCGGATCGGTGCGCGGAAAATGCGCGCCGCCGCAGTCGGGGCAGACCCGCTGCCAGCCGCCCTGCGCCAGATCGGTGGCACTGCCACAGCGCGCGCAATAGCGGTGGGTCTCGTGCCAGCCGAGGATCGCCTTGCCGCTGGCGGCCAGTTCGGCATCGCGCGGATCGAGCCATGTCATCACCCTGCGCAACTCGGCAAAGGCCATGTCATCGCCCAACAGTGGATGGCGCTGTTCGCTGGGGTCAAGGAACGCGCCCAGTTGCGATTGATCCAGATCGGGGGGTTCCCAGCCCGAGATATCCACCGCAAAGCGCGGCGCCCCATCCTCGCGCCCCAGCAAGATCGCCGTGCCTTCGGCCTCTTGCAAGACGGGGTGATCCATCGCCAATCGCGCCAAAGCGGCGGGGCGTTCGGGCGCGATCAGCGGCTTGCCGCGCCAAAAGACCACCGCCCGGGCCGCCGGGTCGGCGCGCAGCTGCGCCAAGGCTTCCGGATTGCCACGTATCTCCCCCGCCCGATCAAGGGCCGAGCCTCCAAAGGTTACCGTCTCCGCGTGACGCATGGCGCTCTCCCGATACAGGCCCGATACAGGCTTTTGGCGTTTTGCCCAGCCATGCCACGGCGCATGCGAGAATGGCAATCCCAAGCCCCCTTGCCAGATCGGTTGAAATCTGGTCATATCAAAACATCTTTAAGTTGCAAAATTTAACGAGTACTTACCTTTTCGGTGAACAGGCGCAGCACATATGCCTCGACCGGTGTCGTTCCCCCTGAGGGTGGCATCCCGGCCGAGGCACGTCTGCGCATACTGGCCACGACGGACCTGCATATGCAGATCGTGGGGCATGACTATGTGGGCGACCGTTCGGTGGGCCATCACGGGCTGGCCGGAATCGCCACCTTGATCCGCACCGCCCGGGCAGAGGCGGCGGAACAGGGGGCCGCCTGTATCCTGCTCGACAATGGCGATCTGTTGCAGGGCAATGCCTTGGGCGATCAACTGGCGCAGATGCCGGTCACCCATACGCATCCGCTCGTCGCCTGTGTGAACCATCTGCATTATGACGGTCTGGGCTTGGGCAATCACGACCTTGACCATGGGCTGCCCTATCTGCGCGCTGTGGCCGGGGCGCTGGACATGCCGTTGATCTCGACCAATCTGCATCTGACCGACCCCGGCCCGCTGCGCCGTTGGGCCGTCGTCTCGTGTCTGCTGCCTGCCGTTGCGGGGCATCCCTCTTCTCGGCTGCGGGTGGGCCTGCTTTCGGTCCTGCCGGGCCGAACCGCGATCTGGAACCGCGAGGTTTTGGAGAATGAGGCCGAGATCACCTGTCCGCTCGAAAGCCTGCGTGCTGCCGCCCAAACGCTGCGGGCGGAGGGGGCCGACCTGACCGTGTTGCTGGCCCATATGGGCATTGCCCAGAAAGAAGAGATCACCGCCGAGGAAGACATTTGCGCGCTCGCCCAGATCGAAGGCATCAATGCGGTGATCACCGGCCACACCCACCTTCGTTTTCCCGGAGAGGATCATGGCCCGCGTGACGGGGTCGACACGCAGACGGGCACGCTATCCGACCGCCCTGCTGCGATGCCGGGGTTTGGCGGGTCTGACTTGGCGGTGCTGGATCTGGCCCTTCAACGGGACGCGCGAGGGGCCTGGACGGTTTCGGGTCATGAAAGCCACCTGCGCGACAACAGCGCGCAAACTCTGGCCGACCCAATGGTGCTAAGGGCCGCGCGGGTCAGCCACATCGGCGTGCGCAGGCATCTGAAGGAGGTGGTCGGCCATACCGACACCGCGCTGCACAACTACTTTGCCCTCGCCATGCCCACCCCCATCGATGCACTCAGCGCCCGCGCGCAGGCCGAGGTGATCCGCCAAGGCGTCGCGGGCACGGCGGACAGCGAACTCCCAATCCTCGCGGCCACGGCAGCACATACGGCAGGCGGGCGCGGTGGACCGGGGCATTTCCTGCATATTCCGCCGGGCGCGGTGCAACGCCGACATATCGCCGGGCTGGTCCCCTATCAAAATGCGATCTGGGCGCTGCGCCTCACCGGTGCCGACTTGCGGCGGCGGCTGGAGAAAGCGGCGGAGGTGTTTGCGCCGCTCGGCAGTGCCGATGGTCCGTTACTCGATCCCTGCCGCCCGCCATTCCACTGTGACACGATCTTTGGCGTCAGCTATGCAATAGACCCACGTCGCCCCCGCGGCAGGCGGATCACTGCGCTGTCATGGCAAGGGGCACCGGTGAGACCAGACCAGAAGTTTCTACTCGCGACCAGCCAGTTCCGCGCGGCGGGGGGCGGCGGGTTTGACCGCACGGCGAAGGATGACGTCGCCCTGCGCAGCCCGCTCCCGCTGGCAGACGCGCTGATTGCCGCTCTCGCTACGCCGCAGGCGTGCCCATGGTCCGACGCGCCGCCATGGCGCTTCGATGCGGCGGGGGCGCAGGCGGTTCTCTATACCTCGCCCGAGGCCCTGCCCTTCTTACAAGACATCGCCCATCTGTCGCCCACCCCGCGCGGCATGACCGCCTCGGGCTTCGCCCAAATCGCGATCCGCTTGTGAGGCTTGCACTTCGCTCCATGCCCTCCTATATGGGCCTTGAGAGGTTGGTGCGGGCAAGCGCCTCGCCAACCCGGTCAGATCCGGAAGGAAGCAGCCGTAACGAGCCCCGCTTGGGTCGTTATCAGCCTCTCACCACCGTCGCATTGCGCAGCAATGCGACGCCCCGGCAGTCGCTTCGCAGAAGCGATGAGAGGGGTAGCTTCTCTTAATAAATGATGCATTCGAGAGGCGAGATGCCCCGCCCGTGGGGACCACGGGCACCGCCTCACAACCGATCCGCCTCAAACGTATCGCAGGCCGCAATCTGGCCACTCTCAAACCCGCGCTCAAACCAACGCGCGCGCTGCTCTGACGTCCCATGGGTGAAAGTATGCGGCTGCGGCACCTGACCGGCCTGCCGCTGCAGATGATCGTCCCCGATCATCCGCGCAGCATTCAGCGCCTCTTCAAGGTCACCCTTCTCCATCAGTCCTTCGACGTTCGAGGCCCAGATGCCCGAGAAACAATCGGCCATCAGTTCAAGCCGCACGGTCAGGGCATTCGCCTCAACCTCGGAAGACTGCTGCCGCATCCGGGCCACCTGCGGCAGAACGCCGATCTCGTTCTGGACATGGTGCGCGACCTCATGGGCAATCACATAGGCCGCCGCGAAATCGCCCCCGGCACCAAGGCGCTGGTCCAACGTGCGGAAAAACGCGGTGTCGAGATAGGCCATATTGTCCGCCGGACAGTAAAACGGCCCCGTCGCGCCCGAGGCCCCGCCGCAGGCGCTTTGCGTCACATTCTCAAAGACCACAAGCTTGGGCGGCGTATAGGTTTCACCCAGCTGTTCTTGGAAAATACGGCTCCAGACCTGCTCGGTCGTGGTGAGCACACGGGCGGCGAAATCGACCTGCGGGTCTTCGCTGTCGCTCAACGGGCGGGACTGTTGGACCTGACCGCCGCCTTGGCCGGTCAACAGCGGCGTCACGTCGATGCCGGTGAAATAGCCGATGGCCATTACTGCCAAGACGCCGACCAACCCAAGCCCCCCCGCCTTGCCGGCCTTTCCACTGCGTCGGATGACATTCTTGCTCCGCCCAATTCCACCCAACCGCATGAACCGTCCCTCGTTTTGTCAAAGCCTATTGCCACATGAACGCGCAAGGCGCAGTTTGGTTCAATGAGTGATAAGAATGACCTAGCCGAAGACCGCACCGACTGGGCCGAGGACCGCACGATTCTCGCCAATGAACGCACCTTTGCGGGCTGGATGCGCACCGGCATGGCCGCCGTCGCCGTGGCCATCGGTCTGCGCGCCGTTTTCGGTGAGTTCGAGCCGACATGGGTGGCGAAAGCCGTGGCCTCGGTCTTCATCTTAGCCGCGCTCTACGTCTATTGGGCCGCGCAGGCGTCGGCGGCGAAAACCCAAAGGCGGCTGAGCGACCATCACGCCAATGCCCAGCCCCACAGCCGCATGAAGGTTCTGGCGGCGATCCTCGCCTTTGCCTCAGCCGGGGTCGGCGCGATCCTCTGGATGCTCTGAGCTTTCCGCAAGCACGGTAGACGCCACGGCGCGGAGCGCATAGTTTACGGCCTTGACCGAATCCGATCTGGGGCACCATGACAGATACATCCGCCTACCGCGTTCTGGCCCGCAAATACCGGCCCGAAACCTTTGCCGATCTCGTTGGCCAAGACGCCATGGTGCGCACGCTGAAAAACGCCTTCGCCGCCGACCGGATCGCGCAGGCCTTTGTGATGACCGGCATTCGCGGCACCGGCAAGACGACGACGGCGCGGATCATCGCCAAGGGGATGAACTGCATCGGGCCGGACGGCAACGGCGGGCCGACGACTGACCCCTGCGGCGTTTGCGAACATTGCACCGCCATCATGGAAGGCCGCCATGTCGACGTGATGGAGATGGACGCGGCATCGAACACCGGCGTCGCCAACATCCGCGAGATCATCGATTCGGTGCATTATCGCGCCGCCTCGGCCCGGTACAAAGTCTATATCATCGACGAAGTGCACATGCTCTCGACCGGGGCGTTCAACGCGCTGCTTAAGACGCTGGAAGAGCCGCCGGAACACGTCAAATTCATCTTCGCAACCACCGAGATCCGCAAGGTGCCGGTGACGGTGCTGTCGCGCTGCCAGCGGTTCGACCTGCGCCGGATTGAGCCCGAGGTGATGATCGCGCTCCTGCGCAAGATCGCCACCGCCGAGAGTGCCGAGATCACCGATGACGCGCTGGCGCTGATCACCCGCGCCGCCGAAGGCTCGGCCCGCGACGCCACCTCGCTGCTGGACCAAGCGATCAGCCACGGCGCGGGCGAGACCGGGGCCGAACAGGTGCGCGCCATGCTGGGGCTGGCCGACCGTGGCCGGGTGCTGGACCTCTTTGACATGGTGCTACGCGGCGATGCAGGGGCCGCGTTGACCGAACTTTCGGCGCAATATGCCGATGGGGCCGACCCGATGGCGGTGCTGCGCGATTTGGCCGAGATCACCCATTGGGTCTCGGTCGTGAAGATCACGCCCGATGCCGCCGAAGATCCCACCATCGCCCCTGAGGAACGTGCCCGCGGCCAGCAGATGGCCGAGACCCTACCGATGCGCGTGTTGACGCGGCTCTGGCAGATGCTGCTCAAGGCATTGGACGAGGTCGCAGCCGCGCCCAACGCGATGATGGCCGCCGAAATGGCCGTGATCCGTCTGACCCATGTGGCCGACCTGCCCTCGCCCGAGGAACTGGTGCGCAAGCTGCAAAACAGCAGCCCGCCCCCTGCCCCTGTCGGTGGTGGTGGCGGCGGCGGTGGCAATGGTGCCACGCAAGGCAGCACCGGCGCGCAGGCCGTGCAACAGGCGCAGCAGCGCATGGCCTCCAACCCCGGCCCGCAGGGGCAGACCACGGCACTGGCGCAAGACCTCAACGCTGCGCTGGCCCGCTTTCCGACATTCGAACATGTCGTCGAGTTGATCCGCGTGAACCGCGACGTGAAACTGCTGGTTGAGGTGGAAACCTGCGTGCAACTGGCTGCCTATCAGCCCGGTCGCATAGAATTTGTCCCCACCGACGACGCGCCGCGCGATCTGGCGCAGCGGCTGGGGCAGAAACTGCAACTCTGGACCGGTAACCGCTGGGCCGTCTCACTGGTGAACGAGGGCGGGGCCGAGACCATCGCGCAGGTCCGCGATGCGCGTGAACTGGCGCTGAAGAAACAGGCCGAGGACCACCCGATGATGCAGGCAGTGCTGGCGCAGTTTCCCAAGGCCCGGATCACCGCGATCCGCACCCCCGAAGACATCGCCGCTGCTGCCACGGCAGAGGCGCTGCCCGAAGTCGAAGACGAATGGGATCCGTTCGAGGACGGTTGATCCCCCGGCCCCCGCGCCACATATAAACGACAACGCAACAAGGAGACCCAGATGCTCAAGGGATTAGGCGGCCTCGGCGATATGGCCGGGATGATGAAAAAAGCGCAGGAAATGCAGGGCAAGATGGCCGAACTGCAAGAGGAGATGCACAACATCACCGTCGAAGGTGAGTCCGGTGCGGGCCTCGTCAAAGCGACCTGTAGCGCCAAGGGTGAGTTGAAGGGGCTGGATATCGACCCGTCGATCTTCAACAAAGACGAGAAAGAAGTGGTCGAAGACCTGATCCTCGCCGCCATCAAAGACGCGCAGAGCAAAGCCTCGGAACGCGCACAGGCCGAGATGAGCAAGCTGACCGAAGGCATGGGCCTTCCCGCGGGCATGAAACTGCCCTTCTGATCCCGGTGGGGCGGGCCGGTCCCGCCCCTCTTTCAACGCCCATAGGTGCCATTCTTGAGCTCTACCCGCGATATTGACGCCCTGATCGAGCTGATGGCGAAACTGCCCGGCCTTGGCCCCCGCTCGGCCCGGCGGGCGGTGCTGCACCTGATCCGCAAACGCGCGCTTTTGCTGACGCCCCTGTCCGACCTGATGCAGACCGTCGCCGCCACGGCACGCGAATGTCTGAACTGCGGCAACGTCGGCACCGCCGACATATGCGACATCTGCACCAGCGAGAAACGCGCGAACGGAGAGCTTTGCGTGGTCGAAGACGTGGCCGACCTCTGGGCGATGGAACGCTCCGGCGTGTTCAAAGGGCGCTATCATGTGCTGGGCGGCACGCTCTCGGCGCTTGACGCCATTGGCCCGCAGGAATTGCGCATCCCGCGCCTCGTGGACAGGATTGATACCGAAGGGGTGTCCGAGGTGATCCTCGCGCTCAACGCCACGATCGACGGGCAGACCACGGCACATTACATCGCGGATCAATTGGAAGACCGCGTGCGGCTGACGTCGCTCGCCCAAGGTGTGCCGATCGGCGGGGAGTTGGATTACCTCGACGACGGGACGATCACCGCCGCGATGCAGGCGCGCAAGTCGCTTTAACCCCCAGAATCAAAGCGGGCCGCCCGCTCCTCCCAAAGCAGACGGCCCTTTTCCGGGGCGACGCAGATCGTGCTGTCAGAGCACGATCACATCAAGCGGCGGAAATCCGTTGAACCCAACCGAACTGTAAGAGCTTGTGTAGGCTCCGCAAGCACGAATCATCACTTTATCGCCATCGCGCAGGGCCAAAGGCAGGTGAATAGGGCGCTTTTCGTAAAGAATATCCGCCGAATCGCAGGACGGGCCGGCCAAAACGCAGGGTCCGGTCTCTTCCCCGTCATGCGGGGTGACGATCTGATAGCGAATCGCTTCGCCCTCGGTTTCGGCCAGACCCGAGAAACGACCGATATCCAGATAGACCCAGCGGTGCAAATCATCCGCGGATTTGCGGCTGACCAGCATGACTTCGGCAGCGATATGCCCGGCTTCGGCCACCAGACCACGGCCCGGCTCTGCCATCACCTGCGGCTCATCGCCAAAGCGGGCTTTGACGGCGCGCATCACGGCCGCGGCATAGGCGCGCGGCGCTTCGATGTTTTCGCCGTAGAACGCGGGGAAACCGCCGCCGAGGTTCAGCAGTTGCAGGTCATGGCCATCCGCGCGGGCGGCGTGCCACAACGGGGCCACCTGATCCAGCACCGGGTTCCAAAACTCCGCCTTGCGGGTTTGAGAGCCGACGTGAAAGGACAGGCCGAAGGGCACGAGGCCCACGGCAACCGCGTGGTTCAGCAGCGCGGGCAGCGCCGAACCGGCACAGCCAAATTTCCGGCTGAGCGGCCAGTCGGCCATGGAGTTTTCGACGATCAGCCGCAGATAGACCCGCGCGCCCGGCGCATGGGCGGCGATCTTGTCCAACTCGGCTTCACTATCCGCCGCAAAGAGCGTCACCCCCGCCGAATGGGCGAAAGCGATGTCCGAAGCGCGTTTGATGGTGTTGCCGAAAGAGATGTTTTCGGGCTTCGCCCCTTGGCTCAGGCACAGTTCGATCTCGGCCCGCGAAGCCGCGTCGAAGCCGGAGCCTTTCTTGACCAGCAGACGGATGATCTCGGGCGCCGGGTTCGCCTTCACCGCGTAATGGATATGCGCCTCGCCCAGACCTTTGTGCAGCGCGTCATATTGCGCGGCCACGCGGTCACGGCTGATCACAAGCGTCGGCTTGTCAAAGCTGTTGGCGGCGATATAGGCCGCAGCCGGGTCGGCGTGAAAGAACGGTGCGGCGCGCAGGGCGCCGGGGACTGTAGCATTCATGGTCATCTCCAAAGAGCAGGTGGGGCTGGTTCCCCGCGTGTCGTTTCAAGAGACGTTACCGTCGCTACATAAACGCGGGTCAGTCAGAGTGGGAACTGACCGGCCAGAGGCGCGTGCGTTGGCGTCTGTAACGCGCCACATACGCCGTTTTTGGATTCGTACAAGGGGTAAAATTGCCCCTACGGCAAATTGTTAGTTTTCCTCGTCTTCCCAATCGCTGCCGATGGGGTCGCGGTCTCTTTTCCGTTCTTCTTTGATCATATTCTTGGCTTCCCGCTCTTCTTCGGGGTCGGTTTCTTCGGGGTCGCTCTCGGCGGCTTCGGTCTCGGCCATGGCGAGGACGAACCACATCGGGAAGTGGTCCGACCCGATCTTGTCCAAGCGGTCCATCTCTAGCAGACGGAACTGCGGATCGTGGAAAAGGTGGTCTAAAGGCCAGCGCATCCAAGGCATCGTCGCGCTGAATGTGTTGTACATGCCGCGCCCCACCCGCGGGTCCAAAAGGCCCGAAAGCCGCTGAAAGCGCCGGGTCGTGGTCGACCAAGCCACATCGTTCAGATCACCCGAGACCACGGCGGGCAGCGGGTCCTTCTCAGCCTCGATACCGACCAAGGCGATCTCACTATCGCGCCCTTTGGTGTCATGTTCGATCACGGGCGGTTCGGGGTGGACGACGTAGAGGCGGAAATCCTCCCCCACCGGCAGGTGTACACGGGCGCGGATGGAGGGCACCTCTTCGGTGACCAACTCGCGCACCTCGACCTCTGACAATGGCAGTTTCGACATGAGGCAAAGCCCATAGCCATTGTCGAGCGGCACGTCGACGCGGTGTTCGTAGTTCTTACCCAGACCGTCATCCAGCGCGTTGATCCACGCCTGATCCACCTCGATCGCCATGAAGATATCTGGCACCCGCGCCTCGGCCAATGCGATCAGCTTGCCATAGTCGCGGTTGGACATTTTGACATTGGCGGCCAGCAGGCTGAAATGCCGGTCCGTCGCGCGGCGCAACTCGGGCGAGGCCGCCAAAGATTGCTTGCGCCACAGCGGGGTGAACTTGGTGATGTAAAGTGCGTGAAGCGCGGCGACCCCCAGCATCAACGCGATCCCGGCCATGCCCGAGGGTGTCGTCACCCCCTGCGACAGGGCGAACCCGATTGCCAGCAATAGTGCCAAGCCGAGGAATTGTTCCCGAGGAAAGGCCAGCCCGCGGATCGCCCCGAAGGGCAATTTGCTCAGCGGCAGCAGGCTGCCCAGTATAAGCAAGCCCGCCAGCCCCCAGATCATCCAGTCCAATGCCGTTTCCAAATCCATCCCCCGGCGCGTCGCGCCTTTTCTACAAAGCAAAACAGGGCGCCGGAATACCCGACGCCCTGTCATTCTAACACATCTTTACGGCGAAAGTTCCTTTCGCCACACCGCCTTGAAGGTGCTTAGCCCTTGGCTTTGTCTTCGTCCTCATCGTCTTCATCGGTGCTGTCGGGCAGCGAGAAGAAGCTGTCGGCGTCAGAGTAATCGCCCTTGGTGTGGCTCTCTTCTTCCTCGTCATCCGTGCTGTTGCCGGAGAGGGTGAAGGTTTCCAGCCCTTCGATGGCCGTGGGGATTTTCGGCTCGCTCTCCATGCCGAGGCTCTGCTCGGTCGAGACGAGTTTGCGGCGCTCGTCGTCGTTCATCACCTCGCCCGCGGCGGCCTTTTTCGCGGCAGCCTTTTGCACAGCGGCATCAAGCTCGGACTGTTTGCACAGGCCCAGCGCGACCGGGTCGATCGGTTGGATGTTGGCGATGTTCCAATGCGTGCGCTCGCGAATCGCTTGGATCGTCGGCTTGGTGGTGCCCACCAGTTTGCTGACCTGACCGTCGGACAGTTCGGGGTGGAATTTGACCAGCCACAGGATCGACGCCGGACGGTCCTGACGTTTGCTGAGCGGGGTGTAGCGCGGGCCGCGGCGTTTCTCTTCGCCCTCGGCGGCGGCGTTGAACTTGAGCTTCAGCTTGTGCAGCGGATTGTCCTGCGCCGCGTCGATCTCTTCCTGCGTCAGCTGGTTGTTGGCAACCGGATCAAACCCCTTCACCCCCTGCGCCACGTCGCCATCGGCGATGCCCTGCACTTCGAGTTCGTGCATGCCGACGAAATCGGCGATCTGCTTGAAGCTGATGGTGGTGTTGTCCACGAGCCAGACGGCGGTGGCTTTGGCCATAATCGGTTTTGCCATTTCACTCTCCTAAAAACGCAATTTTCCCGTCGCCTGAAAGGCTGTCCTGCTTGGCAGAACGGTCTCCATTGTCGGGGAAGTTGGCGGCTGTATACTGGCTCAAACGTCATAAGGGAAGACCCAATGCGGCCACTGCGCGCCTGTCTGCTGATCCTCGGGCTGATCGCCCCCACCGCCACGCTGGCCGAAGGGGAGCGTTCGGGCGAGTTCGACTACTACGTCATGTCCCTGTCATGGTCGCCCAATTGGTGCGAATTGACCGGCGACGCGCGGCAATCTCCGCAATGCGACGCCGCGAAAGACCACGGTTGGACCCTACATGGCCTCTGGCCCCAGTTCACACGAGGATACCCGTCCTATTGCCAAAGCGGCCGCCGCCCGCCCAGCCGCGCCCAGACCGGGGCGATGGCCGATATCATGGGCACCGGTGGCTTGGCATGGCACCAGTGGAAGAAACACGGGTCTTGCAGCGGGTTGGACCCGGCGGATTACTTCGCCCTCTCGCGGGAGGCCTACGCCCGGATCAAGCGCCCCGAGGTCTTTCGGAAGCTCGACCGTACCGTGTCCCTCCCCGCAGCGGTGGTGGAAGAGGCCTTCCTAAAAGCGAACCCGGACCTGACCGCGCGGGGGATCACCATCACCTGCAAGCAAGGGCACATCCAAGAGGCGCGCATCTGCCTGTCCCGCGAGCTTGAGTTCATCCCCTGCGGGCCGGACGTTCGGCGAGACTGTACGCTTGATAACGCGCTGTTCACCCCTCTGCGCTAGACCCAACCGGGCCGATAGTCTGGCGAAAGCGGGAGAGGCGTAATTTCCTCCCCCGCATTCAATGCCTTTCGGCTCTCTCTCCAACACGGGTGGTCAGCGTCCCGGCCACCCGTGCCTTCAGTAAACGAATTACTGGTTAACAATTCGTTACTGTCTCAAGTTTTACTGATCTTCTCCGTCTTGCAGTTCACCGCCCACCTTCAGGACGATTTTGCCGATATGGCCGCTGGCTTCCATCCGGCGGTGGGCGTCATTCGCTTCGGACAGGTCATAAGTGCTGTCCATCACCGGCGCGACGCGGCCCTGCTCCAACAGGGGCCAGACATTCTGCAAAAGCTCCTCTGCAATCCGGGCCTTGGCCAGATCGCTCTGCGGGCGCAGGGTCGATCCGGTCATGGTCAGGCGGCGGGTCATCAGCGTGACGAAGTTCACCTCCTGCTTGGCCCCTTGCAGAAACGCGATTTGCACCAGCCTGCCGTCCTCGGCCAAAGCCTTGAGGTTGCGGTTGATATAGCTGCCGCCCACCATGTCGAGGATCACATCCGCGCCGCCCTCGGCCTGCACGACATCGACGAAATCCGTGTCCCGATAGTTGATCGCCACCTCGGCCCCAAGCTTCATACAGGCCGCGCATTTGCTATCGGTGCCCGCGGTCACGAAAACCCTCGCGCCCAAGATGCGCGCCAGTTGGATCGCCGTGGTGCCGATCCCGGAAGAGCCGCCGTGGATCAGCACTTTCTCCCCGGCCTTCAGCCCACCGCGCATGAAAAGGTTCGACCAGACGGTGAAGAAGGTCTCAGGCAGGCAGGCGGCTTCTTTCAGCCCCATGCCTTCGGGAATGGGCAGGCAATGCGCCGCGGGGGTGGCGACATATTCGGCATAGCCGCCGCCGGGCAGCAGGGCGCAGACCAGATCGCCCGGGGCCAGCGTCGTCACCCCCGGCCCGACTTCGACCACCTCTCCTGATGCCTCCAACCCCGGCAGATCGCTGGCGGTGGCGGGCGGCGCGTAGCGGCCCGCGCGTTGCAGCGCATCGGGGCGGTTCACCCCCGCATAGGCGACCTTGATGATGACCTGACCGTGTTTCGGCTGGGGCCGCGGGCGGGTGGTGCCTTGCAGAACGTCCGGACCGCCGGGTTCGGTGATTTCGATTGCACGCATGGTCTCTGTCATGTCTGAAGTATCCTCGGGTCTGGTTTCGCCGCAGCCTAACGGGCGGCCCCGGGGCGTGCACCCGGAATTTGAGACCCGACGGAGGAGGGAGAGGCGGATGCGCGGGCAAGACAGGTTCAAATGGCATGAGGCCGCACGGCTTTATGCAGGGGAACAGGAACTGCCCCGCGCACCCGAAGGCCAGCACGACAGCTTCCGCGCCCTGCCCGCCACTCCGGCCTTTGATGCGCTGGCCGCCCTAACCACAGCGATCACCCAGCAGGCCCCCTTTTGCCTCAGCGACTGCCCCCTGCCCGATGACATCTCCTGCCCGCCCGCGGCCTTTCTCACCCTGACCGGCGGCGCGTCGGGGCGGCCCAAGGCGGTCCGCCGCAGCCAAGCCTCTTGGATCGCCAGTTTTGAGGTCAATGCTGACCGTTTCGCCCTTACCCCCCGCGACAGCGTCGCCGTGTTGGGTCAGCTCAGCCATTCGCTATCGCTCTATGCGGTGCTGGAAGCGCTGCATCTTGGCCTCGACGCGCATGTGCTGGCGGATCACGCTCCCCGGCGACAGGCAGAGCGGATCGCCGAGGCCGGGGCGACGATCCTCTACGCCACGCCGACCCAGCTGCGCCTGCTTGCCCGCGCTGCCGTAGCCCCGCTGCCATCGCTGCGCTTGGTCATTTGCGGCGGTGGCGCGCTCGATCCGGCGACCCGGGCGGCGGTGGGGCGGCTCTGCCCCCAAGCGGCGGTGCATGTTTTCTACGGCGCGGCAGAGACGAGTTTTATCACGCTGGCCGATGCCAATACGCCCGAAGGCGCGGTGGGCCGCCCCTACCCCGGTGTCGAGCTGCGTCTGATGAATGAGGAAGGCCAGCCCGCAACTGGCGTGGGCGAGATCTGGGTGCGCAGCCCCTACCTCTTCGATGGCTACGCCCTGGGCCACAGCGATGAGACCCGCTGGCGGGAGGGCTTCGTGACCGTGGGTGAGATGGGCGCGCTGGATGCCAAGGGCAACCTCTGGATCAAGGGGCGGCGGCAGCGCATGGTGCAGATCGCCGACCAGATGGTTTTCCCCGAAACGGTGGAGGCCGTGATCAGCGCCCAAACTGGCCTGCCCTGCGCGGTTCTGCCCCGAGACGATGCGCTGCGAGGGCAGCATCTGGTCGCGGTGGTCGAAGCCCCGGCAGGAGAGCCGCCCGTCGAAGAGATCATTGCCCATTGCCGCGCGACGCTCGGGCCCCTGACCTCCCCCCGGCGCGTCTACTTCTGCCCCGACCTGCCCCTGCTGCCCTCGGGCAAGCCCGACCTGCGTGCCCTCTCGGACTGGGTGGAGGGCCAAAGGTGACCCGCGCCTATATCGTCTCGGCCTGCCGCAGCCCGGTCGCCCCGCGCGGCGGGGCGCTGGCGCATCTTTCCCTGCCCGAGCTTGCAGCGCCGGTCCTTTCTACTGCCCTTAGCCGCGCGGGGCTGGACCCTGCGCAGGTCGACGAGGTGATTTGCAGCACCGCCCTCGGCCCCGGCGGCAACCCCGCGCGCAGCATCGCTTTGGCCGCGGGGCTGCCCGAACAGGTGGCGGGCTTGAGCTTCGACCGGCAATGCGCGGGGGGATTGGACGCGCTGGCACTGGCGCGGCAGATGGTCCTCAGCGGCGCGGCGGATACTGTCGTGGCGGGCGGGGCCGAAAGCTACTCCCGCCAGCCGCTGCGCTACCGCACCTTCGCCGATGGCCGCCCGGCTGAGGCCTATACCCAAGCGCCCTTTACCCCATGGCCCGAACGCGACCCGGACATGGCGGAGGCCGCCGCGGCGCTTGGCCGGTCCCAAGGCATTTCCCGCGCAGCACAGGATGACTGGGCCGTGGAAAGCCATGCGAAGGCCCGCGCACAGCCCCCAACCGAAGCGGAACTGGTGCCGCTCGCAGGCGTCTCAACCGATGCCTTCACCCGCCGCCTCACCCCCGCGCTTTGCAGCCGGGCCAAGGCGCTTTCCGGCGACATCACCGCCGCCAATGCCGCCGTCGCCGCCGATGCCGCGGCCTTTTGCGTCGTCGTGTCAGAGCGGGTGGCAGCAGACCTCGCCCTGCCGACAGTCGAACTCATCGCAGCGGCGACGAAGGGCAGCCGCCCCGAAGAGCCGGGACTGGCCCCATTGGTGGCCATCGGAAGCGTCTTTCGTCAAAGCGGATTGAAAGCCAACGACCTGCACCGCGCCGAGATCATGGAGGCCTATGCCGTGCAGGCCATCGCCTGCGTCACCGGCGCGGGGATCGCGCCGCGGATCGTCAACAGAGGTGGCGGCGCTTTGGCGCGCGGGCATCCGATTGGCGCATCAGGCGCGATCAATGCGGTGCGGCTTTGGCATGAGTTGGTGGCGCGGGGATCGGGCATCGGCTTGGCGGCGATTGCCGCCGCCGGGGGGATCGGCTCTGCCGCGCTGATGCGGCTGTAGCGGCCCGCCCTTGGGGAGCGGGCCAATCGTTTAGCTGCGGGACAGCAGGCTTGCCGGGCGCGCTTTGGCCAGACCGGAGGTGATGAACCCCGCCAGCACGGCTTTGATCAGGTCACCGGGAATGAAGGCTTGGACCAGCAAGGTCGCCTCGACCAGCGTTTTGTTCAGCGTCATCATCATGCCGAAGATGCCGAAGGCATAGACCACGAGGATGCCGCCCAAGACCGCCGAAACCCCAGCCGCGAGACCCACCGGCGCGCTGCGCCACTGGTCCATGATAAAGCCGGTCACGAAAGCCCCGATCGGGAAGCCGACGAGGAAACCCACAGTCGGCGAAGCAAAGACGCCCAGACCGCCACGGCCCCCGGCCAGAAGCGGCAGACCCAGCGCCACCAGCGCCACGAACAAAAGCGCCGCAAGGCCACCGCGCCATGCGCCCAGCACCGTGCCGCAGAGCATGACCCCCAGCGACTGCGCCGTAATTGGCACGCCGAAGCCAAGCGTGAATTTCGGAATCAGGCCCAGCGCCGCGATCAACGCGGCAAAGAGGGCGATCATGGTCAGATTGCGTTCCATTGGAAGGATCCTTGGGTTGAATTTTCCATTGCCTAGGCCACCCCCCTTCCCCGGTCAAGCACTACAGACCGCCCCGCGCACGCAGCGCCTCGGCCACATGTTCGGCGTCGTCGATGGCCAGAACCGTGAAGGGCATCACCACGCGCCAGCCCGCCCGCCTGCGCGACCGCGCCCGCCACGCCAGCGACAGCATCTGCCCCTTGGCCGCCAGCACCGGGGTGAAACGCACCACCAGCGCCACGGCCAACTCAAGGCTCCGCGTGCGCAGCCCGACACGGCGCAGCGGGGCGGCGAGCCAATGCACCACCCCCATCATATCGCTGAGCTTGGTGGTCATGGTGACGAGGTTCGCAAGCCCCACAGCGGTGACCATCCGCAGCGCGATTACAAGCCCCGCCTCCGCATCGTCGGTCAAGACATGCCACAGCAGGATCAGCCCGACGAAAGGCCAAAGCATCCACAGACGCCCCAACCCGGCCCGAAGGAAGGCCCGCCCCGGCAGGGCATAGAGCAGCAGCATCCCGGCATAGAAGAGGATTTGCCAAACCGGCTCCTCCACCCCGAAGAGCAGCAGCGTGGCCAGGCAGAGCGCCCCCAATTTGGCCCCGGCGGGCCAGCCATGGGCGCGGGTCTCAACCGGCGAGGTCAGAGAGATCATCGCTTGCCCCCAATTCCTTCATCCGCGTCTCAAAGGCGCGCAGCACCGGGCGGGCGCTGCCTTGCTGAACGACCTCGCCACGCTCCAGCCAGAGGACGTGATCGTATGCCGCCACCGCCGCCGGATCGTGGGTGATATGGACCAGCGTCAGGTCCAGCCCCGCCAAAACCCGTTCGAGGTGCAACCGCGTGGGGATGTCGAGCCCGGCAAAGGGTTCGTCCAACACCACCACCCGCGGCTGCATCGCCAAAACCGCCAACAGGCAAACCAACTGCCGCTGCCCTTGGGAGAGTTGGTGAATCGATGCCTGCGCCCAATGGCGCTTGTCGAATTGACCAAGGATCGCCGCCACGCCCCGCGCGGCCTCGGCCTTGGATTGGCCCATCTGCCGCAGGCCAAAGGCGATTTCCTCTTCCACGGTGGGAAAGATGATCTGATGGTCCGGGTTCTGAAACAGGATGCCCACCGCCCCGATCGCGCGGCGGCGGTCGCGGGCCACATCGACCCCGGCAATCCGCACCTGCCCCTCATCGGCGGCCACCAGCCCCGACAGAACCCGCGCGAAAGAGGTCTTGCCCGAGCCGTTGCGGCCCACGATGCCGATCCGCGCGGCATCGGAGCTCAGGCTCACGCCCCGCAGCACCGGCGTGCCCCCGGGGGTGTAGCTGATGCTGTCGATATCGATGAGCGGAAGGGTCGCGTTGGTCATCGGGCGCCTGTGGTAAAACCGGGTGCCCCGCCCTACCACCTGCCGCGCGGGCGGGGAAGCCCGCAGCGCGCCTCAGCTTGGCGGCGTCCATCGGCCCGGCAGATCGGGGTCACGTTGCCCGCGCGGGGCCTTGATATGGCTCAACAGCCAGTTCGGCCCGGCCATCAGACGGCTCAGCGTCGGGCTTTCGCGCACATGTGATTTCAGCTTTTCGATCTGCATCACATCGTCGATGCGCCGGTCGAGGAACGACCATGTCGCCTGATGCCCCTCACTGGCATCCCCCAGCCAATAAAGCAGCGTGGCCGAATAGACCCCCGACAGCGTGGCCCGTTTGCTATACCAATTCACATCCTCCGAGGTATCGCCAAGCGCGGTCCAAATCTTATCGCTGGTCTCCCAGATCAGCCCGGCCCCTTCGGGGGCGTGATGCGGCAGGGCGAAAAGCGTGCTGCCCCGGCGGATCGCCTCACGATCCCCGGCTTCGAGCCGCAGGCGCACGGCCTTGGCGATACGGTCCCTGAAGCGCAGCGCCGACAGATCGGCCTGCGCCAAGCCATCGACCATCTTGGCATCGCCGCGCCGGTGATAGGCCACCGCCAGATCGACCGCACCGCGCGGGCAGACCGCACGAGCCAGCGCCGGGTCCAGACCGCTGTCCTTGATCGCGGCGTTGAAGGTCGCGGGCGACCAGCCGTCAAACGGCACATGCATCAATGCGGCATCCAGCAATTGGTCCTTTGGGTCGGCCTTGGGCGGTGTCATGGCGGGCTCCTATCGGGGCGTGATGGGGTGGACAAACGTGATATAGGCTGTTATAGGCCCATTTCCTGCAATTCCTTGCAACTTTATCCTAGAAAGGTGGTGACAACCACATGCAGGTTAGTGTTCGCGACAACAACGTCGATCAGGCCCTCCGGGCTCTGAAGAAAAAGCTCCAGCGCGAAGGCGTTTTCCGTGAAATGAAGCTCAAGCAACATTTCGAGAAACCGTCCGAGAAAAAAGCGCGCGAGAAAGCTGAAGCGATCCGCCGTGCCCGTAAGCTGGCACGCAAAAAAGCGCAACGCGAAGGTATGATGTAAATCATCCCCGCGACACGCGACAGATATAGAACCCCCGGTGCCCATGGCAGCGGGGGTTTTGTTTTGCGGGGGAGCGCAACCGAGCCGGGCAGCGCCAGACCGCGGGAAGGCGCTCGAAATCCCTTCAATTGGGCAGTTTATGGTAGCTGCGCTTGAGAAATACCTCAGGACGGCACGACCTCAGCAAACGCGCCAACCCGTCCGGGCGGTCTGGCGCTGCCCGGCGGCCTTACGGCCTTGATTCCGGGCTTTCCAACTACACCGGCAGCGCCGTGGTCTTGCACACCGTCCTGAGCGCGAAACTCGACTGCATCTGCGCCACCCCCGGCAGCCGCGCCAAATGCTGCCGGTGAATACGGGCGAAATCTTCGGTATTCTCGGCCACGATCTTCAACAGGTAATCCGCCGTGCCAGCCATCAGGTGACACTCCAAGACATCGGGAATGCGCGAGACCGACTTCTCGAAAGCCTCCAACACCTCTTCGGCCTGAGCCTGCAAAGTGATCTCAACAAAGACCGTCGTCGGCATATCCAGCTTGCGCGGGTCCAAAAGGGCCACATAATCGCGGATATACCCTTCCTTCTCCAACCGCTGTACACGGCGATGACAGGCCGAAGGCGACAGATGCACCACCTCTGACAGTTCGGCATTGGACATCCGCCCATTGCGCTGCAAAGCCCGCAGAACACGCCGATCAATCTCATCCAAGGCCATATGCGCAATACTTTCGCGTGAGGAAGCAACCGAGCGCGATTATATTCGAAGGATGCGCCCCTTGGCGACCCCAATTTCGCAGCGATATGCACGGCCGATATGATAATCCTGTCCCACTACGGAGGAGGAGGACCCCCCATGAAAATCGGATGCCCGACAGAAATCAAACCGCAGGAATTCCGCGTCGGCCTGACGCCCAATGCCGCACAAGAAGCCATCGCCCATGGGCATGAGGTTATCGTGCAGGCGGGGGCAGGGGTCGGCGCGGGTTTCGAAGATGCGGATTACACCGCCGCCGGGGCGCGCATCATCGACACGGCCGAGGAAATCTTTGCCACAGCCGACATGATCGTCAAGGTGAAGGAGCCGCAGGCGGGCGAACGCAAGATGCTGCGCGAAGGGCAATTGCTCTTTACCTATCTGCACCTCGCGCCCGACCCGGATCAAACCCACGATCTGCTGGCCTCGGGCTGCACGGCGATTGCCTATGAAACCGTGACCGACCGCAATGGCGGCCTGCCCCTACTGGCCCCAATGTCCGAGGTCGCGGGCCGTTTGGCCCCGCAGGTCGGAGCATGGACGCTGCAAAAGGCCAATGGCGGGCGCGGCGTGCTGATGGGCGGCGTGCCCGGTGTCGGCCCGGCTAAGGTTATGGTCATCGGCGGCGGCGTCGTCGGCACCCATGCGGCCCGCATCGCCGCGGGCATGGGCGCGGATGTGACCGTGCTCGACCGCTCCCTGCCCCGGATGCGCTATCTCGATGACATCTATGGCGGCACCTTCAAAACCGCCTATGCCAGCGCGGGCAACACCATCGAACTGGCGCGTGAGGCCGATATGATCATCGGCGCGGTGCTGATCCCCGGGGCCGCGGCCCCCAAGCTGATCAGCCGCGCGCAACTGTCGGAACTCAAACCCGGCGCGGCGCTGGTCGACGTGGCCATCGACCAAGGCGGCTGCTTCGAGACTTCCAAGGCGACGACTCACCAAGACCCGGTTTATGAGGTCGACGGCATCATGCATTACTGTGTGGCCAATATGCCCGGCGCGGTGGCGCGCACCTCGACCATCGCGCTTGGCAACGCCACCATGCCCTTCATGCTGGCACTGGCCGACAAGGGCTGGAAACAGGCCTGCGCGGATGACCCGCACCTCAAGGCCGGGCTGAACGTCCACGCGGGCAAGCTGACCTATGCCGCCGTGGGCGAAGCGCTTGGGATCGACAGCATCACCGCGGATCAGGCCATCGCGGGCTGAACGTCAGCGGCCAAACAAAAGGCCCGCCAGATTGGCGGGCCTTTCCTTTTCGAAAGCAGCGCTCAGCGCGTCTTCAAAGCGTCCCGAATTTCCAACAATACATCGAGCTGCGATGGGCCGGTCTTGACCTCTGGTGCCACCTCATCCGGCTTTTCCGCAGCCGCCTTCACCCGGTTCACCATCTTCACCAGGATGAAGACCACGAAGGCGATGATGAAAAAGTTGATCACGGCCATCAGGAACGAGCCATAGGCAAAGACCGACGCCCCCGCCTCCCGCGCCTGCTCTAGCGAAGCGGTCGCGGGCACATCGCCCGACAGCACGGCATAGTTATTGGTAAAATCCACCCCGCCGGTGAAAAGCCCGATGATCGGGTTGATCAGGTCCGCCACCAGTGACGACACGATCGCCGTGAAGGCCGCGCCGATGATGATACCAACGGCCATGTCCATGACATTGCCCTTGGCGATGAAATCCTTGAATTCTTGAATCACAGTTCTGTCCCTATTCTAAGGCGCGCCGATAACCCCGCCATCACGGTCGATAGTGCGGACTGGCACATAGAACGGTCAATAAAGTTTTACGGTAAATCGCGCGTTTTATGGCCCGCGCCCGTTCAATCCCGAAAACAGACCCGCAAAAGCGCGCCCTCGGGGCTGAAATCGGTCGTCAGACGCCCGTTCAACTGCTCGGCTGCCGTGGCCATCAACATCCGCCCAAGCCCCGTGCTATCGGCCCCCGAGACGGCACCGGCATGGCCGCAGCCATTGTCGCGGCATTCCAAAAGCCAACCCTCGGCCCCCTCCTGCCGCCGTAGGGAGATTTTGATCTCCCCTGCCCGGTCCCCGACGAAGGCGTGTTTGATCGAATTGGCCACGAATTCGCTCACGATCATGCCGAGGGCTGAGGCCTGCACGGCCTGCAACTCGCCCGGCTCAGCCGCGCAAAAGATGGTAACGTGGTCCGGCGCGCTGGCGGCAAGAAGCTTGTTCAGCTGTTCGAGGTAGGAAGTGGTTTGCACCTTGCTTCGGCCACCCTGCCCCATCAACTCGCTGTGCAACGATGCCACCGCGCCGAAACGCCGTTCGACAAGGGCCAGCACATCCTTGGCGTCGGGGTCTTGCACCTTGCGTGTCGCCATGCGCAGCAATGAGGCGATGGTCTGGAACGAGTTCTTCACCCGGTGGTCCATCTCGGCGCGCAGCGCCGCTTCGATGCGGATTTTCTTGCGCAATTCCAACTGCATCATCACATGGCGCGACAGGGTTTGCAGCGCTTGGCGCTGGAAATCGTTCAAGGTCCGCGGCTTGGTATCCAGCACGCAAAGCGTGCCAATCGGCTGGCCGTTCGGCGCGACAAGATTGGCACCGGCATAGAATTTCACCCGAGGGTCGCCAACGTAAAGCGGATTGTCCGAGGTGCGCGGATCCGCCCCCATATCCGCAATCTCGGTATAGCCTTCGTCAAGAATGGCATGAGAGCAGACCGATTGATCAAGGGCCGTCTCATGCGGCTCGAACCCGACGCGCGCCTTGAACCATTGGCGCTTTTCATCCACCAGACTGATCAGAGAGACGGGCGTTTCGCAGATTTTGGACGCAAGCTCGACGATATCGTCGAAATCCGCTTCGGCTTCGGTATCAAGAACATCATAGGAATAGAGCGTCTCTAGACGCTCGTCCTGCTCTGCGGGCGTGTCGGCTAAAATGGACCTTCTCCTTCCAAAGTTAACCCGCCGCGCGATTATGGCACGACAGCGGGGGTCGGATATGGCCTGCCTTTCGGGGGGCAGATCACGGCTGATGAACCTCCAGCTAGTGAAGGTTTAGTCCGCAAAGCAGCGGCGTCCAGCACGCTGCCGAATCGATTCGCGCTTAAACCCTTGATAGATGTTAAATTTTAACGCGGCTAGCCCCGCTGCCGCGTCACCCCGGCAGCGTACCGGTCAAGACATAGCGCAGAATCTCCACCACCTGCGCAGGCTCGGAGGCCACGGCGAGCGCCGCTGCGTCGACCTCTTTCAGCGCATGGGCGTGGTCGGGGCCGTGCAGGATGATCAGCGATTTGCCAAGTGCTGCGGCATAGCCCGCATCGAAGGCCGCGTTCCACTGCTTGTACTGGTCACCGAAACGCACCACGACGACATCCGCCTCGGCAATCGCCTTGCGGGTGCGGATCGCGTTGATCTGTGCGCCCTTACGGTCATGCCAGAACTTGTCGTCCTCCGCGCCGAGGATCGCCACGCCGCAATCGTCGCTGGCGGCGTGGTCGGTGACGGGTGCGGTAAAGGTCACGTCGAGACCCTTGGCCCCTTCGGTGATCTGTTCGCGCCAATCGGTGTGGATCTCACCGGAGAGGTAGACTTTCATCGCTTCCGTCCTTCCTTGGTTCAGCCGCGCAGCACGCCGCCGGTGGCCTTGGTCACCTTTTCGACCACCTTAGCACCCACGGCTTCAATGTCTGCATCCTTCAGCGTTTTGTCGCTGGGCTGCAGGCGCACGGTGATGGCGAGGGATTTCTTACCTTCGCCGAGGCTGCCGCCGATGAACTCGTCGAAAACGCGCACGTCTTCGATTAGATTTTTGTCGGCACCCTTGGCGGCATTGACCAGCGCCAGCGCCTCGACATCGGCGTCGACGACAAAGGCGAAATCACGCTCGACCGCCTGCAAATCGCTGATCTGCAACGCCGGGCGTGTGGCGCCGGATTTGCGCGGCAGCGGCACCTCGGCGGGGTAGAGGGTGAAGGCCATCGCAGGGCCTTTCACGTCCATCGCCGCCAGAACGCGCGGATGCACCTCGCCGAAGACGCCGAGCACCTTCTTGGGGCCGAGGCAGATCTTGCCGTGACGGCCCGGGTGCCACCATTCATCAGCCCCGCGCATGATCTGCACCTTGGCGGGCGCGCCGATGGCGGCCAGCACCGCCTCGGCATCGGCCTTCACGTCATAGACATCCACCGCACGCGCGGCGCCATGCACGTCGCGTGGGCCGGTGCGGCCAACCAGAAGGCCGGAAACCATGACCTGCTCTTCACCCGGCTCCCCGCCGGAGAAGGCGGGGCCAACCTCGAACAGCGCCATGTCGGCAAAGCCGCGCGCCTGATTGCGCGCCGCGGCCTGCAAGAGGCCCGGCAGCAGGTCGGGCCGCATGTGGCTCATGTCCGATGAAATCGGGTTCTCCAGCCGCGTCGCATCGGTGCCGCCCCCAAAGAGCGCCGCCGAGGCTTGGTCGATGAAGCTGTAGCTCACGCATTCGTTGTAGCCGAGCGCCGCCGCCGTGCGCCGTGCCGTCACCACGCGGCGCTGCATGGGAGAGAGCACCGGGCGCGGCACGCCCGTCGTCAGACGGGGCAGCGGCTTGCCTTCGAGCTTGGTGAGCGATGCAATCCGTGCAACCTCTTCCACCAGATCGGCCTCGCCCTGCACGTCCGGGCGCCAGCTTGGCACCTGTGCCATGTCGCCGTCGAGCTGGAAGCCGAGCGCGGTCAGCGTCTCACGCTGGTCACTCTCAGGGATCGTCATGCCGACGAGCGACTGCACCCGCGCGGTATCGAGCTTGTAGGCGCGCGACGTGTCCGGCACCTGCCCCGCGACCACAACCTCGGAGGCCTCGCCGCCCGCGTGATCAAGGATCATCCGCGTAGCATGCTCAAGCCCCTCGGGGGTGAAGGCCGGGTCGACGCCGCGCTCGAAACGGTAGCGCGCGTCCGAATTGATCTTCAGCGCCCGGCCTGTGTAGGCGATCTGCACCGGGTCCCAATAGGCGCTTTCGACAAAGACGTTGACCGTGTCTTCGGTCACACCTGTTGCCTCACCGCCCATGATGCCCGCGATGCTTTCCACGCCGCTATCGTCAGAGATGACCATCTGCCCCGCTTGCAGGGTGTAGGTCTTTTCATCCAGCGCCACGATCTCTTCGCCGCCCTTGGCGCGGTGAACGCGCAGGTTGCCTTTGACCTTGTCGGCGTCAAAGACGTGCAGCGGGCGGTTGCGGTCGAATGTGAAGAAGTTGGTCACATCCACAAGGAAGGAGATCGGACGCAGCCCAATGGCGCGCAGGCAATCCTGCAACCACTGCGGGCTGGGGCCGTTCTTCACGCCCTTGATCAGGCGACCGTAGAACACCGGGCAACCATCCCGCGTATCTTCGTCAATGCTGACGGAGACGGGCGAGGCAAAGCTGCCTTCGACCGCATCGCAATCACGGGGCCTCAGCTTGCCCAAGCCCCGCGCTGCCAGATCGCGCGCAATGCCGCGCACGCCGAGCGCATCGGGGCGGTTAGGCGTAATCGCGATCTCGATCACCGGGTCGACCTTCGCGGGATCATTCTCGGCCAGCCAGTCGATGAACCGGTCGCCGGGCTTGCCCGAGGGCAGCTCAATAATGCCGTCGTGCTCTTCGCTCAACTCCATCTCGCGTTCGGAGGCCATCATGCCGAAGCTCTCGACACCGCGAATTTTGCCCACGCCGATGGTCGTGTCGATCCCCGGCACATAAACGCCCGGCTTGGCCACAACGACGGTAATCCCCGCCCGCGCGTTCGGCGCGCCGCAGATGATCTGCATGACGCCTTCGTCAGTTTCGACCTGACAGACGTTCAGCCGGTCGGCATCGGGGTGTTTCTCGGCGGATTGCACATAGCCGAGGGTAAAGTCGGCCAGCTTCGCCGCCGGGTTTTCGACGCCTTCGACTTCGAGGCCGAGGTCGGTCAGGGCATAGGTGATCTCATCAATCGACGCCGTGGTGTCGAGATGGTCCTTAAGCCAGGAGAGGGTGAATTTCATGATCGTTCCCTAATTCTCGTAACGTTTGGCCAGATCGGCCATGTCGCCCATCCGATAAAGTTTGATTTCGCGGACCACCCGCAGACAAGGCTTGGCCGCAAAGAAGATCGACCCGATCAAAAAGAGCCATGTCGCGCTGGTCTGCGTGCTTTCGAAGAAAAACAGCACGGAGCCGACAACGAAACAGACAGCCGCGCAGAAATCGATAAGCGTGTAGGCAATCTCGAACTTCGCATAAAGCGCGCGAGATCGGGCGTTGTTCTCGCGGTTCTCGTGTCGAAAGAGTTTCATATCAGACATGCCTCACGCGGTGCATTTTGATGTTTTTACGGCGGTCGTCGCAGGCTCCATGCGCAGTTTAACGCGACAACCCACCATGCAAATTCGGCTGATCCAAGCTCGCGAACCCGTAGTGCCGCAGCCAGCGCAGGTCTGAATCAAAGAACGCCCGCAGATCCGGAATACCGTATTTCAGCATCGCGATCCGGTCGATCCCCATGCCAAAGGCAAAGCCCTGCCACTCGTTCGGATCGATCCCGCCCGCCTGCAGCACCTTGGGGTGCACCATGCCGGAGCCCAACACTTCCAACCAACCGTCACCCTCGCCGATGCGCAGCTGTCCGTCGACCCAGGAACATTGGATGTCGACCTCGGCCGAAGGCTCGGTGAACGGAAAGTGCGAGGCGCGGAAGCGGGTCTTGATGCCGTCGATCTCGAAGAACGCGGCGAAGAATTCCTCAAGCGTCCACTTGAGGTTCGCCATCGAGATATCCTTGTCGATCGCGAGACCTTCGACCTGATGGAACATCGGCGTGTGGGTCTGGTCGTAATCGGCGCGGTAGACGCCGCCGGGGCAGATGATGCGCAGCGGCGCGCCTTCGGCCTCCATCGTGCGGATCTGCACGGGCGAGGTATGGGTACGCAGCACATGGGGCGCGCGCTCGTCACCCTCGGCGCGGGCCATGTAAAACGTGTCCATCTCGGCCCGCGCGGGGTGGTGGCCGGGGATGTTCAGCGCGTCGAAGTTGTACCAATCGGTGTCGATGCGCGGGCCTTCGGCGACGGCAAAACCCATCTCGGCGAAGATCGCGGTCAGCTCTTCGGTGACTTGGCTCACCGGGTGGATACTGCCCTGACGCTGGTGCCGCGTGGGCAGCGTGACGTCGAGCCATTCGCTGCGCAGACGCTCGTCCAGCGCGGCATCGGCAAGGGCCGCCTTCTTGGCGGAGAGCGCCGAGTTGATCTCATCCTTCAGCGCGTTCAACGCGGGGCCCGCGACCTGACGCTCCTCGGGGGTCATCTTGCCCAGCTCGCGCATTTTCAGCGCGACTTCGCCCTTTTTGCCCACGGCGGCCAGCCGGATGTCTTCCAGCGCGGATTCGTCGCCAGCATCGGCGATTTGGCTCAGGTACTTTTGCTTCAGATCGTCCATGACAGGCCCTTGGAATAATACCCCGTCCTGCTAGCCCTCTCGCCTCTCGAATGCAAGCCGTAGGGGTTGTGGCGCCATGGGGTAACCACCACCTCTGCAAAGCGTTAGGCCGCATCCCCTCGGCGCGCCCTGCTTCAGCGGCGCGCCCAACCTCCCCCGAAAGGAGAGACCTATGAAAATTCTGATGGTTCTGACATCGCATGATGAATTGGGCGACACCGGCAACAAGACCGGCTTCTGGCTCGAAGAATTCGCCGCGCCCTACTACGTTTTCAAAGACGCGGGCGCGGATGTGACCCTCGCCTCGCCCAAAGGCGGGCAGCCGCCGCTCGACCCCAACAGCGACAGCGAAGACGCGCAGACCGATGCCACCCGCCGGTTCAAGGACGACGATGCCGCGCAGCAGGCGCTGGCCTCGACCAAAGTGCTGGGCGATGTGGATGCGGACGGTTTCGATGCGATCTTCTACCCCGGCGGCCACGGCCCACTGTGGGATCTCGCGAATGACGCCGACAGCAAGCGCCTGATCGAAACCTTCTGGGCCTCCGACCGCCCCGTGGGGGCCGTCTGCCACGCGCCTGCCGTGTTCAAAGATACCCAAGCCGACGGCAAGCCGCTGGTCTCGGGCAAGCGCGTGACCGGCTTTACCAACACCGAGGAAGAAGGCGTTGGCCTGACCGACGTGGTGCCCTTCTTGGTCGAAGACATGCTGAAGGAAAACGGCGGCGACTACAGCAAGGGCGACGATTGGGCGTCCTATGTGCTGGTCGACGGCAAGCTGGTCACCGGCCAGAACCCCGCCTCTTCCGAGGAAGCCGCGAAAGAGATGCTGGCGCTCTTGAAGTGACGGCAGGTGGGGGGCGCAAGTCCGCGCCCCCTCGCCCCCATGGGAGGAACCGCCACAGGCCGCGCCGTGTTTTGCCCGTGAAAGGAGCCTTAGACATGGCAGATTATGACCGCAGCACCGGCGCCCCATGGAGCGCCGAAGACCTCGAACAGCTTCGCATCCTTGCGGCAGAGGGCACGGCGACCAGCGTGATCGCGGTGCAACTGAACCGCAGCGAAGAGGCGATTGCACATCGCGCGGCACAGGATGGGATCAATCTATCCGCCGCCAGCCACAATCCCTATGACCCCGACACCCTAAACCGATAGCAGAGCGCGGCCATTTTTCTTATGCTTCGCGATCAACCGCTTTTGCACGGGCCCCGCTGGGATCTGATGCGCGGGGGTGCCGAAGCCGTTGCCCTCAACCAAAGCGGGGAAGAGCGTCGCGAACTCCTCGCGCTGCGCCTGACCGAGGGTTTTCACGGTGTCGGCATTCAGCAAGAAACTCTCGCTCGGCGCGCCTTCGGCATAAACGATCTGGTGCTTTTCAAAGACCAAGTGGAAATACTCCACTTGTGAGGCGCCCTCATCCACATGCACCCCCGGCAGTTCGGTCAACCGGATCGCGGCGACGAGCACGGCCATCGCGCCGCAGATCCGCTTGACGATGCCCGAACGCGCGACCATGCGATGCTGTCTTGAGACCATGAGATCACGCTTCGGCAGCCCTGCGCCCAAGGCCCCGGCACTGATCCGAATGGGGTAGAGCTTGGGGTTCTTCGCCAACTCCCCCGCCCCGACCCTACGGCGCAGCGCCGCGACGAGTTCCTGATAGCCGTGGCCTTGGGTCAGCACACGCACGCCGGGGGCCAAAGCCTCGACCGGGAGATCGCCCGCTTCGGTGGTGATCAGCGTGCCGCGCGCGAAACAGGCCACACCGGTCGAGACCAGATCGCCCTCTTCGCGCATCGTGTCGATGTCGGATTTCCACGCCAAATTGCCCAGCAACCCGCCCTCGGGCAGGTCTGAGAAATCGACGGTCATGGTGGTGAAAAGATCCCCCGCAGCCGGGCTGCCCGCCAGATTGACGATGCCGGAATAGGTCACCTCAAGATCACCTGCCAAATCCCGCGAACCGGACTCCACGCGAAAAGGAAAACCCTCAAGCGAAGTAGGGGTCGAGCCACCATTGGGGTCGTCATCCGCCGTGGTGGTGGTGTCGAAAACGGAACTGGCGGGCTGGAGGTCAATCTCCATCGTGGCGAGCGGCTTGGTCGTCTCAAGATGGTGCCAGTCATAGCCGAAGGACATCTGCGTATCCTCGCCCACCGCCGCGCCATTCGTATAGGGATCTGTTGCGTGCCACGTCAGCGTTTCGACCGAGCCATCGGCATAGGTCAGCGTGATCCGCGCGCCCTCAAGATCGACGCCGCGCGAACTGGTATCGTCGCGAATGCCATAGACCGTCTCATGCGGGTCTTCGTCCAACCTATTGATTACAATCCCGGGCATAAACGTCCCCACCTTTTATAAATAACCTGCCGACGGACAGCGATAATTGCTGCGACACCGTGCAGATAAACTGCACAGTGACCCGTCGCCCGGGCACATTGTCCAATGGCTGGGGAAAGGGCATGACCATGGCAAGGGATTATCGGGGCAAGATTATGGCAGGCCCCACACACCCCACCCGAAACGCGGTTACCCCAAACGCAAAAAGCCCCGCCATCCGGCAGGGCTTTCGCAAATTCAAAGCAATCTCGGCTTAGGCCGCCAGCGCGTCCTGCGCTTGCTTGACGATCGCACCGAAGGCTTCGGGCTCGTGCACGGCCAGATCGGCCAGAACCTTGCGGTCCACTTCGATGCCGGCCAGTGTCAGACCGTTGATGAAGCGGCTGTATGTCAGCGCCTCGTCGTGGCTGCGCACGGCGGCATTGATCCGCTGGATCCACAGCGCGCGGAAGTTGCGCTTGCGATTCTTGCGGTCACGCGTTGCATATTGGTTGGCCTTGTCGACCGCCTGCGTGGCGACCTTGAAGACGTTCTTGCGCCGACCATAGTAGCCTTTTGCGGCTTTGATGATCTTCTTGTGACGCGCGTGGGTGACTGTACCACCTTTAACTCGGGACATCTCGGCTCTCCTTAATCAGCGGGCGTAGGGCATGAAGCCCTTGACGATCTTTGCATCGGCTTCCGACAGGGTTGTCGTGCCGCGTGCGTTACGGATGAACTTGTTGGTCCGCTTGATCATGCCGTGCTGTTTGCCGGCTTGGCTGGCGATGACCTTGCCGGTCGCCGAGACCTTGAAGCGCTTCTTGGCGCTCGATTTCGTCTTCATCTTGGGCATTTCCGTCTCCGTCTTTTGAGTTCGGTATAAACACGACTCGGCATGCCACTTGAGGCCGGTCGTGCAGGCTAAGATGCGCCGTATAGGCGCGCTCGGTCGGGGATGCAAGAGGTTTCGCACGGCCCCTCAGGGCAAGAAGTCCGCCGCGACCGAGACGAAGACCTCCGGCAGGTTCTCAAAGGAATAGCGCCCCGGATTTTCGCGCAGCGCAAAGACGATCAGCCCGCCCGCGATCAATATCGTGATGGCCGAGGCGCGCGGCGACCGACGGTCGGTCACCGCGGACAGGATCGAGGGGATCGACAGCACCGCCAGAACGATGCCCACCACCATTGCCAAGTCAGAGTCCACGCAACATCCCCCTATCTGGGGAAAGGCTACTCTGGATCGGAGGCGTAAATCAAACGTTCGTCACAGGGGGCGACGCGCAGAATATTGGTGCTGCCCGGCACGTTGAAGGGCACACCGGCGGTGACGACGATATGATCCTCCGGCCCCGCATACCCCTCTGACAAGGCGGCCCGCGCGGCGCTCAGCACCGCCAGTTTAAACCGGTCATGCCCATCGGTGATGATGCAATTCGTGCCCCAGCTCAGCGCCAGACGGCGCGCGGTGTTGACCAGCGGCGACAGGGCGATGATCGGCACGCGGGGTCGTTCACGGGCGGTCAGCAGGGCGGTGGTGCCCGATTGGGTAAAGCAGCAGATCGCCTTGATGTCCGTCGTCTCGGCAATCTCACGCGCGGCGGCGACGATGCCATCAGCCACGGTGGTGCGATCCGCCGTGCGCGAGGATTCGATGATCTGCGTATAGGTCGAATCTGCCTCGACCTCTTGGGCCACGTTATCCATCGTCGCCACGGCCTGCAGCGGGTAATCCCCGGCGGCTGATTCGGCGCTTAGCATCACGGCGTCGGCACCCTCATAGATCGCGGTGGCCACATCCGACACTTCGGCGCGGGTCGGCATCGGGCTTTCGATCATCGATTCGAGCATCTGTGTCGCCACGATCACCGGCTTGGCCGCCGCGCGGCATTTGCGCACCAGACGTTTCTGGATCGGCGGCACATTCTGCACCGGCAGCTCCACGCCCAGATCGCCCCGCGCCACCATGATGCCGTCGCTGACATCCAAGATCGCTTCGAACCGCTCCACCGCCGCGGGCTTCTCGATCTTTGAGAGCACCGCCGCCCGGCCTCTGACCAGATCGCGCGCCTCGGTCACATCCTCGGGCCGCTGGACAAAGCTGAGGGCGAGCCAGTCGACCCCCAATTCACAGACGAACTCCAGATCGGCGCGGTCTTTCTCGGAAAGCGCGGCCAGCGGCAGCAGCACGTCGGGCACGTTCACGCCCTTGCGGTTTGAGATGACACCGCCCGTCACCACTTCGCAATCGGCAAAATCCGGGCCGCAGTCGCGCACCTTGAGGCGGATCTTGCCATCATTGACCAACAGGCTCGCGCCCGGCTCAAGGGCTGCGAAAATCTCAGGATGGGGCAGGCAGACGCGGGTCGCATCGCCCGGCGTCTCGTCAAGGTCGAGCCGGAAGGATGCCCCCTCTTCCAAGGTTGGCCCATCGCCCTCGAACACGCCAACGCGCAGTTTCGGCCCCTGAAGGTCGGCCAGAATGCCGATCGCGCCGCCGGTCTCTTTCTCGATATCGCGGATGATCCGGTGCTTTTCACGAATCTCTTCATGGCTGCCGTGGCTCATGTTCAGGCGGAAAACATCCGCTCCGGCGTTGTGCAATGCCGCGATCACCTCTCGGGTTTCGGAGGCTGGCCCGAGTGTGGCCACGATCTTTACATTGCGCAAACGTCTCATATCTGTTCCTTCGTGTCCTATGTCCCCACGGCAAATGTTAACGATAACATTGCCTATCCGGTGGCCTAGCGCCCCCATGAGTGCCTGTCAAAGGTTTCATCAGAATGACGGTCCATCGCGGTCCCGTCCAGTGATATGAGAAGGAAGCTGTCATGCCCAGCCAACAAGAGATCGCACTGCAAGCCGCCGCCTTTCGCCGGTTGCAGAAACACCTGATGGAAGATCGGACGGATGTGCAGAACATCGACATGATGAACCTCGCCGGTTTTTGCCGCAACTGCCTGTCGCGCTGGTATCAAGAGGCCGCCAACGAACGCGGGATCGAGATGGGCAAGGACGAGGCGCGCGAGTTGTTCTACGGGATGACGATGGACGAATGGAAAGCCAACTATCAGACCGATGCGAACGACAGCCAGAAAGAGGCGTTTAAAACGGCTTTTGAAGAGAATGTCGGGAAGGGTTAAGCAACCCGCGTATGTGAACCCACAAAGCGGGCGTGCATCCCTGTGCGCCCGCCTTTGCCTCGGCCAAGCGCGCTCAAAGGCTTCGCCTAGAACTGATAGAGCACAAGCCAATCCGCCTTGAGCGCAGGACGCGCGGCGCCTTCAATCTCTACCGTTGCGGCAAAGCGGGTCATCAGGTCACCCCGCCCGCGCCTTTGCGCCTCGGCCAGCGTGAACCGCCCCCGAATCCGCTTGCCGGAATGCACAGGTGCCACGAAGCGCACGCTGTCGAACCCGTAGTTGATCGATGCCTTCGTTCCCGCCACCACCGGCAGCGCGCCGTAAGCCATGCCCGACATCATCGACAGGGTGAGCATCCCATGCGCCACGGTGCCGCCAAAATCCGTCTTGGCCGCGCGGAGCGGGTCGACATGGATGAACTGATGGTCCTCGGTCACATCGGCAAAAGCGTCGATCCGCGCCTGATCCATCATGAACCACGGCGAGACGCCCAATTCACGGCCCACGGCGGCCTCCATCTCTGCCCGGTCAATCTCTTTGCGCATCGCGGCCTCCTCTTTGCGCCAGTCTAGCCGCGCGGGCGCTCGCTGCGAAAGCCCTTGCGCCCGGCGCGACATCTCTCATGCTGGGGCCAAGCAGAGCGGAGCCGCCATGAACACCCCCATCCTTGCCCTTATCACCGTCGCCATCGCCGGGGCCGCCGTGGCCCTGCAAACCCCGATCAATGCCGCCCTCGGGCGCAACATTGGCAGCGGGGTCGCTGCGGCGGCGGTGTCCTTTGGCATCGGCTTTGCGATCCTGTTGGGGGTCTTGCTGCTGCGGGGCGAGTTGAGCGCCCTGCCCCGCGCGACCTCGGCCTCACCCGTCTTGCTGCTGGGCGGGGTGCTGGGGGCCTTCTACGTCTGGTCGGTGCTTTGGGCGATCCCGACGCTGGGGGCGCTGACGGTGATCTCGGCGCTGATCCTCGGGCAGTTGAGCGCGGCGCTGGTGATCGATGCCACGGGGCTCTTGGGGCTGTCGGTGCAGGCCATCACCCCCACCCGCATCGCCGCCGCCGCGCTGGTGGCGGCGGGGCTGGTTTTATCGCGGTTCTAAAGCTCAGATCGCGGTTTTGCGCATCTCTTCGAGATAGATTTCACGCAAACGGGGCGCAAGCTTGCCCGGCGTGCCGCTGCCGATCTTGGCGCCGTCGATCTCAACCACCGGCGTCACGAAAGCGCTGGCCGAGGTGACGAAAGCCTCATCCGCCTGCTGCGCCTCTTCGATGGTGAAGTTCCGCTCTTCCACCTGCATCTGTGCCTCGCGGGCCAGTTCCAGCACCGCCTTGCGGGTGATGCCATGCAGGATGTTGTTCGAGGTCTCGCGCGTCACGATCTTACCGTCCTTGACGATATAAGCGTTGTTCGACGTGCCTTCGGTCACGAAACCGTCTTCGACCATCCACGCGTCTTCGACACCGGCTTTCTTGGCCATCATCTTGCCCATCGACGGGTAGAGCAGCTGCACCGTTTTGATATCGCGGCGGCCCCAGCGGATGTCTTCGATGCTGATCACGCGGATGCCGTCACGGGCGGCGGGGTTGTCAGCCAACCCCGGCTTGGATTGGGTGAACAGCACCAGCGAGGGCGCGGTGGTCTCGGGGTCGGGGAAGGCGAAATCGCGGTCGCCATCCGACCCGCGCGTGACCTGAAGATAGATCAACCCGTCTTTGATATCGTTGAGACGCACCAACTCGCGGTGAATTTCCAGCAGTTCTTCGGTCGTCGCGGGCGCGCGCATGTCAAGCTCGTTCATCGAGCGGGTCAGACGCTCGGCATGGCCGTCAAAGGCGATGAGCTTGCCATCCAGCACGCTGGTCACCTCATAGACCCCATCGGCCATCAGGAAACCCCGGTCAAAGATCGAGACCTTCGCCTCATCCTCGGGCAGATATTCGCCGTTTACATAGACAGTTCGCATGGTCACCCCCAGAGCGCTGCGGCGGGGGGATGCACGCCCGCGCCGTCGAATTTCAAAGCATTGTCGCGGTCTTCGGCCAGAAGCAGCGGGCCGTCAAGGTCCACCACCTTCGCGCCTTGGGCGACCAGCGTCGCGGGCGCCATGGCCAGCGACGATCCGACCATGCAGCCCACCATGACCTCGAACCCCTCGGCCCGCGCCGCATCGCGCAGCGCCAGCGCCTCGGTCAGCCCGCCGGTCTTGTCGAGTTTGATGTTCACCACGTCGTATTTGCCCTTGAGGCCCGGCAGGCTTGCGCGGTCGTGGCAGCTTTCATCCGCGCAGACGGGCACGGGGCGGTCCATGCCCAAAAGCGCGTCGTCTTCGCCCGCGGGCAGAGGCTGTTCGACCAGCGCCACCCCAAGACGGAGCAGATGCGGGGCGAGGTCGGCATAGACCTCAGCCGACCAGCCTTCATTGGCGTCGATGATGATCGTGGCATCGGGCGCCCCGGCGCGCACCGCTTCGAGCCGCGGCATGTCATCGGGCGTGCCGAGCTTGATCTTCAGCAGTGGCCGATAGCTGTGTTTCGCCGCCTGCGCGCGCATTGCCTCGGGTTCGTCCAGCGAAAGGGTATAGGCCGTGATCTCTGGCCCCGGCGCGGTCAGCCCGGCCAGTTCCCACACCCGCTTGCCTGCGCGTTTGGCCTCCAGATCCCACAGCGCGCAGTCGACCGCGTTGCGTGCGGCCCCGGCAGGCAGCAGATCATAGAGCGCTTGGCGGGTGATATCACCCGGCAGGCCGTTGATCTCAGCCGTGACCGATTCGAGGGTCTCGTCATAGCGCGCGTAGGGCACGCATTCGCCCCAGCCGGTCACGCCGCTTTCGGTCACGCGGACGGTCAGCACCTTGGCCTCGGTCCGCGAGCCGCGGCTGATGGTAAAGACCTGCGCCAGTTTGAACGTATCTGCGGTAACGTCGATCTGCATGGTCACAGCGCCGCCAGCGCATCGGCCAGTCGCGCCGCCCCTTGGCGGAAGGGATCGACCGCAGGCAGGCCAAGACGCTCTTCAACCTCAGCCAGATAGGCATCCGCCTCGGCCTCGGACATATGGTAGGTGTTGACCGAGATACCGACGACCTTGCAATCGGGGTTCGGCACCTGCGCCAGCGTCAGCGCCATGTCGCGCACCGCTTCGAGGCTGGGCAGGCTGTATTCCGGCAGGCCGCGCATATGGGTCCGGGTCGGCTCATGGCACAGGATCAGCGCATCGGGCTGGCCGCCGTGGATCAGCGCCATGGTCACCCCGGAATAAGAGACGTGGAACAGGCTGCCCTGCCCTTCGATGATGTCCCAATGGTCATCGTCATTGGCGGGGGTGAGATATTCCACCGACCCAGCCATGAAATCGGCGATCACGGCATCCAGCGGCACACCTTCGCCGGTGATCAGGATGCCGGTCTGGCCGGTGGCGCGGAAGGTGCTTTTCATGCCCTTTTCGCGCATCGCCTCGTCCAGCGCGAGGGCGGTGTACATTTTCCCGACCGAACAATCGGTGCCCACGGCCAGAACCCGCTTGCCGCTGCGCTTCTTGCCGTCGGCGATGGGGTATTCGACGCTGGGCACGCGCACGTCATGCAATGTGGTGCCGTTGGCCTCGGCAGCCGCCACCAGATCGGCTTCGTTGCGTAGCAGGTTGTGCAGGCCCGAGGCGATGTCGAAGCCCATGTTCAGCGCCTCGATCAGCACCTCTTTCCATGCCGCGCTGATCTTGCCGCCACGGTTGGCAACCCCGATGACTAATGTCTCGGCCCCCGCCTCACGCGCTTCGGCCAGCGTCATGTCTTGCAGACCGAGATCGGCCTTGCAGCCCGCCATTCGGAACTGGCCGACCGCATTGTCGGGCCGCCAATCCTTGATGCCTTGGGCGACCTTGGCGGACAGAGAGTCAGGCGCGTCGCCCAGAAAGAGCAGATAGGGGGTTTTGATCATGGCAAGCCTCCGGCATTGAATTTGTCCGCATATTGCGCGCGAGAATACGCAAGTGCGTGGCGTTGTCGACGCATCTGCATGCAAATGCGCGGCATTTCCCGCGAATTACCGTTGGCTGCGCAAAATTCGTGCGCGGCTTTCGTCGAAGGGTGGGCCTTTCGAAATGCTGCGGCTGCGAAAACCTCCTTGCGATTGGCGACGCAATTTCATACCAGAATGAAGACACACGATGAAACAATATTACCCATAGGTGCCCCATGAGCTTCCGCATTCAGCCTGCCGCCCCTGCCCGCCCGAACCGCTGCCAATTGTTCGGCCCCGGCTCCCGCCCGGCGATCTTTGAAAAGATGGCAGCGTCGGATGCCGATGTGCTCAACCTCGACCTCGAAGACAGCGTGGCACCTTCGGACAAGGACAGCGCGCGCGCCAATATCATCAAGGCGATTTCCGAGATCGACTGGGGCAACAAAACGCTTTCGGTGCGGATCAACGGGCTCGACACACCCTATTGGTATCGTGACGTGGTGGAACTGCTGGAGCAGGCCGGGCCGCGGCTTGATCAGATTATGATCCCCAAGGTGGGCTGCGCGGCGGATGTCTATGCCGTCGATGCGCTGGTGACGGCGATCGAAACCGCCAAGGGCCGCGAGAAGAAAATCAGCTTTGAGGTCATCATCGAATCCGCTGCCGGTATCGCCCATGTGGAAGAGATCGCCGCCTCCTCCCCCCGCTTGCAGGCCATGTCGCTGGGGGCCGCCGATTTCGCCGCCTCCATGGGCATGCAGACCACCGGCATCGGCGGCACGCAAGAGAACTACTATATGCAGCGTGGCGAGCAGAAGCATTGGTCGGACCCGTGGCACTGGGCGCAGGCCGCCATCGTCGCCGCCTGCCGTACCCATGGCGTGCTCCCCGTCGACGGGCCTTTCGGCGATTTCTCGGACGACGAGGGTTTCCGCGCACAGGCGCGCCGCTCGGCCACGCTGGGCATGGTCGGCAAATGGGCGATCCACCCCAAGCAGGTGGCGCTGAGCAACGAGGTGTTCACGCCGTCGGAAGAGGCTGTGGCCGAGGCGCGCGAGATCCTCGCGGCGATGGAAGAGGCCAAGGCCAAGGGCGAAGGGGCCACCGTCTATAAGGGGCGGTTGGTGGATATCGCCAGCATCAAACAGGCGGAGGTGATCGTACGCCACTCCGAGATGATCTCCGGGGGCTGAGCGCTTTTGGCAAGCCGCCGGGGGCCCTGCCCCCGGACCCCCGAGGGTATTTGAAAAAGGATGAAGAGGGAGGGGCGTGGGCTTGCCTGCCTTGCAAACCCGCGTTGCAAACCCGCGCGCGGCGCTCCATATACACAGGCAACAAGCCGGAGCATGCAATGACCCAATATCTGGATTTCGAAAAACCCCTGGCCGAGATCGAAGGCAAGGCGGAAGAGCTGCGGGCGTTGGCCCGGTCCAATGAAGAGATGGACATCACCGATGAGGCCCGCGCGCTGGATAAGAAAGCCGCCGGGATGCTCGAAGACCTTTATGGCTCTTTGACGCCTTGGCGGAAATGTCAGGTGGCGCGCCATCCGGAGCGGCCCCATTGCAAGGATTATATCGAGGCGCTTTTCACCGAGTTCACGCCTTTGGCGGGGGATCGGAACTTTGCCGATGATCTGGCCGTCATGGGCGGTTTGGCGCGATTCAACGATACGCCGGTGGTGGTGATTGGCCATGAGAAGGGCAATGACACCAAGAGCCGGATCGAGCGTAATTTCGGCATGGCGCGGCCTGAGGGCTATCGCAAGGCGGTGCGGCTGATGGAACTGGCGGATAAGTTCAACCTGCCGGTGGTTACCATCGTCGACACGCCCGGCGCCTATCCCGGCAAGGGCGCCGAAGAACGCGGCCAGTCCGAGGCGATTGCCCGTTCGACCGAGAAATGCCTGCAGATTGGCGTGCCTTTGGTCAGCGTGATTGTGGGCGAAGGCGGCTCTGGCGGGGCGGTGGCATTCGCCACGGCGAACCGTGTCGCGATGTTGGAGCATTCGGTTTACTCCGTGATCACGCCCGAAGGCTGTGCGTCGATCCTGTGGAAGGACAGCGAGAAGATGCGCGAGGCCGCCGAGCAGATGCGTCTGACAGCCGATGAGCTGAAAACGCTTGGCGTGATCGACCAGATCATCCCTGAGCCGATGGGGGGTGCGCATCGCCATGCCGAGGAATCGATCAAGGCCGTGGGCAAGTCGATTGAAGCGATGCTCAAGGAGCTTGACGGCAAGGACGGCAAGACGCTGGTTCAGGAACGCCGGACCAAGTTCCTTGAGATGGGGCGGAAGGGGCTGGCGGCCTAAGCCAGCCGCCGCCGAAAACGTGGATCAGGCGTGATTTGATCGAAACCGGCGGCGCGGTAGAAACCCTGCGCGCGCCGGTTTTTTGTATCCGTGCCCACGGTCACATAGCTGCATCCTTGGCTCTGGGCGTGGTCCAGCGCCGCTTCGACCAGCGCGCGGCCAATGCCGCGACCGCGGGCCGTGTCGCAGACGAAGAGGTGGTGCAGGTCCATCCCTCTTGCGCCGAATTGCAACTGCATCTGCGGGCAGAGCGCGGCATAGCCATGCAGGCCGGTGGCGCCTTCGGCCACCAGAAGGGTGACCCAAGGGGTTGGGCCGAAACAGTCGCGCTCTAACGCAGCGAGTGTCACGGTGGCGGTGTCGCCGTGGTAAGCGGCCAATGCGTGGGCCAGATCGAGCACCATCGGCAGGTCGGATTTCACGGCGGGTCGAATGGGGGGCATGTCGTCTCTTTCTGTGATCACCACAGGGAGACAAGCAGAGCCGCGCTGTGGCGGCTTGTGGATATGGGTATAGGTGCCGCGCCGATCAGGTGCGGGGGTAATAGACTGTTGTGAGACCGGTCTTTTCCATATGCCTTTGATGCGCCGCTGCTGCCTGACTGTCAAGCCATGGGCGGGATCAGCTGGCCAGCATGCGCAGCCCTTGGGTCACATCCGAACGCACCGCCAGCCGCAGCCCCGGCTCATCACCCGCGCGCAGGGCGGCGATGATCAGACGGTGGAAATGCGGCGGCTCGGTCCGGCGCAGGCGGCCATAGAGCGCGCGCATGGTGGGGCCGAGTTGCAGCCAGACCGTTTCTGCCATGGCGAGCATAGCGGGCGCTTGGGCGCGCAGGTAGAGCGTGCGGTGGAATTCGAGATTGGTGCGGATGTAGCTGACGGCATCGCGGTGGGCCACGGCCTCGGCAATATTGGTGTTGATCGTCTGCATCCGCTCAATCAGCGCCATATGGGCGCGCGGCAGGGCGCGAGAGGCAAGCTCGACCTCCAAGAGCGCGCGGAGGGCGGCCAACTCCTCGATCCGCTCGTTGCTGAGTTCGGGGGTGGAGATGCGCCCGGAGGTCGACATGGTTAGCGCCCCCTCTGCCGCCAGCCGCCGCACCGCTTCGCGGGCCGGGGTCATCGAGACTTCATATTCCTTGCCAATGCCGCGCAGGGTCAGCGCGTGACCGGGCGGCAGATCGCCATGCATGATCCGCGCGCGCAGGCGGCGGTAGACACGATCATGGGCCAGCGGCGTGGCCTCGACAGGGCGCGGGGTCAGGTTCATGATGCGGTTGTGATCACAAAGCGGCCACCCGTCAAGCGCGGCATTTTGCAGCCAAGACGCGATCACCCGTTGTCGCGGGCCTTGCGGCGATTTATCGGAGGTCAAACTGCCTTAAGGAGACGCGCCGTGACCAAACGAAACTTCATCCGTCATGTGGTCTTTTTCTCGGCCAAGGACCCCAAGGACATTCCGACGATCGTGGCGGGGCTTTGGAAACTGGCCGACATTCCGCATTCGACGACTTTCGAGATCTGCGAGAACACCCGTGTTGATGCGCTGTCGGGGGATGTGGATGTGGTCGTCTATGCCGAATTCCCGGATGCCGAGGCGCTGGCCGCCTATAAGGCGCATCCGATCTACCAGGAATCCATCGATATCGTGCGGCCCCTGCGCGATATGCGCGTGCCTGCGGACTTTTAAGGCGCGCCATGGCTGGCCCTTGCGTTCTTTTCGACACTGGCCCGCTGGGGCACGGCACGGCCTTCACCGCGCCGCGGCGGATCATCAGTGCCGATACCCCGGCTGAGGTGCCTGCGGCCTTTGCAGCACTTGAAGCGGCGCAGGAAAGCGGCGCCTGGTTGGCGGGCTATGCGAGTTATGAGTTGGGCTATCTCGGCTCGCACAAGCTGCGTGAGTTGATGCCTGCGGCGCGCGGGCTGCCCCTGCTGCGCTTCGGCGTTTTTGATGCGCCCGAGGCTTATGGTTTTGCCGAAGATGCGGGTGATGCCAGCCTGTCGGCGCTCACGCCGGATTGGGATTTCGCGCAGTATCAGGCCGCCTTTGCTGAGGTGCAGGACTTCATCAGCGCGGGGGATATCTATCAGGCCAATCTGACCTTTGGGATGGAGGGGCACTATACCGGGACGCCAGCGGCGCTTTATGCCCGGCTGCGCCAGCGGCAAAGCGTGACCCATGGGGCTTTCGTCGATCTTGGCGGCCCTGTGCTTTTGTCGCGCTCGCCGGAGTTGTTCTTTGCGCTCACCGCCGAGGGGCAGCTCACCGCCCGCCCGATGAAGGGCACGGCGCGGCGCGGGCGGGATGCTGAGGAGGACGCGAAGCTGCGGGATGACCTTGCGGCCTCGGAAAAGAACATGGCCGAGAACCTGATGATCGTGGACCTTTTGCGCAACGACATCAGCCGGATCGCCGAGGTGGGCAGTGTCGAGGTGCCGAAACTGTTCGAGATCGAGACCTATGAGACCCTGCATCAGATGACCTCGCGCATCACGGCGCAGGTCTTGCCGGGAAAGCGGTTGACCGACCTTTTTCACGCGCTTTTTCCCTGCGGCTCGATCACCGGCGCCCCCAAGATCCGGGCGATGCAGATCCTGCGCGCCTTGGAGCCGGCCCCGCGCGATGCCTATTGCGGGGCGGTGGGGTGGATCGCCCCCACGGGTGCGATGCAGTTCAACGTGGCGATCCGCACGGCGACCTGTCACCCAGAGGGGCGGCTGCGGCTGAACGTGGGCGGCGGCGTGGTGCACGACAGCACGGCCGAGGATGAATATGCCGAAGCGCTGCTGAAGGCGCGTTTCGCCACGCTGGCCTAGAAGCGATAGCGGTGCAGCCCGCCGCCGTGGTCGCGCAGCCATTGGCGCGGCGCCTGATAATCGCCGTAGATCCGCGTGACCTCGGCCCAGAAGGCGGGGGAGTGGTTCATCTGCGCCAGATGCGCGACCTCATGGGCGGCGACGTAGTCGAGCACCTCGGGCGGGGTCATGATCAGCCGCCAAGAGAACATCAGCGCCCCGTCGCTGGAACATGACCCCCAGCGGGAGCGCGTATCGCGCAGGGTGATGCGGGCATAGGGCTTGCCCAGGAGCGCGGCATAATCGTCGCAAGCCCCGGCAAGGCGGTCGCGCGCGACCTCGCGCAGATGCGCGGCCAGACGTTTGCCCAGGCTCTCCTCTGGGCCGGGCACGAGGATCTCTTCGGGGCCGATCCGCACGCCCCTCCCCTGCCCCCCGCGCACCCGCAGCAGCTTGCCGCCCACCGGAAGCTCTGCCCCCGGGGCCACGATCACATCTTCGCCCCGCGCGGCAAGGTGTTGGCGAATCCAGTCCTGTTTGCTTTCGGCAAAGGCCAGCGCCTCACGCTCCGCCAGCCGTTTCGGCATGGTCAGGGTCACCCGTCCGTCCAATTGCGAGATGCGCAGCGAGATGCGCCGCGCGCGCGCCGAACGGCGCAGGATCAGCGGAATCGGCGGGTTGCCGGGCAGCACAGGGTCTTTCATTACCGGAGCAACGTCCCTAGATAGAGGCCAAAGCCTTTGACAGTGCCCCCCTCATATGGCACTTGGCCGGAATCATCTACACGCAACAGCAATATTATAAAGGGGTGTTTCATGCCCAACGAAGAATGGGGAACCAAGCGCCTGTGCCCCACTACGGGCAAGCGCTTCTATGACCTCAACAAGAATCCGATCATCAGCCCCTACACGGGCGAAGAGGTCGAGGTCGACAATTCCAAGTCGCGCATGATCGCGGCGGATGCCGAGGATGCGGTCACAGCCAAAGCCAAGAAGGGCGACAAGGCTGATGAAGAATCCCTGGTGGATGACGATGACGCGGTCGATGTGGATCTGGACGACGATATCCTCGATGACGACGACGATGACGATGATACCGTACCGCTTGACGACCTCGCCGACGTGGCCTCGGAAGACGAAGACTAATTTATCGGCGGCGGGGTCAATTTTCCGCTTGATCCCGCCTCCGCCAGCGCCTAGACAGCGCCACAGAACGACCCGGATCACATGATCCACGATGGGGCCTTAGCTCAGCTGGGAGAGCGCCTGCATGGCATGCAGGAGGTCAGCGGTTCGATCCCGCTAGGCTCCACCACCACCCCCCGACACAACTTACAAAAGACTTCGCCCGCGCGCATTTGCGTGGCCACGGTGAGGGCCATCCCCTGCCCGCGGGTGGGCGATCCGACGGCGCCTTATGCCACTTTATGGCGCAGCCGAGATGTGCGTTCGCAAAGTCACTACCAGCCTCACCAAATCGCCTACCCGTCCGGGCGGGCAGGCGATGGCCCGGCGCCTACGGCTTGAGTCCGGGCCGGGGTGGCAACCACTGAAATCGCCTAAAAAATCGCCCGCCGGATCAGGTTCAACCCCGCCACCATCAAGACAATCAAAGTCATCTTGCGAAACAGCACCGGATCAACACGGTCCATCACCTTGCTGCCGAGCCAAACCCCCAGCATCACCGGCAGAATCAACAGCGCCGAGAAGGGCCAGGTCTGCGCGTTCAGAACGCCCGAGCCGATATGCGCGACAAGCAGCGCCACCGCGCCCAGCCCGTAGATCACCCCTTGGATCCGCATCTGATCATGTTTCGCGGTCCCGAGCGCGGTGAGATAGGCCACCGTGGGCGGCCCCCAGATGCCGGAAATCCCCCCGACGGCCCCGGCAAATCCGCCGACCAGCGCCTCGACCTTCGTCGACCGCTGGGCCAGATGAAACTGATGTTTCGACAGTTGCAGCAGCGCGAACAGCACCACCGGCACCCCGATCATCAGCAACATCACCGTCGCAGGCACCAGCCGCACCATCTGGGCCGAAAGCACCAGCATCACACCGCCACAGACCAGAAACACCCAGAACAGCTTGATCGACCGCAACGCCGCCTGCGGCCCCTGCCGGAGCGCTTGAAAGGCATTTGCCAGAACCGTGGGCAGAATCAGCCCCGCCAAGGCCAGATCGGGCGCCATGAATGTCGTGAGACCGGAAATCAGCACCAGCGGCAGGGCAAAGCCCACCACGCCTTTGACGAAGCCACCGCAAAGACCGATTGCAAGTGCAGCATAAGATTCGAACGGGGTGAGAAAGGGGAAAATACTGTTCATACCGTTACATAGCATCCTCCTCCGGGGCCGCACGTCAAAAATGACCGCGCAAGATTAGAACAAAATGCCGCAGCGAAACGTATCTTTGTTGTGCTGCGACTGCGAAAGGTCTATGCCTGTCCCAAGCAAGAAAGGACAGCCCATGGCACATGACGGTCAGGACATGACAATGCATCGCGTAATTCTCGACGATCTGATCGGGCAGACCGGCGCGGCCCTGCCGCCGCTCGACCAGTTGCTCGAAACCGCCACCGCCGCGGTCCGCGCGCAGGTGAGCGATGGCGACCGGGTTTCGGCCAAGCTGATCGAGGCCAATCAGACCGCCGCCCACGGGCTTGCTTGGCTCGCCACCTATGTCCAAGCCCTGCGCCAGATGCAGCTTTGGGCCGAGCGGCTGCAAAGCGAGGGGCGCTTTGGCGAGGTGGAGCAACTGCTGCACCAGATCGCTTTTGGCGAATACCTCTGCCAGATCCGCGGCGGCATCCAGATGAACCAAGGGGAGATGCTGCGCCTGCAAGATCTGGGGCTGAGCGCCGAGGATGAGGCCGCGCTCGATAATCCTGCGATCACCAGCCTGACCCGCGCGGGCAACACCCAAGCCGCGCGCAGCCGTCTGGTCGAACTGATGCAGGAACGCAGCGCCGATGTGACCTTTGGCGTCAGCGGGCTGGATGAAGAGCTTGAGATGATCCGCGACCAGTTCCGCCGCTACGCGGTGGAAAAGGTCGAGCCGCACGCCCATGAATGGCACCTCAAGGACGAACTGATCCCGATGGAGGTGATCGAGGAACTGGCCGAGATGGGCGTTTTCGGCTTGACCATCCCCGAAGAATACGGCGGGCTGGGCCTGACCAAAGCGTCGATGTGCGTGGTCAGCGAAGAGCTGTCGCGCGGCTACATCGGGGTCGGCTCGCTCGGCACCCGTTCGGAAATTGCCGCTGAACTGATTCTCTGCGGCGGCACCGACGCGCAGAAAGAGAAATGGCTGCCCCGCATCGCCAGCGCCGAGACCCTGCCCACGGCGGTCTTTACCGAACCGAACACCGGCTCCGACCTCGGCAGTCTGCGCACCCGTGCGGTCAAGGACGGGGATGATTACAAGGTGACCGGCAACAAGACATGGATCACCCATGCCGCGCGCACCCATGTGATGACCCTGCTGGCGCGCACTGATCCCGAGACGACCGACCACCGCGGGTTGTCGATGTTCCTCGCCGAGAAAACGCCCGGCGATGATGCCACCCCCTTCCCCACCCCCGGCATGACTGGCGGTGAGATCGAGGTGCTGGGCTACCGCGGCATGAAGGAATATGAGCTTGGCTTCGACGGCTTTGAAGTGAAGGGTGAGAACCTCTTGGGCGGCGAAGAGGGGCGCGGCTTTAAACAGCTGATGGAGACCTTCGAGAGCGCCCGCATCCAGACCGCCGCCCGCGCCATCGGCGTGGCGCAATCGGCGCTGGATATCTCGATGCAATACGCCCAAGACCGCAAGCAGTTCGGCAAATCGCTGATCAACTTCCCCCGCGTCTCGGGCAAGCTGGCGATGATGGCGGTGGAGCTGATGGTGGCCCGGCAGTTGACCTATTACAGCGCCTTCGAGAAGGACGCCGGGCGCCGCTGCGACGTGGAGGCGGGCATGGCGAAACTGCTCGGCGCCCGAGTCGCTTGGGCCGCGGCGGACAACGGCTTGCAAATCCACGGCGGCAACGGTTTCGCGCTGGAGTACAAGATCAGCCGGGTGCTTTGCGATGCGCGAATCCTCAGCATTTTTGAGGGCGCCGCCGAGATTCAGGCGCAGGTTATCGCCCGTCGCCTTCTGGGCTGATCTGCCGGGGTTGCAAGCGCTGCCGATGTCAGGGACATAGGCGGCGCTTCAACCCAAAGGACAGCCCATGCGCAGCTTTCTGATCCTCGCCGCTCTCAGCGCCCTGCCGCAATGCCAAGGCGATGAAACTATCCGTGCCTATGGCGCGGGCGACAAGACATGGCATCTGGTGGAATTGGACGGCAAGCCCTTCGATGCCCGCGCAACCCTTACCTTCCCAGAGACCGGCAAGATCGCCGGGCAGGCCCCCTGCAACGCCTATAGCGCCGCGATGACGGTGCCCTACCCGTGGTTCGACACGGGCCATATCGCCGTCACCCGCCGCGCCTGCCCCGACCTTGCGGGCGAGACGGCGTTCCTGGACGCGCTGACAGAGGTGACCATCTCGGACGTGCTGGGCGACACGATGATCTTGTCGGACGACAGCGGCGAACGTTTGGTTTTCAAAGCCGTCGACTAAAGGCATCGACAAAGCGCGCCCGGGCTTCCGGCAGGGGTTTGCCGCCCAAGTCCCGCGCCAGATGCACGGTCAGGAAATGCCCCGTCGTCCGCAGTCCCTGCGCCACCTCAGCATCGCTTCCCGCCCCGCCGCGCAGCACAGGCGGCAAAGGCAACAGCCGGTCCGCCCACTCCCCCGCCCCCTTGGCCGAGACTGCGCGCCCAGTCTTGGGGGAGACATAGATCAGCCCCTCGGTCGCCCCCGTCACCGCGCAGGCGTCGAGGTCGAGCGCATAGCCCATTTCCTCCAAAAGGCGCAGTTCCCATTTGAGGTAGGCCAGCGGCCAGACATCGCCCTGCCCCAGCATATCCAACAGCGCCTCGGTGCGGCGGTAAAGCGCCGGATGCGGCTCGCGTTCGGGCAGACAGAAGGCCAGAAGCGCGGTGACCGCGTTCAGCCCCGCCAGCGCCAGACGGTCCTGCATGGCCACGGCGGCGCGGCTGCGCAGCGGCTCGACGGTGAAAGCGCCGATGTGGTCTTCAAGCCGCGCGCGCCATGCCACGTCAAGCTGCGCACCGGGCTGCAGGCTAGGCGCGATCTTGCGGCTGGTGCCGCCGCGGACGATGCCGGCGTGGCGGCCTTGGGCGGGGGTGAAAACCTCAATGATGGCGGAGGTCTCGCCATGTCGCCGCGCGCTCAGCAGGATGCCCTGATCGCGCCATTCCATCAGGCCAACCCCGGCTCGTCTAGAAGGTGCCGCCCGGCGCGGTCCTCGACCTCGATCACCCAGAGGTCCGGATCAAAGCTGCGTTGGCGGGTAACGGTGGCATCGACCTCCCCCTCGGCGCCCGCGGCCAGTTCGACCCACTTACGTTCGCCGCTCATCAGATCGAAGGAACGCTGGAACAGCACCGCGCGGCCATCGAGCGTTGCCAGCTTCACCAGCACCGCGCCGCCGGTGTCATCGCCATGGGCCACAACGAAAGCCGGAATGTCCTGCAGGCGCAACCGCGCGAGATAGGCATCGACCCAAAAGCGCGCAGTCAGGCGGGCCATGGCAGACCTTTGGTATCAGTCATTGCCATCTTTGAAATCCAGGCCCATCTCGGAATAGCGCTCGGCCTCTTCCAGCCAGTTGGCGCGGACTTTTACCTGCAAGAACAGATGCACCTTGCGGCCAAGGAACTCTTCGAGTTCCTCGCGCGCGGCCTTGCCCACGGCCTTGATCGTCTCGCCCTTGTTGCCCAGCACGATGCCCTTGTGGCCGTCACGCACGACATAGACCAACTGGTCAATCCGCGCCGAGCCGTCCTTGCGCTCTTCCCAATTCTCGGTCTCGACGGTGAGCTGGTAGGGCAGTTCCTGATGCAGGCGCAGGGTCAGCTTCTCGCGCGTGATCTCGGCGGCGATGTTGCGCATCGGCAGGTCGGCGATCTGGTCCTCGGGGTAGAGCCACGGGCCCTCCGGCACTTCGCCGGCGAGCCACTCGCGCAGCGTGTCGGTGCCATGGCCGCGCTCGGCGGAGATCATGAAGGTCTCGGCAAACTCAAACCGCTCGTTCATCTTCTCGGCCAACCCCAGCAGCACCGGCGCCTCGACACGGTCGATCTTGTTGATCGCCAGCGCCACGCGGCGGCCCTTGGCGATGTTGCCAAGCTCTTCGAGGATGCGTTCCACGCCCTCGGTCACGCCGCGGTGCGCCTCGATCAGCAGCACGATCACATCGGCATCCGCGGCCCCGCCCCAAGCGGCGGCGACCATGGCGCGGTCCAGACGGCGGCGCGGCTGGAACAGGCCGGGGGTATCGACGAAGACCAATTGCGCATCGCCCTCCATCGCCACGCCGCGGATGCGGGCGCGGGTGGTCTGGACCTTATGTGTCACGATCGAGACCTTGGCCCCGACCATGCGGTTCAGCAGGGTGGATTTGCCCGCGTTGGGCTCTCCGATCAGGGCGACGAATCCGGCACGGGTGGTCATGTGTTGCTCTCCAATTGCCGCAGCAGCGTGCTGGCGGCGGCCTGTTCGGCGGCGCGTTTTGACGGCGCGGTGGCGGCGGCCTCGGCCCCGTTGTCCAACCGCGCGGTAATGGTAAAGACGGGCGCGTGATCCGGGCCGCTGCGCCCGGTCTGCACATAGCGCGGCGGGTTCAGCCCCCGCGCCTGCGCCCATTCCTGCAAAGCGGTCTTGGCGTCGCGCGCGTCTTCCTTGACGGTTTTCAGGCGGTCGCCCCAAAGCCGCAGCACGAAGTTCTTGGCGGCGTCAAAACCGCCATCCAGATAAACCGCCGCGATCACCGCCTCTATGGCGTCGCCCAGAAGCGCCTGTTTGCGCCGCCCGCCCGAGATCATCTCGGACCGACCGAGCTTGAGCACCTTGCCCAGATCAATCTCACGCGCCACATCGGCACAGGTTTCCTTGCGCACCAATGCGTTGAAACGCGGGGCCAACTGCCCCTCGGTGGCACCGGGATCAAGCGCCAGCAGCGCTTCGGCCATGACAAGGCCCAGCACCCGGTCGCCCAGAAACTCCAGCCGCTGGTTGTCGTCGCGGTTGGCCGAGGACATGGAGGCATGGGTCACCGCGCGCACCAGCAACCCCGGCTTGGCAAAGTGATGGCCAATCCGCGTCTCAAAGGCCTTGAGGTCTCCGCTCAGTTTCATCTGACTGCTTCGAAGAAGCGGTCGCCGCGCCATGTCCAGAAGAACAGCATCGAACGCCCGGCAGAGCTGAACATGATGCGATCCGCGCGGCCAATGAGGTTTTCAAAGGGCACGAACCCCACGCCCCCGGCGCGCTGCGCCAAGCGGCTGTCGGCAGAGTTGTCGCGGTTGTCGCCCATGAAGAAGTAATGCCCCTCGGGCACGGTATAGACGCCCGTGTTGTCCGACTGCTGATTGGTGATGTTCAGGGTCGGGTAGGACACGCCATTGGGCAGGGTTTCGATCTGGCGGCTTTTCACGCAGGTCGCCCCTTGGCCCACGGGGCCGTTTTCGCAGCGCGGGCGCAGTTGTTGCGGGCCTTGGGGGGCCATGACCTCTTCAAAAGTGCCCGCATCTTCGACCTCGACCGGGGTGCCGTTCAGGCTGATGACACCGTTTTTGATCTGCACCTTGTCCCCCGGCAGGCCAATCAGGCGCTTGATATAGTCGCGGCCCGAGACAGGATGACGGAAGACGACCACATCGCCGCGCTCAGGCTCGGAGCCGAAAAGACGCTCGTTATCGCCATCGAAGACACCGCAGACATCCTTGGCGTCAATCTCGATCCCGACACCGGGCAGCATCAGGCTGGGGCAAGAGGCGTAGGAATAGCCGTAGGCCATCTTATTCACGAAGAGGAAATCACCGATCAGCAGCGTCTCTTTCATGGAGCCGGAGGGGATCCAGAAGGGCTGGAAGAACAGGGTCCGAAAGACACCGGCGATCAGCAGCGCCCAAAAGATTGTCTTGATGGTTTCGACAAAGGCGTTGCCGGTTTTTTCCTTAGCGGCCATGCGGCGCTCCTGACATATAGGTTTGGGGTTACATGCGGGGCCGTGCGGGCCAAGTCAAGTGACGCGGGGCCGGATCGGCCCGCCCCGCGTGCATATGACGCGAAACGGCGGGGCGCGCCAGCCTATGCAGCCTAATCGGCAAGAGGGCGCGCTTCAATCACCACGAAAGCCTGCGCCCAAGGGTGATCGTCGGTCAGGGTGACATGGATAATCGCCTCATGCCCCGGCGGGGTCATCGCGGCGAGACGGTCCGCAGCCCAGCCCGTGACCTCCATCACAGGCTGACCGCTGCGCAGATTGCTCACCGCCATGTCGCGCCAAGCGATGCCCATGCGCAGCCCGGTGCCAAGCGCCTTTGAACATGCCTCTTTTGCGGCCCAGCGTTTGGCATAGGTGCCCGCCACGTCATGGCGCCGCTCGGCCTTGCGTTGCTCGACCTCGGTGAACACCCGGTTGCGAAACCGGTCGCCGAAACGGTCGAGCGTGCCTTGGATACGCTCGATATTTGCCAGATCAGTGCCGATGCCGAGGATCATTGAGTGCCATTCTTGCCGCGTGACGGGGCCGGTGGCCCTTTGCCCTCAATAGATCACGCGGCGAAAGCGAGGAAAAGCGGCAATCCGACCCGAAAACGCCGCCCCGCGGGAACGGGACGGCGTTGAATTTACCACAGGGCGCGGCGCTTAGGCTGCGACGTGGCGGGCCTTCTCGGCTTTCGCCTCGTCGATGGCGCGCTGAACGGCGGCGCGTTGTTCGGTCAGGAATTCATAGCCGGGGTGGCCAGCAGTGGCTTTGATCGCATCGTCGTAGTTTTCGACCAATGCGGATTCGCCGTTGATGATCGCGTCATAGACAGCTTCGTTGTCGCCGGTCACCGCGTCGCGCAGCTTCAGCCAACCGCGGTGAGCCGATGCGGCGGCAGAGCCTTCTTCGGATACATCCACGCCGTCGACGCCAAGCTGGCGGTGCAGTTCTGTGTGGAACTTCTCACGTTCCGCGATGCGCTGGTCGAAGAAGCCGACAAATGCCGCTTCATCCGAGACCTGCTTGCGGGATTCACGATAGCCGTCGCGGCTGTCGATCAGGCGGGTGTGCAGTTTCTTCAGCGTGTCGATATGGTCGCTCATTGGTGCCTCCTTAGGTTTGTTAACCAGTCTGGCGGCCCAACGCGGCCAAGGCCGCTTTAGGTCCGGAGGGAGGCACGCTTTGAGAGATTTTCCGCCACCGGCGGGCGGCAGGTTCAGCCCTCGCGGGCCTCATCCATCAGGCGGCGCATCTCGGCAATCGCGGGTTCCAACCCGAGGAAGATCGCCTCTCCAATCAGGAAGTGCCCGATGTTAAGTTCCCGCACCTCGGGGAAAGCGGCGATCGGGGTGACGGTGTCATAGGTCAGCCCGTGGCCCGCGTGCACCTCAAGCCCGAGAGTGTCGGCGAAACGCGACATCTCGCGCAGCTTGTTGAGTTCGACATCCGCCTCATCCCAACGGCCCTCGGCGAAGGCATCGCAATAGGCACCGGTGTGCAATTCGATCACCTCTGCGCCGATGCGGTTGGCCGCTTCGATCTGCGCGCGTTCTGCCGCGATGAAGATCGACACCCGGCTGCCTGCCTCGCGCAGGGGCGCGATGAAATGGGCCAATTTGTTCTCTTCCCGGGCGACTTCCAGCCCGCCTTCGGTGGTCCGCTCTTCGCGCTTTTCGGGCACGATGCAGACCGCGTGGGGCTTGTGGCGCAGGGCGATCTTTTGCATCTCATCCGTCGCGGCCATCTCGAAGTTGAGCGGGACCGACAGCACCTCCATCAAGCCTTCGATATCGGCGTCCGAGATATGCCGCCGGTCTTCGCGCAGATGCGCGGTGATGCCATCGGCCCCGGCCTTTTCCGCGATCTTGGCCGCGCGCAGCGGGTCGGGATAGACGCCGCCCCGTGCGTTGCGCACCGTCGCCACATGGTCAATGTTCACGCCCAATCTCAGCTTTGGTTGATCCGCCATCTCGATTCCCCTTGCATCACTTGCCCCGACCATAGGTCGGAACTTTCGCCAACCCCATAGGGAGAAGCGGTTTTTCCCGAAAATTGATGGCGCGAAAAGATCAGTCCGCGTGGCGCTTGGCGTCGGCCTTTTGCGCCGCCTTATGTTTGAGCGCCTCGAACTTGGCTTTGATCATGCCGCGCCGCCGCTTTTGATAGGCGCGCAGCACCGGGACCGAGATGTAATAGGCGATAGAGGCGCAGATCATCCCAGGCAGGATGCCCCCGATCAGATAGGGGTAGAAGACCTGATGGAAGAACACCGTCAGCCCGGTCCAATCCATCTGGGTATCGGTAAAGATCGCGACGAAATTCTCTTTCAGATCGCGCCCGGCATCGAGAAACTTCCCCCCGAAAGAGCGGTGCGCCGTCGGCGCCACGGGCGCGCCGAGGATCCAATGCCCGGTTTGCAGGGCCGCGATGCCGATGGGCACATAAGTCAGCGGATTGCCAAAGAAGGTCGCCATCAGCGCAGCAAGGATATTGGCCCGCATCACCCGCCCGATCAGCGCGGCCACGATGAAATGCAGACCATAGAAGGGCGTAAAGGTGGTAAAGACCCCGGCCCAAATGCCGCGCGCGATGCGCTCGGGGCTGTCGGGCAGCCGCCGCATCCGGTGTTTGACATAGTGAAACGCGCGCGTCCAACCACCGCGCGGCCACAGAAACTCGGCCAGCGCGCGCAGGGTCGGTTTCGGATCGCGGCGTTTGAAAATCAAGTCTCAGGTCCAGTATCGGCGTTTCGTCTGCGCAGGGTCAGGTGGTCTTTTCGACGGTCTTTCCCATGCTCATATTGCGGTGCCTGCTGACATCGGCGACCTCACTCTCGGCTTCGAGCGTGGACATCAGCGAATGCAGGTGACTCACGTCTCGGAGATCCACATAGACCACCAGCCGGTAAAAGTCAGGCTTGCGCTCCACAAACTCCAGATCCGAAATATTGGCCGAGGCTTCGCCGATCAAGGTGCAGACCCGCCCCAGAACGCCCGCGCCATTGCCGATGGTGATGTCCAGCGCGCAGGTATAGACCGCCGGATGGCTGCCGTCATGCCAACGCAGATCGAGCCAGCGTTCGGGTTGGTCTTCGTATTCCGAGAGGCGGTCACAGTCGATCGCATGGACAGTCACGCCCTTGCCCCGGAAGGTGATGCCGACGATTCGCTCACCGGGCAGCGGGGTACAGCAGGGCGCGCGGTCAAAGCTCTGTCCCGGCTCTAGCCCCACGACCGCGCGGCGCACGTCGATCTGTTCGCCCTTTTGCGGGGCAAGGTCGGGATAGACGCATTCCACCACTTCGCGGCCCGTGAGCTCCGAACTGCCAAGCCGGGCGAGCACCTCATCGGGGCCATTCAACCGCATGTTCTTGGCCACGGTATGCAGCACCTTGTCGGTGGCCTTCTTACCAACCTGCGCAAAGGCCGAGCGGGCCAATTCACGGCCCAGTTTGATAAAGCGTTCGCGGTCAACCTCACGCAGGGAGCGCCGGATCGCCGACTTGGCTTTACCCGTGGTGGCAATGTCGAGCCATGTCACCTGCGGCGTCTGGCCCTGCGCGGTGGTGATCTCAATCGACTGGCCGTTCTTGATCCGGGTCCACAGCGGCACCCGCATCCCGTCGACCTTGGCCCCCACACAGGCGTTGCCGATGCGGGTATGGATCGCATAGGCGAAATCAATCGGCGTAGCCCCGCGCGGCAGTTTCACCACATCGCCTTTGGGTGTGAAGCAGAAGACCTGATCGGCGTACATCTCAAGCTTCACCGCTTCGAGGAAATCCTCGTGATCGGTCTCGGCGTCGAACTGTTCGGTCAGCTGGCTGATCCACTTGGCGGGATCGACGGCAAAGGGGTTCCGGCTGCGCACACCGTCGCGGTAGGACCAATGGGCGGCGACGCCGGTCTCGGCCACGTCATGCATCTGGCGGGTACGGATCTGCACCTCCACCCGCTTGCCGTCACGGCCCGAGACGGTTGTGTGGATCGACCGGTAACCGTTGGTCTTGGGCTGGCTGATGTAATCCTTGAACCGCCCCGGCACCGCGCGCCAGCGCCGGTGGATCGCGCCGAGCGTGCGATAGCAATCCTCCTCGGACGCGGTGATCACGCGGAAGCCGTAGATGTCGGACAGGCGGGAGAAGCTTTGCTCCTTCTCCTCCATCTTGCGCCAGATCGAATAGGGTTTCTTAGCCCGGCCAAAGACTTCGGCTTCGATATCTGCCTTTTCCAACTCCACCCGCATATCGCCGGTGATGCGCTGGATCACATCGCCGGTGTCACGCAGGGTGATAAAGCGGCGAATGATCGAGGCGCGCGCCTCGGGGTTGAGCACCCGAAAGGCGAGGTCTTCAAGCTCTTCGCGCATCCACTGCATGCCCATGCGGCCCGCCAGCGGCGCGTAGATGTCCATCGTCTCACGGGCCTTTTTGATCTGCTTGTCCGGGCGCATGGATTTGATCGTGCGCATGTTGTGCAGACGGTCGGCGAGCTTGACGAGGATGACGCGCAAGTCCTTGGACATCGCCATGAAAAGCTTGCGGAAATTCTCGGCCTGTTTGGTCTCGGTCGAGTTTAGCTGAAGGTTGGTCAGCTTGGTAACACCATCGACCAATTCCGCCACCTCGCCGCCAAAGAGGCTTTGCACCTCGGCATAAGACGCTTTGGTGTCTTCGATCGTGTCGTGCAGAAGGGCGGTGATGATCGTCGCATCGTCAAGCTGCTGTTCCGTGAGGATCGCAGCGACAGCGACGGGATGGGTGAAATAGGGCTCACCGGAATGGCGAAACTGCCCCTCATGCATCCGCGCCCCATAGTCGAAAGCGGCGCGGATCAGGGGTTCGTTGGTACGCGGATTGTAGCCTTGAACGAGAGCGATCAGGTCGTCGGCAGTGATGTCGGCGCTGTTCATGCCATCTGCCTCATAGCCCCGGCCGGGGCGCGGGGGTTAGCCCTGCCCCTGTGCGGCCATCAACTGGCGCAGCAACATTTCTTCGGACATGCTGTCTTCTTCGGGCTTGTCCTCTTCGGCACCCATCAAAAGCGCCATGGCGTCTTCTTCGGGCTCGTCGACTTCGATCTGGCTCTGGTTGCTTTCGATCAGACGCTCGCGCAGATCATCGGCCGACTGTGTCTCTTCGGCGATTTCACGCAAGGACACGACGGGGTTCTTGTCGTTGTCACGGTCAACGGTCAACTGCGATCCGGCAGAGATCTCGCGGGCACGATGTGCGGCCAGCATGACGAGTTCGAAACGGTTCGGAACCTTATCAACACAATCTTCGACGGTGACGCGGGCCATGAAGCCTCCAATATCTCATTTGCTGCCAGAAGTGCCGTATTTAAGCCGCCTCGGGCAGATTTACAAGCCGTTATTGCAGCCGCCGCACCTCGGCACGATCCCGCTCAGGCAGCGCTTCGAGCAGGGCGCGCACCGGCTTTCCGATCAGCGGATGCACCCAATCTGGGGCCACATCGGCCAGCGGCACCAAGACGAAGGCGCGGTCCTGTAGCCGGGGATGCGGCAGGATCAATTGATCCGGCGTGCGGCCGATCTGTGCCTCCAAAGGCAACTCGCGCCATATATTGTGGGTCTGGCGGTCTGGTAATACGATATCATCACAGGCCAAAAGATCCAAATCCAAGGTCCGCTGCCCCCAGCGTTGCACCCGCTCACGGCCCATCTGCGCCTCGATCCGATGCAAGACGCCAAGCGCGGTCTGCGGATCCCACGGTGCTTCAAGCCAGGCGGCGGCATTCACATAGTTTGGCCCCGCCCCTGCGGGAAAGGCCGGAGTGTGATAGAATGCACTTGTGGCGCGAATCACCGCGCCGGACGTCTGCAATAGCTTTAAAGCCGATTTTAGCGTTTCCTGAGGTTTACCCACAGAAGATGCAAGGTTACCGCCGAGCGCAACCAGAAGACTATACTTTCGTATAGGGCCTCTACTGCTTAATTCCATACCCTCGGGGTCTTGCGACATCGTTAAAAAGCCTTAGTTATGCACCCTGATGTGGGGGCATCGCCAGAGGTCACGGATTTATTAATCCGCGGCGATTACAGTTCAAACCGGGAATACGGCGAAGCCTGCCGAAAGGATAGTTTAATGTTCTACAAAGATGAGCGGTTGGCGCTTTTTATAGATGGCTCCAACCTCTACGCCGCGGCAAAGACGCTGGGCTTCGACATCGACTACAAGCTGCTGCGGCAAGAGTTCATGCGCCGCGGCAAGCTGTTGCGCGCCTTCTACTATACCGCGCTTTTGGAAAACGATGAATATTCGCCGATCCGCCCGCTTGTCGACTGGTTGAACTACAACGGCTTTTCCATGGTCACCAAACCGGCCAAGGAATACACCGACAGCATGGGCCGCCGCAAAGTCAAAGGCGACATGGACATCGAGCTGGCCGTCGATGCGATGGAACTGGCCCCGCGTGTCGATCATATCGTGATCTTCTCTGGCGATGGTGATTTCCGCCCGCTGGTGGAAAGCCTGCAACGCCAAGGCGTGCGCGTCTCCGTCGTTTCCACGATCCGCAGCCAGCCGCCGATGATCTCGGATGATCTGCGGCGCCAAGCCGACAACTTTATCGAGCTTGACGACCTGCGTGACGTCATTGGCCGCCCGCCGCGCGATCTCGCACCGCAGGACTGAACGAAGTAGACCCATTTCGCGCAGAACCATGCCGCCCCGTGCGGCTGCGGTCTTATTGTGCGCAGTGTCTGGGTGATGGGCGAACGAATACCAGGCCAGCGACTGTGGCGTCACTGGCCTGTGAAATTTCTAAAATACCCCAGGGAAGATACAATACAGCACATGAACCCATGCGTTCCCCTTGATCCCACACTACCTGCTCCCGTAGAAGTAGACGACCCCCCGAAAAAGGGGGGTAAAAGTGAGGGAAGATGCTGTTCGATGCCGCTGTACGTTTGGAAAAGCTGCAAGATGTTAGCGCGCTTTGGGATGGGATCGTAAAGACATTTCGAAAGACCGGCTTTACCCATGCCATCCACATCAGCGTGGGTGCGGATTTCAAAGACGCACAGTTTCTGTCGACCATCCCCGACCTTTACGATGACCTCCCGCCCGAGGATGACCCATTCCTGCACCACTCGTGCAACAGTTATGATGTGCTGACGATCGGCCAAGCCTTCGTACACCTCTACCCCGATGTCACCCCGTCCGAGCATTCGCTGATCGCCCGCGCGGGGCGCGAAGGTCTGCATGCTGCCTTTGCCGTGCCGATGCGGCTGAAGGGCTCCGAACGCTTTGGCGGCTTCATCGTCGGCAACGGGATGGAGGCCGAAGAGTTCGAGCGCGCCTTCAGCGACATTGCCGAGGATCTGCGCCTCTTCTGCCTGCTGATGCACCGCCGGATCGAAGACCTGACCGGCACCGCGCCCCTGCCCCTGCCCGAGAATCCTTCGGCTTTCGACAAACTCAGCCCGCGCGAAGCCGAAGTGGTGAACCTGCTGGCCCATGGCTACACCCGGCAGCAGACCGCGCACCGCTGCAACCTCTCTATCCACACCGTGTCGGACTATGCGAAATCCGGCTACCGCAAGCTCGGCATCCGCAACCGGGCGCAGGCCGCCGCGCTGGTGCACGCCACGGCGGGCGAGCCTGCGCCCAAGTCGGACTGACGGGCTGGACGAAGCGGGCCCAAGCCCTTACCTCTGCGCCAACCGTCCGGAGATTTCGCCATGACCAAACCGCCTCTTACCCTCTACCTCGCCGCGCCGCGCGGATTCTGTGCGGGCGTGGACCGGGCGATCAAGATCGTCGAAATGGCGATCGAGAAATGGGGCGCGCCGGTCTATGTGCGCCATGAGATCGTGCACAATAAATTCGTCGTCGATGGGCTGCGCGACAAGGGCGCGGTCTTTGTCGAGGAACTGAGCGAATGCCCCGACGACCGCCCGGTGATCTTTTCCGCCCATGGCGTGCCGAAATCCGTGCCCTCGGCGGCGCAGGCGCGCAACATGATCTATGTCGACGCGACCTGCCCGCTGGTCTCCAAAGTGCATATCGAGGCGCAGCGGCACGCGGATGCCGGCCTTCAGATCATCATGATCGGCCACGCGGGCCACCCCGAGACGATCGGCACCATGGGCCAACTGCCCGAGGGCGATGTGCTGCTCGTCGAAACGCCCGACGATGTGGCCGAGGTCACCGTGCGCGATGAACAGCGTTTGGCCTATGTCACTCAGACCACGCTCAGCGTTGACGACACCGCCGATATCGTGGCCGCCCTACAGGCGCGGTTCCCCGCCATCATCGGCCCGCATAAAGAAGACATCTGCTATGCCACGACCAACCGTCAGGAAGCGGTCAAAGCCATGGCGCCGAAATGCGACGCGATGCTGGTGGTGGGCGCGCCCAATTCCTCGAACTCAAAACGGCTGGTCGAAGTCGGCGCCCGCGCAGGCTGCGCCTATGCGCAACTGGTGCAGCGCGCCGATGACATCGACTGGCGCGCGCTAGAGGGCATCGGCAGCATCGGCATCACGGCCGGCGCATCGGCCCCCGAAGTGCTCATCAATGAGGTGATCGACGCTTTCAAAGCGCGCTATGATGTGACCACCGATCTGGTCGAGACCGCGCAGGAGAACGTGGAATTCAAGGTGCCGCGCGTTCTGCGCCAACCCGCCTGATTGACCGCCGCGCGCCAGCCGCCTAAACCGCGCTGGAAACTGCCGGAGATACCCATGCCTGACCTCTACGCCTATACTGACGGTGCCTGTTCGGGCAATCCCGGCCCCGGCGGCTGGGGCGTGCTGATGCGCGCGATGGACGGCGACAAAATCGTCAAGGAACGCGAGTTGAAGGGCGGCGAGGCGCAGACCACGAACAACCGCATGGAGCTGATGGCCGCGATCTCGGCCTTGGAATCGCTCAGCCGCCCGACCGAGATCACGCTGGTGACTGATAGCAACTACGTCAAAAACGGCATCACCGGTTGGATCTTCGGCTGGAAAAAGAACGGTTGGAAGAACGCGGCCAAGAAGCCGGTCAAGAATGCCGAGCTTTGGCAACGGCTGGACGCCGCGAATGCGCGGCACAATGTGACGTGGAAATGGGTCAAGGGCCACGCCGGCCACCCCGAGAACGAGCGCGCCGATGAACTGGCCCGCGCGGGCATGGCCCCCTTCAAACCGGGCGGCAAGAAGTGAGCCTGCTGGCCCTGCTGGACTATGCCGCCGTGCTGGTCTTTGCCATCACCGGCGCGCTTGTCGCCAGCCGGGCGCAGCTTGATATCGTGGGCTTTGCCTTTATCGCCTGCCTGACCGCCGTTGGCGGCGGCACGATCCGTGACCTTCTGCTCGACCGCAACCCGATCTTCTGGATCGAGACCCCCAGCATGTTGGGCGTGGCCATCCTGGCCGCTTTGGTGGTGTTTTTCACCGCCCACCTGCTCGAAAGTCGCTTTCGTACCTTGATCTGGCTCGACAGTCTGGCGCTTGCCGTCGCGGTCGCGGCGGGGGTTGGTGTGGCGATGGCGCAAGAGCAGTCCGCGCCAATCATCATCGTCATGGGCATGATCACCGGCTGTATGGGCGGGCTGATGCGTGATGTGGTGGTGGGGCAGCTGCCGCTGGTGCTGACCCAAGGCGAGCTTTACGCCACCGCGGCGCTCTCAGGTGCCGGCGTCGCCGTGCTGCTGGCGCCCTATTTCGATGGCACGCTCTACCCGCTGCTGGCCTGCGCCGCGACGACTTGGGTGCTGCGCGCAGGGTCGCTTTATTTTGGCTGGCACCTGCCGGTCTACAAAAGCACCCCGCCCAAAAGCTGAACGCTCGGCCTCAGCTAAGACGCGCACCCACTGCGATCTGCGCACCGCGTTGAAACACATCCGCCTCCTGCACGCCCTTGCCCGCGCGCTGTAGCCGCGTCAGCCGCACCGCCCCCTCGCCACAGGCGATGCGCAGCGCGTCCGACAGCACCTCACCCGGCGCGCCGGTGCCCTCGTCCAGCACCGAGCCGAGGACTTTCACCCGCTGGCCGTCAATCTCGAACCAGGCCCCCGGAAAGGGCGACAGCCCGCGGATCAGCCGGTCCACCTCAACCGCGGGGCGGGTCCAGTCGATGCGCGCTTCGGCCTTGTCAATCTTGGCGGCATAGGTGACGCCCTCTTCGGGCTGGGGCTGCGGCGTCAGATCGGCCAGTTGCGACAGCGCCTTGTTGATCGCAACCGCGCCCATGGCGCTCAGCCGGTCGTGCAACTGCGCCGTGGTTTCCGCCGCGCCGATCTCGGTCTCTTCGCACAGCAGCACCGGCCCGGTATCCAACCCCGCTTCCATCTGCATGATGCACACGCCGGTCTTTTCATCGCCCGCCATGATCGCACGGTGGATGGGCGCCGCCCCGCGCCAACGCGGCAGCAAGCTGGCGTGAATATTCAAACAGCCATGTTTCGGCGCGTCGAGAATGGGCTGCGGCAGGATCAGACCGTAGGCCACGACCACCGCCGCATCGGCCTCAAGCGCGGCGAATTCTTCCTGCGGCTCAGGATGTTTGAGCGATACCGGATGGCGCACCAGCAGTCCAAGCGCTTCGGCGCGTTGCTGCACCGGGCTGGGGCGGGGTTTCTTGCCGCGCCCGGCTGGGCGTGGCGGCTGGCAATAGACCGCGGCGATGTCATGCCCGGCCTGCACCAGCGCATCGAGGATCGGCACCGAAAAATCGGGCGTGCCCATGAAGATCAGTCGCATCTGTTCACTCCTGCCGGACAGCGCCTTGGAGAGCGCTGTCAGCCGTTTTGTTTGCGCGCCTTGCGCAACAGCATGTCGCGCTTGGTTTTGCTGAGGTTGTCGAAATACATCTTGCCCGCCAGATGGTCGATCTGGTGCTGCACGCTGACGGCCTCAAGCCCGACGAAATCACGCTCCACCTCGGCTCCCGTCTCGTCAAGGAACCGCACCCTCACCCCACGCGGGCGGCGGATCACGGCGCTGAAACCGGGCAGATTGGGGCTGGCCTCCTCGTAAGGATGCAACACGGCAGAGGCATCGACGATCACCGGGTTCGCCAGCCGAATGCGTTTGTTGCGCGCTTCCGAGGCATCGACCACCGCCACCTGCAACATCACCCCGATCTGCGGCGCGGCAAGGCCGACGCCGGGCATGGCGTCCATCGTCTCGATCATGTCGTCCCAGAGGGTGCGGATTTCATCCGTCACCGCCTCAATCGGTTCGGCGGGGCTGCGCAGGCGTTTGTCGGGCCATGGAAGATAGCGGCGTAGGGTCATTGTGCGTTGAACTCCGCAATCTTGGCGGCGCGGGTCTCCGCGTCGAGGTGATCGAAGGTCACCACACCGTCAAGGTGATCCATCTCATGCTGCGCGATCAGCGCCGCGGCGCCTTCCATGCTCTGCACATAGCGGCCCCCGTTCAGACCGGTCCAGACCATCTGCACCTGCGCGGGGCGCGAAATGTCGGTGCTGATGCCGGGGATGCTGAGGCAGCCTTCGGTATGGGTCACCCGTTCTTCGCCGATCTCTTGAAACATCGGGTTGATGCAGACCAGCGGGTCGGCCTTATCCTCTTTCCAGCCCGCATCCATCACGAAGATGCGCAGCATTGCGCCCACCTGCGGCCCGGCAAGGCCACGCCCCGGTGCGGCATACATCGTCTCAAGCATATCGGCGGCAAGGCGTTCGATCTCCGGCGTGATCTCTTCGACCGGGACGCAGATTTCGGCCAGTCGCGGGTCGGGCCAGCGGAGAACCTCCAGCACGCTCATCCGCGCGCCAGCTCGCGCTTGAGCTTGACCATCTTGCGGGTGATCATCTGACGCTTCAGCGGCTTGAGGTAGTCGATGAAAAGCTTGCCGTCGAGGTGGTCGATCTCATGCTGAACGCAGGTCGCCCAAAGCCCGTCAAACGCCTCTTGCTGCTCTTTCCCATCGCGGTCGAGCCAGCGCACCTCAACCTCCGCCGGGCGGGTCACCTCGGCATATTGGTCGGGGATGCTGAGACAGCCTTCTTCATAGGTGTTGAGCCCGTCCGAAGAAGCCACAATTTCGGGGTTGAACATCAGCAAGGGCCGGGGCGCTTCGCCCTCTTCTTTGACGCAATCCAGCACAATCACCCGGCTCAACACGCCGATCTGCGGCGCGGCAAGGCCGATGCCCGGCGCATCATACATGGTGGTCAACATATCATCGCCCAGCACGCGCAGCTCGTCGCTGAGATCGGCGACGGGGGCTGCGGCTTTCTTGAGCCGTGGATCGGGGTGCAAAAGGATCGGGCGTTTCATCCCGCTCATTTAGGCCATGCCCGTGCATCGCGCAACCGGGGGCTTGCAGCGCCTGCGGCAGCCGTTAGCTTGGCCGCAATATCAGGAGAGACCAGCATGAGCTTTGACGACATCATCGACCGGCGCGGCACCCATTGTGCGAAATGGGACAAGATGGAAGCGATCTATGGCGTGCCCGCGGATACCGGCATCGCCATGTGGGTGGCCGACATGGATTTCCGCCCCCCGCAAGTGGTGCAGGACGCGCTTCAGGCCCAGATTGATCACGGGGTGCACGGGTATTTCGGCGACGACAGCAAATACCTCGCCGCGATCCAGTGGTGGATGGAAAACCGCCACGGCTGGAAGGTCGATCCGCAGGCGATCTTCACCACGCATGGCTTGGTGAACGGCACCGCCATGTGCGTCGACGCCTTTACCCAGCCCGGCGATGGCGTCGTGCTGTTCACCCCGGTCTATCACGCCTTTGCCCGCGTGATTAACGCCGCCGAGCGTCGGGTGGTGGAATGCCCGCTGACCAATGCCTCGGGCCGCTACGAGATGGATTTCGACGCCTATGACGCCCTGATGACCGGGGATGAGAAGATGGTGATCCTCTGCTCGCCGCATAACCCCGGCGGGCGGGTCTGGAGCCGTGAAGAACTGCAAGGCGTGGCCGACTTCGCCAAGCGGCACGATCTGGTGCTGGTCTCGGATGAGATCCATCACGATCTGGTGATGCCGGGGCACAAGCATATCCCCATGGCCCAGATCGACGGGATCGAAGACCGACTGGTGATGATGACCGCCACGACAAAGACCTTCAACATCGCGGGCGGCCATACCGGAAACGTCATCATCCACGACCCCAAGCTGCGCGAGCGCTTTGCCCGGCGCATGGCGGCCTTGGGCGTTTCGGCAAACTCCTTCGGGCTGATCATGGCAACCGCCGCCTATTCCCCCGAGGGCGCGGCTTGGGTGGATGAGCTGACCGCCTATCTCGACGGCAACCGGCAGCTCTTCGACGAGGCGGTGAACGCGATTCCGGGGCTAAGCTCGATGCCGCTGGAATCGACCTATCTGGCTTGGGTGGACTTTTCGGGCACCGGCATGGAGCCCGCAGAGTTTCAGGACCGTGTCGAGAAGAGCGCCGCTATCGCTGCCAACCACGGCGCCACCTTTGGCACGGGGGGCGAAAGCTTCATGCGCTTCAACCTCGCCACCCCGCGCGCCCGGGTCGAGGAAGCCTGCGAGCGGCTCACCAAAGCTTTCAGCGATTTACAGTAACGAAACGGCGCGGCGGGGCGGCCCCGCCGTGCCGCCCTTTCAGGCGCGGCCGTCTTCGATCAGACCCAGCGGCGCATCGGTGGGACGTTCGAAGTCAAGCGGCGGACAGTCTGCCACGGCGGTGGCGCGTTTGAACTCATAGCGCATCTCGCCCGCTTCTTCCTCGCTCGCCACGATCAGACATTGGAACAGATGCAGGCTGCCGTCATAGAGATCGACCAGCCCGCGCAGCTTCGGCGCATCCTGTGCATCGACGGAGAAACCGGTCTTCCACATGCGCAGTACGCGGTAGACATCACCGCCCGCCTCAAGGCGCAGGCGCGCGCCCTTGCGCAGGCTTGCCATACGCGCGGCATCCAGCCCCGCCTGTATTTCTTTCGACAGAAATTCTTCCATGCGCAATCCCCCCGCTGATGCCTCTAAGCTGGCGGAAAGCGTAGAAAATTCAAGTTAAGAATTGGTGACGTTTGGGCAGTCTGCATCAGCGCAGAGCGGCTGCGCGCCTATGAAGATGGGCGGCCCCCGCGCCCTGCCCTAGATATACCCTCAAACGCGGAAAGGAGAACAAGATGGGCCTATTGGTCGACGGTAAATGGCAAGACAAATGGTATGACACCAAATCCTCGGGCGGCAAATTTGAGCGCAGCGAGGCCAAGTTTCGCAACTGGGTGACCGCCAATGGCAGCGCCGGACCAAGCGGCGAAGGCGGGTTCAAGGCAGAATCGGGGCGCTACCACCTCTACGTCAGCTATGCCTGCCCATGGGCGCATCGCGCGCTGATCTTCCGCCAGTTGAAGGGGCTTGAGGATCACATCGGTGTCTCTGTCGTGCATCCCGACATGCTGGGCGAGGGCTGGACCTTTGACACGGATTTCCCCGGTGCCACGGGCGACACGCTTTTCGGCCTGCCCTATGCCCGCGACATCTACACCCGCGCCGATCCCAATTTCACGGGCCGCGTCACCGTGCCGATCCTTTGGGACAAAGAGCGCGAGACCATCGTCAGCAATGAGAGCGCCGAGATCATCCGCATGTTCAACAGCGCCTTCGACGCGATCACCGGCAACAGTGATGACTATTACCCCGCCCCCCTGCACGACCGCATCGAAGAGGTGAACGCCCGCGTCTATGACACGCTGAACAACGGCGTCTACAAAGCAGGCTTCGCCACCACGCAAGAGGCCTATGACGCCGCCGTGCACCCGCTCTTCGACACGCTGGATTGGATCGAAGACATCCTGTCGCAGAACCGCTACCTTGCGGGCGCGCAGATGACCGAAGCCGACTGGCGGCTCTTCACCACGCTGGTACGCTTCGACAAGGTCTATCATCTGCACTTTAAATGTAACCGCCACCGGATCGTCGATTACCCGAACATGTGGGCCTATGCGCGCGAGCTCTATCAGGTGCCGGGCGTGGCCGAGACGGTGAACTTCGACCATATCGTGCGGCACTACCACTACAGCCACGACACGATTAACCCGCATCGGATCATCCCGATCAACCCGGTGCTGGACTTCGACGCGCCGCACGGGCGCGGCTGACCTCCCCTCCCCCTGCCCCGTGGAAGGCGCTTGATCGCGGAGCGCTTTTGCGCTTTCACCGCAGCGACGACGGCAGGGGGATGATCATGCAAAAGCCAGACCAGCGCGACCACGGTGGCGGTGTCGATGCGGCAGCGGCGCGTTTCGGCGGAGAGCGGTCGGATTGGATCGACCTTTCCACCGGGATCAACCCCGCGCCCTACCCAATACCTGCCCTGCCCGCGGGCGCATGGGCTGCCCTCCCCGACGCCGCGGCGCAAGACGCGCTGCTGGCCGCCGCCCGCGGCTTTTGGCAAGTGTCCGAAGGGGCCGCGATCCTCGCCGTGCCGGGGGCCTCCTCGGCCATCGCGCGGATCCCGGCGCTGGCCTCGAAAGGCCGCGTGCGCATCCCCGGGCCGACCTACAATGAACATGCCGCCAGCTTCGCCGAGAACGGCTGGCAAGTGGTCGAGACGGGCGAGGCCGAAGCCGCCGTTCACGTCCATCCCAACAACCCCGACGGGCGCCTGTGGCCCATGGCAGAGACGACAGCCCCGCTCAGCATCATTGATGAGAGCTTTTGCGACATCACGCCCGACGCCACCCTGATGGTGCAGTCCACGGTGCCCGGCACGCTGATCCTCAAGAGCTTTGGCAAATTCTGGGGGCTGGCCGGGCTGCGGCTGGGGTTCGTGATCGGCGATCCGGCCTTGGTCGCGCGGCTTGAACAGATGCTTGGGCCATGGCCGGTCAGTGGCCCCGCGCTGCATATCGGCGCAGCGGCGCTGCGGGATGAACCATGGGCCGAGGCCACGCGGGCGCGGCTGGGGGCCGAGGCCGCGCGTCTCGATGGGCTGATGACCGCGGCGGGCGCAGAAATCGTCGGCGGCACACCGCTTTTCCGGCTCTATGAGGTCGAGGACGCGCAGGCTTGGCAAACCCGCCTCGCCTGGCACCAGATCTGGAGCCGCGTCTTCCCCTACAATCCGCGCTGGCTGCGCCTTGGCCTGCCGCCCTCGATAGGTTGGGCGCGGTTGGAGCAGGCGCTGGCATGAGCACGGCGACGATCCTCGCGCTGGCCATGCTGCTGGATGCAGCACTTGGTGAGCCGGATTGGCTCTGGCGTCGCCTGCCGCATCCGGCGGTGCTGATGGGGCGGCTGATCGGCTGGGGGGATCGTCGGTTGAACCGCGGCCAAGCCCGCCGCGCCAAGGGGGTGGCACTGCTGCTGGCGCTGATGATCGGGGCCGCGCTGCTCGGCTGGGCGCTCAGCCTGTTTGGCCCCCTCATCGAGATCATCCTCGCCGCCATCCTGCTGGCGCAACGTTCCCTCGTTGAGCACCTGCGCGCCGTGGCAGATGGCCTGCGCCAGTCGCTTCCCGCAGGGCGCCGCGCCGTGGCGATGATCGTCAGCCGCGACACTGCCGCGATGCCCGCAGACGCCGTCGCCCGCTCCGCCATCGAAAGCGGGGCGGAGAACCTCAGCGACGGGATCATCGCCCCTGCCTTTTGGTTCCTGCTGGGCGGGCTGCCGGGGCTGCTGGTCTATAAAATTGTCAATACCGCCGACAGTATGATCGGCTACCGCACCCCACGCTATGCCGATTTCGGCTGGGCCGCGGCGCGGATGGATGACCTTCTGAACCTCGCCCCCGCACGGCTGACCGCCCTGCTGATTGCCTTGCCCGGCGGGGTGCTGCACCGCTGGCGCGACATCAAGGCCGACGCGGCGCTGCACCGCTCGCCCAATGCCGGTTGGCCGGAAGCCGCCATGGCGCGGGCCATAGGTGTGGCCCTCGCCGGTCCGCGCAGCTATGATGGGCAGGTGCAGCAGTTTCCTTGGGTGCACGGCGCCGGGGCGCGCGTCATCGGACCTCAGGAGATCGATGCGGCCATCACCCGCCTCTGGCAGGCATGGTTGGTGATGTGGGCAATCGCCCTAGTTCTGGCCTGTCTGTGACAAAGAGGTAACCATGCGCCCCACGTTTCTCGCCGCCGCACTCGCGGCGCTCACCCTTCCCGCCAGCGCCTATGCGCAAGCCAGATGCGGCGGGAATTTCGCTAGCTTCATCGTTGATGCCAAGGCCGAGGCCGTGGCGAACGGCGCGGACCCCGCCAAGGCCGAGCGTTTCTTTGCCGGCCTGCGCCAAGACCCCGCCGTGCTGCGGGCCGATCAGGCCCAAGGGGTGTTTCAAAAGCCCTTCATCGAATTCTCGCGCCGCCTGATCTCGGAAAACCGGATCAACCGGGGCCGCGCCATGGCCGAGAAATACGACGCCATCTTCGACCGGATCGAGGCGGAATACGGCGTCAGCCGTGGCGTGCTCTTGGCCTTCTGGGCGTTCGAGACGGATTACGGCGCGTTCCAAGGCGGCTTTAAGACTGCCAATGCGCTGGCGACCCTCTCCCATGACTGCCGCCGCCCCGAACTGTTTCGCCCACAGCTTTTCGCGGCACTGGAGCTTTTCGAGCGCGGTGAGTTCGACCCGGCCACCACCACTGGCGCTTGGGCCGGTGAGATCGGCATGGTGCAAATGCTGCCGCGCGACATCCTAGAGAACGGGGTGGATGGCGACGGCGACGGCGTGGTCTCGCTCAAGACCTCCGCCCCCGATGCGCTCTTGTCCGGCGCCAAGATGTTGCAAAGCCTCGGCTGGCGCGCGGGCGAGCCTTGGTTGGCCGAGGTCACCCTGCCGCAGGATTTCGACTGGTCGCAAACCGGGCTGGAGACCACAAAACCCGTCAGCGAATGGCAGGCGATGGGTGTCTCCCCCCGCAACGGGCCGCTGGCCGAGGGGCTGACCGCCTCTGTTCTGTTGCCCCAGGGCCGCGGCGGGCCGGCTTTCATCGCCTATCCGAACTTCCGCGTTTATTTCGAGTGGAACCAAAGCTTTACCTACGTGATGACCGCCGCCTATTTCGCCACACGGCTGGAAGGCGCGCAGGTCTATGACGCGGGCAATCCGGCCCCCGGTCTGGGCGGCGAGGCGATGAAAACGCTGCAACGTAAACTCCAAGCCAAGGGCTATGACGTGGGCGATGTGGATGGCATCCTCGGCTCCGGCACCCGCGGTGCGGTGCGGGCCGAGCAGGAACGTCTCGGCATGCCCGTCGATGGCTGGCCCACGCCTGAGTTGCTGAACAAACTGTAAGGAGAAGACCGATGGCTCTCAAGAAAACCGCCGCGCAAATGGTCGCCGAAGCCCGCGCCCGGATCGAAGAGATCGACAGCACTGAGGCCATCGCCATGCTGGAGGACGAAAACGTGCAATTCGTCGACCTGCGTGACCCCCGCGAACGCGAACGCACCGGGTTCATCCCCGGTGCCTTCCACTGCCCACGCGGCATGTTGGAATTCTGGGTCGACCCCGAGAGCCCCTATTTCAAAGAGGTCTTTGCCCAAGACAAGAAGTTCGTCTTTCACTGCGCCTCTGGCTGGCGCTCGGCCATTTCCGTCGCGACGCTGCAAGACATGGGGTTTGACGCGGCCCATCTGAAGGACGGTTTCGGCGGCTGGGAAAAAGCGGGCGGCCCGATCGAGAGGTCCTGAAGCGTAGGCTTTGATCTGGCCTCCCCCACGTAAAGCTGCCACAAGTTTTGCAACGTCAAAGGAGAGACAGAATGACCGAGATCAAACGCCACCACACCAACACCCGCATGAGCCAAATCGTCGAGCATGGCGATGTGATCTACCTTGCCGGGCAGGTCGGCACGGCGGGCGCGGATGTGGCCCAACAGACCCAAGATTGCCTTGATAAGGTCGACGCCCTGCTGGCCGAGGTTGGCAGCGACAAGACCCGCATCCTGCAATCGACCATCTGGCTGGCCGACATGGCCGATTTCGCCGCGATGAACGCCGTCTGGGACGCATGGGTGCCCGAGGGCCACGCCCCTGCCCGCGCCTGCGGCGAATCCAAACTGGCCACGCCGGAGTATCTGGTCGAAGTGCTGGTGATTGCCGCCAAAGCCTGAGCCATTGCCCTCGCGCCCTGTCACGGGGCGCGGGGCTTTGCCGGAACCCCAGATGACCCCCTGCACCCTCACCGCCCTGTCGGACCTCGCCACGCTCAACGTCGACACAATCATCGACGTGCGCGCGCCTATGGAGTTTGCCGAGGATCATCTGCCCGGTGCCATCAACCTGCCCGTGCTGTCGGACGCGGAGCGCGCCGAAGTGGGCACGATCTACAAGCAGGTAAGCCCCTTTGACGCGCGCAAGATCGGCGGGGCGCTGGTGGCGCAGAACACGGGCCACCATTTGCAAACGGCACTGGCGGATAAAGACGGTAGCTGGCAGCCGCTGGTCTATTGCTGGCGCGGCGGGCAGCGGTCGGGGGCCTTTTCGACGATCCTCGATCAGGTCGGCTGGCGCGTGCAACTTCTGCGCGGCGGTTATCGCAGCTACCGGCGGCTCGTGGTCGCGGCGCTCTACGACACACCCCTGCCGCATCGGCTGATGCTGATCGAAGGCGGCACCGGCACGGCCAAGACACGGCTGTTGCACCATCTGGCCAAGGCAGGCGCGCAGGTGCTTGACCTCGAAGGGCTGGCGCAGCACCGCGGCTCGCTTTTCGGTGCGGTGGACGGCGGGCAGCCGCATCAAAAGATGTTCGAATCCCGGCTCGCCCACGCGCTATTGCCGCTCGACCCCGCGCAGGTGACATGGGTCGAAGCCGAGAGCAGCAAGATCGGCGACATCACCCTTCCGCCTGCGCTTTGGGCCGCGATGCGCGACGCCGCGCGGGTTGAGATCGCCGCCCCCTTGGCCGCACGGGCGGATTTTCTGTGTCGGGCCTATGATGACCTGACCACCGACCCCGCCATGCTCGAAAACCGCATCGACAAGCTGCGGCCCTATCATAGCGGAGAGACGATCACCCAGTGGCAGACCCAAGCCCGCGCGGGTGATTGGGCCAGCCTCGCCGAAGGGCTGATCGGCCAACACTACGATCCGCGCTATGCCAAGGCCGCCAGCCGCAACCCTGCCCCGCGCGCCCGGCTGACGCTTGACCGGCTTGATGACAGCACATTGGCCGAGACCGCCGCCGCGCTGCACAGCCGTTTCACCGCAGGCGGATAGAGGGCACCCCCGCCTCAAGCCGCCCGATGATATGGCCCGCCAAGCATTCGGCCTTTAACCGCGCCTGCGCTGCTTTCGCGGCATCCTCCGGTAAGGCTGCGAGCAGCCCCCCGGCGGTTTGCGGATCGTGGAAGAGCGGGTTCACCGGGTCTGCCGCCGCAATCGGAGCATCCGCCTGATTGACTGCCAGCAGAGAAGAGGCCACCCCCTGATCCGACAGCGTCTGCGCGCCGGGGTAAATCGGCACCGCCTCTGCCCAAAGCTCCGCCGCCAATCCCGAGGCGCGGCAGATCGCTTGCACATGGCCGGCAAGGCCAAAGCCCGTCACATCCGTCATCGCATGGGCCTTGCTCAAAATCTCCGCCGCCCGCGCCTGCGGGGTGGCCATGATGCCGAGCGCTTCGGCCACCACCCGCCCCGGCGCGGTCCCTGCCATATGGCCTGCAAGGATCACCCCCGACCCGATGGGCCGGGTCAGCATCAGCACATCGCCCGGCTGCGCGCCACCGAGGCCGATGGGCATCGCGTCGCGGGTGCCGGTGACCGTAAAGCCGATGGTCAGTTCCGCGCCCATGGTCGTATGGCCGCCCACGATCTGCGCGCCTGCACCCGCCATCACCTCCTGCGCGGCCACCGCGATTTCGCGCAGGGTCCGGGCCTGCAATTCGGGCGACATGCGGGGCAGGATGATCGAACTCAGCGCCACCTGCGGTTTGGCCCCCATCGCCCAGATGTCGCCCAAAGCATGCACCGCCGCGACCCGCGTCATCAGGGCCGGGTCTTCGATGAAGCCGCGCAAATGATCCGTGCTCATCACCTGAAAGCCGCCACCGGGGCGGCGCAGCACCGCCGCATCGTCGCCCGCCCCGGTGAGCACATCGCCCGAGACGGGCGGCTGCACCTCGGCCAAGAGATCGCCCAGCACCGCGCCGCCCACCTTGGCCCCGCATCCACCACAAAGCGGTTTGCCCGCCAGCGCCTCCTGCACGCCCGAGGCCACCGGGCCCGTCAGCGCATCGGTTTTCATCTCGGGCAGGTCATCGAGCCCGTCCATGAACTTCCGGTCGATCCGGTCCTTCCATTGCCACAGCAGCGCACCGCCAAGGGCCAGCCCATTCCGCTCCGCCACGGCAGATTTTCCACCGAGTGAGATCAGCTTGAGATAATGCCGCTGCGGTTTGAACGCCCGCCGTGCCCCGCCGCTGAGCGCCGCGCGCAGGTTGTCGTGCAGCACCGGCGCCGCCCGCACGGCAAAGACACCGGCCTTGGGGCGCGGGCTGGCCTCCATATGGGCGCAATCGCCAACGGCGAAGAGCCTGTCATCATCTACCACCCCCAGATCGGCCCCGACGCGGATGAACCCCGCGTGCAGCGGCAGATCGGTCTGGGCAAGCCAGCCCTGCGGCACCGCCCCCGCCGCCCCCACGCAAAGCGCCGCGGGGATCGGCGCGCCATCCGCCAAGAGCACCTGCCGGTCGGTGATCTGCGTGACCTCGGCCTCAAGCGCCACGGTCACCCCAAGCTCTGCCATCTGCCGCCGCACCATCGCCTCGGTCCGGGGGGCCATGCCGGAAAGCTGCGGCCCATGTTCCACCACCGTCACCGCAGGCTGCCCCCCCGCGTCGCGCAGGGCAAAAGCCATCGCCATGGCAAGCTCGCAGCCCGCCACACCGCCGCCGATCACCGCCACCTCGGGCGGCTGCTCCCCGGCCTTGACCGCCGCGAGAAACTCCCGCCAACGCGCGGCATAGAGATCGAGCGGCTTGGCCCCGACCGCGTGTTCGGCAAATCCCGGCAGGTCCATCTTGGCCGTGATGCCTATGTCGATTGACGCCACGTCATAGGCCACGGCCCCCCGCCCTTCGACCGTGATCTCCCGGGCCGCGCGGTCGATCCCCGTCGCCGCCCCAAGGATCAACCGCGCCCCGGCGTGACGGCAAAGGCGCATCAGATCGATCTCCAATGCATCGCGGTCGTAATGCCCGGCGATATGACCGGGCAGCATGCCGGTATAGGGCGCGGTGGGGCCGGGGTTGATGACGGTCAACCGCGCACCGGGCAGCGGGTCCATCCCCCATTTGCGCAGCACCAGCGCATGGGCGTGCCCGCCCCCCACCAGCACCAGATCCCGCGTCAGGGGCAGATCGCTTTGCACCAGATTGCCTCACTCTCTCTTTCCGCTTTGGCTTATAGCTACCCCAAGCCACCCGCCCGCGCCATCGGCCTGACCGAGATGTGAGCGGGCCGGATCAGAGCGGAAATGGCGCTTCCCCGCCCATTCGGGCCCCGAAAGCCGCCAAACCGGTAAAAAGGGTGACAATTCGCCACAAAACCCCCATGTACATTCCATCCCCGACCCTCTACCGACGGTCGGATTCCTTTGCCGTGGCTGGTAGCACCCCACGTGCCCGCCCCCCGCACAACGTTCAAGACAGGACAGCCTTCGTGATCCAGACTATTGCCGATGCCCTTGCCCAACAGGGTTATGAAACACTTACCGCCGTACAGGAGGCCGTCACAGACCCTGCGCTGAACGATCAAGACCTTCTGGTTTCGGCCCAAACCGGGTCGGGCAAAACGGTGGGCTTCGGCCTTGCCATCGCGCCGACGCTTCTGGGCGAGGACACGCATTTCGGCCAAGCGGGCGCTCCGCTGGCGCTGATCATCGCACCGACGCGCGAGTTGGCCATGCAGGTCAGCCGCGAGCTGACCTGGCTCTATGGCAAGGCCGGTGCCATCGTCACCACCTGCGTCGGCGGCATGGACACCCGGACCGAGCGTCGCGCGCTGGACCGGGGCGCGCATATCGTCGTCGCCACGCCGGGTCGCCTCTGCGACCACATCAAACGCAACAACATCAACCTCGACGCGATTCGCGCCGTGGTGCTGGACGAAGCGGATGAGATGCTTGACCTCGGCTTCCGCGAAGACCTTGAGTTCATCCTGTCGGAATCCCCCGAAGGGCGCCGCACGCTGCTGTTCTCGGCCACCGTACCTGCGGCGATTGCCAAACTGGCGCAATCCTACCAGCGCGATGCGCAGCGCATCACCACTGTGGGCGAAGCCAAGCAGCACAGCGATATCGAGTATCGCGCGCTGAACGTCCACCCGCGCGACACCGAGAACGCGATCATCAACGTGCTGCGCTTCTATGAAGCCAAGAACGCCATCGTCTTCTGTAACACCCGTGCCGCCGTGGCGCGTCTGACCACCCGCTTCACCAACCGCGGCTTTTCGGTCGTGGCGCTGTCGGGTGAGTTGACGCAGTCCGAGCGCACCAACGCATTGCAAGCCCTGCGCGATGGGCGTGCGCGCGTTTGTATTGCGACCGACGTCGCCGCGCGCGGCATCGACCTGCCGAACCTCGAACTGGTGATCCACGCCGACCTGCCCAGCAATTCCGACACGTTGCTGCACCGCTCGGGCCGGACAGGCCGCGCCGGACGCAAAGGTGTTTCTGCCCTGATCGTACCGCCCAAGATGCGCAGTAAGGCGAACCGGCTTCTGGGCTGGGCCAAGCTGAAAGTGGAATGGGCCGCGCCGCCCTCCGCCGCCGAGGTCAACGCCGCTGACGAAGCCCGCCTGCTGGCCGATTCCGCGTGGGTGGAGCCTGCGCCCGAGGATGCGGCGGAATTCGTCACCTCGCTGGTCGAGAAATTCAGCGCCGAGCAATTGGCCACCGCTTTCGTCAACCTCTACCGCAAGCGCCAGTCCGCCCCGGAAGAGCTGAGCGACCCCGGCGCGCCGGGCGAGGACAAGCCGCGCCGCGACTTTGGCCCATCGGTCTGGTTCTCGGTCTCCACCGGGCGCAAAGACGGGGCCGAGCCGCGCATGTTGCTGCCGATGCTCTGCCGCCGCGGCGACCTGACCAAGGACGACATCGGCGCGATTCGCGTGCAAGACAGCCATAGTTTCGTGGAGGTGGCCGAAGCCTCGGTGCCCGGTCTGCTCGACACGCTCGGCGGCGACATGAAACTGGAAGACGGCGTGGTGCTGACCAAGCTGGACAAAGCGCCCGATCTGCCGCGCGGCCCCAAGCCCGGCGGCAAACGTGGCCCGAAACCCGGCGGTTTCAAAGGCGACCGCGGCCCCCGCAAACCGCGCGGCGATTATGACCCGGATGCCGCCCCCGCCCCGCGCAAACCCCGCGCGAAATCCAGCGACGGCCCCGGTGCTGCGTCTTTCGACAAGCCGAAATTCGACAAACCCCGCGCGCCCAAGGGCGAGCGCCCGCCGAAGTCGCATAAGACCGAGCGTAGCCCAATGAAACCCGGCGCGACGCCCAAGCCCAAATCGGGCGGCGACACGAGCGGCAAGCCCAAGGCAAAGGCCGTTTGGAAAAAGGAAAAGCCCGCGGGCGACGCCCCGCGCAAGGGCAAAGGCAAACCGACCACCTCGGCCACCACGCCGGGCGGAGAGAAGTCCTATAAACGGGCCTCCGACCCGTCCAAACGCTTCACCCCACCGAATAAGATCGGCAAACAGGGCGGCAAGGGCGGCCCGAAATCGAAGTAAGACCAAACGCCGGGGCCTCACCCCGGCGTTTTTGCATCCGGCGCCATTTCTTTAAAGAAATCGCCCCCTCTGGCCTCACCGAAGGGGATAAACTGGCACTACTGGATCGTGCCTATTCGCGGTGTTCTTGGAACAGTTTACCCCGCCTTTGCGCGGGCTTCATTCGTGGGCTCGCCCACCCGTAAAGAAAGGTTTGCCCCATGGACGGAAATTTCAACGAGAACGACATCTCCCGCGTTGTCGAAGCCGACCGCGCGCATATCTGGCACCACCTAAGCCAGCACAAACCCTATGAAACCACCGACCCCCGCATCATCGTCGAAGGCAAGGGAATCCGGGTCTGGGACCAAAAGGGCAAAGAACACCTCGACGCTGTCTCGGGCGGGGTCTGGACGGTGAACGTTGGCTATGGCCGCGAAAGCATCGCCAATGCGGTGCGCGACCAACTGATCAAGCTGAACTATTTTGCCGGTTCCGCAGGCTCGATCCCCGGCTCCCATTTCGCCGAGAAATTGCTCGACAAGATGCCGGGGCTCGACCGCGTCTACTATTGCAACTCCGGCTCCGAGGCGAATGAGAAAGCCTTCAAAATGGTCCGCCAGATCGCGCACAAGCGCTACGGCGGCAAGAAGCACAAGATCCTCTACCGCGACCGCGACTACCATGGCACCACGCTTGGCTGTCTCTCGGCAGGCGGTCAGGACGAGCGCAACGCGCAATACGGCCCCTTCGCACCGGGTTTCGTGCGGGTGCCGCATTGCCTTGAATACCGCAGCTTTGAACAGGACGGCGCGCCGCAGGAAAACTACGGTGTCTGGGCCGCCGATCAGATCGAAAAGGTGATCCTCGCCGAAGGCCCCGAAACCGTGGGCGCGCTCTGCCTCGAACCGGTCACAGCGGGCGGCGGCGTGATCTGCCCGCCCGAGGGCTATTGGGAGCGCGTGCAAGAGATTTGCCGCAAATACGACATCCTGCTGCACATCGATGAGGTCGTTTGCGGCGTGGGCCGCACCGGCACATGGTTCGGCTATCAGCACTACGGCATCCAGCCCGACATGGTGACCATGGCCAAGGGCGTCGCCTCCGGCTATGCCGCAATCGCCTGTCTGGTCACGACCGATGCGGTCTTTGACATGTTCAAGGACGATGCCAGCGATCCGCTGAACTATTTCCGCGACATCTCGACCTTTGGCGGCTGCACCGCAGGGCCGACGGCGGGCATCGAAAACATGAACATCATTGAGCGTGAGAACCTGTTGGAGAACACCACCAACATGGGCTACTACATGCTGGAGCAGCTTCACGCGCTGGCCGACAAGCACAAGGTCATCGGCGACGTGCGCGGCAAAGGGCTGTTTCTGGGGGCCGAACTGGTGACGGACCGCGACAGCCGCGCCCCCGTCGAGGAAAAGCGCATTCAGGCCGTGGTGGGCGATTGCATGGCCCAAGGGGTGATCATCGGCGCCACCAACCGATCCCTGCCCGGCAAGAACAACACGCTGTGTTTCTCGCCCGCGCTGATCGCCACCCGCGATGATATTGATGAGATCATCACAGCAGTCGATGGTGCCTTGGGCCGGGTCTTCACTTCGGCGTAAAACCGCGTCTTGCGGCATGCGACAGGCGGCATCGGTTGACCCGGTGCCGCCTTCGTCTATCTAAACCCCTGTCTTGCCCGAACATGACATCGCACCGAAAGATCGCCGCAGATCGAAATCCGCGGGATTTTTCTGAAAATGTAACGCCTTCGTGGGAACCTCTTCCAATCCCCCGCGTTGGCAAATGAGTAAACTGGGAGAAAGACATGAAGAAGTTTCTTATCGCAATTCCGATGATCGCCGGCCTCGCCGCTTGTGACGGCACCACCTCCAACCAAGGTGCTCTGACTGGCGCGGCTCTCGGTGCTGCCACCGGTGCTGCCGTTTCAGGCGGTGACGACAAGGTTCAAGGCGCGATCATCGGCGGTCTCGCTGGTGCGGCGGCTGGCAACTACATCGGCCAGACCCAGTCCGGCAAATGCGTGTACCAGAACGCCAACGGCCAGCGCTACGTCGCAGCTTGCCCATAAACGGCTGACATCGCGCGATTTCGCGTCATCGGGGCTTCGACCATCGGTCGGAGCCCTTTTTCGTTGCCGCCTCTCTCCCCTCACCTTGGCACCAGCTTGATTTGATCTTAACAGGGGGCAAGCGCCCCAAGGGCGCGGGGAGGAACCATGACCACAATAAGCGATATCGCGATCTTGCTGATCGCGGCCTTCGGCGCGGGGGTGTTGAACACCATCGCCGGGGGCGGCACCTTTCTGACCTTTCCTGCGCTGGTCTTTACCGGCATGCCCCCCGTGGCCGCCAATGCGACCAGCGCCGTGGCGGTGTTTCCGGGCTACCTTGCAGGCGCTCTTGGCTTTCGCAACGAGCTTGGCCGCTTCGACCGCCGCGCCTTGCTGCGGCTGTGCCTTATCACGCTGGCGGGCGGTGTGGTCGGTTCGGGCTTGCTTCTGATCTCTTCCAACGCGGCCTTTTCCGTCGTCGTGCCTTTCCTACTGCTCGCGGCGACGCTGGTGTTTCTGCTGGGCGACCGCATCCGCGCCTTCGCCGCCGCCCATGCCCGCGCCGTGACGCCCCAAGGCGCGCTCGGCCTCTTTTCGGTCAGTGTCTATGGCGGCTATTTCAACGGGGGCTTGGGCATCGTTCTGCTGGCCCTTTTCGCGCTTTGGGGAATGACCGATCTGCACGGGATGAACGGCCTCAAGACCGGGCTGAGCTTCGTGCTCTCCTCGATTTCCGTGGCGGTCTTTGCCTTGGCCGGTCTGGTTGCATGGCCGCAGGCGCTGCTGATGATGCTGGCGGCCACGGCGGGCGGCTATGCCGGGGCGCCCTTGGCGCGAGCCTTGCCGAAAGAGACCGTACGCTGGCTGATCGCCGCCATCGGTTTCGGTATGAGCGCGGTTTTCTTCTGGCGGCTTTTCGCGGGCTAACCCAACACCCGCGCCGCGCCGGTTTCGGGATCGAAAAGCACCAAGGGCTGGTCCGCGCTTTCGATCCGGCCCAAGCCCATGTCATCGCGCAATAGCGCAACCGGCCCCGAGATCGCCCGCGCGAGTGCCACCTCCAGCGGCTCCCCCACCGCATGGGTCAGCGTATGCACCGCGCGGCCCATTTCCAGATCCGCCCCCGCCAGCGTGCCATCCGCCAAGGTCAACCGCCCCTCGGCGCGATAGACCTCCCGCCCATTGAGGGTGAAGCCCGTGATATCCGACCCCGCCGTCGCCATGGCATCGCTGACAAGGAAAATACCGTCGCCCTTGGCCGCCAGCGCGTTGCGCATGGACGCCGGATGCACATGGATGCCGTCGGCAATCAGCCCGGCATGCACCCCCTCTCGAGACAGCGCCGCCCCGACCAGCCCCGGCGCGCGGTTGCCCATCTGGCTCATCGCGTTGAACAAATGGGTGACGCAGGACGCGCCCGCGTCGAAGGCCGCCATACAGGTCTCGTAATCCGCATCGCTATGGCCGAGCGAGACCACGCCCCCCGCCTCGGCCATCGCGGCGATCTGCGCGGTGCTGGTGTTCTCTGGCGCGACGGTGACCATGAGATTCGGCAGACGCGCGGCGGCGCTTAGGATCAGGGCGAGGTCGGCCTCACGCATTGGGCGGATCAGCGCCCCGTCATGCGCGCCCTTGCGCGAAAGCGCCAGATGCGGGCCTTCCAGATGCAGCCCGATGATGCCCGGCACCCCTTCGGCGATGGCGTCGACAGCGGCCTCGATGGCGGCTTCGGTCTTCTCGGGCGTGTCGGTGATCAATGTGGGCAGCAGCGCCGCGACACCGGTGCTGCGATGCGCCTCAGCCATGCGCCGCAGGGTCGCCACATCGGGGCTGTCGTTGAACATCACCCCTCCGCCACCGTTGACCTGAAGATCGACGAAACCTGGGCAGAGCGCGCCGCCCGCCATAGGCTCCGCCACGATGCCCTGCGGCACCTCTTCGGCGGTGAGGATGCGGCGGCTGCCGTCCTGCATCTGCGCCAACACCTTGCCATGATGCAGTCGCTTGCCATCGTGAATCTGCGCCCCGGTGAAAACCCTCGCGATCTCCTTCATGGCAGAACCTCCCCCGCTGCGGCTTTGCAGACCAGATGAAACGCCCCGTCCAGCGCCGTGCCCCGCGCTGCGATCTGCCCCGTGAGATGATCCTCCGGCAGGAAGGGCGCGTAATGCGGGCCGATCCCGCCCAGCAGGCAAAGCGGATCACCGGGTGCGAAATCCAGCGCCTTCAACGCGCGGGTGTAATAGGCGGCACCCTCCCGCATCAACGCCTGCGCGTGATCGTCCCCGGCCTCAGCCGCCGCGATAACCTTGGGCGCGAATGCCGCGTAATCCCCCGGCTGCGCCGTCAGGCTGAAGGCCACGAAAGCCTCAGGATCATCTGCGAAATCCGCCAACAAAGCGCGGGTCAGGTCGCTCTGGGGCAACACCCCATCATGACATTGCAACGCCAGATCCAGCGCGCCGCGGCCCAGCCAAGCGCCCGATCCCTGATCCGCCAAGTGAAACCCCCAGCTGCCGACATAGCGAAACGCCGTGCCATCGGTCGCGGCCACGATCGTGCCGGTGCCGATGGCCAAGACCCAGCCCGTCGCGCCTTCGCCAAGCGCGCCGACCACGCAGGCGGGGCGGTCATCCTCCGCGATGATCCGGCCATAGGGCAGCGCCGCGCGCAGCCGCGCTGCGTCGCGGACGACGTTCATCCCGGCGAGGCCGAGAAAGGCAGTGGCACCGGCAAGCGCCGCGGCCGGCAGCCCAGCCGAGGCCGCCGCCGCTTCGACCGTGGCGCGGATATTCACAAGTGTCTGGTCCGGGTCATTGCCGATATTGGCCCGCCCGCCAGCGGCCCGGCCAAGGATGCCATCACGCTGCGCGCCAATGGCCGCACGGCAGCCGGTTCCACCGCCGTCCACGGCGATCAAGAGAGGGGCGGGAATGCTCATGCGATCGTTCTAGGCGAGGGGCCGGGCGAACGGAAGTGCGGGCGCGGCCCCGAGGATAAATTCGGCCAGCCGTAATGCCAGATTGAACTCCCCCTAGGGCCAGCCTAACCTTCGCCCCATGGCCCTGCCCGTCGAAACCTTTTTCCTGCGCCCCGATGCGCAAGGCACCCTGCAACAGCAGATCCAGCAGATGATCGCCCAAGGCATCCTCTCGGGCCGGTTCCAGCGGGGGGAGAAGCTGCCCTCGACCCGCAGACTCGCCGCGCATCTCGGCGTCAGCCGGATCACCGTGACCATCGCCTATACCGAGCTTTTGGCGAATGATTACCTCACCTCGCGCGGGCGGTCGGGGTATTTCGTCTCGGACAACGCGCCCGCCCCGCCCGCTTTCGCCCCCCGGGCCGAGGCGGATGACGCCATCGACTGGACCCGTGCCATCGGGCAGCGGTTCAGCGCCAATGGGCTGGCCGCCAAACCGCAGGATTGGGCCAGCTACCGCTACCCGTTCATCTATGGCCAAGCCGACCCGACGCTCTTTGATCACGCCAACTGGCGGCTTTGCGCCTTGCAAGCTCTCGGCCAGCGCGATTTCACCTCAATGACGACCGATTACTACGATCAGGACGACCCGCAACTGATCGAGTTCATTGCCCGCCACATCCTGCCCCGGCGCGGCGTCTCGGCCCGGCCCGAGCAGATCCTTATCACCCTCGGCGCGCAAAACGCGCTTTGGCTGACCGCGCAAGTGCTGCTGACCCAACGCCGCCGCGCCGTGCTCGAAGACCCGTGCTATCCGGCACTTAGCGGCATTCTCAGCCAATCCCGCTGCCACATCACGCCCGTGCGCGTGGATCAAGACGGCCTCCCGCCCGAGGCGATCCCCCCCGATACGGATGTGATTTTCGCGACCCCAAGCCACCAATGCCCGACCAACGCCACAATGCCGATGGACCGCCGCCGCGCGCTCTTGGCGCGCGCCCGCGCGCTGGAGGCGCTGATCATCGAGGACGACTATGAGTTCGAGATGTCCTTTCTCAAACCCGCCTCGCCCGCGCTTAAATCGCTCGATGACGAGGGGCGGGTGATCTATGTCGGCAGCTTTTCCAAATCGCTCTTTCCGGGGCTGCGGCTGGGGTATCTGGTGGGGTCCGAACCCTTCATCCGGGAGGCCCGCGCGCTGCGCGCCTCGGTCCTGCGGCACCCGCCGGGGCATATCCAGCGCACCGCCGCCTATTTCCTGTCGCTTGGCCATTATGACGCCCAGATCCGCCGCATGGGGCTGGCGCTGCACGAACGCCGCCGGGTCATGGACGCGGCGCTAGAGACGCATAGTCTGCGCGTGTCGGGCCGGGGGGCCTATGGCGGCTCGTCCTTCTGGATGCGCGCACCAGAAGGCGTGGACACGGCGGAACTGGCCGAAAACCTGCGCGCGCAGGATGTGCTGCTGGAGCCGGGACATGCCTTTTTCGCCGGGGCTGAAAAGGCCACGAATTACTACCGGCTGGCCTATTCTTCGATCCCCGCCGCGCGGATCGAAGAGGGCGTCGGGCTGATCGCGCAAGAGATTGACCGCCTGCGCTGATTTGGCCTTAAGGCTGGCGCAATTCTGGCCCTAACCCCGACCTGCACCTGCCCGTAATTTGCCGATAGCTTTGCCCCATGCCCAAAGGATCGCGCGATGAAAATGACCACCGAGGAAGCCTTCGTCAAAACCCTTCAGATGCATGGGATCGACACGGCCTTTGGCATTATCGGCTCGGCCATGATGCCGATTTCCGACCTCTTCCCAGCCGCCGGGATCACCTTTTTTGACGGCGCGCATGAGTGCAATTCGGGCATGATGGCCGATGGCTTCACCCGCGCCTCGGGGCGGATGTCGATGATGGTGGCGCAAAACGGGCCGGGCATCACCAATTTCGTGACGCCGGTGAAAACCGCCTACTGGAACCACACGCCGCTTTTGCTGGTGACCCCGCAGGCGGCGAACAAGACCATCGGTCAGGGCGGCTTTCAGGAGGTCGAGCAGATGGCGCTTTTCCGCGATATGGTCGCCTATCAGGAGGAGGTCCGCGACCCCAGCCGCATCGCCGAGACGCTGAACCGCGTGATCCTGCAGGCCAAGCGCCACTCCGCCCCCGCCCAGATTAACATCCCCCGCGATTTCTGGACGCAGGTGATCGACATCGATCTTCCCGCCATCGTCGAATTCGAGCGCCCCTCGGGCGGGGAGACCGCCATCGCCGAGGCGGCGGAACTGCTCTCGAAAGCGAAATTCCCGGTGATCCTCAACGGCGCGGGCGTGGTGATCGGCGGGGCCATCGACGACGCGCGGCAATTGGCCGAGCGGCTGGATGCCCCGGTCTGCAGTGGCTACCAGCACAACGACGCCTTCCCCGGCTCGCATCCGCTCTCGGTCGGGCCACTGGGCTACAACGGGTCCAAGGCGGCGATGGAGCTGATCGCCAAGGCCGATGTGGTGCTGGCGCTCGGCACGCGGCTCAACCCCTTCTCGACCCTGCCGGGCTATGGCATCGACTATTGGCCCAAGGACGCCAAGATCATTCAGGTCGACATAAACCCCGACCGCATTGGTCTGACCAAGAAGGTCAGCGTCGGTATCGTCGGCGACGCGGGCAAGGTGGCGCGGAGCATTTTCGACCGGCTGACCGAGGATGCAGGCGATGCGGGCCGCGAGGAACGGCGCAACCTGATTGCCCAGACCAAATCCGCATGGGCGCAGGAACTCACCTCTATGGACCACGAGGAAGACGATCCCGGCACCACATGGAACGAACGCGCCCGCGACCGCGAGCCCGAGAAGATGTCGCCCCGCATGGCATGGCGCGCGATCCAGAAGGCGCTCCCGACCGAGGCGATCATCAGTTCCGACATCGGCAACAACTGCGCCATCGGCAACGCCTACCCGACCTTTGAGGCAGGTCGCAAATACCTCGCTCCCGGCCTCTTCGGCCCCTGCGGCTACGGTTTCCCGGCGATCTGCGGCGCCAAGATCGCCTGCCCGGACACGCCCGTGGTGGGCTTTGCCGGGGATGGTGCCTTTGGCATCTCGATGAACGAAATGGTCAGCGTCAGCCGCGACGACTGGCCCGCCGTGACCATGGTGATCTTCCGCAACTACCAATGGGGCGCCGAGAAGCGGAACACGACGCTTTGGTTCGACGACAATTTCGTCGGCACCGAACTGGCGCAGGAGGTCTCCTACGCCGGGATCGCCAAGGCCTGCGGGGTCGAGGGGGTGCAGGTCTCGTCGATGGAGGAACTGACCGAGGCGTTGGACGGCGCGATCAAGGCCCAGATGAATGACGGCAAGACCACTTTCATCGAAGTGCTGCTCAACCAGGAACTGGGCGAGCCCTTCCGCCGCGACGCGATGAAGAAACCGGTCTCCGTCGCCGGGATCAGCCGGGATGACATGCGCCCGCAACGGGTCTGAGCCATGGCGCTGGTGCTCGTCGTCAACGCAGGCTCGTCGTCGATCAAGGCGGCGGTCTTTGACGGCGGGCTGTCTGAAACCCTGCGGATTGAGGCGCAGGGCATCGGCCAGACTGGCGCCCTGCGTGTGGGAAAAGCTCCGGCACGGCCCCTTGCCCTGCCCGATCACCGCACCGCCTTCACCGCCATTCTGGCGGGGCTGCGTGACACGGGGATCGCGACCGCTGACCTCAGCGCCGCCGCGCATCGCGTGGTGCACGGCGGCCCGGATTTGGCCGAGACAACGGAAGTCACCCCCGCCGTGCGCGCCGCCATCGCCGCGGCGCAACCGCTGGCCCCGCTGCACAATCCGCATCACCTCAGCGCCATCGACGCCCTTGCAGCGCTGATGCCGGAGCTGCCGCAATTCGCCGCTTTCGACACCGGCTTTCACCGCACCAACCCGGACGTGGCGCGCCGCTACGCGCTGCCCGAGAAGCCCGAGACCGCCGCCCTGCGCCGCTACGGTTTCCACGGCATCAGCTACGAAAGCCTCGTGCGGAATTTCACCGCCCAAACCGGCGCCCCCCTGCCCGACCGCCTGCTGGCGCTGCATCTGGGCAATGGCGCGTCGCTCTGCGCGATCCGCGAGGGCCGCTCGGTCGCCACCACTATGGGATTTTCGCCCTTGGGCGGGCTGACGATGGGCACCCGCGCGGGAGAAATCGACGCAGGGGCAGTGTTGCATCTGGTGGGCGATCTCGGACTGGAAGCCGCGCAGAGGCTGCTGCACCACGAGAGCGGGTTGCTCGGCCTGTCGGGCCAGACCGCCGACATGCGGCAATTGGCGGAAAGCGATAGCGAAAGCGCCCGCTTTGCCCGCGATCACTTTTGCTACTGGATCACCCGTCAGGCCGGGTCGATGATCGCCGCCATGGGCGGGATCGACGGCATCGCCTTCACCGGCGGGATTGGCGAGAACGATTTGGAGGTGAGGGAAAAGGTTCTTGCAAACCTCCGCTGGGCGGGAAATATTCCCTCGTGGGTCATCCCCGCCGCCGAAGAGAAACATATCGCGCGCCAAGCGCTTGCCCTGCTGAAAGCCCCCGCCCCCTCATGACGCATTCCCAGCCGCCGCTCGATCTGTCGCCCAAGGTCTCGGACGAAGTCCGCCGCACGACCTGCTACATGTGCGCCTGCCGCTGCGGCATCAACGTGCATATGAAGAAGGGCAAGGTCGCCTATATCGAGGGCAACCGCGACCACCCGGTGAATCGCGGCGTGCTCTGCGCCAAGGGCTCGGCGGGGATCATGCAGCACAATTCCCCCGCACGCCTGCGCAACCCGATGAAACGCGTGGGCCCCCGCGGCTCGGGCGAATTCGAGGACATCAGCTGGGCCGAGGCGCTTGAGATCGCCACCGGCTGGCTTGCCCCGCTACGCCATGAGGCGCCAGAGAAACTCGCCTTCTTCACCGGGCGCGACCAGTCGCAGAGCTTCACCTCCCTCTGGGCGCAGGCCTTTGGCACACCGAATTACGCGGCGCATGGCGGCTTCTGCTCGGTCAACATGGCGACGGCGGGGATCTACACCATGGGCGGCGCCTTTTGGGAGTTCGGCCAGCCTGATTGGGACCACACCAAGCTTTTCATGCTCTTCGGGGTGGCCGAGGATCACGACAGCAACCCGATCAAGATGGGACTGGGCAAGCTCAAGAAACGCGGCGCGCGGGTGATCGGGGTGAACCCCATTCGCACCGGCTACAATGCCATCGCCGACGATTGGGTCGGCATCACGCCCGGGACCGACGGGCTGTTCATCCTGTCGCTGATCCACTGCCTGATGAAGGCCGGTCGCATCGATCTGGACTACCTCGCGCGCTACACCGACGCGCCGGTGCTGCTGAACGGCGACCCGAAGTCGCCCGAATTCGGCCTGCAACTGCGCGACGCGGACGGCAAAGCGCTGGTGATCGACCGCAAGACCCGCAAGCTCACCCCCTTCGACCAACCCGGCGTGCGTCCCGACCTTTCGACTACCTACCGCGCGGGCGGCATCACGCACCGCCCGGTGTTCCACAAGATGGCCGAAGAGTACCTCGGCGAGGACTACACCCCCGAGGCCGTGGCCGAACGCTGCGGCATCCCGGCGCCGCGCATCCGCGCCATCGCCGCCGAACTGGCGCGCGTAGCCTTCGACGAGGCCTTCGAGATCGACCAGCCTTGGACCGATTTCCGCGGCGAGCGGCACGAGAAGATGACCGGCCGCCCGGTGTCCTTCCACGCCATGCGCGGCATCTCGGCCCATGCCAACGGCTTCCAGACCTGCCGCGCGCTGCATGTGCTGCAGATCATCCTCGGCACCGTGGAAGTGCCCGGCGGCTTCCGGTTCAAACCGCCCTACCCCAAGCCCGCCACGGCGCATCCCAAACCGCATTGCAAGGCCACGCCCGGCGGGCCGCTCGACGGGCCGCATCTGGGTTTCGTGCAAGGCCCCGACGATCTGGCGCTGTGCCCCGATGGCAGCCCCGCGCGGATCGACAAGGCGTTTACTTGGGAAAACCCGATGTCGGCCCATGGGCTGATGCATATGGTGATCTCAAACGCCCATGCGGGCGATCCCTACAAGATCGACACGCTGTTTCTTTATATGGCCAACATGTCGTGGAACTCCTCCATGAACCCCGGCGGGGTGATGGAGATGCTGACCGACACCGACGAGAACGGCGACTACGTGATCCCGCGCATCATCTATTCCGACGCCTATTCGTCGGAGATGGTGGCCTATGCCGACCTGATCCTGCCCGACACGACCTATCTGGAGCGTCACGATTGCATTTCGCTGCTGGACCGGCCGATCAGCGAGGCCGACGCCGCCGCCGATGCGATCCGCTGGCCGGTCGTTGAGCCGAACCGCGACGTGCGAGGCTTCCAATCGGTGCTCTGCGATCTTGGCGCGCGGCTGGACCTGCCCGGGTTCGTGAACGAGGACGGCAGTCAAAAGTACCGCGACTACGCCGATTACATCACCAACCACGAACGCCGCCCCGGCATCGGCCCGCTGGCCGGGTTCCGCGGAGAGGACGGCACCCAAAGTGGCCGCGGCGCCCCGAACCCCGAGCAGATCGACCGCTACATCGAGAACGGCGGCTTCTCGGCCCATCACATTCCCGCCGAGGCGCAGTACTACAAACCGTGGAACGCCGCCTATCAGGACTGGGCCGTGGGCATGGGGATTTACGACGCACCGCAGCCCTATCTCTTCTCGCTCTACGTGGAGCCGCTGCGCCGCTTCCAGCTCGCCGCCGAGGGTCACGGTGACCGCCAGCCCCCCGAGTATCTGCGCGCGCGCATCAAGCAATACATGACGCCGCTGCCGCATTGGTACGAAAGCGACCCCGAGGGCACGCAGGGCTACGATGTCCATGCCCTCACCCAACGTCCGATGGCGATGTACCATTCATGGGGCAGCCAGAACGCTTGGCTGCGGCAGTTGCACGGGCGCAACCCGCTCTACCTGCCCACCGCGATCATGCGCGCGAAGGGTCTGAAGGACGGCGATTGGGCGCGGGTGACCTCGCCCCATGGCGGGATCACCGTGCCAGTGATGGAGATGGCCGCGCTGAACCCGCATACCGTCTGGACATGGAATGCCATCGGCAAGCGCAAGGGCGCATGGGCGCTGGATCGCGACGCGCCGGAAGCGACGAAGGGTTTTCTGCTGAACCACCTGATCCACGAGCTTCTCCCCCCAAAGGGCGACGGCCTGCGCTGGTCCAACTCCGACCCGATCACCGGACAGGCTGCGTGGTTCGACCTCAAGGTCCATATCGAAAAGACCGCGGCCCCTGCCGAGGCACAACCGGAGATCCCGCCGCAACGCTCGCCTATCCCGCCCGCGCCGCGCGACATCGCGTGGAAGGTGGGCAAATGACCCCCTTCGCCCCCCGCGCCGCGAGAACGACCCTTCAGGACCACCGCCCATGACCACCCTTCCCGACCAAACCGAGCGCAAACTCGGCCTCGTGATCGACCTTGATACTTGCGTCGGCTGTCATGCCTGCGTGATCTCTTGCAAGGGCTGGAACACCGAAAACTACGGCGCACCGCTGTCGGACCAAGACGCCTATGGCGGCGACCCGTCGGGCACCTTCCTCAACCGGGTACACAGCTACGAGGTCCAGCCCGAGGCGGGCGCCGCGCAACTGGTCCATTTCCCCAAATCCTGCCTGCATTGCGAAGACGCGCCCTGCGTCACCGTCTGTCCGACGGGGGCCAGCTACAAGCGGGTCGAGGACGGCATCGTGCTGGTCAACGAAAGCGATTGCATCGGCTGCGGCCTCTGCGCTTGGGCCTGCCCCTACGGCGCGCGCGAGATGGATCAGGCAGCCGGCGTGATGAAGAAATGCACCCTCTGCGTCGACCGGATCTACAACGAGAACCTGCCCGAGGAAGACCGCCAGCCCGCCTGCGTGCGCACCTGCCCCGCGGGCGCGCGGCATTTCGGCGATCTGGGCGATCCGGACAGCGCGGTCAGCCAGTTGGTGGCAGAGCGTGGTGGCGTGGACCTGATGCCCGAACAGGGCACCAAACCGGTCAACAAATACCTGCCGCCGCGCCCGCGTGACACGCTTGGCCCTCCCGAGGGCGAGATCGACGTGCTCGCCCCCTTCCTCGCCCCGGTGGACGAGGGGCCGAAGGGCTTCCTCGGCTGGCTCGACCGCACTTTGGAGAAGCTCTGATGCATCCGGCGCCTTCCGTTATTCTGTTCAGCAGCCTGTCGGGCATGGGGTTCGGTCTATTGGCATGGCTCGGCATCGGCATGCCTGCGGTGACCGGCTGGGTCGCCTTCGTCTTCTTCGCGCTGGCCTATCTCTTGGCCGTGGGCGGACTCATCGCATCGACCTTCCACCTTGGCCACCCGGAGCGCGCGCTCAAGGCCTTCACGCAATGGCGCAGCTCTTGGCTCAGCCGCGAGGCATGGGCCTCGGTCGCCGCTTTGCTGATCATGGCCGCCTATGGCGCGGGGTTGGTGTTTTACGACACGCGGATCTGGCCCTTGGGGGTAATCGGTGCGGCGCTGTCGCTGCTCACGGTGCTGACCACGGCGATGATCTATACCCAGATGAAAACCGTGCCGCGCTGGCATAGCGTGATGACGCCGCTGAATTTCCTGTCGCTCAGCATCGCGGGCGGTGCCCTACTGGCGGGGCAGGTGACGGCGGCGATGGTCCTGCTGGCGCTGGCCGGGGCGGTGCAGATCGCCACATGGTGGCGCGGGGATCGGGCGTTTGCCGCCTCCACCAGCGATATCGCGAGCGCGACGCGGTTGGGGCCGCAGGGCAGTGTCCGCGCCTTTGAGCCGCCCCATACCGGCACCAACTACCTGTTGCGGGAATTCGTCTATCAGATCGGGCGCAAACATGCGCTGAAACTGCGGGTGATCGCGATTGCCCTGATGGTGCTGCTGCCGCTGCTGCTGTTGTTCTCGCCCGTGTTCCACCACCTTGCCGCCGGTCTCGCGGTGCTCAGCCATGCGGCAGGGGTGCTGACCGCGCGCTGGCTGTTCTTTGCCCAAGCCGAACATGTGGTCGGCCTCTATTACGGCAAACGCTGAACGCAAAAGAGGGGGTGTCTTCACCCCCTCTTCGTATCGGCCAACCTGTTTACATTAGGTTTAGTTCATCAGCCCCGCATGGCGCAGGGCCGCATCGACCAGTTCCTTGGTCGGGTCGGTCAGTTCCGTGAGCGGCAGACGCACCTCGTCCGAGCAGAGGTCGAGCCGCGACATGGCGTATTTCACACCCACAAGCCCCGGTTCGGTAAAGATCGCCTTGTGAAGCGGCATCAAACGGTCCTGCAATTCCAGCGCCTTGGCATAGTCGCCCTCAAGACAGGCGGCCTGCATCTGCGCCACAAGGCGCGGCGCGACATTAGCGGTGACCGAGATACAGCCGACGCCGCCTTGGGCGTTGAACCCATGCGCCGTGGCATCTTCGCCCGAGAGCTGGCAGAAATCCGGGCCGCAGGTAATGCGCTGATCGCAGACGCGCGCCAGATCGCCGGTGGCGTCCTTGACGCCGACGATGCGCGGCAGCTCGGCCAGTTCGCCCATCGTTTCGGGCATCATATCCACCACCGAACGGCCGGGGATATTGTAAATGATGATCGGCAGGTCACAGCAGTCATGCACGGCGGTGAAATGCGCCACCAACCCGCGCTGCGTGGGCTTGTTGTAATAGGGTGTCACCACCAGCAGCGCATCCGCGCCGACCTTTTCGGCGTGACGGGCGAGGCGGATGCTTTCGACCGTGTTGTTCGACCCGGCGCCCGCGATGACCGGGATGCGGCCCGCGACGGCTTTGACCACCTCTTCGACGACGGTCTCATGCTCGGCATGGCTCAGCGTCGGGGATTCGCCGGTGGTGCCGACGGGGACGAGCCCGCTCGACCCTTCGCCGATGTGCCATTCGATAAGTTTCTTAAGCGTATCCAGATCCAGCGCGCCGTTGCGAAACGGCGTGACGAGGGCAGGCAGAGAGCCTTTGAACATGTGCACGCTCCTTAAGTGCTGGCCGGCGGAAAACCGGACTGGATGAGGGCTTTTGCGGGCGCTACGGTTTGATAAACGGCGCCCAAGCCATATGTTGCAAGGCTCTAGCCTCGGAGACGTGGGAAATGCAAGCGATGACGCGCCTGATGGCGATCCTCATGAGTGTTTTTGTCCTGACCGTGCCTGCGGAAGCGCAGCGCCCGCGGCCTTTGGGCTGGGCAATGGATGCGATGCGCAGCGGCAATTGGGACGCGGCTGCGGCGCTGGCCGCCCGTGACGGGCAGGTCGCCGCCGATGTGATCGAATGGCACCGGCTGCGCGCCGGGCGCGGCACCTATACGCAAGCTCGCGATTTCCTGAACCGCAGGCCCGACTGGCCCGGTGAGGCGTATTTGCGCAGACAGACCGAAGCCGCGGTGATCAAACAGTCTGAAAGCGATATACTGGATTTCTTTTCGGCGATGGCCCCGCAGACCCCGCGCGGCGTGCTGGCTCATGCCGAGGCGCTGATCAACAGCGGGCAGTGCGGTGAGGCCGAGGCGAACCTCGTACTGGCGTGGCGGACCATGCCGATGAACGCCACCAGTCAGGCGCTATTTGTCGAGGCGCATGGCAGCCTTCTGGCCCCCCATCACGCGGCGCGGCTCGAAGAGATGCTTTGGCAGCGCGAACATTCCGAAGCGCGGCAGATGTTCGATCTGGTCCCAAGCGCCGATAGGGCGCTGGCGGAAACCCGCATCGCCCTGCAAACGCTGGAAAGCGACGTGAACGCCAAGATCGACGCGCTCCCCGCCTCCAAGTCCGATGCGCCGGGGTTGGCGCATGACCGCTTTGAATGGCGTATCCGCAAGGGGCTGCGCGAGGATGCCAAGGATTTGATGCTGGCGCGCTCGACCTCGGCTGAGGCCCTCGGCCAGCCCCCCAAATGGGCCAACCGCCGCCGCGCCTTGGCGCGGGATGAAATGCGCAATGGCGATGCGCAAAGGGCCTACCGGCTGGCGTCGCAGCATTTTCTGACCGATGGCTCGAACTATGCCGATCTCGAATGGCTCTCCGGCTATATCGCGCTGCGGTTCTTGGACGATCCCACCACCGCTTTGGGCCATTTCCAGAACCATGACAACGCCGTGGAATCCCCCATCAGCCAAGGCCGCGCGGGCTATTGGCAAGGCCGCGCGTTAGAGGCGATGGGCGATGCCGAAGGCGCGGCGAAAGCCTATGCCATGGGGGCGGAATACCAAACCTCCTTCTACGGGCTGCTGGCCGCCGAACGGGGCGGCATCCCCTTTGACGAAAAGCTCGCAGGCGCGGCACCTGAACAAGACTGGCGCAGCTCCCCGCTGGCCCGTGCGCCGCTGTTCGAGGCCGGGTTGCTGCTGCAAGCCTCGGGCGAGCTGTCCACCGCCGAGCGGTTCTGGACCCATTTGGCCGAACAGCTCGTCCCCGAAGACATCGCCCTGCTGGGGCAAGCCGCCATCGACGTGGGCCAGCCGCATATCGCGGTGATGATCGGCAAACGCGCCGCGCAGCGGGGACTGGAGGTGCCCGCCCCCTATTACGCGCTGCACAGTCTGGTGGAGAAAGACCTGCCGATGGCGACCGAGATGACCCTCGCCATCGCGCGGCGTGAAAGCGAATTTGATCCCAATGTGCAAAGCGGCGTCGGCGCGCGCGGTTTGATGCAGATTATGCCCGCCACGGCGCGGGACGTGGCGCGCGATCTGGGCATCTCAGGCCAACACACGACGGACCGCCTGACCGCCGATCCCGATTACAACGCGCGGCTTGGCGCGACCTATCTGTCACAAATGGCGGGACTTTTCGACGGCAATGTCTCCATGATGTCGGCGGCCTATAACGCGGGCCCCAGCCGCCCGCGGCGCTGGATGGCGACCTATGGCGACCCGCGCAAGGGCGAAATCGACATCGTCGATTGGATCGAGATGATCCCCTTTCGAGAAACGCAGAACTACGTCATGCGGGTGACCGAAAGCCTGCCCGTCTATCGCGCGCGTCTGGGAAAAGACCCGCTGCCAATCCCCTTTAGCGAAGAGTTAACCGGGTCGACGTTGAAGGCGTTCGCGCCATAGGGTGAACAGCCCCGCCGCCACGATCATGCCCGCACCCAGCACCACGCTGGGGCGCAGCACCTCGTTAAAGACCGACAAGCCGATGATCACGGTAAAGATCAGCTGCGTATAGGCGAAGGGCTGCACCGCGCTGGCCTCGGCCACCTCGTAGCAGCGGATCAGCAGCCAATGGCCCGTGACCCCGGTGATGCAAAGCGTGCCCATCAACAGCCAGTTGCCCGGCGTCATCGGCTCCCAAAACCAGATGCCCACCGCCGTCATGACCGCCGCACCGGTCACGCCCGTCCAGAAGAAACTCGTCGCCGTCGTGTCGCGCCGCGCGACATAGCGGGTCATCAGGCCATAGACCGCAAACATCGCCGCCCCTGCCAGCGGGATCGCGGCGGCAGGATCCACCACGCGAAGCCCGGGTTGCAAGATCACCAGCACCCCGACAAAGCCCACACCAATCGCGGCCCAACGCCGCCAGCCGACTTTTTCACCCAAGATCGGACCCGAAAGCGCCGCCACCAAAAGCGGGTAACAGGTAAAGACCGCATGGCTTTCTACCAACCCCAGAATGGTGAAGCCCAGCACCATCGTGCAAATCTGCGCCGAGAGCAGCACGCCCCGCAGGATTTGCACCGCGGGCTGTGTCGTGGCGGCGGCGCGGCGGATACCGCCCGCCTTGCGCAGCGCCAGCGCGATCACGAAGGCCGCGAAAAACCAATAGCGGATCATCACCACCATCAGCACATTGTAGTTCTCGGCCAGATGGCGTGACAGCCCGTCTTGAACGGCAAAGACCATCGTCGTGGCGATCATCAGCATGATGCCGAGCGGGATGTTGTTGGACTGGCTCATGCGGGCATCCGCGCGCGGGTCATATGGCGTTTGCGGCCATAGCCGGGGATGCGGGCAACCTCGAAACCGCCCGCGGCAAGCGCACGGCGCACGAAGCCCGCGGCGGTATAGGTCGCAGCACTGCCGCCCGGTGCGGTATGGCGGGCCACCTCGGCCATCAGATCATCACCCCAAAGCTCGGGGTTCTTGGCCGGTGAAAACCCATCGAGAAACCAAGCATCGGCCTGCCCCTGCCATGCGGGCAGGGTTTCGCGCGCGTCCCCAATGATGATCTCGGCCCGCAAGCCGGGCAGTTCCAACACGCCACCCGCGCCATCCCACGCCGCTGTCAGCGCATCGCGCCGCCCGTCGAGCGCGGGAAAGGCCGCATGGGCTTGCGCCATATCCTCGGGCCGCATCGGGTAGGCTTCGAAACTGGTGAAATGCAGCGGCCCGTCATGGCCCACCCGCATCCAAGCATCCCAAGCCAGCAACAGGTTCAGCCCGGTGCCAAAGCCAAGTTCAGCGATGTGAAAGCCGGAGCGGAACCTCTCAGGCAGGTCATTGCCCGCCAGAAAGACATAGGCCGTCTCTGCCGCGCCATCCTCTAAGCTGAAGTACGGATCATCGAACTGGGTCGAAACGGGCACTTGGCCCGCGCGCCAAGTGATCTGGGCATTCTGGTCTGGCACGGCACGTCCTGCTAGAGGGGGAAGAAATCGCGCAGACACTGCGCAAGCTGGCGAGGAATGGCAATGGTGGATGTAACCGTAAGAGGGGCCGGAATTTTTGGCCTGTCGGTGGCTTGGGCCTGCATCCGGCGCGGGGCTGTGGTGCGTGTGGTCGATCCGTCAGGACCGGCAGCGGGGGCTTCGGGCGGGATCGTGGGCGCGCTGGCGCCGCATGTGCCAGAGAATTGGAACACCAAGAAAGCCTTTCAGCTTGAGAGCTTGCTCAGCGCCGAAGCCTTCTGGGCCGAGGTCGAGGCCGAGGGCGGTCGCGCGCCCGGCTATATCCGCAGCGGGCGGGTGCAGCCGGTGGCAGATGACGCAGCCCTCGCGCTGGCGCGGCAGCGGCAGGACACGGCAGCCGAACTTTGGCAAGGCCGCGCCCGGTGGGAGCTGATCCGCGCCGAGGGCAGCGACTGGGCCCCGCAGAGCCCCACGGGCTGGCTGATCCGCGATACGCTAAGCGCCCTCGTCCACCCGCGCCACGCCTGCGCGGCACTGGTCGCGGCGCTGGCGGCCAAAGGCGTTGAGATCGTGGCCGAGGCGCCCGATACGGGCCTGACCCTCTGGGCCACTGGGGTCGCGGGGCTGGAGGCGCTGAATGCGGGCCATCCGCGTTTGGTTGGCGCGGGCATCAAAGGGCAGGCCGCGCTCTTGCGGCTGGACCGGGGCGGCGCGGCGCAGCTTTTTGCCGATGGGGTCCATGTGATCCCGCATCTAGATGGCACGGTGGCTGTGGGCGGCACCACTGAGCGAGAATATGACAGCCCTGACGGCACCGATGCACAGCTCGACGCGGTGATCGCCAAGGCCCGCGCGGCGGTGCCTGCGTTGCAAGACGCGCCGGTTGTCGAACGCTGGGCCGGGCTGCGCCCGCGCAGCCGCAGCCGTGCGCCAATGCTGGGGCCGTGGCCGGGCAAGCCGGGGCATTACATCGCCAACGGCGGCTTCAAAATCGGCTTCGGCATGGCCCCCAAAGTGGCAGAGGTGATTGCCGATCTTCTGCTCAAAGGGCGCGATGCCATCCCCGAGGGTTTCAGGGTCGAGGACAACCTCTAGACCAACAAAAAACCCCGGCCACTGGCCGGGGTTCTCTGTCACTCTCAACGTGCGGTTTAGCGCGCGTTGGGCAGGATCACGATCTCGACCCGGCGGTTTTGCGCTTTGCCAGCGGCGCTCAGGTTGCTTGCCACAGGCTGGCTTTCCCCACGACCGAATGTCTGCAAACGCTGCTGCGGCACACCGTTGGACAGAAGGATGTTGCCCACGGCCTGCGCGCGACGCTCGGAAAGCTGCTGGTTATAGGCCGCTTCGCCATCGCTGTCGGTGTGGCCCACGACTTGCAGGGTGGAGTTCTGATAGATGTTCACGTTCTGCGCCAGCGCGGCCAGATCGTCACGCAGGGCGGGCGATACGCTGGTGCTGTCGGTCGCAAAGAGGATGTCTTGCGGCAGGGTCACGATCAGACGGTCGCCGGTGTTGGTGATCACCACGCGGCTGTCCATCGCGGCGCGCAACTCTGCCTCTTGCTTATCGAGCGAATAGCCGACGCCCGCGCCGATCGTGCCGCCGATCAAAGCGCCTTTCAGCGCGCCTTTGCCGTCACCTTCGGAAATCGCACCGGCAAGGGCCCCGACGCCCGCACCGATCAAAGCGCCATTCTTGGTCCGTTGGTTGGGATCGCCATTGCCCGGCTGCATCGGCTGCGTACAGGCACCCAGTGTCATCACGCCGGCCAGAGCGGCGGCCAAAGTCATCTTCGAAGAAATCATGTCTACTGCCTTCATGTTTGCGGCCCCGTTCGGGCGGGGCATCTTGACGTGAACGCAATATAGGCACGCAAAGTTCCCAAAAACATTACATATAACCGCTATTCGGCAGAAACCCGCCCAGAGGGGGCTGTTTGCGCCTCTGCCCGTGCCGCCTCGAAGGCGAGCATTGCGCGTTTCACCGGCAGCCCCCAGTGGTAGCCGCCCAAGCCCCCGCTTTTGCGCAGCGCCCGGTGACAGGGGATCAGCCAACTCACCGGATTGCGCCCTACTGCTGTGCCCACGGCACGCACGGCACGGGGGCTGCCGATGCTCTGTGCGATTTCGGTATAGGTGGTCACCTGCCCCGAAGGGATGCTCAGCAGCGCCTCCCAGACCTTGATTTGAAAGGGCGCACCGATGAGGTAGAGCGGCGCTTTCGCCTCGGGGTCCTTCCGCCGCCCAAAGGCGGCGTCGACCCATGCCTGCAACCGCGCGGGGGCCTCCACGAAATCGGCGAGCGGCCAGCGGCTGCAAAGATCCGTCATCGCCGCATCCTCCCCCACTTCCGACGACAGCGCGAGCCCGCAGATGCCCTTGTCGGTGCCCATCACCAGTGTCGGGCCGAAGGGGCTGTCGAACCAACCCCAGTAGATCGTCAGCCCCGCGCCCTTGCGGGCGAACTCACCGGGGCTCATCGCCTCCCAGCGCAGGAAAAGGTCATGCAACCGCCCGCTGCCCGACAGCCCCAATTCATGCGCCGCCGCCAGCGTGGTGAAACGGTCGCGCAGCATGACTTTGGCCTGATCCAGCATCAGATACTGCTGGTATCGCTTCGGCGAGACCCCCACCCAGCGTGAGAACAGCCGCTGGAAATGCGCGGCGGACATGCCCATCTCGCCCGCGATCCAATCGAGTTGCTTGGGGTCCTCGGCCTCGTCAATCAGGGCGATGGCGCGGCGCATCACCTGATAGTGGTACCCCTGATCTTCGGGCGCGGGAGAGAGCTGTGCGATCTGTGTCATGCCATCAGATTAGCCGCGCCCCTGCCCCCGTGCGACCCGTTTCTTGCGCCAATGTATCGCAACCCGCCCCCGCTTGCCCTGCCGCGCCATTCATCGCATACCCGGAGCCATGGCGCGCCAACTTGATTATCATACCATCCGCGAGATTTTCGCACGTTTCCAACAGGCAGAGCCTGAGCCCGAGGGCGAGTTGGAACATGTGAACGTCTATACGCTCGTCGTGGCGGTCGCGCTGAGCGCGCAATCGACCGATGCGGGCGTCAACAAAGCCACGCGCGAGTTGTTCAAGATTGCCGACACGCCGCAAAAAATGCTCGATCTCGGGCTTGAGGGGCTAATTGAACATATCAAGACCATCGGCCTCTACCGTCAGAAGGCCAAGAACGTCATCAAGCTCAGCCAAATCCTCGTCGACGATTACGACGGCGAGGTGCCGAACTCCCGCGCTGCGCTGCAATCGCTGCCGGGGGTGGGGCGCAAGACTGCGAATGTCGTGCTCAATATGTGGTGGGGCCAGCCCGCGCAGGCGGTGGACACGCATATCTTCCGCGTTGGCAACCGCACCGGGATCGCACCGGGCAAGACGGTCGACGCGGTCGAGCGCGCCATTGAAGACAACATTCCCGCCGATTTCCAGCGCCATGCCCATCACTGGCTGATCCTGCATGGCCGCTATCACTGTAAAGCCCGCAAACCCCTGTGCCGCACCTGCATCATCCGTGACCTGTGCCAATACGAGGACAAGACAGAATGACCCAATACGAAGTGGTTGGCATCGGCAACGCCGTCGTCGACGTGATCTCCCATGCCGATGACAATTTCCTTGCCGACAACGGCATCGAGAAAGGCATCATGCAGTTGATCGAGCGTGACCGCGCCGAAGACCTCTATGCCGCGATGCAAGACCGGGTGCAGACGCCGGGCGGCTCGGTCGCCAATACCGTCGCGGGCGCGGGCGCGCTGGGCCTCAAGACCGCTTTTATCGGGCGGGTGCGCGATGATGAGCTGGGCCAGTTCTATGCCAAGGCGATGACCGATATCGGGATCGATTTCGTCAACGCCCCCGTGGCCGAGGGCGAGAACCCAACCTCGCGTTGCATGATCTTCGTCACCCCCGATGGGGAGCGGTCGCTGAACACCTACCTCGGCATCTCAACCGGGCTGACCTCGGCCGATGTGCCGCAGGCGGTGACGGAGAAGGCCAAGCTGATGTTCCTCGAAGGCTACCTCTTTGACCACGAGGCGGGCAAAACCGCCTTTCGCGAGGCCGCGCGGGCCGCGACGGCGGGCGGCGGCATGGCGGGCATCGCCATCTCCGACCCCTTCTGCGTGGAGCGCCACCGCGACGACTTCCTCGCGCTGATCGAAAACGATCTGGGCTATGTCATCGGCAATGAGGCCGAGATTCGCGCCCTTTGGGAAACCGACGACACCGAAGCCGCACTGGCCAAAACCGCCGAGATTTGCCCGCTGGTGGTCTGCACCCGTTCAGGCGATGGGGTCACGCTGGTCCGAGGCGCGGAACGGATCGACGTGCCGGTCGAAAAGGTCGTGCCGGTGGATGCCACGGGCGCGGGCGATCAATTCGCGGCGGGCTTCCTCTATGGTCTTGCCACGGGCCGCGATCTTGAGACCTGTGGCCGCATGGGCAACATCTGCGCGGGCGAAGTGATCCGCCACATCGGCCCCCGCCCCCAGACTGACATCATGGCCCTGTTCAAGGCCGAAGGGCTGGTCTGACCATGATCGAGAACGGTTTTCAGGATGTCCCGCCCGGCAAACTCGCCGTGGTGGTGACCCATCTTGAGATGGACGCCAAACCCAGCCTGCGGGAGGTGCCCGTGCCCGAGGGTGTCACCTTTCGGAAGGTCACACCGACGCCCGACTGGTTTCGGGACATTTTCCGGCGTGTCGGGATGGATTGGCTCTGGTACGGGCGGCTCAAACTGGATGACGCGGCCCTCTCCGCGCTGCTGCAAGACCCGGCGCGGGACTTTTATACGCTGACCCGCGATGGCAAGGACGAGGCGCTGCTTGAGTTGAACTTCCCCGAAGATGGCAGCTGCGAGCTGGCCTATTTCGGGCTGACCTCTGCGCTGATCGGCAGCGGTTCGGGGCGGTATCTGATGAACCAAGCGATCACGCTGGCATGGGAAAAGCCAATCAACCGGCTGCACCTGCATACCTGCACCAACGACAGCCCACAGGCGCTTGGCTTTTATGTGCGGTCAGGTTTCATCCCAGTGCGCCGTCAGGTCGAGATCGACGATGATCCGCGTCTCACAGGGCTGCTGCCCCGCGATGCCGCACCGCAAGTGCCGCTTATCGAGGCATAAGACTGCCGCCGGATCACCGAACCGGCGTGCACTCCGCCCCTTGGAAACAGGCGATCACCTTATCCACCATGGCAGGCTTCGGAGAGCCGAAAAGATCGCCCCCGCAGGGGTTGCTTTCCAGCGCATAGGCCCCGTCCGGTTTGCGTTCGAGAAAGGCCAGAACATCCCCCTCTTCGGCAGAGCCGCACCAAGGGCCGAAACACTGAACGTTGAGCATCAAGGGCTGGTCAAAGGGCACGTCAAAGCCTCCTTCGGATAGCGCCTTGCCGCTGATCTGCGCCCGGATCGGCGTCTTTTCGGGCGGGTTGATCCCGATGGTGCCACCCTTCGGCAGGGCGCTGGCATCCAAGGTCAGACGCCCCTGCACCACGACATAGCTTTCCTCGGCTTTGGCCGCGCGTTGATAGGTCGCCTCGACCGAATGGGGCAGGCAACTGAGCGCAAGCGCGGGCAGCGGGGCCAAAGTGGCGAGGGCGCAGGCGATGATCCGTGTCATAACTTCTCCTCAAACTCTTCAAGAACCGCCGCATAGACCGCACGTTTGAACGGCACGATATTCGCGACCAGTTGATCTGCGGGCATCCAGCGCCATTCCGAGAATTCAGGCTCAGCCGTCTGGATGTTGACCTGATCGTCCTGCCCCAGAAAACGCATGAGGAACCATTTCTGTTCCTGCCCCCGGTAGCGGCCCTTCCAGATGTTGGGCACCAGTTCATGGGGCAAATCATAGGGCAGCCAACGGGAAGTCTCGGCTTCGATCCGCACCAGATCGCGGGGGATGCCGGTCTCTTCCTCCAACTCGCGCAGGGCCGCATCGCGCGCAGCCTCGCCCTTGTCGACCCCGCCTTGGGGCATCTGCCAAGCGTCCTGATCCCGGTCGCGCCGCTGGCCGACAAAGACCTCGCCCTCGGCATTCACCAGCATCACGCCGACGCAAGGGCGGTAGGGCAGTTTGGCAATCTCTTCGGGGGTCATGTCAGTATCTTCTCCATTTCAAAGCGGTCCAGATATTCACCCGACCGTGCGACGCGCTCTGCCGCGATAACACGAAAGCCCATAGCCTCAAAGGCGGCCCGCGCCATCACGCTGGCATGGGTGTGCAACCGGCTCTCGCCTGCGGCGACCGCTGCCTGTTCGACCCGCCCATAAAGCGCGCGAAAGACACCCTGCCCCTGCGCCGCCGCGGCGATGAAGGCCAGATCGATATAGCCCCGCTCCCACGTCATGAAACCGATCACCTGCCCCGCCCGTTCGGCCAGCACCACCTGCTGCCCGCCCAATTTGGCCGTCCACTGCGGCCCCCGTGGTGGAGCGGGGAGCCACGCGGCACGCTCCGCCGCGCTATAGGCGCTTGCGCCATGGTGGATCGCGTCGAACATCACCCGCCCCAAAGCGTCATGATCCGCCATCGCCGCATCACGCAACGCCACCTCTGCCCGCGCCATCCCGCACCCCGTCTTGACCTGCCGTGAGCCGGGCAGATGACGCGGCGTTTCGCGTGACTTGCCCTGCCGTTTCCGATGGTGTCACAGTGACCCAGCCCACCCAGAAAGGTAAAGCCATGTCCGACTATCCCCACCTGCTTGCCCCGCTCGACCTTGGTTTTACCACGCTGAAGAACCGTTTGCTGATGGGGTCGATGCACACCGGGCTAGAGGAAACCGGCGACTGGAACCGCGTGGCGGAGTTCTATGCGGCACGGGCGCGGGGCGATGTGGGGCTGATGGTCACGGGCGGCATCGGGCCGAACCGCGAAGGCGCGGTGGCCCATGGCGCGGCGATGATGGTCAGCCAGAAGGACGTGGACAACCACAGCATCATCACCCAGCGGGTGCATGAGGCGGGCGGCAAGATCGCCATGCAGATCCTGCACGCGGGCCGCTATGCCTTCACGCCTGAATGCGTGGCCCCGAGCGCAGTGAAATCCCCGATCTCGATGTTCGCGCCCAAGGCGTTGGACGAGGAAGGCATCGAGAAACAGATCAGCGACATCGCCGCCTGCGCCCTGCGCGCCCGCGAGGCCGGCTATGACGGGGTCGAGATCATGGGCTCCGAGGGCTATTTCCTGAACCAGTTCCTCGTCACCCATACCAACAAGCGCGAAGACCGCTGGGGCGGTTCCTACGAGAACCGGATGCGCCTGCCGCTGGAAGTCGTGCGCCGCGTGCGCGAGACGGTGGGCAAGGATTTCATCCTGATCTACCGCCTGTCGATGATCGACCTCATCCCCAACGGATCGACCTTCGAAGAGGTCGTGCAATTGGCGCAGGAGGTCGAGAAGGCGGGCGCCAACATCATCAACACCGGCATCGGCTGGCACGAGGCGCGCATCCCCACGATCGCCACCTCGGTGCCACGCGCGGCCTTTGCATGGGTCACGAAAAAGCTGATGGGCAAGGTGGGCATCCCGCTTATCACCTCGAACCGGATCAACACGCCCGAGGTTGCCGAGGAGGTGCTTGCGACGGGCTGCGCCGACATGGTGAGCCTCGCTCGCCCGATGCTGGCCGATGCCGATTTCCTCGCCAAGGCGAAGGCCGGTCAGGCCGACCAGATCGCCCCCTGCATCGCCTGCAACCAAGCCTGCCTCGACCATACTTTCGGCGGCAAGATCTCCACCTGCCTCGTGAACCCGCGCGCTTGCTACGAGACGGAATTGCGTATCGACCCCGCCGCAAGCCCAAAAACAATTGCCGTTGTCGGCGCGGGGCCCGCCGGTCTCTCGGCGGCCATCACGGCGGCGGAGCGGGGCCACAAGGTGACGCTCATGGACCGCGCCCCCGAAATCGGCGGGCAACTCAACCTCGCCAAACAAGTCGCGGGGAAGGAGGAGTTCTGGGGCCTCGTCGATTGGTACCGCACCATGCTGGACGTGCACGGCGTGACCGTGCAGCTTGAGACCGAAGCCACGAGCGAGGCGCTCTCAGGCTTCGACGAGGTCATCATCGCCACCGGCGTCGTGCCGCGCGACCCGGAGATTCCCGGCCAGAACCGCGACAACGTAGTGAGCTACATCGACGTGCTGAACGGCACTGCGAAGGTCGGCCAGCGGGTCGCGGTGATCGGTGCGGGCGGGATCGGCTTCGACGTGTCGGAACATCTGGTCCACGATGGCGAGAGCAGCACAATGAACCTGCCCGAATGGATGCGCGAATGGGGCGTCACGGATCCGGGCGAACACCGCAGCGGCCTCGCCCCCGAAGGCCCGCAGCCCCCGGCGCCCGCGCGCCAGATCACCATGCTGCAACGCAAAACCAGCAAGCCCGGCAAGGGTTTGGGCAAGACCACGGGCTGGATTCACCGCGCTTCGCTCACCATGCGCGACGTGAAGATGATCGCGGGCGTGAATTACGAGCAGATCGACGATGCGGGCCTGCATATCTCTTTTGGCGAAGCGCGCGAGAACCCGACGCTGATCGAGGCCGACACCATCGTGCTCTGCGCCGGGCAATTGTCCGAGCGCAGCCTCGCTGACGCACTGGAGGCGCGGGGACAGACCTGCCATGTGATCGGCGGCGCGGATGTGGCGGCGGAACTGGACGCGAAACGCGCCATCAACCAAGGCACCAGACTGGCCGCCGGGCTGTAAGCGAGGGGCGGGCGCTTGGCCCCCTTGCGCCCCGCCCTAGATCGCCGCAGGATTGCCAAAACGATCCAAGGTTTTCATGCCCCTTTGCGTCTTCGACATCTATGAGGACGGCACCGCGCAGGTGCCCTCCGACGACAACCTCACCGGGCCGGGGCGCTACCGCTGGTGGCACTACGACATGGCCGATCCTGCGCTGGCACCGTGGCTGGCCGAACATCTGCCCGAGATCCCGGCGGGTGCGTTGCTACAGCCCGAAACCCGCCCGCGCTGTGACGAATATGACGACGGGCTGATCCTGAACTTGCGGGGCATCAACCTCAACGAGGGTCAGCAGGCCGACCAGATGGTCTCGGTCCGGATGTGGGTGACGGATGCGGTGGTAATCACCGTGCGGATGCGCCGGGTCTTTGCCATAGATGAGCTGCGCGCGCTGGCTGCCGAGAACAACGCGCCACCCCGGCCTTCGGCCTTTGTCGAGGCGCTGGTGTCTCGGCTGACCGCGCGGGTGCAGGTCGAAGTGGCGCGGCTGGCGGATCGGACGGCCTTCTACGAGGCCGATCTGGAGGACCACAGCACACCGCCGCCGAAGGAACTGCCGGTGACCCGCCGCAGCGCGATCCGACTGGAGCGCTACCTTGCCCCGCAGCGCCACGCGCTGGAGCGGCTGGCCACACTGGACCTGCCGCTGGTGCCGGACGTGGACGCGATGAAGCTGCGCGAACTGGCCAACCGCACCGCCATCGTGGTCGAGGAATTGGACGCGCTGCAGGAACGCATCGTCACGGTGCAGGATGAACACGACAACCAGGTCGCGCAACGACAGGCGCGGCACAGCTACATGCTCTCCATCGCCGCCGCGGTCTTCTTGCCGCTAGGGTTCCTGACGGGACTTTTCGGCGTGAACGTGGGAGGGATGCCGGGCGTGGACGATCCGCATGCCTTCGCGATCCTTTGCCTTGCCATGGTCGGCCTTGCCGCCATCATGCTGGCCGTGCTGAAATGGCTGCGCTGGCTGTGACAGGCGGGGAAACGGATTGTTCTGCCGTTTCCATGCCATGAACGATCCCCGCAAAGACCACGGGACTGTCTTGCCTCCGCCCCGATCCTGCCCGAATTGCCGCCCATACCTGACCGCAACAAGATCAATGCGAAGGGACAGGCAATGGACCGCCTTACGGAAATGGAAGCGTTTGCCACTGTGGTGGATCAAGGCGGCTTTACAGATGCTGCCAAGAAGATGGGGATCTCGAAATCCGCCGTTTCAAAGCATGTCTCCTCGCTTGAGGCGCGCTTGGGCGCACGATTGCTGAACCGCACCACCCGCCGCGTCTCGCCCACCGAGATTGGCCTTGCTTACTACGACCGCGCCCGCCGGGTGCTGAACGACGCGGGCGAGGCCGATGCCTTGGTCACCTCGATGCAATCGGCGCCTTCGGGGCTGCTGCGGATCTCGGTCGCGACGGACTTTGGGGTGAACCATCTCTCGCCCGCCCTGTCGGAGTTCTTGCAGGATTTTCCCGATATCACCGTGAACATGGTGCTAAACAACCGCTACGTCGAGCTGATCTCGGAAGGCTTCGACATGGCCGTGCGGATCGGGGAGCTGGAAGACAGCACCCTGCGCGCGCGCAAATTGACCGAGACCACCAAACGCATGATCGCCAGCCCGAAGTATTTCGAGCAATACGGGCGGCCGGAAAAGATCGACGACCTGAACAATCACAAGCTGCTGCATTACTCGAACCAGTCGTCAGGCAACGTGTGGAAACTGACCGCCCCCTCGGGCGAGAAACGGCAGGTGCGCACCGCCGGTTGGCTTTCGGTCAATGACGGGCAGAGCCTTTTGAACGCCGCGATCTCGGGGCTGGGCATCGCCTATCTGCCAAGCTTCCTCTACGCCGAGGCGATGGAGAAAGGTCTGGTCGAGGACGCGATCCCCGATCTGCCGCTGGAGACGCAGGGCATCTATGCCGTCTATCCGCCGGGCCGGTTCACCCAGCCCAAAGTGCGGGCGTTCATCGACTTTCTGGTGCATGAGTTTGCCGAGAAGGGGCCGGCGGACTGGTAACAGTCGCGACTGCCACCTGGCCCGGAATCAAGCCGTAGGCGCCGGGCCATCGCCTGCCCGCCCCCCGGGTAGGCGATTGGGCGAGGCTGGGTACGAACTTGCGAACGCGCACCATGGTTGAGCCATAAAGCGGCAACGCCATACCGTCTGATCGCCGACCCGCGGGCAGGCGCTGGCACTCTCACAAGACCACCTTTCCTCTCCCCCACCAGCACGCTATCTCTCCCGCCATGAGCAACATGCGCGAAACCTACGCCCGGCTTGTCGCCGAGGGCAAACTACAGGCCGACCCGGCCCAAGAAACCGTCATGGCCGAGTTCGACCGCATCCGCGATGCGCTGGCCAACCCGCCGAAGAAAAGCTTTTTCCGCAAAGCCCCAGAGCCGCCCAAGGGGCTTTATCTTTGGGGCGGTGTCGGGCGCGGCAAATCCATGCTGATGGACATGTTCGTGGCGCATCTGCCAGACGTGCCTGCGCGGCGCGTGCATTTCCACGCCTTCATGCAGGAAATCCACAACGCCATGCATGAGGTCCGCAAGACCGGCGTGGATGACGCCATTGCGCCCGTGGCCCGGGACGTGGCGGAAAGCGTCCGCCTGCTCGCTTTCGACGAGATGCAGATCACCGACATCACCGACGCGATGATCGTAGGCCGCCTGTTCGAAGCGCTCTTCGCCGCGGGTGTCGTGGTGGTCACCACCTCGAACCGCCTGCCTGATGACCTCTACAAAAACGGCATCAACCGCGAGGTTTTCGTGCCCTTCATCGACCTCATCAAAGAGCGGATGGTGGTCCATGAATTGGCCAGCCCGACCGACTACCGCCAAGACCGGCTGGCAGGGTCACAGGTCTATTTCACCCCCGTCAACGCCGAAAGCCGCGCCGCGATGGACGCGGTCTGGGACGATCTTGCAGGGGCCGAGGGCGAACCGCTGACTTTACACGTCAAGGGCCGCGAAGTGACCATTCCGCAATATCACAACGGCATGGCCCGCGCCGGTTTTCACGCCCTCTGCGGCCAACCTTTGGGCGCGGCGGATTACCTCGCGCTGGCGCAGGCGGTGCGCGTGCTGCTGCTAGACAACATCCCCACCCTTGGCCGGTCGAATTTTAACGAGGCGAAGCGTTTCGTCACCCTGATCGACGCGCTTTACGAGGCGAAGGTGCGGCTGATCTGCTCCGCCGCCGCCGCGCCGGAAATGCTCTACCTCGAAGGTGAAGGCACCTTTGAATTCGAGCGTACAGCCTCCCGCCTGCGGGAGATGCAGGGCGAAGACTGGGGGCGCTGACCGCCCCCGGCCAACCATTCAGGAATCACTGACCGGCTGCATATGCAGGTCATTGCCCTGCAGGAAAGGGTGGTAAGGCCGTTCGACCTCATAAAGCCACCACAGGCCGCCCGCGATAATTGCGAGGCCTACGGCCATGAAGATAAATTGAAATTTCCGTGCATCGTCCTGATCGTGACGCGCGGACCGGCTGAAATTGCGCATGGGGACACCTCGGTCAATTCGAAAGGGGAGACTTCCGTGGACCACGGATATACCACATCTGCACCTCGCAGCAGCGGCACACCCGAATATGGTTAATTAGACGTTTTCACGCAACACGCTACCGGCAAGGTAGAGCGAGCCGCAGATCAGCACACGCGCATGGGGTTCGCGGGCGATGATCGCCTTGAGCGCCGCGGTGACGGTCTCGGCCTCTGCGGTCTCGAACCCTACATCGCGCGCCACTTTCGCCGTCGCCTCGGCAGGCAGGGTCGCCGCCTCGCCCGGGATCGACACGGCGGTGAGGCTTGCAGCCTCTGCCGCCAGCGGGCGCAGGTATCCGGCAATGTCCTTGGTGTTCAACATGCCGCAAATCAGATGCGTCGGACGTTTCGGCAGTGCCGCTAGCGTGGCCGCCAATGCCGCCCCCGCCGCGGGGTTATGGCCGCCGTCGAGCCACAACTCGCCGTCGGGCGCCATACGGGCAAGCGGCCCGTCTGACAGCCGCTGCATCCGTGCGGGCCACTGCGCCTGCGTCACCGCAGCCTCGCAAGCCTCTGCGTCAATGCCAAGCTGGCGCAGCGCGGCCAGCGCGGCCCCGGCGTTCATGATCTGGTGGTCGCCGGGCAGATTGGGACGCGGCAGATCAAGCAGGCCGCGCTCATCCTGATAGACCATGCGCCCGGCTTCGGGCGCGACATGCCACTGCTGACCATAGGCCAAGAGGGGTGCCCCGAGTTTCGCGGCGCGGTCTTCGATCACCTCAAGCGCGGGCTCTTCCTGCTTGCCGACCACGCAAGGGACAAGCCGCTTGATGATACCCGCCTTTTCGCCCGCGATCTCAGCCAGTGTTTCGCCCAGATATTGCTGATGATCAACCGACACCGGGGTGATCACGCTCAAGGCGGGATCGACCACATTCGTCGCATCAAGCCGTCCGCCAAGCCCCACCTCAAGCAGCGTGTAATCGGCAGGCACCCGCGAAAAGGCGAGGATCGCAGCGCAGGTCGTGATCTCGAAATAGGTGATCTCTTCGCCGCCATTGGCGGCATGGCATTCGTCCAGCACGGCGGCGAGATCGGGCTCCGAGATCAACGCCCCCGCGACCCGGATGCGCTCATGAAACCGCGCCAAATGCGGCGAGGTATAGGCGTGCACCATCTTTCCCGCCGCCTCCAACCCGGCGCGGATCATCGCTTGGGTCGAGCCTTTGCCATTGGTGCCCGCAATATGGATCACCGGCGGCAGGTCGTTCTGCGGATTGCCCAAGGCATCGAGCAGCCGCCACATCCGGTCGAGCGTCAGGTCGATGATCTTGGGGTGCAGCGCCATCATCCGTTCAAGGATGACGTCGGATGAAGGCGTGCTCATTTCTTCTCTGGCGTGTCGGCGGGCAGATCTGCTGCGGCCTGAACGGCGGCGGCGGCCTCGGCCACCTCAAGCTCTTCGGGGGCGGGCAGGTCGCCGCGCACGACAGGGGGCAGGCCCATTAGCATGCGGGTGATGGTGATCAACTCATCGCGCATCTCGGTCCGTTTGGTCACCCGGTCGAGCATCCCGTGGTCGAGCAGATATTCCGCCCGCTGGAACCCTTCGGGCAGTTTCTCACGGATGGTCTGTTCGATCACGCGCGGTCCGGCAAAACAGATCAGCGCGTTCGGCTCGGCGATCTGCACATCGCCTAGCATAGCGTAGGACGCGGTGACGCCCCCGGTGGTGGGATGGGTCAGCACGACAATGTAAGGAAGCCCCGCCTCTTTCAGCATCTGCACGGCGACGGTGGTGCGCGGCATCTGCATCAGGCTGAGGATACCCTCCTGCATGCGCGCGCCACCGGCGGCGGAGAACAGCACCAGCGGGCGCTTCAGCTTCACGGCTTCCTCGGCGGCGGCAATGATCGCATTGCCGACATACATGCCCATGGAGCCGCCCATGAAAGAGAAGTCCTGCGCGCAGGCGACGATCGGCGTGCGACCAATATCGCCGGTCACGACCAGCATCGCCTCATGCTCACCGGTCTGCTTTTGCGCGGCCTTCATCCGGTCGGGATAGCGCTTCTGGTCTTTGAAATGCAGCGGGTCGGGTGTGGGCGCCGGAACCTTCACCTCGGTAAAGATGCCACCGTCGAACAGCGCCTTGAAACGCGCGCGGGGGCTGATGTGCATGTGGTGGCCGCAATTGGTGCAGACGTTCAGATTGTCCGCCAACTCACGGTGAAACAGCATGGTGCCGCATTCGTTACACTTGGTCCACAGATTGTCCGGCGTCTCGCGGCGCGAGAAGATCGAGTTGATTCGCGGGCGGACGTAGTTCGTGATCCAGTTCATTGGCAGGCCTCTGCTGTGGTTCCGTCCCAGATAATCCCCGCATGGGGAAATTGCAATCAGCGGCGTATCGCCAGCCGCGCCGCCAGCCATGAGACCAGCATCAAGGCGAAATCAACCGGCAGCCATGAACGCAACGCCGCCGCGTCATCCATTGAAAAGGGCGTCAGATAGAGCGCCAGCCCCGAAAGATCATCCGGCAGAGAGACAATGAGAATGGCTGAGACATTGTTCCACAGATGCACCGCGATGGCGGGCCCAAGCGAGCCGGAGCGCGCGGTGAGGTCCGCCATCAGGATACCGAAAACCCCAGCCCAAAGCGCCACCATCAGCGCATTTTCCCCCGCCTCCGCAGGCAGGTAATGGCCCGCTGCGAACAGCGCCGACGGCAACACCATCCAGATCAGCGGCGCGTTGAACCGCGCCGCGAGTTGCTGCTGCACATAGCCGCGAAAGACGATCTCTTCGGCGCTGACCTGCACCAACACGGCCAGCAGCGACAGCGGCAAAAGCAGCAACCAGCGGCTCAAGGGCAGGTTCGGCGTCAATTCACCGCCCATGTCCCAAGGCGGCAGGACCGCAAGCGCGACGCCCAGCAGCAACATTGCCCCCGAAACCGCGCGAAAACTGGGCCAGAGCCGCCCCGGCAGGCCAAAAAGGCTCCCCGCGCTGCGCCGGTGCACGATCCGCACGGTCACGGCGACGGCCATCGCCATGGTGCCAAAGCTGAACAGCAGCAGATACATCGCCTGCGGCGTGGCCCCTTTCAGAAGATCGCCATGCAGCGACGGGGCCGCCGATCCCGCCAGCCCATAGACCATTTGAAAGTAAAGCTCGTTCAGCGCGACATAGGCCACCACGGCCACGAACAGCCCCAAGAAAAACCGCCACAGTGCCGAGGTGCTGCGCGCGGGCGCGACAAAGGCCGCGTGGGCGCTATAGTCGGGCCGCCAGTTCATCAGCGGCGCCGTTCAAATCGGGGGTGGTGCTTGCAGAGCATATGCCGGGCCTTCACGCTTGCGGGCGGGCCGAACCGACCGCGCCAGTAGGTCAGAACCTATGCCCTAACACGCTGCAATACAACAGTTCCCCCGCCTCATACGCGCCAAAGCCTTGCAGCACCGCCCCTGCCCCTCTATTCCATTCAAGACGTTTCAAGGAGCCCACCGATGTCCACCACGCCCCGCTTCGACAAATCCCGGCTGCCCAGCCGCCACGTGACCGAAGGCCCGGCTCGCGCGCCGCACCGGTCCTACTACTATGCCATGGGCATGACCGAAGAAGAGATTCACCAGCCGCTGGTGGGCGTCGCCACCTGCTGGAACGAAGCCGCCCCCTGTAACATCGCGCTGAACCGTCAGGCGCAGGCGGTGAAGGTTGGCGTGCATTCCGAACAGGGCACACCGCGCGAGTTCACCACCATCACCGTCACCGATGGCATCGCCATGGGACACGAGGGCATGCGCTCTTCGCTGGCCTCGCGTGAGGCGATTGCCGACACGGTGGAACTAACCATGCGCGGCCATTGCTATGACGCCATCGTCGGGCTGGCGGGCTGCGACAAGTCGCTGCCGGGGATGATGATGGCGATGCTGCGGCTGAACGTGCCGTCGGTCTTCCTCTACGGCGGGTCGATCCTGCCGGGCAAGGCGCCTGCGGGCGCCGACGTTCCCGAAGATTTCGCCACCCGCGATCTCACTGTGCAGGACATGTTCGAGGCCGTGGGCCGTTTCCAGAACGGCTCCATGTCGCAAGCCGCGCTCGATGTGCTGGAACGCGTCGCCTGCCCCTCCGCCGGGGCCTGCGGCGGCCAGTTTACCGCCAACACCATGGCCTGCGTCTCCGAAGCCATCGGCCTCGCGCTGCCAAACTCCTCCGGCATGCCCGCCCCTTACGAGAGCCGCGACGCCTATGCCGAAGCCTCAGGCGCTGCGGTGATGAACCTGATCGAGAAGAACATCCGCGCCCGCGACATCTGCACCCGCGAAGCCTTCGAGAACGCCGCGCGCATCGTGGCCTGCACCGGCGGGTCGACCAACGCGGGCCTGCACCTTCCGGCCATGGCCCATGAGGCCGGGATCGATTTCTTCCTCGAAGACGTCTGCGAGATCTTCCGCGACACACCCTATTTCGTCGATATGAAGCCGGGCGGTCAGTACGTCGCCAAGGACCTCTACGACGCGGGCGGCGTGCCGGTGGTGATGAAGGAGCTGCGCAAGGCAGGCCTCTTGCACACCGACTGTCTGACCGCCACTGGCCGTTCCATCGGCGAGGAGTTGGACCGCATCGACCGCGAGGCCGACGGCAAGGTGATCCACTCGGTCGCCAATCCGATCAGCAAGACCGGCGGCGTTGTGGGCCTGAAAGGCAACCTCGCCCCCGAAGGCGCCATCGTGAAAATCGCGGGCATGTCCGAAGACGACATCGTCTTCACCGGCCCGGCGCTGGTGTTCGAATGCGAGCAGGACGCCTTTGAAGCCGTGCAAAACCGCGCCTATAAGGAAGGCGATGTTTTCGTCATCCGAAACGAAGGCCCCGCAGGCGGCCCCGGCATGCGCGAGATGCTGGCGACTACAGCCGCGCTTTCCGGTCAGGGCATGGGCAAGAAGGTGGCGCTGATCACCGACGGACGCTTCTCGGGCGCGACCCGCGGTTTCTGCGTTGGCCACGTCGGCCCCGAAGCGGCGCATGGCGGCCCCATCGCACTGCTGAAGAACGGCGACATGATCACCCTCGACGCGGTCAAGGGCAGCATCACCGTGGATCTGTCGGACGAGGAACTGGCCGAGCGCCGCAAGGCTTGGGCTGGCCCGCGCGCCACCAACTACGAAAGCGGTGCGCTGTGGAAATACGCGAAACTTGTCGGCCCCACCTACCTTGGCGCGGTAACACATCCCGGCGCCAAGGCGGAGACCCATGATTACATGGACCTCTAAAAGCCCGCTTGCGGCGCTTGCGATGCTCACCCTGTCCGCCTGCGAAGGCGGTCAGGGTTTTTCCTTTGGCGGCAGGCCCGCCACGCCCGAGAAACCGCTGCTGCAAACCGCTTTGGCCGGGGGCGCGGTGCAGGTGGTGCCGCCGCAGGGCTATTGTATCGACCCCAAAAGCCTCAAACCCCGCTTTGCGCTGATGGCACGTTGCGATGCGCTTGGCTTGCCTGATGTGGTCAGCGCCGCGCCGCGCGGCATTCTCACCCTCGCGCTGATCGAAGCCGAGGCCGACGCGCCCCTGCCCACGCCGCAACAGGTGGCCGAAGCGGCAGGGCTGAGCCAGTTGCAAGAGGCCGGTAGCGTCGAGGGCGCGTCGATCTTTGTCGCCCAAGGGTCGGCGCCCGCCGAAGGCATGTCGCCCCGCCACTGGCGCGGCATGGCGCGGATCGGCGGCCATGTGGCCAGCGTCACCCTCTATGGCGCGCCGCAAAGCCGCGCCATTTCCGAAGAGGGCCGCGCGCTGGTGGCAGAGCTGATCCAGCAAAGCCGCAGCAAAAGCGCAACGCCCACCGCCCCCGGCAGTTGACCGACCTTTGTTTCCAAATCGGCAACACTGCGCGGGGCCGGAAACAATCACGGGGGCTATTCATTTGAACGAAATCCCCGCCTTGCATAGACTGCGAGCAAACGAGAGGCGCAGGGCCATGGTCAACTTCCGCAGCGGTTATCTTGAGGGCAAGCTCTTTGCCCGCGCGCTGCAACGCTGGGCGGTTGCGGCCCGCAAAGCGGCCACGGCTGACCCTGCCACCCTGCGCCGCCAACGCAGCCGCGCCCGGCTGCTGCGCGCAGAACTGAACCGGCTGATCCACCGCGCCGAAGACCGCCTTGCCCTGCCTGCCATCGGAGCCAGCGGCTTCCCGAAACCACATAACGCCGATTGGGCATGGCGGCCCGAGTTGTGGCGCGGCCCGCTTGCCACGCCGGGGCTGTCCTCGGTCGCGACCAAAGCCAAACTGGGCGAAGAGGTGACCCTGTTCCACGATTGCGCGCAGTCGGAACTGACCCTGCGCCAATTGCGCAACCTGCGCGAAGCCGACCTGGCCCCCTTTAGCCTGCAACTCGACGTGTTCAAATTCGACGGGTCATTCCTGTCGCTGGTGGTCGATCTGCCGCCCGAGGCGATCACCGGATTGAAACGCCGTCACCTGATCCGCATGGACACGATTGTGGAATTGGAGCACCCGCTAGAGATCTTTGCCCGGCTCAACATCCGCCACGGGCCGAACACCGAACAGATCGTCCGCGAACTGCCTGTCGGTCAGGAACACATCAGCGTCGAATTCGATCTGGCCTATAGCAAGCTCAACGAAAAACGGATCGAGGCGGCATGGGTCGACCTGATCTTTGAAGGGCCGGAGATGAACCAAGTCGTGCTGCGCGACCTCACTTTTTCCCGCTCCCCCCGCGCCCAGATCTAGGACCCCGTGATGAGCCCATATGACCTGACCAAAACCGTGCTGCGCCAAGGCGTCTGGCAGGGCGTGCTAACCGCCGAAGAGGGCGCAGACACGCCGCAGATCAGCGTGACCCATGAGGGCAAGGAGGTGACGGATATCACGTTAGAGGCCGAAGGGTCCGAGGGGCGCTGGTATCTTTCCTTCCCCGTCCCGGCGGAGGCGATTGCCGATGGGGTCCAGACCCTCGTCATCACCGAAAAGGCCAGCGGGGCGCTCTTGGGTCATGTGACCCTGATCGCGGATGAAGCGCTCGGCGATGACATACGGGCCGAGATGGACCTGCTGCGCGCCGAACTCGACATGCTGAAACGCGCCTTTCGGCGGCATTGCCGCGAGACGGAATAAGCGAAATGCCCTCCCGCAGGGCTGCGCCCAACAAAAAGCCCCGCTGTCGTCTCCAGCGGGGCTTTGTGCATCTATGTGAAAGAGATCACTCGTTCGGACCCAGAGCCGACAGACCTTTGAGGATGTCGATGGCATAGGCCAGTTGGTAATCCTCTTCGCGCAGCTCCGCCGCTTTGCGGGCCTTTTCGCGGTCGTCTTCGATCTGTTTGATCTGATCGTCGGTCAGGCTGTCATTGTTCAACCGGCCCCGCAGATCGGCTTCGGAGCGGAGGGGGCGTGCCGACAATGCGTCGTCGTCTTCCTCGGTCTCTGGCGTGACCGGAGGCTGGGCCACGACGATATCGGGCGATACGCCAAGCGCTTGGATCGACCGGCCCGAGGGCGTGTAGTAACGCGCCGTGGTCAGGCGCATGGCCCCGTCCCCGCGCAGCGGCATCACGGTCTGGACCGAGCCTTTGCCAAAGCTCTTGGTGCCGATGACGATGGCGCGGCGGTGGTCCTGCAAAGCGCCCGCGACAATCTCGGAAGCCGAGGCCGAACCGCCGTTGATTAGCACGACGATCGGCTTGCCCATCGCCAGATCACCCGGCGTGGCGTTCACCCGGTCGCCGTCTTCGATGTCGCGGCCCCGGGTACTGACGATCTCGCCTTCCTCAAGAAAGGCATCTGACACGGCAATTGCCTGATTGAGCAGGCCACCGGGGTTGTTGCGCATGTCGATGACGATGCCGTTGAGATTCTCAATGCCGCCCGCCTCTTCGATCTGCTGCTCCAGCCCTTCCTTCATCTTCGGATAGGTCTGCTCGTTAAAGGTGGTCAGGCGCAGCACGGCGGTATCGCCCACGGTGCGGGCCCGCACGGCGGTCAATTGGATCGTGTCGCGCACGATGGAGACGTCAAAGGGCTCAGGCTCCCCTTCCCGCACCACGGTGATCAGGATCTCGGACCCCACCGGCCCGCGCATCATCTCAACCGCGTCGTCGAGGCCGAGGCCCAGCAGGCTTTCGCCATCGACATGGGTGATGAAATCCCCCGCTTCGATCCCGGCCTCAGCAGCCGGCGTGCCGTCGATGGGCGAGACGACTTTGACAAAACCCTCTTCTTGGGTGACCTCAATGCCAAGGCCGCCAAACTCACCGCGCGTCTGTTCGCGCATCTTCTCGGCGTCTTTCGGCGACAGGTAGGACGAATGCGGATCAAGCGAGGTGAGCATGCCGTTGATGGCCGCTTCAATTAGGTCGCCGGGATCAACATCTTCGACATATTGGGCGCGGATGCGTTCGAAAATATCACCGAAAAGATCAAGCTGTTCGTAAACATTGGTCGTCTTCTCGGCCTCTTGCGCCAGCAGCGGTCCGGCGATCTGAGTGGTGGCGACCACCCCCGCCACCGTGCCTGCAACGGCTGCCATCACGAATTTCTTCATCTGCTATCCATCCTTGTCGGTGCGGAACCAGTCTGCCGGATCCTGAGGTGTGTTGTCTTGCCTGACTTCTATATAGAGCGTTTCCGTCCGGTCAGTGCCAGTGGCTTCACCATTTGGTGACATCTGAGATGTTGTGCCGCTTTCCGGCCCGCCCATCAACCCGATGGGGGTGCCACCGGCAATCACCTGCCCGGCTTGGCCGTAAACCACATCCAGCCCCGCCAGCACGAAAAGCGTGTCGACCTGCGGCTCAAGGATCACGACATTGCCCAGATCAAGCAGCGGCCCGACATAGCGGATCGTCGCCGCCGAGGGGCTGGTCACGATGGCGCGCGGGCGGGTGGCAAGGATCATGCCGGGCCGCGTTACGCCCGCCGAATCCGTCTCGCCAGCCTTGCGGATCACCAGCCCCTGCGCGGGCAAGGGCAGATCGCCCACCTGCCCGTCAAGGTTCACCGGCGCAGGCTCAACCGCGCCGGTGGTGATCTCGGACAGGCCGCTGGCAAAGCCGTCCAGCGTCTCGGTCGAGGCGATGAGGATCGCAGTGCGCACCGGGTCTTCGGTAAAGCGCATCGGCAGATCGGTGCGGTTGGCCATGGCCTGATTGAGCGCGGTGCGCGCGGCCTGAAGCTCGGTCAGCCCGTCTTGCAGGCGCTGCGCCGCGTCGGTTTGCAACGCGCGTAAGGTCTTGATGTCTTCGTAATCCTGCCGCAGCGCATCGGCGCGGGCGTTGAGCGCAGGCGTCAATTCAGCCAGCAACATGCCTGCGCGGGCGGTGCCCATCGGGCCGTCGGGGTGCAGCAGCACCACGGGCGACGGGTCACCGCCGATGCTTTGCAAGACGCCCAAGAACTGCGCCACCTCACCCTCGCGCGCCTGTAGCTTGCGGCTGAGCTGCGCCTCGTTGATCGCGGCCTGCCGCAGCCCGGCCCGCATCGCCGCGAGACCTGCCTCAAACGCCTGAATCGTCTCGGTCAGCGCCTTCACCCGGTCGCGCGCGCCATCGGCTTGGTCCAACCGCGCCGATGCCGCCTCCAAGGCGGTCGCTGCCGCGCGCGCCTCCGCGGCGGCCTCATCGGCCTGCGCCTGTGCCATCAAAGGCAGACAGGCAAAAAGGGCAGCCGCGGCAAGATGTTTCATGAAAGCAGGCTTTTCCCGGTCATTTCTTCGGGCTGCGGCAGGCCCATCAAATCAAGCACCGTGGGCGCCAGATCGGCCAACCGCCCGTCGCGCAGCACCGCCCCTTCGGGCGCGCCCACCGCCACCACCGGCACGGGGTTGAGCGTATGGGCCGTATGCGCGCCGCCGGTCTCTGGGTCGATCATCATCTCGCAATTGCCGTGATCCGCGGTGACGATCATCGCGCCGCCTGCGGCCTCCAGCGCCTTGAGCACCCGGCCAAGCCCCGCATCCACCGCCTCACAAGCAGCAATCGCCGCCTCAAGATCGCCGGTATGGCCGACCATATCGGGGTTGGCGTAGTTCACCACGATCAGGTCATAGCCCGCCTCGATCGCCTGCACGAATTGATCCGTCACCTCGGCAGAGGACATTTCCGGCTGCATGTCATAGGTCGCGACATTGGGCGATTTGGGCATGTTGCGGTCCTCCCCCGTGGCCGGTGTCTCAACCCCGCCGTTGAGGAAGAAGGTCACATGGGGATATTTCTCGGTCTCGGCCAGCCGGAACTGCCGCAGCCCCTGCTGCGCCACCCAATCGCCCAGCGTGTTCTTGATGTCCGGCTTGGGGTACATCGTGGTCATATAGGCGGCGTGGTCCTTGGAATATTCCGCCATGCCCATCAGCGCCGCCCAATCGGGGCGCGGGCCGGTGTCATAGGCGTCAAAGCCCGGGTCGCCCAAGGCCGCCATGATTTCCCGCGCGCGGTCGGCGCGGAAGTTGAGGCAGAAGAATCCGTCGCCAGAAGCCGCCCCCGCATAGCCCTCGATCACGCTGGCGGTGATGAATTCATCCGTCTCGCCCCGCCCATAGGCCGCCTCAACCGCCGTGCGGGGATCGGAGTACCCCTCCCCTTCGCCATGCAGGATCGCCGCCGAAGCCTTGCCCACCCGGTCCCAACGGTTGTCGCGGTCCATCGCGAAATAGCGCCCCGTCACGGTGACGACCTTCACGGCCTCGGGCAGCGCCGCCTTCAGCGTCTCGAAATAGCCAAGGGCAGAGGACGGCGCCACGTCGCGCCCATCGGTCACCGCATGGATCACCACCGGCAACCCCGCCGCATGCAGCGCGCGGGCGGCGGCGATCATATGACTGAGATGCCCATGCACCCCCCCGTCCGAGACGACGCCCATCAGATGCGCGGTGCCGCCGGTTTCCTTGAGCTTGGCGATGAACTCTTGCAGCCGCTCATTCTCGGCAAAGCTGCCCTCTTCGATGGCGAGATCGATCTGCCCCAGATCCATCGCCACCACCCGGCCCGCGCCGATATTGGTGTGGCCGACCTCGGAATTGCCCATCTGCCCGCGCGGCAGGCCCACGTCGGGGCCGTGGGTGATCAACTGCGCCTTTGGTCCTGCTTGCATGATCCGGTCGAAATTCGGCGTCTTGGCCAGCAGGGGCGCGTTGCCTTCCCGCACCTCGCTCAGGCCCCAACCGTCAAGGATGCACAATACGACAGGTTTGGGGGCGCTCATCAGACTGTTGCTCCGGCTTGGTGGCTGTTCAGCGCCTTTTACCCCTTGTGGGCTGGCACTTGAACCACTTTGTGCACAAGCCTCCCATTCCCGCGCAGAGGCCTTGCCCCGCGCGGCTGCTTTGGTCATAACGAGTGGCAACTTTCGCCTGAGCCGAGGACCAACTCCATGACCCTGCAAGCGCCCGAAACCCGCATCGTGAACACTTGGCGCGTGGCCTGCGACGGCAGCGAAGGCGCGCTTGGCCACCCGCGCGTCTGGCTGCAAATCCCCCAGGATCGCGGCTGGGTCGAATGCGGCTATTGCGACTGCAAATTCGTCCATGCGGATTTCGAAGGCAAAGTCTGAGCCTTCCCGGCCCCCATCTGAACATCTGAACCGACGGCACGAACCTGCCCGCGCGGCGCATTGGCGTCTGGCCGTGGGCCATGCTTCGTGGCAAAAGGGTCGCCAACCCAGCGGAGCATTCCTATGACATTCGGCAAAGGCCACCACCTGCATCTGATCGACGGCTCTGCCTTCATCTTTCGCGCCTATCACGCCCTGCCGCCGCTGACGCGCAAATCCGACGGCTTGCCGATTGGCGCCGTGGCGGGCTTCTGCAACATGCTGCACCGCTATGTCGAGGGTAATACCGGCCCCAACGCGCCCACCCATATCGCCGTGATCTTTGACAAGGGCAGCCACACCTTCCGCAACGACATGTACGACCAGTACAAGGCCAACCGCGATGCGATGCCCGAAGACCTGCGCCCGCAGATCCCGCTGACCCGCACCGCGACCGAGGCGTTCAACATCGCCTGCAAAGAGCTTGAGGGCTATGAGGCCGATGACATCATCGCCACCCTTGCCGTGCAGGCCCGCGCCGCCGGGGGGCGCTGCACGATCATCAGCTCCGACAAGGATCTGATGCAGCTTGTCGGCGACGGGGTGGAAATGCTCGACGCGATGAAGAACAAGACCATCGACCGTGATGGGGTGTTCGAGAAGTTCGGCGTCTATCCCGAACGCGTCGTCGACGTGCAAGCGCTGGCGGGCGATTCGGTCGACAACGTGCCCGGCGCGCCCGGTATCGGGATCAAAACGGCGGCGCTTTTGATCAACGAATACGGCGATCTGGATGCGCTGCTTGAACGCGCGGGCGAGATCAAACAGCCCAAGCGCCGCCAGACCCTGATCGACCATGCCGAACAAATCCGCCTGAGCCGCAATCTTGTCCTGCTGGATGAGAACACGCCGCTCGACTTCACCATCGACGATCTCGAAGTGCGCGACCCCGATGCGGACCGCCTGCTGGGTTTCCTGTCCGAGATGGAGTTCCGCACCCTGTCGAAACGCGTGGCCGAGGTGCTGGGCCGCGAGGCCCCGGCCATCCCCGACGCGCCAGCGCCCGCCGTGGCGGACGCACCGCAGGTGGCCGAGGTGGCCTTTGACCACAGCCAGTATGAACAGGTCGGCGACGCCGAAGCGCTGCGCGTCTGGCTCAATCGGATTTACGAGCGGGGCTATGTCGCGGTGGACACCGAGACCACCGGCCTCAATGAGATGACCGCGGAACTGGTCGGCGTTTCGTTGGCCGTGGAGCCCGGGCAGGCTTGCTACATCCCGCTGACCCACAAAGCCAGCCGCGACGATGACCTCTTTGGCGGAGAGGGGCTGGCCCCCGGTCAGATGCCGGTCGAAGAGGCGCTGCAACTGTTGACCCCGATGCTTGAGGATCCCGCGATCCTCAAGATCGGGCAGAACATGAAATACGACAGCAAGATTTTCGCCCAACTGGGCATCGCGGTCGCGCCAATCGACGACACCATGCTGATGTCCTACGCGATGCACGCGGGCCTACATGGGCATGGGATGGACACGCTTTCCGAACGCTACCTCGGTCACACACCGATGCCGATCAAACCGCTCTTGGGCAGCGGCAAATCTGCCGTGACCTTTGATAAGGTAGCGCTGGCAGACGCCGTACCCTATGCGGCCGAGGATGCCGATGTCACCCTGCGCCTGTGGCAGCTTTTCAAGCCACAGCTGCACCGCGCCGAGGTCACCAAGGTCTACGAAACGCTAGAGCGTCCGCTGGTGCCTGTCTTGGCGCAGATGGAGCGGGCGGGCATCGAGGTCGACCGCGATACGCTCAGCCGCATGTCCAACGCCTTTGCCCAGAAAATGGCCGGGCTGGAGGCGGATATTCACGAGTTGGCGGGCGAGAGCTTCAACGTCGGCTCCCCCGCCCAGCTTGGCGAAATCCTCTTTGGCAAGATGGGGCTGCCCGGCGGCAAGAAGGGCAAGACCGGGAAATACTCCACCGGCGCGGATGTGCTGGAGGATTTGGCGACCGAACATGACCTCGCCCGCCGGGTGCTGGACTGGCGGCAGCTGTCCAAGCTGAAGTCGACCTATACCGACGCGCTGCAAGACCATGTGAACGCCGAGACGGGTCGTGTGCACACCTGCTATTCCATCGCCGGGGCGGCGACGGGGCGGCTCGCCTCGACCGATCCGAACTTGCAGAACATCCCGATCCGTTCCGAGGAAGGCCGCCGCATCCGCGAGGCTTTCGTCGCCCCCGAGGGCAAGGTGCTGGTGGCGCTGGACTACAGCCAGATCGAGCTGCGGATTCTGGCGCATATCGCCCAGATCGACGCGCTCAAGGAAGCCTTCCACCGCGGCGACGACATCCACGCCATGACGGCGTCCGAGATGTTTGACGTGCCGATGGATCAGATGACGCCTGAGATTCGCCGCAACGCCAAGGCGATCAACTTCGGCGTAATCTACGGCATCTCGGGCTTCGGCCTTGCACGCAACCTGCGCATCCCGCGGGCCGAGGCGCAGGGCTTCATCGACCGCTATTTCGAGCGTTTCCCCGGCATCCGGACCTATATGGACGAGACCAAGGCCTTTGCGAAAGAGCATGGCTATGTGCAGACGCTCTTTGGCCGCAAAATCAACACGCCCAACATCGGCGCCAAGGGGCCGCAGGCTGGTTTCGCCGCCCGCGCTGCGATCAACGCGCCGATCCAAGGTACCGCTGCCGATGTGATCCGCCGCGCCATGGTGCGGATGCCCGAGGCCATCGCCGATCTGCCCGCGACCATGCTGTTGCAGGTGCACGATGAACTGCTGTTCGAGGTGGAAAAGGGTGCCGAAGACGCACTGATCGCCGCCGCACGTGAGGTGATGGAGAATGCCAATGATCCGGTGGTGAAGCTGGATGTGAAGCTGATCGTCGACGCCGGTGTGGGTGCCAATTGGGCGGAGGCGCATTGATGGAAGACGCGGCCCTTCCCGAAGACCTTGCCCAAGCGTTGGAAGAGACCGGCGCGCAGGCGGGCTGGGACAGCTACAATGCCGAATTGCGCGCCGATGCACTGGCGTGGATCGACGCGGCACGGACCACGACGGCGCGGTCAAAGCGGGTGGATGACGTGGCGCGCTTTGCTGGTAAAGGGCTGCCGCCGACGCCGTTTCAGTAGGGTGGAGGGCCATCGCCTGCCCGCGGGTCGGCGATCCAAGCTCAGTTCCTGCCACTTTATCTCTCAGCCATGATGTGCGGCCTCAAGGTTACGCCCGGCCCCACCAAATCGCCTACCCGTTGGGGCGGGCAGGCGATGGCCCGGCGCCTCCGGCTTGATTCCGGGCCGGCCCCATTCTCGGGCGATGGCCCTTTGTACACGCGTCCCCCATGCGCTAGATCATCTAGCATGACCCCTGTCCTCTACTCCTTCCGCCGCTGCCCCTACGCCATGCGCGCGCGTCTCGCCCTCGCGACGGCGCAAACCCCCGTTCACCTGCGCGAAGTCGTCCTGCGCGACAAACCGCAAGCCTTCCTTGACGCCTCGCCCACCGCCACCGTGCCCTGCCTCGTCACCGAAACCGGCCACATCGACGAAAGCCTCGATATCATGAAATGGGCGCTGGCCCAGAACGATCCCGGAGGCTGGCGCGACATGCCGTCCGAAGGTCACGACTGGATCGCCCGCGCCGACGGCCCGTTCAAAGACGCGCTGGACCGCACCAAATACGCCACCCGCTACCCCGAGGCGGACCCCGAAGAGCAACGCGCCAAGGCGGCAACCTTCCTCCATGACCTCGACGCGCAACTGGGGGACTGGATCTTTGACCGTCCCACGCTGGCGGATTACGCGATCCTGCCCTTCGTGCGGCAGTTCGCCTTCATCGACCGCGCTTGGTTCGACGCGCAGGATTGGCCCGCGCTGCGCGGCTGGCTCGACCGTTTCCTCGCCTCGCCCCGCTTTGAAAGCGTGATGGACAAATACCCCCAATGGCAGCCCGGGGATACGCCGGTGTCATTCCCCTAAGGCGGACACCCACCCCAAGGACCGCTCCGTCGGGCCGCCCGGAATATACTCCCCGCTGACAAAACCGTCATAGCCCGCCCGCAGCGCAGCAAAGAGCCCGTCGAAATCGACATCACCGCTGCCCGGCGCGCCGCGCTTTGGCGTGTCACCTAGCTGCACATGGCGGATCAGGGGGCGATATTCCTCGAAAACCGCCACGGCGTCGCCATGGATCATCTGCGCGTGAAAACTGTCGAATTGTAGCGCTACATTGGGCGCATCCACCGCCGCCAGCAGTTCCGCCGCCTGCGCGTAATCGTTCAAGAAATACCCCGGTTTGGCCTGCGGGCAGAGCGGTTCGATCATCAAGGTGACCCCCGGCGGCACCTCTGCCGCAGCATGGCGCAGGTTCGCCACGAAAGCCTTTGCAGCCGCTGGCCCCTCGGCCTCCCCGGCCATGACATGCACCATTCTGGGCCGCAGCGCCTCTACATAGCGCCAGACCCGGCGCATATCATGGGCGAAACGCGCCTCCCCTCCCGGCAGGGCGGCGAAACCGGGCGGACCGCCCGTGTAATTCGGCGGCGGCGCGTTGATCAGGGCGAGCGAGAGCCCATTGCGCAGCAAGGCGCGCTGCGTCTCTTTCGCGGGCATGTCATAGGGGAACAAGACCTCAACCGCGCCAAACCCCGCCTCCGCCGCCGCATCGAACCGGTCCAGATAGGGCAGTTCGGACCAAAGCAGCGACAGATTGGCGGCAGGGGTGATCGGCATTCGGGTCTTTCAGTGAACTTACGGCAGGTCTTCCGATGGGATGATGCCAAAGAATTCCCCACCCGACCAGACACCAAACCAGCCATCGCGGTGCTGGCCCAGATCGACCAGACGGTAAAAGCTCTTGCGGTCGATCAGCGCCTCCAGATTGCGGCGCACCAGCACATAGGGTGCAGGTTCGCCCGTCTCTTCATCGCGGACCACGCGGATCGGATGGGCTGCCCCCGCCTCGGCCACATCGCCCAGATTGGTCAAAAACCGCAACTGCTGCGCCTCGCCTGCGCCCTCGGCCTCGAAATCCACGGCGACGAATGGTGCATCTTCGACGGTGATGCCCACCTTCTCCACCGGGGTTTTGAGGAAATAATCATCCCCCTCGCGCCAGAGAATCGATGCGAACAATTTGACCATTTCGATCCGGCCAATGGGCGTGCCTTGGTAGAACCACGTCCCGTCGCGTTTGATCTGCATGTCCAGATCGCCGCAAAATTCCGGGTTCCACTTCTCAAGCGGCGGGGTTCCGCGCGCTTTTGCGGCCTTGGCGGCTTCGATCAAACTGTCTGCCGTGGGTGTCACGGTATTTTGTCCGCTCATTGGTTTTGCCATTCCCTTTGGTCGCGATACACTTACACCTGAAAGATATAACTCCGGGGAAAGAAATGTCATGGCCGAAGCGGATGATCTGATCGCGCAAATCGAAGCGCTGACCGAAAAGCTCGCCGCGGCGAAACAGTCGATCACCGGGCGTTTCGTCGGGCAAGAGCAGGTCGTCGACCTTGCGTTGACAGCGCTGCTCTGTGGTGGGCACGGCCTGCTGATCGGCCTGCCGGGATTGGGCAAGACGCGGCTGGTTGAGACATTGAGCACGGTCATGGGCCTGCACGGCAACCGCGTGCAATTCACCCCCGATCTGATGCCCGCTGACATCTTGGGCTCCGAAGTGCTCGACACCGCGCCCGACGGCAGCCGCGCCTTTCGCTTTGTCGAAGGGCCAATCTTTTGCCAACTTCTGATGGCCGATGAGATCAACCGCGCCAGCCCGCGCACGCAATCCGCCCTGTTGCAGGCGATGCAAGAGAAGACCGTGACCGTCGCGGGGCAGGACCGCGCGCTTGGCCAGCCCTTCCATGTTCTCGCCACCCAAAACCCGATTGAACAAGAAGGCACCTATCCCCTGCCTGAAGCGCAGCTTGACCGTTTCCTCGTGCAGATTGACGTGGCCTACCCCGACCGCGCGACGGAGCGGGACATTCTGCTTGCCACCACCGGCGTCGAAGAGGGCACCGTGCGCCCGGTCTTCACCACCGAAGAGCTTCTCTCTGCCCAGACCCTGCTGCGGCGGATGCCGGTGGGCGACAGCGTGGTGGAACTGATCCTCGACCTTGTCCGCGCCTTCCGCCCCGATGAGCCTGAGGCCACCCAGCCCGTGCGCGACAGCGTCGCTTGGGGCCCCGGCCCCCGTGCCGCGCAGGCGCTAATGCTGACCGTGCGCGCCCGTGCGCTGCTGGAGGGGCGGTTGGCTCCTTCGGCCGAAGATGTGCTCGCCATGGCCCGCCCGGTGCTGAGCCACCGGATGGCGCTGAACTTTGCCGCCCGCGCAAGGGGCGAAAGCCTGCAAAGCCTGATCGACGCCACCGCCGGTCAATTGATCGGGAAAAAGGCCGCCGCGTGACCCATAGCCCCCTGTCCCTCAGAGCCAGCGCCGAGGGCGAAGCGGCCCGGCTGCCCGCCCTGCTGGCGCGGGCCGAGCATTTGGCCGGTGCCGTTCTGCCCGGTGCCCATGGCCGCCGCCGCGCGGGGACGGGGGATGATTTCTGGCAATACCGCCCGGCACAGATCGGCGACAGCCGCCGCATGGTCGACCACCGCCGCTCGGCCCGTGGCGATCAGGAGTTCGTGCGCGAACGCGAGTGGCAGATTGCGCAGTCCGTCATGCTCTGGGTTGATCAGGGGGCCTCGATGCGCTTTGCCTCGGACAAGGCGCTGCCTGACAAGGCCGACCGCGCCCGCCTTTTGGGCCTTGCGCTGGCGATCTTGCTGCTGCGCGGGGGGGAGCGTGTGGGCCTGACCGGCACCGCCCTGCCCCCACGGCGCGGCAATCCGCAGGTGCTGCGACTGGCCGAATTGCTCTGCCAAGACGATGGCCAAGACTACGCCCCGCCAGAACATCGCGGCATGATCCCCCATGCGCGGGCGGTCTTCATCTCGGACTTCATGGGCGATCTCGACCCGGTGCAGACCGCCCTGACCAAGGCCGCCGACCGTGGCGTGCGTGGCGTGCTCTATCACCTGCTAGACCCGGCGGAGGAGGCTTTCCCCTTCGCGGGTCGAACCATTTTTGAAAGCGTCGGCGGCAGTCTGCGGCATGAGACGCTCAAAGCGAATGACCTGCGCGACCGCTACCTCGACCGACTGGCGGCGCGCAAAGACGCCTTGCAGCAACTCTGCGCCCGTACCGGCTGGCGCTATGGGCTGCACCACACCGATGCCACGGCGCAGTCGGCGCTGCTTTGGCTCTATGGCGCGTTGGACGCGCGGCAGGGGAGTGCGGCATGAGCGTTTTCGGCGGCATCGGTTTCACCGCGCCTTGGCTGCTGCTGGCCCTGCTGGCGCTGCCGATCCTTTGGCTAATCCTGCGGGCCGTACCGCCTGCGCCTGTTCGCCGCCGTTTTCCCGGTGTGGCGCTGCTCTTGGGGTTGGCGGATGACGACAGCACCAGCGACCGCACCCCGTGGTGGCTGCTTTTGCTGCGGATGCTGGCCGTGGCCGCGATCATCATTGGTCTCGCCGGGCCGGTGCTGAACCCGCAGGCCGAGACGGAAGAGGGCAGCGGCCCCTTGCTGATCCTGCTCGACGGCTCATGGGCCGGGGCCAGCGGCTGGGACCGACAGATGGCCGCCGTTGACGCGCAACTCACCCGCGCCGGACGGGCCGAGCGGACGGTGGGCATCCTCAGCCTCACCGACCCGCAGGTGCCGACCTTCCAATCCGCCGATGCGTGGCGCAGCCGTCTGGCCGGGTTCACCCCCGCGCCGTGGCAACCGGCCCCGACAGAGCTGACCCGCGCGACCGAGATCATGGCGGCCCTGCCCGCCTTCGACACCCTGTGGTTCAGCGACGGATTGGACTATTCGGGCCGTAATAACCTGCTTGCCGCGCTGCAATCCAAAGGCGCGGTCGAGGTGCACCAATCCGCGGGCAATGTCATCGGCATCGCGCCCGCAGTCTATCAAGATGGCGCGATCGACCTGACCCTGCGCCGCGCCGCGCCCGGACCGGAACGCGCGGCGGTGGTGCAGGCCCATGGCCGCGATCCGGCGGGCAACGCCCGCGTGCTCGCCACCGCCAATGCGACATTCGAAGCGGGCGCGACCGAGGCCCGCACCTCCCTCTCGCTGCCTGCCGAAATGCGCGCGCGGCTCACCTCTTTCGACATCGCGGGCCAACGCTCCGCCGGGGCGCGCAGCTTGGTCGATGACGGGCTGCGCCGCCGCGAAGTCGCGCTGATCCGAGGGCGCGGGGCGCAAGAGGGGCTGCAACTGCTTTCCCCGCTGCATTACATCGAACAGGCGCTGGCCCCGAGCGCCGATCTGATCGACGGCACCCTGACCGAGGTGCTGCCCGCGAACCCTGATGTGATCGTGCTGGCGGATGTGGCCACCCTCGCCCCCGCCGAGGCCGAGCCGCTGCAAGAGTGGATCGACGCTGGCGGCATGCTCATCCGTTTCGCCGGGCCGCGCGTGGCGGCGAGCGATGTCAGCCGCATCGACGAAGACCCGCTGATGCCCGTGCGCCTGCGCGCCGGGGGCCGCAGCGTCGGCGGCGCGATGTCTTGGGGGGAGCCCAAGGCGCTGGCCCCTTTCCGCAACGGGTCGCCATTCTTCGGGCTGACGGTGCCCGAAGATGTGACCGTTTCGTCCCAAGTCGTGGCGCAACCCGACCCGACGTTGGCCGACCGGGTGATCGCCGCGCTGAGCGATGGCACCCCGCTGGTCACGCGCAAAGCGGTGGGTCAGGGGCAGATCGTGCTGTTCCACGTCACCGCCACGGCGGAATGGTCGACCCTGCCGCTCTCGGGTCTTTTCGTGCAGATGATGGAACGGCTGGCCGTGTCATCGGGTGCCAGCGCCCCCGAGGCCGAGAGCCTTGAGGGCACCACATGGACGCCGCTGCGGGTGATGGACGGTTTCGGCATCCTGTCGGACGCGGGCAATCTGCCCGGCGTTGCGGGGCCTGACCTGATCTCGGCCCCCGCAGGCCCCGCCCTGCCGCCCGGCATCTACGGCGCCGAAGACCGGCGGCTTGCGCGCAATGTGCTCACCGGCGAGACCGCCCTCACCCCCGCCACATGGCCCGCCGATGTGCCGCTGCGGGGCCTTGCTCTGCCGCCGGAACAGCCACTCGCCGGGGCGCTTCTGAGCCTCGCCATTCTTTTGCTTGTGGCCGATGTGCTGGCCTCCCTCGCCCTTTCGGGGCTGCTGCTGCGCCGTTCCACCGGCAGCTTGACGCTGGCCTTGGGGCTGGCCATCGCCCCGCAGATGGGCGACGCGCAGGAGAATGACCCCGAAAGCTTTGCCATCCGCTCGGCCTCTGAGGTGACTTTGGCCCATGTGCTGACCGGCAACAGCGACGTTGACGAAATCGCCCGCGCCGGATTGATCGGCCTGTCGGACACGCTTTATTTCCGCACCACGGTGGAGCCTGACCTGCCCACCGGCGTTGATCTTGAGCAGGACGAACTGGCCTTCTTTCCGATCCTCTATTGGCCGGTGACCCCCGACCAACCGCAGCCTTCGTCCGAGGCTTATGGCAAGCTGAACGACTACCTCCGCTCGGGCGGGCTGATCCTGTTCGATACCCGAGACGCGGATATCGCCAGCTACGGTGCCGCCAGCCCGAACGGGCGCAAGCTGCAAGAACTGGCCGCGCCGCTCGACATCCCACCGCTTGAGCCGCTGCCCGGCGACCATGTGCTGACGCGCACCTTCTATCTGCTGCAAGACTACCCGGGCCGCTACAGCAGCCGCGATGTCTGGGTCGAGGCCGCGCCGCCCGATGCCGAACGGATTGAGGGGATGCCCTTTCGCAACCTCAATGACGGGGTGACGCCGGTGGTGATCGGGGGCAACGACTGGGCTGCGGCTTGGGCCGTGCGCCGCGATGGCGCGCCGCTTTTGCCCATCGGGCGCGGCTATGCCGGAGAGCGGCAGCGCGAACTGGCCTATCGCTTTGGCGTGAACCTTGTCATGCATGTGCTGACCGGCAACTACAAATCCGATCAGGTCCATGTGCCTGCACTGCTAGACAGGTTAGGCCAATGACCGGAACCGTGCTTTTCGACCCGCTGATCCCCCTGCCGCTGCTGATCGGCCTCGCGGTGCTGGCCGCGCTCGGCCTTCTGCTGGCGCTGTGGCGCGGCCTGTCGGGCTGGGCCCTGCGGGGCTTGGCGGCGGCGGTGGTTCTGGCCGCGCTCGCCGGGCCGTCCTACCAGACCGAAGACCGCGCGCCGCTGTCGGACATCGTGTTGCTTTTGGAAGACGAAAGCGCCAGCCAGCGGCTCTCCGACCGCGCCGCGCAGACCGACGCGGCGGCAAAGGCGCTCTCTGCCCGCATCACCGCCCGCCCCAACACCGAGCTGCGCCGGATCACCGTGCCGGACGGGGCCGAGGATGCCGGCACCCGGCTGATGACCACGCTGGCCGATGCGCTGGCCGAAGAGCCACGCGCGCGGATCGCGGGCATTCTGGCGCTCAGCGATGGCCGGGTGCATGATGCGGACCTGCCGCTCGACCTGCCCGCGCCGCTGCATCTGCTGCAAACCGGCCGGGCCGAGGATTGGGACCGCCGGCTGACCGTACGCAACGCCCCGGCTTTTGCCATCATCGGAGAGCCGGTGACCCTGACCCTGCGCATCGACGATCTGGGCGCCGCGCCCGAGGGCGGCGGGCTGACCCAGCTTGATATCTCTGTCGATGGGGAAGAACCGCAAAGCTTCAACGTGCCGATTGGCCAAGACCTTGAACTGCCCGTGGCCCTGCCCCACGGCGGGCGCAACGTGATCCGCTTCTCCCTGCCCGAAGCCGAGGGGGAGTTGACCGACCGCAACAATGCGGCGCTGATCCAGATGAACGGCGTGCGCGACCGGCTCAGCGTGCTCTTGGTCTCAGGCGAGCCGCATCCCGGCGGGCGCACGTGGCGCAACCTGCTGAAGTCCGACAGCGCGGTCGATCTGGTGCATTTCACCATTCTGCGTCCGCCCGACAAACAGGATGGTGTGCCGGTGAACGAACTGTCGCTCATCGCCTTCCCGACGCGCGAATTGTTCATGGAAAAGATCGACGACTTCGATCTCATCATCTTTGACCGCTACCAACGGCGCGGCATCCTGCCTGCGCTCTATCTCGACAATGTGGCGCAATATGTGCGCAAGGGCGGCGCGGTGCTGGTCGCCGCCGGGCCGGATTTCGCCAGTGCTGACAGCCTCTACCGGTCGCCGCTCGGCACGGTGCTGCCCGCCACCCCCACCGCGCGGGTGTTGGAGGAAGCCTTCCCCCCGGTCGTCACCGACATCGGCCAGCGCCATCCCGTCACCTCAGACCTGCCCGGCAAGGGCGACTGGGGCCGCTGGCTGCGCCAGATCGACGTGACCGCTGACAGCGGCGACGTGGTGATGACCGGGGCGGACGACCGCCCGCTTCTGGTGCTGGACCGCGTGGATGAGGGGCGCGTGGCGCTGCTCGCCTCTGACCACGCTTGGCTGTGGAACCGCGGCTATGAGGGCGGCGGCCCGCAGTTGGAATTGCTGCGCCGTCTGGCCCATTGGATGATGAAGGAACCCGAGCTTGAGGAAGAGGCGCTGATGGCCTCTGCCCAAGGCCAGACCATGCGCATCACCCGCCGCACCTTGGACGAGACCGTGCCCCCCGTCACGATCACCGCCCCCGATGGCAGCACGACCGAACTGCCCCTCGCCCCCGCCGGGCCGGGCCGGTTCGAGGCGGAATATACCGGCGAAGAGATCGGCCTCTACCGGCTGGAGAACGGCGATGAGGTCACCGTCATCGGCCTCGGCCCCGCCGCCCCGCACGAGTTTGTCGAGACCATCGCCAGCGATGCGGCCCTGCGCCCGGCAATCGACAGCCTGCGCGGTGGGGTGGCACGGATGGAGGATGGGCTCCCCCGTCTGCGCGACGTGCGCCTTGGCCGTCCTGCCGCCGGGCGCGGCTGGCTGGGGCTGACCCCGCGCGGCGCTTACGAGACGCGCGATGTGCGACAAACGCCGCTGCTGCCGGGGTGGCTGGTGCTCTTGCTTTCGGCGCTCTTCATCATTGCCGCATGGCTGCGCGAGGGCCGCCGCTAAAGCGCCCGCAGCAGCAAGCCGCCCGCCAGCGTCACCACGACCAAGCCCGCCGTCAGCTCGGCCACCGCTGCGGCTTGGGCCAGCCTCGGCGATCCGGCCAGCCCGCCCAAGACCCCGGCGCGCAGCCCCGTTGCGGCCAAGCCAGTGGCGATGGTGATCAAGCCGGTGCCGAGCGCCATGGCAAAGGCCCCCAAGATGCCGACCCCGCCGATCCCCATATGCCAAGTGATCACCAACACGAAAAGCGCGCCGGTGCAGGGCCGTATGGCGATCCCACCGATCAAAAGCAGTGCGTCGCGCAGCCTGCCCGCGCGCTGAACCTGCGCCAGACTGGGCCCATGGGCATGGCCACAATGGCTGCATACTTCACCGGAATGCGCCGATCTGTCCTGCCGCGCATGGCGCAGCCCGCGCCAGATCAGCCAAAGCCCGATAAGGGCAATCGCGCCATAGCTCGCCGGGGCCATGATCTCTTCGGTCACGCCGAACAGCGCCTCCCGCCCAAGACCCAAGAGGAGGATACCCGCATAGACCAGAACCACGGCGGTCACCGCTTGGCCCAAAGATGCCGCGAGCGCGATCAGCGTGAGCCGCAGCACTGGCACCGCCCGCGCCAGCCCATAGCCGCCGATCACGATCTTGCCGTGCCCCGGCCCCGCCGCATGGACGACACCATAGGCAAAAGACGCCAGAAGCACCGTCCAGAACGCCGCCGCATCGCCGCCCCGCGTGGCGCGCAGCCCGCTGGCGATGCTGTTTTGAAACCCGCGCTGCTGCCCCGCGGCCCAATGGGCAAGGGCGTTGAACCCGCCCGACCACCACAGCGCCGCCAGCGCCAAAAGGGTAGCCAATGCCGCCAGCGCTATGATGCGTCGCATGTGATCACCACTTCATTGGCCAAGGCTTCGCCGATCTCCGGCAGACCCACATCGCTTGGATCAGTATTGGCGTCCAGCGCGCTCAAGTCCTGCTGAAGGGCGCGCAGATCGGCATTCATATCCGGCATCTTGACCCGCGCGCGGCAGGTGTCACTGCCTTGGATGGTCACTTTCTGGGTCACCTCATAGGCGGTGTAATAGGTCGGATCATAGGGTTTGATGACCAGTCCATCCGCCGAGGGAGCCGGGCCTTCGACCGCGCGCAGATGGCTGGTGATGATGCGGCCTTCGGCAAAGCTGGTTTCCACGTCCTGCGGCCCCGACAGCGCGACCTCTTCGCCCCCGTCCAGCAAGACCGTATCGCCGTTGAACCCTTCGATCCACTGCATGTCGAACCCGTTGAGAGAGGCGACTTCCGCCGGCGTCAGCACGCCATCGTAATCGGGGTCGAGGCCGCGATCCTCGGTCACCAAGAGAGAGTAGAATTCGTCATAGGCCCATGTGATCCGCAGATGGGTCAACCGCCCCTCGGCATCGACGATCACTTCGAACCCGGTATCGACGAAGATATGCGGATGCGCGCCAAGCGGTGTGGCGCAGGCGAGGAGAGCGGCGGTGACGAGCGGGTATTTCATGGCGCTAGGTCTACGCCCCTTCGCCAAGCGCGGCAATCGCCCGGCGGGTGGCGCACGGCGGGAAGGCGCGCATCGCCCCCCGCCTGTGGGTCAGTTCGACGGGTAGGGCCGGACAAAGACCGGACGCTCGGGCGTCGAGGCATCGGACTGATAGGCATAGCCGCCGCTGTCGAAATCCTGCAAGCCTTCCGGGTCGTTCACCCGGTGCTGCACGATGTAGCGGGCCATGGCACCGCGGGCTTTCTTGGCGAAGAAGCTGACGATCTTCGGCCATTTGCCGTCGCCCTTGTCCTCCATGAACTGCGGGGTGATCACCCGCAGCTTCAACGCCTTGAGGTCCACCGCGCCAAAGTATTCCTGACTGGCGCAGTTCACCAGAACATCGCTGCCGGTGGCTTCGGCCTGGGCATTCAGCGCCTTTGACAGGCTGTCACGCCAATAGTCATAAAGGTTGCCGCCCCGGCGGGTTTTCAGCTTGCTGCCCATCTCCAGCCGGTAGGCTTGGATCGCGTCGAGCGGGCGCAGCACGCCGTAAAGGCCCGACAGGATGCGCAGGTGATCTTGGGCAAAGGTCATCTCATCGGCATCAAGGCTCGCGGCCTCCAACCCCTGATAGGTATCGCCCGCAAAGGCCAGCGCGGCGGGGCGGGTGACCTCGGCTGTGGGCTCAGCCTCGAACGCCTGAAAGCGGTCACGGTTGAGCCGCGCCAGATCGTCGCTCAGCCCCATCAGGCTTTTGAGATCGCCCAAGCTGAGATTGCGCGCAGTCATCGCCAGCCGCACGGCGTCTTCCTGAAAATCAGGCTGGGTGACGGCGACATCGCGCTCGGCCCAATCAAGGCGTTTGGCGGGGGAAATAACGACGAGCATGGCAGTCTCCTTGGGGGCGTTTCGGGGTGATCTAGCCCGCGTCGCGCAGAACGTCCAGAAAGGCGGGGCCAAAGCGTTCGGCGCGTTTGTCGCCGAGCAATCGTTCGATGGCCGAAGGGTCGGCGCTGCGCAGTTGCGCCACCTTTGCGAGCATCGCGGCAGAACAGCTTAGCGGCTTTTCGGTGCCCTGCGCGCCGCGGGCCAGATCGGCCTGCACCTGCAAAAGCTGATCATAGACATTGCCCGCCTCGCGCCCCGCCAGCTTGCGCCGCGCCTTGTGCATCGGCTGCGCCTCCCCGTTGATGACTTCGAGGAAGGCCGCGCCGTAATTCTCCAGCTTCTTCGCGCCTACGCCGCCGATCCGCGCCATGGCGTCGAGGTCGGCGGGCCGTGCCTCGGCCATCTCGATCAGGGTGCGGTCGGTGAAGATGATATAGGCGGGCACGCGCGCCGCCTCGGCCAGTGCGCGGCGCTTGGCCTTGAGCGCCGAGAGGAGCGGCGCATCCTCGTCGCTGACCATCGCCTTGACCGCAGGCCGCCGGTTGGCCGCCGCCGCCTTGATCGTGTCGCGGCGCAGGTTGATGCTGGCCTCGCCACGCAGGATCGGCAGGGCCGCGTCGGTCATGCGCAGCGCGCCGTGGCGCTCGGCATCCGGGCGCACGAGGTCATGGCCCATCATCTGCCGGAACACCGCCTGCCATTCGTTGCGACTGTATTCCCCGCCCACGCCATAGGTCGGCAGCGACTGGTGGCCGCGCTGGCGGACCTTCTCGGTCTCGTTGCCCAAGAGGATGTCGATGAGATGGCCCGCGCCAAACCATTCGTCGGTGCGCAGCATGGCCGAAAGCGCCTTGCGCACCGCCGTGGTGCCGTCGAACACCTCCGCCGGACTATCGCAAAGGTCGCAACGTCCGCAGGTGACTTCGGCCTCGTCGAAATATCCCAGAAGCGTCTTGCGACGACACTCCAGCGCTTCGGCCAGACCCAAAAGCGCGTTCAGCCGCCCGTGGTCGGCAGCGCGGCGTTCGGGTGGGGCGAGGCCTTCGTCGATCTGGGCGCGGCGCAGACGGATGTCATCGGGGCCGAAAAGCGTCAGCGTCTCGGCAGGTGCCCCGTCGCGCCCGGCGCGGCCAATCTCCTGATAGTAAGCCTCGATCGACTTGGGCAGATCGGCATGGGCGACCCATCGGATGTCGGGCTTGTCGACCCCCATGCCAAAGGCCACGGTGGCGCAGACGATCAGCCCGTCCTCTTGCTGAAAGCGGCGCTCGGCAATGCGGCGGTCATCGGCCTCCATACCGCCATGGTAATGCAGCGCCTCCTGCCCCTGATCGCGCAGCGCCTTGGCCAGCCCCTCGGTCTTGGCGCGGGTGCCGCAATAGACGATGCCCGACTGGCCGCGCCGTGCCCCGGCGAAGGCGAGGATCTGGTCGCGCGGCTTGTTCTTTGCGGCGAAGGCGAGGTGGATGTTGGGCCGGTCGAAACCGCGCAGGAAGGCGCGCGGCGGGGTACCGTCGAAGAGCTTATCGACAATCTCGGCTTGGGTTTCGGCATCCGCCGTGGCAGTGAAGGCCGCCAGCGGCACGTCGAGCGTGCGGCGCAATTCACCGATGCGCAGGTAGTCGGGGCGGAAATCATGGCCCCATTGGCTGACACAATGCGCCTCATCCACGGCGATGAGATTGACGCCGACGCGCCGCAGCATCCCCATGGCCGAGCCCGCCGCCAGCCGTTCCGGCGCCATATAGAGCAATTTGAGCGTGCCGGCCTCCAGCGCCTCCCAAACCGCATCGGTCTCTTCAGGCGTGTTGCCCGAGGTGAGCGCCCCTGCCGCGACGCCTGCTTCTTGCAGGCTGCGGACCTGATCGCGCATCAGGGCAATCAACGGCGAGATGACCACCGTCACCCCCTCGCGCATCAGGGCAGGCAATTGAAAACACAGGGATTTGCCGCCGCCTGTGGGCATGATGGCCAGCACGTTTTCGCCCTCGGTCACGGCCTCAACAATCTCTTGCTGGCCGGGGCGGAACCCGTCGAAACCGAATACATCACGAAGAAGCGTGGCAGCGCCTGTCATGGAGAACCTGTAAGATTGTCTGCTCTTTTTATGCAGACTCCCACACTAACAAAGCGTGAACAAGGCCAGATGCCCGCGACATCGGCGCGCGGGCGGGCCGGGGCACGGGTCAGTAGAAGGCTGCGGCGTTGTTTGTCAGCACGATCCGTGCAATGGCCACGACGATCAGCACGATCAATGGTGCCAGATCCAGACCACCCATCGGCGGGATCACATTGCGCACGCGGCTATAAACCGGCTCTAGAATGCGGTTCAGCCCGTCCCAGATTTGCGCAACCAAGGGCTGGCGGAGATTCAGCACCTGAAAATTGATCAACCAAGACATGATGACATGGGCGATGACGATGAACCAAACGATGTTCAAAAGCAGCATCAGGATTTGGAACAGTGACGTCATGGAATATCCCCTTGGTGTGACGCAAGACAGTTAAGCGCCCCGTCCGCAAAGGGCAAGAGTGCCGCGACGTATATGCTTGACCGCGCAGCGCTTCCGCCGCAGATCGGCACCGTCACGACAAAGGAAAGCCCCATGTTCCCGATCATCCGCATGGCCAAAGACGTCATCGTCGCCGCGCGGCAGGCGCCGCTGGAAAACCTGACCGACACCCATGTCAGCCATCACATCTGCTGGCCGCATGACCTCGATATCTGGATGGAGTTGAACAACGGGCGGGCGCTGTCGCTCTATGATCTGGGCCGCACCGCCATGGCGCAGCGGGCCGGGCTGATCACGCTGCTGCGGCAGAACAAATGGGCGATCACCATCGCGGGCTCCAGCACGCGGTTCCGCCGCCGCATCCGCATGTTCGAGAAATTCGAGATGCGCAGCCGGACCCTGTGTTGGGACGACAAGTTCATCTATCTTGAGCAATCCATGTGGAAGAAGAACGGCGAATGCGCGAGCCATGTGCTCTACCGTTCCGCCGTGACCGATCGTAACGGGCTGATCCCGCCGGAAAAGGTCTTGCAGGCAATGGGACGGCAGCAAGCTTCGCCTGAGGTGCCGGGCTGGGTGGCCGAATGGATCCGCGCTGATGCGCACCGCCCCTGGCCGCCGATGCAGGACGCGGCCCCGACCCCGGATGCGGCAGGGCCGCTTTCGGCCTGAGCCGACCGCCCTCCTCTGCCTCACCCCCTGCCCTTACTGACGCTTGCGCCTTGCGCCCTGCCCTGCTCTAACTTGAAAAAGGGCAGGCCGCGAAAGGGCGCAACATGGCACAGACAGGCGGGCGCAAGCGCATCTGGGGATGGTATTTCTTTGACTGGGCCAGCCAGCCTTACAACACCCTGCTTCTGACTTTCATCTTCGGCCCCTACTTTGCTCAGACCGCGACCAATGCACTGGTCGAGGGCGGGATGGAGCTTGGCGCCGCCAAAGCCCAAGCGCAGGCATACTGGGGCTATGGTCTGGCATTGGCGGGCGTCGCGATTGCGGTGCTGGCGCCGATCTTGGGCGCGGTGGCGGATTCCTCGGGGCGGCGGATGCCTTGGATCAGGCTCTTCTCGGCCATGTATGTGGTCGGCGCGGGCGCGCTGTGGTGGACGGCCCCGGCGGATTTCTCTCTGCTTTGGGCGCTGTTCTTTTTCGGCATCGGCTTGGTCGGGATGGAGTTCGCAACGATCTTTACCAATGCCTACCTGCCCGAGCTGCACCCCGACGCGGATGAGCGGGGGCGCATTTCCGGCGATGGCTGGGCCTTTGGCTATGCGGGCGGGGTGCTGGCGCTGATCGCGATGATCGCTCTGTTTCAAAGCGGCGCGAATGGGCGCACCATGGCGGGGCTGACGCCGCTTTTCGGGCTGGACCCGGCGACAAAGGCCGACACCCGCATCGTCGGGCCGCTGACGGCCATCTGGTACGCGGTTTTTATGATCCCCTTCTTCCTCTATGTGCGCGACAGGCCGAAACCCGGCGCGGTGCGGTATCGCGTGGGCGCGGGTCTTGCGGATTTGGCGCGCACCCTGCGGGGCTTGCCAAAGCACCCGTCTCTGCTGGCCTATCTCGGCTCGTCGATGTTCTACCGCGACGCGCTGAACGGGATGTACACCTTTGGCGGGGTCTATGCGCTTGGGGTGCTGGATTGGTCGATCCAAGAGATCGGCATCTTCGGCATCCTCGCGGCCATCTCGGGCGCGGTGTTCTGCGTGCTGGGCGGGCGGATCGACCGGCGCATCGGCCCGATGCCGGTGATCGTGGCCTGTTGCGTCATCCTCATCGCCACCGCCTGCCTGATCATCTCTCTGGGGCCGAATTCCGTCATGGGCGTTTCTTTGCCCGAAGGCTCCGCCCTGTCCGATATCCTCTTCTACGTCGCCGGTGCCTCTATCGGCGCGGCGGGCGGGGCGCTCCAAGCGTCATCGCGTAACATGCTGACCCGGCAGGGAAACCCCGATCGGATGACCGAGGCGTTTGGCCTCTACGCCCTCTCGGGCAAGGCCACCTCCTTTCTCGCACCGGCACTGATTGCCCTGACCAGCGACCTCACCGGCAGCCAACGGCTGGGCATCACCCCCGTCGTGGGGCTTTTCATCGTCGGTTTGATCCTGTTAGCTTGGGTCAAACCCAAGGGAGATTTCGCCACATGAAGCTGCTTCGCACCCTCACCTCCGTGGCGCTGGCCTTTGCGCTTGCCTCTTGCGGGGGCGGCCGGACCGAGACCGACATCAGCGGTGAGAAGGTCGCCCTGCCGACCATCGGCTCTTCGGGCGGCGCATTGAGCACGGTCGAGGCCAAGCGGCTTTTCGGGGCCAAGAGCTTTGCCTCCGCGCAGTCTCCGGCGGCTTTCGGCAGCTATTCCAAAGGCTGCCTTGCCGGGGCCGAGCAATTGCCCGAGACAGGACCGACATGGCAGGCCATGCGCCTGTCGCGTAACCGCAACTGGGCCCATCCCGAGATGATCGACATGGTTAAAAAGCTCAGCCGCAAGGCCGCGCAGCAGCCCGGTTGGGAAGGCGTCTATGTCGGCGATATGAGCCAGCCGCGCGGCGGGCCGATGCTGACCGGTCACGCCAGCCACCAGATCGGGCTTGATGCCGACATCTGGATGCTGCCGCCGAAGTCCCTGAACCTCAGCCGGGCGCAGCGCGAGAACATCTCGTCGATCTCCATGCGCCGGGCGAGCGGGGCCTATGTGAATTCCTCTTGGACACCTGCGCATCACGAGGTGATCAAGGCCGCGGCCCAAGACCCCCGCACCGCGCGCATCTTTGTTTTCCCCGGCGCAAAAGTGCAGATGTGCGCCGATGAGAAAGGCGACCGCAGCTATCTGCGCAAAATCCGGCCTTGGTACGGGCATCACTACCATTTCCACATCCGCATCAGCTGCCCCAAGGGTGCGCGTGGCTGTGTGGATCAGGCCCCGCCCCCGCCCGGTGATGGCTGCGCCGATGCGCGGCAGTGGCAGGCCAATATCCTGAACCCGCCAAAGCCCGACCCGAGCGCACCCAAAACGAAACCCAAGCCCAAGCGCGACATCCTGCTTGCGGACCTGCCTGCCCAATGCAACGCCGTTTTGAACGCAAACTGATCCGCGCCTGCCTCCCGTTCTTCCTGCTCATCGCCTGCGTGGCCCCCGCCGCGCAGACAGGGCCGGTGGTGCAGGTGGACAGCGTGCTGACATGGCGCCATCCGGCGCCGTGGTTCGGCGGCTTTTCCGGGGTCGAGGTGAATGCCGATGGCACCCGCCTCACGGCGGTGTCGGACCGGGGCCGCGTCGTGCAAGCGCGCATGCTGCGCGAGGCGGGCCGTCTGGTGTCGCTTGAGATTGAGGAGGATGCGCCGCTCAAAGATGCCGATGGCAAGCCCCTGCGCGACAAGATGCGCGACGCCGAAGCGCTGGCGCGTGACGGCAGCGGGCGACTCTACGTCTCATTCGAACACGACCACCATGTCGCGCGGCTGTCGCCCGAGAGCGGCGTCACCACCCCGCTGCCCAGACATGACGACTTCGCCAAGTTCGAGCCGAACGCGGGGATGGAGACTTTGGCCGCCCACCCCGATGGGCGGCTCTTTGCGATCCCCGAAGGCGGCGGCCCGGCCTCGGGTGATTTCCCGCTCTATGCCTTTGACGGCAACAGTTGGTCGATCACCGCAGAGATCCCGCGCCGGGGGCCGTTCCTGCCGGTGGATGCCGATTTTGCCGAGGACGGCACCCTTTATCTGCTGGAGCGGACGATCACGCCGCTGGGGTTTCGCAGCCGCATCCGCAGCTTTAACCTCACCGCGCCTGCGCTTGGCGAAGAGACACTGCTGACCTCTGGCCCCGGTCAGTATGACAACCTCGAAGCGCTCAGCACGTGGCAGGATGCGGCGGGGCAAACCCGGCTGACCCTGCTGTCGGACGACAACTTCTTCGTCATGCAGCGCAATGAGGTGGTCGAGCTGATCCTTGCCAAACCGGGTTCCGAGGGCTAAAGTCGTCCGGTCTGCGATCCCCGCAGGCCAAGTCGCCGCACCCTTGCACAAAACGGTTCACATATGACACGCACCTATCTTCCCGGCATCCTTGCCATGGCCGCCATCGTCGTGGCCTCGAATATCCTTGTTCAGTTTCTCTTTGGCCAATGGCTGACCTGGGGGGCTTTCACCTATCCGCTGGCCTTCCTCGTCACCGATGTGATGAACCGTCTCTACGGTGCCTCCGCCGCGCGCCGGGTCGTGTTGGTGGGCTTTGTCGTGGGCCTGATCTGCTCGCTCATTGGGACGCAGATCATGGGCGAGTTCGGCCCGCTGGTGACGATCCGCATCGCCGTGGCTTCGGGCACCGCCTTCCTCGTGGCGCAGCTGTTGGACGTGACGATCTTTAACCGTTTCCGCGATGGCGCATGGTGGCGCGCGCCCTTGGTCAGCACCTTGATCAGCAGCGCGATCGACACAGCGCTGTTTTTCTCCATCGCCTTTTCGGCCGGCCTGTCGTTCATCCACCCCGCCACCGATGTCTCTTGGGCCGCTGAGACGCTGCCGCTTTTGGGCGCGGGCCCGCTCGCGCCGCTCTGGGTCTCGCTCGCCGTGGCGGATTGGTCGGTCAAACTGGCCATCGCGCTCATCGCGCTGATCCCCTTCCGGCTGCTGACCGCACGGCTGACCGCCCGCGCGTGATACCGGCGCAGGGGGCCACCCCCTGCCGCCGCGCCCCTCTAAAAAAACGCTTTGCGAATTTCAAAACCTGTGCAACGCTCAGGGTGAGTTCAACAAATGTAAAGGAGGTGATCCAGTGTCAAGAAAGGTATTGGAGCGAGGTGTCGGAACAGCCAGCGGGGTTTCCTGCTAGGGCAGCCCCTGGCAATGCAACCACCTGGTGGACGTCGGTCTAACCGATCCCCCTCCTGAAACCATTCGATTGGGCCGCTCCGTAAGGGGCGGCCCATTTCGCATTCCCCCTTCACCCTCACCGCGCGGGCTGGCATGTTGCGGGGCAAGGAGAGCCCATGCTGCACATCAACGATGACATCGCCATTCAGGATTGGGAGCTGACGGAAAGCTTCATGCGTGCCTCCGGCCCCGGCGGGCAGAATGTGAACAAGGTCTCCTCGGCGGTGGAATTGCGGTTCGAAGCCGCCACCTCGCCCTCCCTGCCGCAACCGGTGAAAAACCGCCTGCGCCGTCTGGCCGGGCGGCGCTGGACCACCGAAGGTGCGCTGGTGTTGCAATGTGACGAGACCCGCAGTCAGGCCCGCAACCGCGAGTTGGTGCGCGAGCGTCTGGCCGAGTTGATCCGCCGCGCCCTCACCCCGCCGAAACGCCGCATCGCCACCCGCCCGACGCTGGGGTCGAAAAAGCGCCGTCTCAAGGCCAAGAAGGTGCGCGGGGAGGTCAAAGCGATGCGGGGCAAGGTCGATCCCGACGGTTAAGGATCAGCCGCGCCGCAGCAGGTAGATGTCCATGATCCAGCCATGCGCCGCGCGGGCGGCGGCACGGGTGGCGATGATGTCTTCGGCAACCTCGGCCAGCGGGCCATGGCGGATGATCTCTTCGGCCATGCCGACATAGGCGCCCCACCAGATCGTCACGCCTTCCGCGTCCAACGCCTGAAAAGCGCAATCGCCATCGAGCATGATCACCAGCGTATCGACCCCCTCGGGCCAACCGTGGTCGCGCAGCTGCCGCCCGGTGGTCACCATGAAGGGCGCGCCAATTTCATTCAGCGGGATCGCATGAGACGCGGTCAACCCTTGCAGCGAGGTGATGCCGGGGATCACGGTCATACGAGGCGCAGGATCCAGCCGCGCGGCGATGCGCAGGGTGCTGTCATAAAGCGACGGGTCGCCCCAAACCAGCAGCGCCACCCGTCGCGCGGTCGGATGCTGCGCCATTGCCGCGCGCCACGCATCCGCAATCGCATCATGCCACTGGTCCACCCGGGCGCGGTAATCCTCAATCGCCGGGTCGCGCACGGGTAGATCGAAGCCGACGATCTGCACCGCCTTATTGGTCAGCACCTCGTCGCAAATGCTGCGCCGCAGCCCCGCCAGATCATCTTTGCCCGCCCCCTTTTGCGGGATCAGGATCAGGTCTTGCGCGTTCATCGCCCGGATCGCTTGCAGCGTCAGATGTTCTGGGTTGCCGGTGCCGATGCCGATCAAAGTGAGTTCAAACGCGCTCATCCCGGTATCCTCGCAATCGCTTTCAGCCGCAGCCCGCCCAGCACCCGCGCGTCGGGGAATTTCCCATCGGCGGAGGCGGCATAGAGCGTCACGAAACGGCGCAGATCATCCATGTCGGCTTCGGTGATCTCTCCAAACAGATAGGCCACCTTGCCCGGCGCACGAAAGGCCACCGTCTGCGCCCGCGTACAGCCCGACATACAGTCGATGCCCTCGACCTGCACCTCAGGCAATTCGGCGCGGACCACATCCAGAAAACCGCCATCGGCGGTGCAAGAAGTGCAAACGAAAGCCTTCACGCCTCGAACTCGGCCAAAGGCCCGTAGAAGATCAGCGCGGGCGTGGTGCTGCTGACGGTTTCTAGATAGCATGCCAATGTCTCAATGGTGAACCGTTGCACCTTCTCCGCCGGGGTCGAAACCGCCTCCGCCAAAAGCGCGGGCGTGGTGCCGGGCAGCCCGTGTTCGATCAAGCGCGCGGCGAGGCCGGCAAAAGTGCGTTTGCCCATATAGACCACCGTGGTCGCCATCGGATCGGCCAGAGCGGCCATGTTCACGTCGCGCGGCAATTCGCCCGTCACATCCGCGCCGGTGATGAATTGCACGCGCCGCGCCGTCATGCGGCGGGTCAGCGGGATGCCTGCGGTGGCGGCGGCGGCAGAGGCGGCGGTGACACCCGGCACGATCTCGAAAGGGATATCCGCCGCGCGCAGTGCGATGATTTCTTCCTCCAGCCGTCCGAACATGCCGCTGTCGCCGGATTTCAACCGCACGACCTTCAGCCCGGCTTGCGCATGATCGACCAGAACGCGGCTCACATGGTCTTGCTTGGGCGAGGCGCGCCCGGCCCGTTTGCCGACGCCGATCAGGTCCGCATCAGGCCGCGCGTGCTCCAAAATCGGGCCTGCGCTGAGGTCATCGAAGAGCACGACATCCGCCGCCTGCAACCGTGCCACGGCCTTGACGGTCAAGAGCTCCGGATCGCCGGGGCCGGAGGAGACGAAGGAAACAAAGCCCCCCATCACAGCGCCGCGATCATGTGAAAGAAGGTGCCCGTGGCACGCCCGCCCCCCGCGAAATCGCGGACCGAGCCGGTCTCGGGCACTTCAAAGTCATTGGCATCGGTGATCCGCGCCAGCGGGGCGTCCGGCTCGGCAAGGATCGTGGCATAGTGGAACTCATGCCCACGCAATTCGGCCCGTGCGGAATGGCCGGGGATCGGCGCGTTGAGGTCGGCCTGACGGTAGCCCAGATGCATCTTGCGCTTGGCGAAAGAGGTCTCGAGCCCCAAAAGCCCCGCCATCTCATGCCGGGTGCCCTCCTTGTCGATGAGACCCGCGCCCATCGCCATATAGCCCCCGCATTCGCCGTGCACGGGGCGGGTCTCGGCAAAGGCGCGCAGCCCGTCGCGGAATTGCGCGGCGGCGGCGAGCCTGCCGGCGTGAAGTTCCGGGTAGCCGCCCGGCAGCCAGCAGCAGTCGGCACTGTCGTCCGGCGCTTCATTGGCGAGCGGGGAGAAGGGCAAAACCTCTGCCCCCGCCGCGCGCCATCCGGCCAAGAGATGCGGATAGACAAAGGCGAAAGCGTTGTCCTGCGCCAGCGCGATGCGCTGCCCGGGCGGGGTGATCTGCGCCGGAGCGGGCGGGTTCTGCAACGTGCCCCGCGCGGCGGCCCGCAGGGCGGTGACATCAACATGGGCCGCGACGAATGCCGCCGCCTGCCCCAACAGATCGGGCAGGTTTTCCTGCTCTCCGGCCTGCACCAGCCCGAGGTGACGCTCGGGCATTTCGATTTCCACCCGGCGCGGCAGCGCGCCGAAGACTTTGATCCCGACAGCCTCCATCCCCGCGCGCACCAGCGTCTCATGCCGGGGCGAGGCGACGCGGTTCAACACCACGCCCGCCAGTTCCACATCGGGCCGCATCTCGCGAAAGCCAAGCGCCGTGGCCGCCACCGATTGCGCCGCCCCCGATACGTCGAGCACCAGCACCACCGGCCAGCCCATCAGCGCCGCGACATCGGCGCTCGCGCCATTGCCACAGGCGCCCGGCTTGGCCACACCGTCAAACAGCCCCATCGACCCCTCGCCGAGGATCAATTCGGCCCCATCGGCATTGCCGACCAGCCCTTCGATCCGCGCGCGGTCCATCGACCAACTGTCGAGGTTGAAAGACGCCCGGCCCGAGGCCGCCGTGTGAAAGGCAGGGTCGATGTAATCAGGGCCGCTTTTGAACGGCTGTACCGCGACACCTTCCGCGCGCAGCGCGGCCAACAGCCCCAGCATCAAGGTCGTCTTGCCCGTGCCGGAAGCGGGGGCGGAAATAAGCAGGCCGGACGGGATCATGAGGAGGTCTCCGGAAAGCGCGGCTCGGCCCCGACGGGGCGGAAGCGGCGGTCATAATCGGCGGCGTAGAGGCGGCTTTCACCGAAATCTTCGGCCCCGATGGCATGGCCCACGAGGATCAGCGCGGTGCGGGCCATTTCCTCGCCCACTTCGGTGCGCAGGGTCGCAAGCGTCGCTTTGACGATGCGCTGATCGGGCCAGCTTGCACGCCAGACCACGGCGACGGGGCAATCGGCACCGTAATGCGGGGTCAGTTCTTCGACGACTTTATCCAGCACATGCACCGACAGGTGGATGGCCAGCGTCGCTCCGGTGCGGGCAAAATTGGCCAGCGTCTCGCCTACGGGCATCGCCGTGGCGCGGCCCGAGGTGCGGGTCAGGATCACCGATTGCGCCACGTCCGGCAGGGTCAGCTCGGCCCCCAGTTCCGCCGCGGCGGCGGCAAAGGACGGCACCCCGGGCGTCACGTCATAGGCGATGCCCATCTCGCGCAGGCGGCGCAATTGTTCGCCCATCGCCGACCAAACCGACAGGTCGCCCGAATGCAGCCGCGCCACGTCATGGCCCGCGGCATCGGCGGCGGCGATTTCCTCCATGATGTCATCCAACGACAGCCGTGCGGTATTGACGATCCGCGCCCCTTCGGGGCAGTGGCTCAGCAACGCCTCGGGCACCAGCGACCCGGCATAGAGGCAGACCGGGCAGGCCGCGATCAGGTCGCGTCCGCGCAGGGTGATGAGATCCGCCGCCCCTGGCCCGGCCCCGATGAAATGTACAGTCACGGTATCTATCCTTTCCTCTCGGCAATCGCCGCGGTGGCCATGGCATCGCCCGAAACGACGCGTTCGGCAACCAATACCGCCCCCGGCCCGGCGGCGGCCAATGCGGCGGCCTCGGACAGGGAGCCGGTGCCGAAACGGTCTTCGATCCGGGCCGATTGCGTGGGGGTTATCATGCGGGCCAAGTCTTCGGTGGTGATGCCGAGCCCCGGCACGCCCAACTCTTGCGCGAATTCGCGGAAGACGGTGGCGCGGGCCTTGGCGGCTTCGGTCACCAGCGCGTCGATCTTGGTGCCATCGGGGTTGGCCCGCGCCAGCGCGTCGCGCAGTGAGGCGACATTTGCCGCGCCCCGAAATCCGATCCCGGCCATCCTCATAAAGTCACGCTCCATTGTACCACGGGCCGTAGCGGCTGCCAGCCGCGCATCCGGCCCAAAGGCGCTGCCTGTGCCAGTTCGATCCGCAACAGGCTGCCGCCATGCTCCGCTTGCAACTGCGCCAAAAGCGCCTCGGTTTCCAGCGTCACACCGTTGGCGACCAGCCGCGTGCCCGCTGGTAGCGCAGGCAGGAGGGCATCGTAAAGCGCCGCGTTCCCGCCGCCGCCGACAAAGACCACATCCGGCAAAGGCTGCCCCGCCCAGCCCTCTGGCGCGCGGCCATGAATTGTTTGCATACGCGCGTTCAGGCCGAAATCTGCGATGTTACGGGTGATATTCTCGACCCGCGCGGCGTGCTGCTCAAAGGCGATGGCGCGCCCACCGGCAAGACAGAACTCGACCGATACCGAGCCGCTGCCCGCGCCGATGTCCCACAGCAACTCGCCGGGCCGGGGGGCAAGGGCCGACAGCGTCAGCGCCCGCACCGGCGCCTTGGTGATTTGGCCGTCGCTGGCAAAATGGTCATCCGACAGGCCGGGGGTGCGCGGCAGGCCGATGCCCTTGGGCAATTCCACCCCGACCGCCACCAGCGCTTGCACATCCGTCAGATCGAAGCCATCAGCCCGCACCTCTCGCACCCGCGCATCGGGGCCGCCCAGCCGTTCGGCCACATGCAGCGTGGCCGCGCCTGCGCCTTGTTTGCAGAGAAACTCCGCCAGCGCCGCAGGGGCCTCCCCATCGCGTAGCAGGCAGAGCATCCGCCCTTTGGGACGCAGGGCCCCGCGCAACTGCGCCAGCGGTGCGGCGTGAAGCCCATGGCAGGTAACCTCCTCCAACCGCCAGCCTAGCGCATTGGCCACCAGCGAAAAGGTCGAGGGCGCGGGCAGGCTGTGCCATTCGTCGGGCTGCAACGCGCCGACGATGCTGCCGCCCGCGCCGAACCAGAAGGGATCGCCCGACACCAGCATCACCACGCGCTTGCCGCGCTCGGCCAACACCGGCTCGACCGAGAAAGGCACCGGCCAAGCCCGCCCGCGCGCGCCTGCGCCTGCCCGCTCCAGATGACGCGGCCCGCCAAAGATCACCTCGGCCTTTGCCAGCGCCGCGCGGCTTGCCGGGGGCAAGGCATCCGCGCTATCGTCGGGCATTCCGATGATGCTGAGCCAAGGGTCACCCATTATGCGCGTCCTTCTTTTGGGTGGCACCACCGAAGCCAGCGCCTTGGCCCGCGCCTTGGCCAAAGCCGAGATCGACGCGGTGTTTTCCTATGCCGGGCGCACCGACAGCCCTGTGGCCCAGCCCCTGCCCACCCGCATCGGCGGCTTTGGCGGCGTGGCGGGGCTGGTGGCCTATCTGGAAGCCGAAGCGATCACCCATGTTGTCGACGCCACCCATCCCTTCGCCGCGGGGATGAGCAATAATGCCTTCGTCGCCTGCGCCCGGCAAGACCTGCCGCTGGTGCGGTTCGAGCGCCCCGCGTGGGAGCCGCTGGAGGGGGACGACTGGACCTTCGTGCCCGACCTCACCGCGCTGCCCGCCGCCCTGCCCGACAGCCCGGCGCGGGTGTTTCTGGCCATCGGCAAGCAGCAGCTGGCGCTTTTCGCCGCGAAACCGCAGCACCGCTACCTCCTGCGCCTCGTCGATCCGCCACGCGACCCGCTGCCGCTGCCGCAGGCGACGGTCGTGCTGGCCCGCGGGCCTTTCGATGTGGCGGGCGATACCGCGCTGATGCAGACCCATGCGATCACCCATGTCGTCGCCAAGAACGCCGGAGGCGCTGGCGCGCGGGCCAAGCTGGATGCCGCCCGCAGCCTTGGCCTGCCGGTGATCTTGGCCGAGCGGCCGAAACTGCCGGGCGAGGTGGCCGCCAATGATGTGACCGAAGTGATGCATTGGCTACATCATACCGCGCTGCGCGGCGTATAGACATAGCGCCCGACCCGCCGCGTCGCGGAATTGCCGACGATCACCACGGTGCGCATATCCGCCATCTCAGGCGTCGCCTCGCCCAATGTGACGGTGTTGAACGCCTCTTCCGGCGTGGTCACGGCGCGGGCGAAGGTGATCAGCCGGTCCGGCCCGCATTCGGCGCGCAGAATGTCCAACGCCTCGGCGAATTGGTGCGGGCGGGATTTGCTGCGGGGGTTGTAGAAGGCCATGGCGAAATCCGCCCGGGCCGCCATCCGCAAACGGTGCTCCACCATCGCCCATGGCTTGAGGTTGTCGCTGAGGTTGATCGCGCAGAAATCATGGCCCAAGGGCGCCCCGAGCCGCGCCGCCGCCGCCAGCATCGCCGTGATGCCGGGCAGCACGCGGACGTCGACGCTTTCAAACGCCGGTTCCCGCTCCACCGTCTCGAACACGGCTGAGGCCATGGCAAAGACACCCGGATCGCCCGAAGACACCACCACCACCCGCGCGCCCGCCTGCGCCAGTTGCAGGGCATGGGTCGCGCGGTCCAACTCCACCCGGTTGTCGCTGGGGTGCAGGGTCAGCCCGTCGCGCGGGGCAACGCGGGCGACGTAAGGGATATAGCCGATAACGTCAGTGGCCTGCGCCAAGGCCTCGGTCACCTCGGGCGTGACAAGCGCGTCGTCGCCGGGGCCGAGGCCCGCGATATGAAGGATGCCGCTCATGTCTCCGCCTCCGGTCTGCGGCCTTGACCATGGACCAAGACGATCGCGAAATAGGGGCAGTCGTCATCCGCCACGTCAGAAAGCCTCGCCACCCGCTGGTCGGGCATGGTGCCGCGTTCGACCAGCCAAGCGTCCTCCAACTTGCCCGCCGCCGCCAGTGCGCGGCGCACGCTGGGCAGGTTGCGGCCCGTCTTCATCACCACCAGCGCATCGGCGCGTTTCATGTGGTCAGTCAACTCGGCCTCGGGCAGCGTGCCCATCAAAACGGTCACTACGTCATCGCCCCAAGTGAAGGGGGTATCCAGCGCGTTCCAACAGCCCACCATGCCGGGGATCGCGGGCAGCACCTCAACCTCGGCGCGGCCCTGAAGCCGCGTGTGCAGATGCATGAAGGAGCCGTAGAAGAAGGGATCACCCTCGCAGAGCACGACGACCTCATGATCCTGGGCCAAGGCTTCTAGCCGGTCGGCCCATTCCTCGTAAAAGGCGACCATCTGGGCGCGATACTCGGGCGAATCAAAGCGCAACTCGGTGGTGACGGGATATTCCATCGCATATTCGATGACGTCGTCGCGCAGCATCCCCTCAACGATCCGGCGTGCTTGTCCGGCACGACCTTTCTTGCGAAAATAGGCCAGATGCCGCGCGCCGCGAATGGCACGGTCGGATTTCACGCTCATCAGTTCGGGGTCGCCGGGGCCAAGGCCCGCGCAGATAATCTTGCCCATTGTCATTCCACCCTGCTGGCCAAGGCGTTGACCGCCGCCACGGTGATCGCCGAGCCGCCCAAACGCCCCTGCACAATCATCGAGGGCACCGGCAGGTCCTGCATCAAAGCCTCTTTCGATTCCGCCGCGCCGATAAAGCCCACCGGGCAGCCGATGATCGCCGCCGGGCGCGGGCAATCGGGGTCTTCGAGCATGTTGAGCAGGTGAAACAGCGCCGTGGGCGCATTGCCGATGGCCACCACGGCGCCTTGCAGATGGGGCCGCCACAGTTCCAGCGCGGCGGCGGAGCGGGTGTTGCTCATCTTCGCGGCCAGTGCTGGCACCGAAGGGTCGCGCAGGGTGCAGATCACCTCATTCTCGCGCGGCAGGCGTTTGCGGGTGATGCCTTCGCTGACCATATAGGCGTCGCAGAGGATCGGCGCGCCGTCCTCCAGTGCCGCCCGCGCGGCCACGGCCATGCCTTCGGAAAAGCGGATGTGCTCCTCCAGCCCGACCATGCCCGCGGCGTGGATCATGCGCACGGCGACGATCTCTTCTTCCGGGGTGAAACGCGCCAGCGCCGCTTCGGCGCGGATGGTGGCGAAGGACTGACGGTAAATCTCGGCACCGTCGGTGATATAGCTATGGGGCATCGGCGGACTTTCTAAGGTGAGAGGCGATGGCGGCGGGGGTCAGCCCGCGCAAATGAGGGGGCGCATCGGCGTGGCCGTCGCGGATAAGGTCATACTCCCCCGGCGCGGTGGCGGTCAGGGTGAGGTCGGTAGCGCGCGGCGCGGCGCAGCCCTTGGCGCAGCCGGAGACATGCAGGCGTTGCCCCTTCGGCACCACGGCGGCAAGGTGCCGGGCCAGCCCGCGCGTCTCGCCCCGGCCCTGTGCGCAGCCCGGCGCGCCGATACAGGCAACGACGCGCAACAGCGGGTCATCGGCGGCGGTGATGAGACCGGCCAGATCAGGCAGGCGCGGGGCACCTTCGATCAGCAGCCGCCGCCACGGGGTCAGGCGCAGCGGGCCAAGCTCGGCGAGCGCGGCAAGCGTTTCGGCCTCCATCTGCCCGAAAGCACAGGCGACAAGCGCCCCGGCTGGGTAGAGGCCGGGGGCGGGTGTGCCCTGCCCTGTCTGACGCGGACAGTCAAAACCGGCGGGAAGCGGCGCCCCCGTGGCCGTGGCGCGTGCGGCGCGGGTCACCCCCTGCGCGCGCACCCATTCGGCCAGCGCGATGGCTTCGGTCACCGCAGTCGCACGGGTCACGGGCTTGCCCCGCGTTGCCCCTTCAATGCAGAGCAGCAGTTGACCCTCCGCCGAACGCTCGAACCGGATGTCGGCGGGATCGGCCTGCAACACCGGCTGCGGCCCCGCATCGACCGCATAGCCAAATTTGGCGGAGACATCCGGCAGCGCATGGGACTGCGCGGCGGCAGAGAGGGCTTGGCAAAGGAAATCCGTATCATCGCCCGCCTGCCAAAAGGGGCTGACCATGATGTTGCGCCGTCGCTCCGTCCGCTCATCCGCGTCGATCAGCGCCAGCGCGCGCAGCGCGTCGATCAGACCTTCGTGCCGCGCGGGATCGACGCCGCGCAGTTGCAGATTGCCCCGGTTCGACAGGTCAAGCATGCCGTTGCCATAGCGCGTGGCCAGCCCCGCCACGCCGCGGGCTTGGGCCGGGGTCAAGCGTCCCTGCGGCACCCGCAGACGCACCACCAGCCCATCGCCCGAGAGCATCGGACGCAGCGCACCGGGGCACCAGCCCTTGATCGCCGGAGCCGCGCTCACGTCACCCCGTCCAATGTGGCCGAGATCGAGTTGCGGCGGGTCAGCCAGAGGCCGGACTCGCGCAGCGCCGCAAAACGGTCGCGCATGGCCTGCAAGGCCGCGGGGTTCTCGGCCTCCATAAAGGCGACCAGATCATCGCGCCCGAGCGTGGCGTCGAAGTAGAGGTCGAAGAGATGCGCAGGCACCTCGCGCGTCAGATGCGCAAAGGCAGCAAGGTTGTCGAGCGTCGCCGCCACCTCTGCCGCGCCGCGGAAACCGTGGCGCATCATGCCGCTGGCCCAATTGGGATTGGCCGCACGGGCGCGCACGACGCGGGCTATTTCCTCGGGCATGGAGCGTGCGCGGGGGCTGCCAGCGCGGGTGTGATCGAGGTGGTACATCGCCGGTTTCTGCGCGCCCAGATGCGCCATCGCGGCGGCAAAGCCGCCTTCGTGGCTGGCATAGTCCGAGGCCAGCAGGATATCGCTTTCGGCCAAGTCCTGCACATGAGCAAAGCCATCGGCGCGCTGCAACTGCGCCTCCAGCGCGGCGCGGTCCTGATGCGCCTCGCCTTGGGCGTTGATCGCCCATTCCGACCCCGCCAGCCACGCCTCTCCCGCCGCGGCGCGACCGGCGTCGGAATAGTCTTGCAAGGCCGCTTCCATATTCACACCATAAAGGCCCGGCTTGGGGCCAAAGACACGGGGGGTGCGGGTGAGATAGGGGTTCATATCCGGCGCTTCTTCGCGTTCGGCCAATGCCGCCGCCCCGGCTTCGAAAAGCTGTGCAAGACCGGGAAAGACATCGCGGAACAGGCCCGAGATGCGCAGGGTCACGTCGATGCGCGGACGGTCCAGCAGGGTCAGCGGGATCACTTCAAAGCCCGAAACCCGCTCACTGCCCTCATCCCATTTCGGCGCGATCCCGGCGAGATGCATCGCCATGGCGACCTCTTCGCCCGCCGTGCGCATGGTGGCCGAGCCCCAAAGGTCGATCACCAGCCCGCGCGGCCAGTCGCCATTGTCTTGCAGATGCCGTCTGAGCAGTTCCTCGGCCAGTTTCACCCCCTGCGCATGGGCGGCCCGGCTGGGCACCCCGCGCGGATCGACGGCATAGAGGTTGCGCCCCGTCGGGAGCACATCAGACCGCCCGCGATAGGGTGAGCCGGAAGGCCCGGAGGTGACGCGCCGCCCCGCCAGTGCGGTCAGCAGCCCGTCCCATTCGCCCGCCCCCGCGCCGAAGACGTGCAGACCATCGCCGTATTGGCTTTCCTTGATGTCGCAGACGAAGGCGTCGATCCGGGTCAGGGCCTCGGCCGAGGAACTGGCGGCGTCGAGGCCGAGGTCATCTTCCACCCCCGCCGCCTGCGCCTCGGCGCGGATCGTGTCGACCAGCCGGTCGCGGCGCGCGGGGTCGAGCCCGTCGGCGGTGGAATATTCATCCAGCAGCCGTTCCAACCGCAATAGCCCCTCGGGCGTTTCGCTGTCTTTCAACGGGGGCGGCAGATGGCCTAGCGTCACCGCCCCGATACGCCGCTTGGCCTGCGCCGCTTCGCCGGGATCGTTGACGATAAACGGATAGATCACCGGCAGATCGCCGGTCAGCGCCTCGGGCCAGCAGTCGTCCGACAGAGCCACGGCCTTGCCCGGCAGCCACTCCAGCGTGCCATGCGCGCCGATATGCACCAGCGCGTGATTCCCCTGCGCGCGCAGCCAAAGGTAGAAGGCCACATAGGAATGGCGCGGCGTGCGGGCGAGGTCGTGATAGCTGTCTTCGCGGTCTTGCAGATCGCCGCGTTCGGGTTGTAGCGCGACCAACGCATTGCCGCAGGTTTGCGCGGCGAAGTGGAACGCGCCGTCTTGAACCAGCGGATCATCCTCAACCGTGCCCCATGCATCGCTGAGGTCATCGCGCAGCGCCTGTGGCAGGGTGGCCAAGGCGGCATTGTAATCCGCCAGCGGCCACGAAATGCGCTGTTCGGTAAGGCTCCGGCCAAAACCGATCTGCGGCGTGACGCTATAGCCCTCGCCCGCCAGCCGCATCAGCATGTCTTCGACGCTGGCCAGCGCATCAAGGCCGACCGCATGGGCCAGTTGATCGTCCCGCCCCGGATAGGTCGAGAGCACCAGTGCCAGCTTGCGTGTGGCCGCCGGGGTCTGCGCCAGCCGATGCCAGCCCAGCACACGGGCGACGACAGCCTCGATCCGCGCCTCTTCGGCGCGGTGGGCAAAGCGGGAATATTGCAGATCGGGGTCGCGCTTTCCGGGGCTCTTGAAGCTGACGACGCCACCGAAGATGCGGCCATCGACCTCGGGCAAGACCACATGCATCGCCAGATCGGCGGGGGAAAGGCCGCGCTCGCTCTCGTCCCAATCGCGCCGCCGGGCGATGGAGAGGGCCACTTGGAACACCGGGCAGCCCGGCGCGTCGAGTGGGGAGGTGCCGTCATCCCCGCGCCCCGAAAAGGCGGTGGCGTTGACGATGGCCACGGGTTTCATCGCCGCCAAGGCATCGTCCAGAAAGCCCCGCGCGGGATCGGATTTGAGCGAGGGTACAAAAAGCCCGATGGCGTTCAGCCCCGCCGCCCGCAACGCCCGGATCAGCGCATCGACGGGCGCGGTATCGGCGGCCAGAAGATAGCTGCGGTAGAAGGTGACCCCGACGGTATCCCCTGCCACGTCGGCAAAAGGCACCACGCCCTGATCGGGGTCGTAATAGCCGCAATCAGGCACCGTTTTCGCGCCCATCACCGGCCCGGCATAGAACCCCGCCGCCAGTGCCATCTGTGCCAGTGCGGCCTGCGCCGCCACCGGGCCGCCCGCGTCGCAGAGATGCGCAAGACGGCGCAGCGTGGAAACCGGCAAAGTCGAATGCGCGTCGAGCCCCGGATCCTCGCGCCCATCGGCGGGCAAGACGGCCAGCGCGATATCATGGCGGCGGGCGAAGTCTTGGACCTGCATGATGCCGTAGGGCCAGTAATTCTCCCCCCCGATGAGGCGGATCAGAATGCCCTTGGCCCCGGTCAGCGTCTGTTCGATATAGTTGTCGACCGAGGCCGGGTGCCGCAGCGCCACGAGGTTGCACAGCCGCAGCGAGGGCAGCTTGCCCTCCTTGCCGCCACCGCGATGCCAGCCTGCCGCGAAAGCGCCGAGGTCACTGTCGGAAAACGACAGCACCACCAGATCGGCGGGGGTTTGCCCCGGATCATAGGGGGTGTCGGTATCCTCCAACCCGTGGCTTTCGCGAAAGACGACATGCATGGGCGGTCAGGCTCCCAAAGTCTCGCGGATTTTGGCAAGGTCGATGTCGTCATGCTCGGCGATCACCACCAGATGCCCGGCGCGCGTGTCGCTGCCCCAAGGGCGGTCGAACTGCTGACGCACCCGCGCGCCCACAGCCTGCACCAACAGGCGCATCGGTTTACCCTCGACAGCGACATAGCCCTTCACGCGCAGGATGTTCTGCTCACGCGCGAGCCGCTCGATCGAGGCCACCAGCGCATCGACATCCGACACTTCCGGCATCGGGATCACCACGGTTTCGAAATCATCATGCTCATGATCGTCGTGACCGTCATGATGCGAAGGGCGCGCGGCGAGGTCGTCTTCGGCGGCGGCGTTGAGGCCGAGCACCACCTTGGGGTCGATCACCCCTTCGGTCATCTCAAGGATCGGAATTTCACGCGGGCTTTCCTCTTCGATCACCTTGCGGGCTTTGGCGAGGCCATCGGGACCGGCCAGATCGGCCTTGGACATCAGCACGATATCGGCGCAGGAAATCTGATCTTCGAACACTTCGGAGAGCGGCGTTTCGTGGTCGAGGCTGTCGTCGGCCAGACGCTGCGCGTCCACGGCGGCGACATCAGCGGCGAAAGTGCCAGCCGCCACGGCCTCGGCATCGGCCAGCGCGATGACGCCGTCGACGGTGATCTTGGACCGGATCGCGGGCCAGTCGAAGGCTTTGAGCAGCGGTTTCGGCAGGGCGAGCCCGGAGGTTTCAATCAGGATGTGATCGGGGCGCGTCGGCAGGGCCATCAGTGCTTCGATGGTGGGGATGAAATCATCGGCCACGGTGCAACAGATGCAGCCATTCGCCAGCTCGACGATATTCTCCGCCGGGCAGTCGTCGATGGCGCAGGATTTCAGGATGTCACCGTCCACACCCACGGTGCCAAACTCATTGACCAGAACGGCAAGGCGACGCCCGCCTGCATTGGTCATCAGGTGGCGGATGAGCGTGGTTTTACCAGCGCCGAGAAAGCCGGTGATGACGGTAACGGGAATTTTGGCGAGATCGCTCATGCGGTAGGCTCCTGCGGCAGGGTCAAAGGGGGGATACGCGCAAGGCTTTGCTTGCGAAAGATGACCGGGCGTTCGCGCCAGGGCACCAGCCCGTCTTGGGTGGCGGCATAGGCGGCGGCTCCGGCAAGGATGTCGGCGGCGTCTTCCTTGGTCAAGCGGCCATAGACATAGGACCATTTGCCCGGCGCAGACAGTGCCACGGCGGCCCCTTGCGAACAGGCGGAAAGACATTGCACTGGCACGATGGTCACGCCCTCTGGCGCGCCTGCGGCGTCGAGGGCGGCATGAAGCTGCGCGCCGGGGCGCGGGGCGTCTTCCTCCAGCACCTCGCCTGCGCGGCAGGTCATGCAGACATGTAGGGTCGTGCTCATTAATCTGATCCCATCGGGTTATGCGTGCCGGGTATGCGCTCCGGCGCGCTATGAAAAGGGGAGGCGGTGCGATTATTCAACTGTCAGCACCTTGCGCGCTGTAATCGGCGCACCGTTCACCGCCAAGGGGCGGTGATCATTGGCGTTGAGCGTGACCTCAACCGTGACCTCGCCTTTGGGCAGATCGGGCAGATGCAGCCATGGGCCATAGAGCCGTCCGATCTTGGTGCCGTTGACATAGACATGGGCGTGGCCCTCGCCCGGTTGGTTGTCGCCGCTGGCGTTTTGGGGGGCAAAGGCGAAGCCTTCGGTTTCCACAAAAAGATTGTGGCCCGCCATCGGGTCGGGCGTCACGCGGATGGCAAGGCTGGGGGCATCTTCGGCAGCCAGCGCGATGGGCTGGCCGTGCATCCGCGCGTGATCTGCACCGCCGTGATCCATCCCGCCGTGGGCGGCAGGGTCGCCGTGGTCATGGCCGTCGAAGGTCACCCCGTTGCTTGCGGCGATGGCAAAACCAATGCCACCGCCGAAGACCAATCCAATGGCGAAAAGCGCCAGTGATCTGTCCATTTCGACCTCCCTCAGGCGCTCTGCGCGCCTTCACGTTGCCAAAAGAACCCGGCGAAACTGCCCAGCAACACCCATGCGGCCAAGCCGATGCCAAGCGCACGGGCGGCGAAAAGCGCGCCGATCTCGGTCGGCACCGGGCCGCTGAAGCTCTCGGGCTCGGGCGCGCCGATGATATGGGGGGCCATCAGCAGAACCGCCGAGCCGATCCACGCGCCCCAGCCTTTGCCGAAGGCCAGCAGCCATAGCGCCACCAGCGCTGCCGCTGCGGCGGCAAACCACCAGATCTGCCGCGCGGTGATGTCTGCGGCAGCGACGCCGGGCACTTCGGGCGCAAGGCTGAACCCCGGCGCGAGGTGGAAGGCGACGAAGCCTGCAACGCCCCAAAGGATGCCCCAACGGCCATCGATCACCGCGCCGCGCTCTTCGCCCAAGCTCATCGCGGCGAGAAGGATCAGCGCATAGGCGGTATAGGTCAGCATGGTGAAGATCAGGCTCAGCCCGTCGCGGACGGCGTCGAAACCGGGTAGCTCAGGGTGTGCGCTGACCGCATCGGCCCCGAAATGCACCAACGCGCCGGTCTCATAAAGCTCGGCATGGAGCAGCACGGGCTGCACGAAATAGAGTTGTAGCAGGCCGGTCAGCAGGCCAGCAGAGGCCCCTGCAAAAAGGGCGGAAGTCAGAAAACGTGAAAACATCGCAATGATCCTTGGATGCGAAATGAAATCCGGCGCCGCGCAAAAAGCGGGCCGAAAGCATCACCCAGCCTCAAGATATGCCAAAGCCCTCCCGACGTGGCGAACGGCGGGCGCGAACTGGATGGCGAAAGGCGGGCAATGAACGAGTGGCAGAATCACAGACAGCCGGACTGCGGCATGGCAGCCCGGACCCCCGTGATACCGAACGCGGCGCTTAGTGGCAGGGAAAGCCTGTCGCGTGGCGCACGTCATGGGCGGCATCATGCAATGCTGCGGCCTGCACATGGCCGGTCAGCGCCATCAGAGCCACACCCAATACGGCGGCAAACAGCGCCGGTACGAGTTTGCTGCGCGTGGCACCGGCGGTCTTAATCATCGTCGTCATTTTCAATCTCCTTACCGTCACACCCGACGGGATCTAGCGTTTCATTTGCCTGGCAGGTCTCCTGGCTCGCGGGTCGTGGCCTTTGCCCGCCTTCCCCGTCCGGAGGGACAAGTGGCACGAGGGGCATTGGCTTACCGCTTACAGTCGCGGGGGCGGCTTCGGCTTCAGGGTCTGGCGACCCCTTACTGAATTCCCTTTTCGGTCCCACACCCAAAGGCGCTTTTCGGGACACCAAGCACCTTCAATTACGCATTTTAGGCCCTTCCTGACAAGCCGCATTTATCGAACCTCGCGGAACCGTATGGCGCATACAGCATTTAGTAGATAAATATGGCCCAACCCCCAGTATGCGGGTTGACCCAAAAGCCACGTGCAGGGCACATTGACGGCCAGTTTCGATCAAGGGGCGGGAATTCATGAACGACAACACGGTCTCCGCCGCTCGGCAGACCCTGACCGAAGACGTTCTAGGCAAGGTCGTGCGCTATGCCCGCCTGCCGCTGTGCATCACCGACCCGACCCTGCCGGACAATCCCATCGTCTATGTGAATGACGCTTTCACCGATCTGACCGGCTATGGCTTGGATGAGATCGTGGGCCAGAACTGCCGCTTCCTGCAAGGCCCGGAAACCACGCGCGAAAGCGTCGATGCGGTGCGCGAAATACTACTGGCCCGCCGGGTCGACACAGTTGAGATCGTGAACTACCGCAAGGATGGCAGCCGCTTCCTGAACGCCCTACAACTGGGGCCGATCAATGACGAAGACGGCAATCTGATCTATTTCTTCGGCTCGCAACTCGACGTTTCCGAACGCCGCCGGGTGGAGCGGGAGCACCGGCAACTGGCCGATGACGAATTGCTGCACCGGCTACGCAATATCGTCAACGTCATGACCGCCATGGTCCGCCTGACCGCTCGTGAGGAGCCGACCCCGGCGGCCTTTGCCGACAAGGTGATCGAGCGGCTGGCCGCCTTGGGCGCGGCGCATTTCGACACGATTGGCCGCAGCGACCAGCATGAGGTGGATTTCGAGACGCTGATGGGGCCGATCATGCGGGCCTATACCTCGGCCACCGAGGATCAGATCAACCTCACCGGGGCGAATCCGCTGATCTCGCACCGCCTCGTTTCGCCCCTGACGCTGGCCTTGCACGAGCTGGCGACGAATGCGGTGAAACACGGCTCGCTCAGTTCCGATACCGGGCGGGTATCGCTGGATATCACCATCCTTCAGGAGCCTGCCCGCCTGCGGTTTGTCTGGCGCGAGACAGGCGGGCCGGAGGTCATCAAATCTCCGCGCAACAGCGGCTCGCGGATCATCCAGTCCTTGACCCGCGCGGTCGGTGGCACCCTGCACTACGATTGGCAGCCCGAAGGGTTGATTGCCACGGCGGAGTTCCCCTTGGCCGCCCTTGGCGAAGGCTGACCGTCAGACGATCACCTGCTGCGCGGCCTGCTCTCCGACCCCGAAAACACGCTTGTAACGCGCGATTTCATCCGCCGGCCCCATCGCCTTGTTCGGGTTGTCCGAGAGTTTGACCGTAGGCCGCCCATTGGCGCTGACTGCTTTGCAGACCAAACTAAAGGGCGCCAGCGCATCATTCGGCACCAGTCCGCGGAAGTCATTGGTCAGCAACGTCCCCCAACCGAAAGAGACCTTGGCCTTGCCCGCAAACTGCGCGTGCAGCTCCTTGATCTTGTCCACATCCAGCCCATCGCTGAAGATCACCCGCTTGGTCGTCGGGTCCTCGCCGCGGGCGCGCCACCAGTCAATGGCCGTCTGCGCCGCCGTGGCCGGATCGCCGCTGTCGACGCGGATGCCGGTCCAGCCCGCCAGCCAATCCGGCGCGTGATCGAGAAACCCCTTGGTGCCGTAGGTATCGGGCAGGATGATCCGCAGATTGCCCTCATGCTCATCATGCCAATCCGACAGCACGTCATAGGGCGCGCGGGCAAGGGCGGCGTCATCCTCGGCCAAAGCGGCATAGACCATGGGCAATTCATGGGCATTGGTGCCAATCGCCTCAAGCTCGCGCATCATGGCGATGCGACAGTTGGAGGTGCCGGTAAAGGCATCGCCCAGCCCCTCATGCATCGCCTGCACGCACCAATCCTGCCAGAGGTAGGAATGCCGCCGCCGGGTGCCAAAATCCGCGATCGAAAGATTGTCGACCTCGCGCAGCGCTTCGATCTTTTCCCAAACGCGGGTCATGGCGCGGGCGTAAAGCACCTGAAGCTCGAATTTGCCCATCGGGTCGAGCGCGGCGCGGCTGCGCAGCTCCATCAACACCGCCAGCGCGGGAATTTCCCAAAGCATGACCTCATGCCACTTGCCCTCGAAGGTCAGCTCATATTGATCGCCCTTCCGCTCCAGATGATAGGGCGGCAGGCGCATGCCCTCGAACCACTCCATGAAATCGGGGCGGAACATCTGGCGTTTGCCGTAGAAGGTATTGCCGCGCAGCCATGTGCTCTCCCCCCGGCTGAGGCTGAGCGAGCGGATGTGATCGAGTTGCTCGCGCAACTCCCCCTCGTCGATCAGCTTGGCCAGCGGGATATGGGTGGAGCGGTTGATCAGGCTAAAGGTGACCTGCGTGTCCGGCTTGTTGCGAAACACCGACTGGCACATCAAGAGCTTGTAGAAATCCGTGTCTATCAGCGACCGCACGATGGGGTCGATCTTCCACTTGTGGTTATAGACGCGGGTGGCGATGTCGACCATGGGAGGTTCCTTATTGCATGCCCCTTCATGCCAAGGGGGCGGACAGATGGGCAAGGGGAAAGCGGCGGATCAGGCCAGCGTCACCCCCGCCGCGCGCATGCCTTCGCGGGCTTTGGCAAGCGATCCGTCCAGATCAATCGCGCGGCAGAGATCTTCGCGCACATCGACCTTGAACCCAAGTTTTGCCGCGTCCACCGCCGAGAAGTTCACGCAGAAATCCAGCGCCAGCCCCACCATGGTCAGCCGTTCGATCCCACGCGTGCGCAGGTAGCCTTCGAGCCCCGTGGGCGTGCGGTGGTCATTCTCGAAAAACGCCGAATAGCTATCGATGTCGGGGTTGTAGCCCTTGCGGATGATCAGATCGGCGCGGTCGGTTTGCAGCTCGGGGTGGAACTGCGCGCCGATGCTGCCTTGGATGCAGTGATCGGGCCAAAGCACCTGCGGGCCGTAGGGCATGGTGATGACCTCGTAAGGCCCGTTCTTCTTATGCGATGAGGCAAAAGACGAATGCGCCGCCGGATGCCAGTCCTGCGTCAGGACCACGGCGTCAAACTCGGGCATCAGCGCGTTGATGCCGCGCAGAATCTCATCGCCCTGTGGCACTTCCAGCGCGCCGCCGGGGCAGAAATCATTTTGAACGTCGATCACGATCAGGGCATGGGTCATGGGCATTCTCCTTACCGAAAGGGGTAGGGCTGCGGATGGGGTAGGTCAATGGCACGCGCCGGATTGAGCTTTGCCGCCGAAGCGCTTATTTGACGCTCATGTATACCATCGCCGCGCTATATCACTTCACCCGCTTCGACGATCCCGCCGCGCTCAAACCCGCGCTTTTGGCGCTTTGCGAGGCGCAATCGGTCATGGGCACGCTGCTGCTGGCGCCCGAAGGGGTGAACGGCACCATCGCCGGGCCGCGCGCCGGGATCGACGCGGTGATCGCCCATCTGCGCGCCCTGCCCGGCTGCGCGGATCTGGAGTGGAAAGAGGCCACCAGCGACAAGCCGCCCTTCGGCAAGATGAAGGTGCGCATCAAGCGCGAGATCGTGACGATGGGCCAGCCCGATGTCGATCCCCGCGCCAAGGTGGGCCATTACGTCGACCCGAAGGACTGGAACGAATTGATCCGCTCCCCCGATGTGGCGGTCATCGACACGCGCAACAGCTACGAAGTGGCGATTGGCACCTTCGAAGGCGCGGTCGACCCCGAGACCGAGAGCTTTGGTGAATTTCCCGCGTGGTGGGAAGCGAACAAAGACCGCTTCCACAACAAGAAGATCGCGATGTTCTGCACCGGCGGCATCCGGTGCGAGAAATCGACCAACTATCTGATCGGTCAGGGCGTCGAGGATGTCTTCCACCTCAAAGGCGGCATCCTGAAATACCTCGAAGAGGTGCCCGAACAGGAAAGCACATGGGAAGGCGACTGTTTCGTCTTCGACAACCGCGTCAGCGTCGGCCATGGGCTGCGTGAAGGGCCGCATATGCTTTGCCATGGCTGCCGCCGCCCGATCCTGCCTGAGGACACGCAGCACCCCGCCTATGAGGCCGGAGTGTCCTGTCATCAATGTGTGGATGAGACCTCGGAAAAAGATAAGGAACGGTTCCGCGAACGCCAGCGCCAGATGACGCTGGCCAAGGAACGCGCGGCGCGGGAAGAGGGCTGACCGCCCCCCTCAGCGATCCGACAGCGCGAAGCCCGCATAGGCAAAGGGCATGACCGCCCGGCGAAAACGGCCCAGTTCGAACCGTGCGAGCGGGGCGCGCATGGGGGCAGGATAGGGCCGCTCGGGCGTTTTGCCCCGCACCAGATCAGCCAAGAGCGCACCGGAATAGCTGGCCATCGCCACCCCATTGCCGTGGTAGCACAGCCCTGCGAAGACCCCCGGCTGATCCGGCACCTGCCCCACGAAGGGCATGCGATTACGCGCAATACAGACCATGCCCGACCAGCCATGCGGCGTTTCGACATGGCGCCACGCGGGGAACATCGCCTCGAAATCCGCCCGGGCCCGGGCCAGCGCGCGCCGCTCGGAATTGGGGTTGGACATCAGCCCGCCGCGCACGCCAAACAACATGCGATTGTCAGGCATCAGCCGGAAGTAATGCAGCAGATGACGGCTGTCATAGCAGGCCTGTTGACTGGTCCATCCCTGGGCGGCAAGCTCTGCGTCGGTCATCGGGCGGGTCACGATCACGCTGGATTGCGTCGGCATGTAGCGCGCGGCCAGCCACGGCGGCAGGTCTTCGGAGGAATAGCCGTTGGTGGCGATGATTACCCGCTCGGCCCGGATGCGGCCCTGCGGGGTCGTGACCTCGAACGCGCCCTCGTGCCCTGTCACCCCGGTGGCCGGGCTGTTGTGATAGATCGCGGCCCCCGCCTCTTCCGCGGCCTGCGCGAGGGCGGTCACATATTTGCGGGGGTTGAGGCCAAAGCCAATCGGCACGGTGATCGCGCCCTCGAAGCCTGCGTTCAGCCCCTCAGCGGCCAGATCGGCCTTTTCGGTCAACCGGGCCGTGACGCCGTAATTCTCCGCGTAGTAATCTAACCTACCGCGCATCTCTTCGAAATCACGCGGGCGGTGGGCCAGTTGGGTCTCCCCTTGGGAATGCCGGTCGACATTGATGTCGCGGGCGGCGATGAAATCCTCCACCTGTCGGATCGCCGCCACCTCGGCCTGCCGCCAGCCAAGCCGCTCGGCCCGCCCGAATTTCCGGTCGAGCGCCGCGTCATCCAGCATCCCGCCACCCAAGCAGCAAAAGCCCCCGTTGCGGCCCGAAGCGCCAAAGCCCACCCGCTCGGCCTCCAGCACCGTGGCCCCGACCCCGGCCTGCGCCAGATGCAGCGCGGCATTGAGGCCGGTAAAACCGCCGCCGATGATCACAACATCGGCCTGCGCCGCGCCTTGCAGCGCCGGACGCTCCGGCGCGCCATGAGTCTGGTCCCACCAGCAGCCCGCACGCGGCGCTTCGGAATAGGCGAAATCCGCGTAGATGCGTTTCATGCGGCGGGCCGTTCCGCCGCGCGGGCCTCCTCCTGCGCGCGCAGGCTTGAGCGTTTGCTGACCAGCGATGCAGTGATGACCCCCACGGTCACGATGGCGATCATGATCGTCGAGAGCGCGTTGATCTCGGGCGAGACGCCCAAACGCACGGCGCTGAAGATCTTGATCGGCAGCGTGGTGGCCGACGGGCCGGCGGTGAAGGAGGCGATGACCAGATCATCAAGGCTGAGCGTGAAGGCCAGAAGCCAGCCCGAGATCACCGCAGGCGCGATGATCGGCAGGGTCACGAGGCGGAAGGCCTCCCATGGCGAGGACCCGAGGTCAAGCGCGGCCTCCTCCAACGAACGGTCGAAGGACACCAGCCGCGAGGAGACGACGACCGAGACATAGCACATTGAAAAGGTCGTATGCGCCAGCACGATGGTCAGCACGCCCCGGTCCAGCCCGATGCCGATGAAAAGCAAGAGGAGCGACAGGCCGGTGATCACCTCGGGCATGACCAAGGGCGCGTAGATCATGCCGGAGAATAACGTCCGCCCCATGAACCGCCCGCCGCGCACCAGCACATAGGCCGCCATGGTGCCCAGCACCGTGGCAATGGACGACGAGATCACCGCGACCTTCAGCGTGACCCACGCAGCATTCAGGAAGGCCTCGTTCTGCAACAGCTCGCCATACCAGCGGGTCGAGAATCCGGCCCAGACCGTCACCAGTTTCGAGGCGTTGAAACTGTAGATCACCAGAATGATCATCGGCAGGTAGAGAAAGGCGAACCCCAGCGTCAGCGAGGTCACGTTGAACCATGTCATCCGCTTCATTGTTCGGCCTCCGCCTGTTTCTGCTGGTTGCGCTGGAAGAGGATGATCGGAATGATCAGGATCAACAGCAGGATCACCGCCACCGCGCTCGCCACCGGCCAGTCGCGGTTGTTGAAGAACTCCTCCCACAGCACCTTGCCGATCATCAGCGTGCCCGACCCGCCCAAGAGCGAGGGGATCACGAATTCACCCAAAGCCGGGATGAAGACAAGGAAGCTGCCCGCCACGATGCCGTTGCGCGACAAGGGGATCGTCACCAGCCAGAAGGCTTGCAAACGCGAGCAGCCGAGATCCTCCGCCGCCTCGTTCAGGGATTCATCCAAACGGTCCAGCGCGGCATAGATCGGCAGGATCATGAACGGCAGGTAGGTATAGACGATACCGATATAGACTGCCGTATTGGTATTAAGGATCTGTAAAGGCTCTGCCGTTAGACCCAACCCCATCAATAGTTGGTTCAGCAGCCCTTCGTTGCTGAGGATGCCCATCCACGCATAGACGCGGATCAGGAAGGAGGTCCAGAACGGCAGGATCACCAACATCATCAAGGTGGCGCGCCACTCTTCGGGGGCGCGGGCCATGCCGTAGGCGATGGGATAGCCGACCAAGAGCGTCAGCGCGGTCGATACAACGGCGATGCGCAGGGAGCTAAGGTAGGCTTTCCAATAAAGATCGTCGGAGGCGAGGAAGGTAAAATTCTCGAAATCCAACTGGGCGATCAGGGCGCCGATGCCGTCCTTGATCGTCGGCGTATAGGGCGGGATCGCCAACGCCGTATCGGAGAGGGAGATTTTGAAAACGATCAGGAAAGGCACCAGAAACAGCGCCAACAGCCAGAGGTACGGGACCGCGATCAGGGCGAAACGACGCATGTTCATTGCGCCAACAAAACGCCCGCGGTGGCGCTCCATGAAATCCAGACCGGGTCTTCCCATGTGATGTCACGGCGCGCGATGCGGCGAGTGTTGGCCGTCTGCGCCTTGATCACCTGCCCACCGGGCAGTTCGACGTGATAGGTGGAGAGGTTCCCCAAATACGCGATGTCGAGCACTTTGCCCTGAAGCGCATTGGGCGCATCCTCGGGCCGCTCGGTCGAAATGCGGATTTTCTCGGGCCGGATCGCAAGATGGGCTTGCTGCCCCTCACTGAACGACGCGACGGAAGTCGCGGTCAGCGGCGGCTGCCCTTCGATCCAGTTCAGGTGATATTGATCTTGGCCAATGGCCTTGGTGCTGGCTTCGATGATGTTCACATCACCGATGAAGTCGGCCACATAGACGGAATTCGGCGCCTCGTAGATTTCAGCCGGGGTGGCCACTTGAATCACGCGCCCCTCGTCCATCACCGCCACGCGGGAGGCGACGGTCATCGCCTCTTCTTGGTCGTGGGTCACGATGACAAAGGTGGTGCCGGTGGATTCTTGAATGTCCATCAGCTCGAACTGGGTGTCTTGCCGCAGCTTCTTATCAAGCGCGCCCAAGGGTTCATCGAGCAGCAGAAGCTTCGGCGCTTTGGCTAGCGAGCGCGCCAGCGCCACACGCTGCCGTTGGCCGCCGGAGATCTGATGCGGTTTGCGGCGGGCGAATTTCTCTAGCCGGGTGAGCTTCAGCATCTCGGCCACGCGGGCGGCTATGGCGTCCTTCTCCATCTTGTCGCGGCGCAGGCCGAAGGCGATGTTGTCCCAGATGCTGAGATGCGGAAACAGCGCGTAGGATTGGAACATCATGTTCACCGCGCGTTTGTTCGGGGGCACCGGGGCGATGTCCTGCCCTGCCAATTCGATGCGCCCGGTGGTGGGGCTTTCGAACCCGGCCAGCATCCGCATCATCGTCGTCTTGCCACAGCCCGAAGGCCCAAGCAGGGCAAAGAATTCCTGCGCGTAGATATCCAAAGACAGATCGTCGATGGCGACGAATTCGCCGAATTTCTTGGTCACATTCTTAAAGCGAATGAGCGGCTTTTCGTCGGGGTCGTTCCAGGGGGCGAAGACGGTTGGGCTCACGGTTGAGACATCCTTTGATCGGGCTTTGCTCGGGGTCGCGGGGCAAGAAAAAGGGGCGCGACCAGACTGGCCGCACCCCCTGTCTCAGATCAAGTACCGGACTTGATCTTGGTCCAGAGCCGGGTCACCACGCGCTGTACTTTCGGCGGGTAAGGTGTGGTGGTGAACAGGTTGTTCAGCGCCGCCTCAGAGGGGTAGATCGCCGGGTCGCCGATCACATCCTCGACCAGATGCTCTTGCGAGGCTTTGTTGCCGTTGGCGTAGTACACATAGTTCGACGCGGCAGCCATATTCTCGGCATCCATGATGAAATTCAGGAACTTATGCGCGCCCTCGGGGTTCGGCGCGTCAACCGGGATGGCCATCTGGTCAAACCACATCTGCGCGCCTTCGGAGGGGGCGTTATAGGCGATTTCGACACCGTTGTCGGCTTCATCCGCGCGGTCACGGGCCTGCAAGATATCGCCCGACCAGCCCACCGCGACGCAGACGTCACCGTTGGCCAAGGCATTGATATATTCCGAAGAGTGGAACTTCTGGATGTAGGGGCGGACCGGCATGAAGACCTCTTCGGCCTTGGCGATCACATCGGGGTCATGGCTGTTGGGGTCTTCGCCGATATAGTTCAGCGCGGCGGGGATCATCTCTGCCGGGGCATCAAGGAAATGCACGCCGCAGTCGGCCAGTTTTTCCATATTGGCCGGATCGAAAACCAAGTCCCAGGAGTCGATTGGGGCATCGTCGCCCAGGATCTCTTTCACCTTGCCGACGTTCACGCCGATGCCGGTGGTGCCCCACATGTAGTTGATGGAATGGGCGTTATCGGGATCATATTGTTCGGTCCGCGAGGAAACCACGTCCCACATGTTCTCAAGGTTGGGCAGCTTTGAGGTGTCCAGCGGCTGGAATGCACCGGCTGTGATCTGGCGCTGCAGGAAGGTGCCCGAGGGGACGACCACGTCATAGCCGGACCCACCGGCGAGCATTTTGGTCTCCAGCACCTCGTTGCTGTCGAACACGTCATAGACCAATTCGATGCCGGTCTCTTCTTCGAATTTATCCAGCAGGGATTCGTCGATATAGTCGGACCAGTTGTAGACCCGGACCGTTTCGGCAGTGGCGGCACCTGCCATCAAGGTGGCGACGGCGACGCTGCTTAGTAGCACATGTTTCATTTCATACTCCCGTTAGACAGGTCGGGTTGATCCCCACCTTTCGTCAATTTGATCAAGTTTTGCCTCTTCGGGCAAGATGGTTTATGCTTTCATGCAGAATGAAATGCTGCAAGACACGGCGAAACAAGACGGAAAGACCGCTCCCATGGGTTCAGAAAAAACCGATCCGAGATTGCTTCCCGCCGCCGATGCGGCGGCCAAGACACCGATCCATCAGCATGTTTACGAACGCCTGCGAAAGATGATTCTCTTCGGCGATCTGGCCCCCGGACAGGGGGTCACGATCCAAGGTCTGACCGCCGCTTTGGATGCGGGCATGACGCCGGTGCGCGAGGCCATCCGCCGCCTGATCTCGGAAGGGGCGCTGACCCATTTGGGCAACCGCCGGGTCACCGTGCCGGAACTGAACCATGCGGGGCTGGAAGAACTGGGATTCATGCGGGAAACGCTAGAGCCGGAACTGACCAAACGCGCCGCAAACCGCATGACTGATGAGCGTTTGAACGCTTTGAAAGCCTGTGACAACGCGCTGAACCATGCCATCGACCGGGGCGATGTCGGCGGCTATTTGATGCAGAACTACAGCTTTCACCGGATGATTTACGACCTTGCCGAAGCCCCGATCATGGCCGCGACGGTGGACCGTCTTTGGCTGCGTTTCGGCCCCTCGCTTCGGGTGGTTTGCGGGCGCTATGGCACCAGCAATCTGCCCGATAAACATGCCGAGCTTTTGGCAGCCTTTGCCGAGGGCAACGCCGCTTTGGCGGGAGAGGTCATGGCGGGCGATGTTGCCCAAGGAATGACCCAAATCCGCGCAGCCCTCGATGGTCTGCCCGTTCCGCGTTGATTCGATTGACATGCAATAATTTGATCATATTCTGCGGCTAAGCTTATTTTTCATGCAAATAGAAGGTGCATCCCCATGCCGCCCATCACGAATCACCTCCCCACCGCGGACCTTCAGGCGCTGGATGCGGCGCATCACATGCATCCTTTCACCACCAATGATGAATTGGGCGACAAGGGCGCGCGCATCATCACAAGGGCCAAGGGCATCTACCTGACCGACAGCGAGGGGAATGAGATTCTCGATGCGATGGCCGGGTTGTGGTGCGTGAACCTTGGCTATGGCCGCGAAGAGATGGGTAATGTCGCCGCGCGGCAGATGAACGAACTGCCCTATTACAACACCTTCTTCCAAACGACCCATGTGCCCGCCATCGCGCTGGCCAAGGAACTGGCCGACCTCGCCCCCGGTGATCTGAACCATGTCTTCTTTGCCGGGTCCGGGTCAGAGGCGAATGACACCAATCTGCGCATGGTGCGTACCTATTGGGCGCAAAAGGGCAAGCCTGAGAAAAGCCATATCATCAGCCGCAAGAACGCCTATCACGGCTCTTCGGTCGGCTCCGCCAGTCTTGGCGGCATGACCTATATGCATGAGCAAGGCGGCCTGCCGATCCCCGGCATCCATCACATCGGCCAGCCCGATTGGTATGCCGAAGGTGGGGATATGTCGCCCGAAGACTTCGGTCTGAAACGCGCGCAGGAGCTGGAAGCGAAGATTGTCGAGCTGGGCGCGGACAAGGTCGCGGCCTTTATCGCCGAACCGGTTCAGGGCGCGGGCGGGGTCGTCGTGCCGCCCAGCACCTATTGGCCCGAGATTCAGCGCATCTGCGACAAACACGACATTCTGCTGATCGCTGACGAGGTGATCTGCGGCTTTGGTCGGACGGGCAATTGGTTTGGCTCGCAGACCATGGGCATCAAGCCGCATATCATGACCATCGCCAAGGGGCTGAGCTCGGGCTACGCGCCCATCGGCGGGTCGATCGTTTGCGACGAGGTGGCCGAGGTCATCAACGCCTGTGAGTTCAACCACGGCTACACCTACTCCGGCCACCCGGTCTGCGCTGCCGTGGCGCTGGAAAACCTGCGGATCATGCAGGAAGAGAACATCGTCGCCCATGTGCAAAACGTCGCCGCCCCCGCGCTGAAAGAGGCGTTGGACAAGCTGGGAGAGCATCCGCTGGTGGGCGGGGTGAACGTATCGGGCCTGATGGCCTCCCTCCCGTTGACGCCGCATAAGGAAAGCCGCGCTAAATTCACTGATAGCGGCACAGCCGGATACATCTGCCGCGAACATTGCTTTGCCAACAATCTGGTGATGCGCCATGTCGGCGACCGGATGATCATCTCTCCGCCGCTGATCATTACCCCGGAAGAGATCAAGATCTTCGCCGAACGGGCGACCAAGGCACTGCATGCGACCTATGCCGATCTGAAAGACAAGGACATGCTCAAAGCCGCGTCCTAAAACATCGGGTTGCCCCCAATTGGGGGCGCACCCTCACTCTGCGCGCAGTCGAGCCAGCAGCCGGGGAGAGGCATAGCCATCGGGCGCGATCCCCTCGGCCTTTTGATAGCTGCGCACGGCATTGACGGTCAGCGGCCCGATCTTGGCGTCGATCTTTTGCGTGTCAAAACCCGCTTCGGTCAGCAGGGTCTGCAATTCGATCCGCTCATCAAAGCTCAGCGCACGGTCTTCGCGGGGCCAGTCCTGCTGTATCTCGCCCGCGCCGCCGATACGGTCGGCCAGATGACCCACACCGATGACATAGGCATCCGCCGTGTTATAGCGCTCGATCACCGCGAAATTGGGAAAGATCATAAAGGCGGCCCCCTCGGCGCCCGCGGGCAGCAAGATCGAGGCCGGCCCATGATCCGCCACCGCCCCGCCCTCCAGCGCGGTGACGCCAAGGTCGGCCCATTCCGCCGGGGTCTTGGTCACCGCGCGGTCGGCCAGCAGATAGTCGAACCCCTCGGGCAGAGCCACTTCGACCCCCCAAGGCTGCCCTTCGGTCCAGCCGAAATGCTTGAGATAGGCGGCGGTAGAGGCCAGCGCATCGCTGGGGTCATCGCCCCAGATGTCGCGCCGCCCGTCGCCATCCCAATCGACCGCATGGGCGTGGAAGGACGAGGGCATGAACTGCGTATGCCCCATCGCGCCGGCCCAAGAGCCGCGCAATTGATCGGCATCGGTATCGCCCGCCTGAAGGATGCGCAGGGCGTCAATCAATTCGCCTTCGAAAAATTCCGCCCGCCGCGCGTCATAGGCAAGGGTGGCCAGTGAATCCAGCACCCGATCCCCGCCCCGGAAGCTGCCATAGGCGCTCTCAAGCCCCCAGATCGCGGTGACGATCTCTTTCTCGACACCGTATTCCGCTTCGATCTCTTCCAGCGTGCGTTGCCATTGGGCCAGCGCCTTCTGCCCATTCTGCACCCGCAGGTCCGAGGTAGCGGTGTCGAGGTAATCCCAAATCGTTTTGGTGAATTCCGATTGGTTGCGGTCGCGGCGGATCACCTCCGGATCATAGCTGACCGTATCCAATGCACGGTCAAAGACATCCGGGTCGATGCCCTGTTGCAGGGCGCGCGGGCGGAATTCTTTCACCCAAGCGCGCAGCCCGGCATCGTCGCCACTGGCCTCTGCCACGGGTTCCTGCGCCGCTGGGGCCACGGCGGCCAGCACGGCCTGCGGCGCGCGTGGCGCGGGACGCAGCGATTCAGTCGGGCCAGACCCAAAGGCCGGAGCCCCCATGCCAGCAATCGCTAGAATGCCTGAAATCATCGCGTAGTGCCGGATCATAATCGCCTCACCTCATAGAGTTACGGCAAATCCTATGCCCGCCCCGCCCCGGTGGAAAGGGAGGGGGGCGGCCATCCGCGAAGCTCCGCCGGTTTGCCGCCTCAGCGGCGGGTGCGGGTCACTTTGCGTTTGATCTTGTCCTTCTTGCGCTTGGCTTTCACGGCCTTGCCGCGCGGCTTGCTACGGCCCGCCGGGCTGCGGCGGCCCCCACCTCCGCCTTGCTTGACCTTTTGGTCTTCGATCTCAAGCAATTCCAGCGCGATGCCCCCGGTCACGGGGACCGCCTCTGCCAGCCGCACGGTGACACGCTGGCCAAGGCCGATGGTCATGCCGGTGTCCGAGCCCATCAGCGTCTGCGCCTCGGCGTCGTGGTGGAAATACTCCCGCCCGAGCGAGCGCATCGGCACCAGACCATCCGCGCCCGTCTCGTCCAGCTTCACGAAGGCACCAAAACGCGCGATGCCACTGATCCGTCCGGTGAACTCGTTGCCCACGCGCTCCGACAGGAAGGCGGCAAGGTAGCGGTCGGTCGTGTCACGCTCGGCCACCATCGAGCGCCGCTCGGTGTCGGAGATATGCGCGCCGGTCTGCTCCAGCCCCTCAATCTCTTCGGGCGTCAGCCCATCCTTGCCCCAGCCATGCGCCGTGATCAGCGCGCGGTGCACGATGAGGTCAGCATAGCGGCGGATGGGCGAGGTGAAATGCGCGTAGGAGCGCAGGGCAAGGCCGAAGTGCCCGATATGCGCCGGGCCATAATAGGCCTGCGTCATCGAGCGTAGGGTGCTGAGATTGATCAACTCGGCATCATTGGTCCCCGCTGCCTGATCCAGCAGGCGGTTGAGATGCGCGGTTTGCAGCACCTGCCCCTTGGCCAGCGTGAAACCCGCCGCCTGTGCGGTTTCGCGCAGGGATTCGAGCTTCTCTGGCGAGGGTTCCTCGTGAATGCGGAACAGCAGCGGGGTTTTCTTTTTGATCAGCGTCTCGGCGGCGGCGACATTGGCCAAGACCATGAACTCTTCGATCAGCTTATGCGCGTCGAGCCTTTCGCGGAAGTTTACCGACTTTACCTTGCCATCATCGCCCAATTCGATGCGGCGCTCGGGCAGGTCCAACTCCAGCGGCTGCCGCTCGGCGCGGGCGGTCTTCAGCGCACCGTAGGCGGCGTAGAGCGGCTTCAACACCGGCTCCAACAGCGGGCCGGTGCGGTCGTTCGGGTTGCCGTCGATGGCGTCCTGCACTTCCTCGTAATGCAGCGAGGCGGGCGAGCGCATGAGGCCCCTGTGGAACGTATGGCCGATCTTGTTGCCCTTGGCATCCAGCACCATGCGCACGGCGATACAGGCACGCGGCACGCCCTCGTGCAATGAGCACAGATCACCCGAGAGCCGATCCGGCAGCATCGGCACCACGCGGTCAGGGAAATAGGTGGAGTTGCCGCGCTTGCGCGCCTCGCGGTCCAACGCCGAGCCCGGCGTCACATAGGCGGCCACATCGGCAATGGCGACCCAAACGACATGGCCACCCTCGTTCTTGGGGTCGTCGTCGGCATGGGCATAGCAGGCGTCATCATGGTCCCGCGCATCGGAGGGGTCGATGGTGACCAACGGCAGGTCGCGCAGGTCTTCGCGACCCTTGAGGCCTTGTGGCTTGGCGGCATCGGCCTGTGCGATCACATCGTCGGGGAAGTCGTCGGGGATGCCGTGCTGGTGGATCGCGATGAGCGAGACCGCGCGCGGCTCGGACGGGTCGCCCAGCCGTTCGACGATGCGTGCGCGGGGCGATCCCATACGTGCCTTCGGTCCGGCCTGCTCGGCCTCGACCAGTTCACCGTCTTTCGCGCCATGTGTATGGTCGGCACCGACGCGCCATTCGCGGTCCGTGCCCTTGTCGATCGGGACGATCCGCCCGCCTTCGGCCGCTTTGCGGAAGATGCCCAACACCTTGCGCGGGTTGGAGCCGATGCGGCGAATGAGCCGGGCCTCATAGTGGTGATCTTCGCCTTTTACCAGCGTCAGCCGCGCCAGAATGCGGTCACCTTCGCCAAGCGCCGGGTCACTCTCGCGCGGGATCAGCAGAACGATGGGTTCTTTGCCCTCGCCATGCCACTCCATCGGCTTGGCAAAAAGATCGCCATCGCTGTCCGGCCCCGTGACCAGCAAGACCGAGACCGGCGGCAGGCGGTCGGGATCCTGATAGCTGCGCTTGCGCTTTTCCAGATGGCCCTCGGCCTCCAGCTCTTTCAGCACGCGCTTCAGGTCGATCCGCGCCGCGCCTTTGATGCCAAAGGCTTTGGCGATGTCGCGCTTGGCGGTCAGCGTGGGGTTCTGTTCGATCCAGTCGAGGATCTCGGATTTGCTGGGTATCTTGCTCATACCTCAGCAGGTAGCACGCAGCCCCCCTGTCGTCATGGCAAATCGTGAATTTCGTCCACGTCGCGCAGGGTAGCGACCTCGGCAATGCGGTAGCCCGGCAGGGTCGCGCGGCTGTCGGACAGCGCATGGGGGCCAGACCAGCGCACCGGGTCAAACAGGCTGGGCGGCGCGCGGCGGGGATGTTTTAGCCCCACGAGCCAATAGCCCCCATCGGGCGCCGGGCCAAACACCGCGTCATGGTTGCCAAGCGCATCGAATGCCCGCGCCAGTTCCTTGCGGTTGATGCCCGGAATATCCGCCCCGATCACACAGGCCGGCCCCGGCGCGCTGCGCAGCATCCGCGCCATACGGTCACCGAGGTTGCCGCGCCCTTGCGGCCAGCGCGGCAGATGCGCGGGCCAGACGCGGCTTTGCAGCCCTTCCACGTCCGGGGCCACGGCCAGCACCACCTGCCAACGCGGATCTTCGATCCGACGCAACAGGCGGCGGGTCTGATGGCGAAACCACAAAGCCGCGCCGACCATGCCGATGTCGCGGCCCAGACGGGTTTTCACCCGACCGGGACGCGGCTCTTTCACCATGACGATAAGCGTTGGTTTCACGTGAAATAATTCCGCAGCACGCGCGCGTAGATGGATTTGAGCTGTTCGATATGTTCGACCCGCACATGCTCATCGACTTGGTGCATGGACTGGCCCACCAGACCGAACTCCACCACCGGGCAATGCGCCTTGACGAAACGCGCGTCCGAAGTGCCGCCGGTGGTGGAAAGCTCGGGCTGCACGCCCGTCTCAGCCTCAACCGCGCCCGCGACCAGATCGGACAGGGCGCCCGGCGGGGTGATGAAACTCTCGCCGGAGATCTTGATCTCTACATCCACTTGCAGGCCGAATTCCTCGGCGATCTTATCCGCCTCGCCCCGCAGCCAGTCGCTGAGGCTTGCCCCCGAATGGTGGTCGTTGAACCGGATGTTGACCGCGCCGCGGCATTGTGCCGGGATCACATTGGTTGCCTTGTTGCCGGTATCCACGGTGACCACGGCCAGCGTCGAAGGGTCGAAGTGATCGCTGCCCTGATCCAACTCATGGCTGGCCAGACGATCCATCAGCCGCACCATCGCGGGCAGCGGGTTGTTCGCGCGGTGCGGATAGGCCGCATGGCCCTGTTTGCCCGTCACCTTGAAATGCGCGTTCATCGAGCCGCGCCGCCCGATCTTGATCATATCGCCCATGGTCTCGGGGCAAGTCGGCTCCCCCACAAGGCAGACATCCATCCGCTCGCCGTTCTCGGTCATGTAGTCCAAGAGCGCCGTGGTCCCGTCGAGGGCATCGCCCTCTTCATCCCCGGTGATCGCCAGCACGATGGAGCCGTCGGGCGGCGTGTCCTTTACGAAATCCACCGCCGCTGCGACGAAAGCCGCCACGCCCGATTTCATATCCGTAGTGCCGCGGCCATACATGATGCCGTCCTTGATCTCGGCCCCGAAGGGGGGCATCGACCAATCCGCCTCATCCCCGATGGGCACGACATCGGTATGGCCGTTAAAGCCGAAGGACTTGGTGTTGCCCTTGTTGCCCCAGCGGGCAAAGAGGTTGCAGATGCCGCCCCGATCGACGCGCGTACAGTCGAAACCCGCCGCGCCCAACACCTCTTCGAGCACTTCCAGCGCGCCATCGTTCGCGGGGGTGACAGAGGCGCAGCGCACCAGTTTCGCGGTGAGATCAACAGGGTCGAGACCGGACATATCGGCTCCTTTTCAGGGGTTATCGCTAGTCCGGTAACTTGTGTGGGCAAATCGCGCCGATGCCAAGGGGGCGCATTGCAATTCCCCGTGTGGGGCGCGGGTCAGTCGTAAAAGGGGGTCATTTGCGCGACGATGACCGAGTTTTCTTCCAAAGCGCGCTGCATCAGGGCGCGTTCCTCGGCGTCGATCTCCTGACCTTCGGCCTCGCGCTCTTCCAGCGTGCCGTAGCCGGTCACGTCAAGCGGGTTGGTATCGGCCTGTTTGAGGATCGCCACGGTCTCGCGCACGGCTTCGGCCTCGTCGATACCAGAGGCAAAACACATCAGCGCAGCACCGGTGGCCTTGTCGGGCAGACCGTCACCATCCTTGCGGCCGATCTGAACCAAAAGGGTAAAGACCTGCTGGCGCGAAGGTTTTTTGGTTTTCTTGGGTTCAGACATGATAAGGGCCGCCGATTGCTTTCGGCAGCCCTAACCGTTTCACTTGGATTTGGAAAGGGGCCGCGCCCCTGCCCTTAAGTCTTGCCGCGGACCATCCGCGTGACCCAGATCAGCAAGCAGGCACCGATGACGCCCACCACCAACTGACCGAACCAACCGCCCAGCGTGCTGCCGACGATCAGCATCAAGAGCCAGTTCGCGACCAAGGCACCCAGAATGCCGAGGATGATGTTCATGATCAGACCCATGTCCGATTTCATGATCTTTTCCGCGATCCAGCCCGCAAGGCCGCCCACGATGATTGCGGCAAACCAACCGATACCCGTCATGTCGTCAATCTCCTTTAAATTCAGGTCTCAACGCCATGACGGGGCATTTGGTTCCGTTCAGTCGCGCAGCAGCTCGTTGATCGAGGTTTTGGAGCGGGTCTTGGCGTCCACCCGTTTCACGATCACAGCGCAGTAGAGGTTCACGTTGTTCTTCGACGGCATGGTGCCCGCCACGACGACCGAACCTGCGGGCACTTCGCCATACATGATCTCGCCGGTCTCGCGGTCGACGATCTTGGTCGACTGTCCGATGAAGACGCCCATGCCCAGCACCGAGCCTTCGCGCACGATGCAGCCTTCGACGACTTCTGACCGTGCGCCGATAAAGCAATTGTCTTCGATGATGGTCGGACCGGCCTGCATCGGTTCCAACACGCCGCCGATGCCGACGCCGCCCGAAAGGTGCACGTTCTTACCGATCTGGGCGCAGGAGCCGACGGTCGCCCATGTATCAACCATGGTGCCAGTGTCGACATAGGCGCCGATGTTCACGAAAGACGGCATCAGCACCACGCCGGGCGCGATATAGGCCGAGCGGCGCACGACGCAGTTCGGCACGGCGCGGAAACCGGCTTCTTTCCACTCGGCATCGCCCCAGCCTTTGAACTTGCTGTCGACCTTGTCCCACCAGCCAGCGCCCTGCGGGCCGCCTTCTTGATGTTCCATGTCCTTGATGCGGAAGCCCAGCAGCACGGCCTTCTTGGCCCACTGGTTGACGTGCCACTGACCGTCGTCCTGCTTTTCCGCCACGCGCAGCTTGCCGCTGTCGAGCGCGTTCAGCGTCTCTTCGATGGCGTCGCGCACTTCGCCAGTGGTGGCGGATGTGATCTGATCGCGGGTATCCCAAGCGGCTTCGATGGCGGTTTCAAGTTGGGCGTTGGACATGGGGCAAGTCTCCGAATGATGAAAAGGCCTTTTGAGGGCTATAGCCTTGCACTGCCTAGGGTGCAATTGCCGGGCGATGAGGGGCGTGGTCATTCGCCGAACAACAGGGCATCTTGACCTAAGCGGCCATCGCGCCACCTGAGCCAAGCCCTAGACCAAGGAAAGACCCGAGGATGACCGACGAACACCGCCACCCCCTGCGCCGCGCCAATGTGGACCGCGCCAAAGCCCAAGACGCCCCCGACACGCCGCAAACCCGCGCGCCTGCCTATCGTCTGGCCTTTACCGACGATGACTTCATGTGCCGCGATGAGCTGCGCCCGGTGCGTCTGCAACTGGAGCTTCTCAAGCCAGAACTGCTGCTGGACGCCCACGGCATCCAATCCACCATCGTGCTCTTTGGGGGCGCACGCATTCCCGAACCGGCCGAGAAACACACCGCCCGGACCAAGACGCTGGCCGATCTGTCGCGTTTTTATGACGAGACGCGCACCTTTGCCCGTCTGATGACCGAAAAGTCGATGGAAAGCGGCGGCACCGAGAATGTCATCGTCACCGGCGGCGGGCCGGGTGTGATGGAGGCGGGCAACCGCGGCGCGCTGGACGCGGGCGGCCATTCCATCGGGCTCAACATTGTGCTGCCGTTCGAGCAGGCGCCCAACGAATATGTCACGCCGGAGCTATGCTTCAACTTCCACTACTTCGCGATCCGTAAGATGCATTTCCTGATGCGTGCCCGCGCGATCTGCGTCTTCCCCGGTGGTTTCGGCACGATGGACGAACTCTTTGAGGCGCTGACGCTGATCCAAACAGGCCGCATGAACCGGGTGCCCTTCTTGCTATTTGGCCGTGAGTTCTGGGAAAAGATCATCAACTGGGACGCGCTGGCCGATGCGGGCACGATCTCTGCCGAAGACCTCGACCTGTTCCGCTTTGTCGAAAGCGCGGATGAAGCAATGGAGGTGATCGAGAATTGGGAGACCGCCCCCGCCCGCGAACATGTGCCGGGCCGCGAAGAGGTCGAAGATCACGGCTAAGCCGCCTTGGCCGCCCCCGCCCCGTTACCGGGTGAAGGTCTGGACCAAGGCCGCTTCGGCCCCTTGGACGATATCGCGCAGGATATCAGCGGCGGGGCTGACCGCACCGATCAGCCCTGCCACCTCTCCGACAAAGGCGTTGGCGGTGCGGGCATCCCCCGCTGCCACCGCCGCCTGCCACCGCGGCAACTCCTGCGCAAGCGCAGCGCGCAGCCCGTCGGGGTCTTTATGCCAGCAGTCGGTAAAATCGTTTCGCAAGACACGGCCCGTGTAGCGTTTGGGCCAATCATAGCCGCGCATGATGTCAGTGACGGTGCTGCGCAACGTGTCATCGCCGGTCGCCTCAATCGCGGCGTCCAACAGCGCCGGATGCACCAGCGCCTCTTCCGAGGCCCAGAACCGCGAGCCGACGACCACACCATCGGCCCCCAACATCAGCGCCGCCGCCAACCCGCGCCCATCCGCGACGCCGCCTGCGGCGCAAAGCAGCACCTCGGGCGCATGGCGGGCGATGTGATCCGCGACTTCGGGGACGAGGGTAAAGGTCGCGCGTTTCTCGCCGTGGCCGCCAGCCTCGGCCCCTTGGGCGACGATGATCTCGGCCCCCAGATCAATCGCATGAGCGGCGTCGCGCAGGGTTTGCACCTGACAGATCAACGGCACCTTTGCCGCGCGGATCGCGGGGAGAAACTCTGCCGGGTCGCCGAAGGAAAGAAAGATCGCCGCCGGATCACGGTCGAGCGCTTGTTCCAGCGCCTGCGGATGCTCGCGCAGCTTCCAAGTGATGAAACCGCAGCCGACCGATTGGTTACCCGCCACATCCATCTGCTCGGCGATCCAATCGCCGGCATCATAAGCCCCGCCGATCATTCCCAAACCACCCGCGCCTGAGACCGCCGCCGCGAGCCGCCCGCCTGCGGCGAAGGCCATCGGCGCTTGGATAATCGGGTGGTCGATCCCCAGCCGTTTGGTCAGCCGCGTGGTCAGCATCGCCTACCGCCCCGCCAGAATGGCATCAGCGGCCTTTTCGGCGATCATCACCGTCGGCGAAGCCGTGTTGCCCGAGACGATCTTGGGCATGATCGACGCGTCCACCACGCGCAGACCGCCTAAGCCATGCACCCGCAGATCGCTATCGACCACCGCCATCGGATCGCTTCCCATCTTGCAGGTGCCGACGGGGTGGAAAATCGTCGTGGCGATGTCGCGCGCCTTGTCGAGCAGGTCTTCGTCGCTCTGCACGGCGGGGCCGGGCAGGATTTCCTCGGGCGCATAGGGGTTCAGCGCCCTGGCCGTCATGATGTGACGCGCCTGTTTCATCGCCGTGACCGCCACGCGTTTGTCATTCTCGGCAGAAAGATAGTTCAGCCGGATATCGGGCTGCACCGCGCTGTCGCGGCTGGTGAGATGGCAAGAGCCGATGCTTTCGGGCCGCAGGTTACAGACCGAGACGGTGATCGCGGGGAAAGGGTGCAGCGGATCCCCCAGCTTGTCAGTCGACAGGGGCTGCACGTGATACTCCAGATCCGGTGTCTCAAGCGCGGGGTCGGACTTGGTGAACATGCCAAACTGGCTGGGCGCCATCGCCAAGGGACCGCTGCGGCGCAGGAGGTATTCCAGCCCCATCCGGCCCTTGCCCCAGATTGAATGGGTCATCGTGTTGAGCGTTTTGGTGTTCTGTACCTTGTAGACAGTGCGGATTTGCAAATGATCCTGAAGGTTCTCCCCAACGCCGGGCAGATCGTGCAGCGTGTTGATCCCCATGCCGCCTAAAAGGTCACCTTGCCCGATCCCCGACAGCTCAAGGATCTTGGGCGAATTGATCGCCCCTGCCGAAAGCAACACTTCGCCCTCGGCCTCGGCGCGCATCGCGCGGCCCTTATGGGTGAAACGCACGCCGGTCACGCGCTTGCCGTCCAAGACCAACCCATCGGTATGCGCATGGGTGATCACCCGCAGGTTGGGGCGCTTCATCGCAGAGCGCAGGAAACCGCGCGCCGTGTTCCAACGCACGCCGCCCTTCTGGTTCACCTCGAAAAAGCCCGAACCTTCGTTGTCGCCATCGTTGAAATCGGCCCGCGGCTCGATCCCGAACTCCCGCGCGCCGTCTTGCACGGCCTCCAGAATGTCCCACCGCAGGCGCTGCTTGCTGACCTTCCACTCGCCCCCCGCGCGGTGCATCTCGCTGCCGCCCGCATGGTGATCCTCGGATTTCAGGAAATAGGGCAGCACGTCGTCCCAGCTCCACCCGGCATTGCCCAGTTGCCGCCAATGGTCATAGTCCGCCGCCTGCCCGCGCATGTAAATCATGCCGTTCACCGACGAGCAGCCGCCCAGCACCTTGCCCCGCGGATAGGCCAAAGAGCGCCCGTTCAACCCCGCCTCGGGCGCGGTTTTCATCATCCAATCCGTGCGCGGATTGCCGATACAGTAAAGATACCCCACCGGCACCTTCACCCAGTGATAGTTGTCATCCCCCCCGGCTTCGAGCAGCAGAACCCGATTGGCCGGATCGGCGCTGAGACGGTTGGCCAAGACACAGCCCGCGGTGCCCGCACCGACAATGATATAGTCATAGCGGCCCTCTAGCTGCGTCTCGTCGTTCATGCTGCTCTCTCCCGATATTCTGTCCCGCCTCCCCGGCCCGTCATTGGTAGAGCGCGCGGTGACGGGTCACAATCCCTGCCGTAAATCGCCCGGCCTCCCGCGGCTTTTGCCGCAAAGCCACATTCACCGCGCTTTGCATGCGCGGCGAATCCGTTTGTTGATTTTTTCGACCCGTGGGTGAATATGACCGGATTGGACATACCCCCCCGCGATGCGCGACGTTCATTTCGGGGAAAGATTTTGCCGCCATTTGGTGGCCAGAAACAAAGGCTTGAACTGGTGCGGCGACCCGAATTCATACTCTTTCTCGGATGCCTTGCCATCACCTTTGGGGTGTTCCTCTACAGCAGTCGCAGCAATGATGCCGCCGCCGACCGGGCCTTTGATCGCATCGCCGAGGAAAGCCTGAAAAGCCTTGATGCGCGGATGCATACCTATCTGCAAAGCCTCAATGGCATCGCCGCCTTCATGAACGCCTCGGACGAGGTGACGGCCAGCGATTTCGCGCATTACGTCGATACGCTGGAGATCGACAGCTTCCTGCCCGGCATCAACGGCATCGGTTTTGTTGCCCCCGTCGCCAGAGGCACCGAAGAGGCGTTCATCGAAAAGGTCACCGCCCTCGGGATCGAGGATTTCCGCATTCACCCCGACACCGGCAATGCCGAGAAGATGGTGATCCAGTATATCTACCCCCAAGGGCCGAATGCAGAGGCCGTGGGCCTTGATATCAGCTTTAACGAAGACCGCCGCCGCGCCGCCCTGCGCGCCCGTGAGACGCGAGAGCCGAAGCTGACGCCGCGCATCCTGCTGGTGCAGGACAAGACCCGCCAGCCCGGCTTCCTGCTGCTGCGCCCGGTCTTTGCCGCCGACAACAGCCCGGCGCAGGAAACCGCCGGTTTCATTGGTTGGGTCTATGCGCCTTTTGTGGGGGCGAACCTGTTGTCCGGGCTGACCCCGGCTCAGGGAGAGTCCTATGACATCCAAGTCTACGATGGGCTGACCACGGCCCCCGAAAACCGGATTTTCGACAGCACGCCCGAAGGCATCGCCACCGGCCACCACAGCATCACCCAAACCATCGAACGCTTTGGCCGCCCTTGGACCGTTGTCCATGTCAGCACCGCCAGCTTTGACCGCGCCACCCATAGTGCCGTGCCGGAAATCCTGCTGGTCTCTGGCATCCTTCTGGCGATCCTGTTCTTCGTGGCCTTCCGCAGCCTGCGCCAGCGCAGCGCCGCGCTGAGCGAGCTTGCCGTGCTGCGCGAACGCCAGATCGACGCCCATGAAGAGGAAAACCGCGCCGTTATCGAAAACGCGGTGACGCCCATCTTCTTGCTCGACAGCAATGACCGGGTGCTCTTCGCCAACCAAGCGGCGCTGGTCTGCTTTGGCTATGGGCATGAGGCGCTCAAGGGGATGGAGTTTGGCGAACTCGTCACCGATCTGGTTGAGGATCACGACCACGAACAGGTCAACGCGGCGGGCAAGACCTGCTTTGGCCAAGACCTCAAGCTTAATCTGCAACGCAACAATTGGACCACCCACACCGGCGAACGGCGGGTGACTGCAATCGTGCGTGACCTGACCTCGGAACTGGCGGTGCAGGATGAGCTGGCGCGGAACAAGGCGCTCTATGACCTCGCCCTCGAAGGCGCGCAGATCGGGGTTTTCGACATCGACCTGCGCACCGGCAAATCCGAGGTGTCCGACACATGGCGGCGCATTCTGGGGATGGCGGATTTCGAGCGGCTGCCCGACCCGCAGGGGGAATTCCTCAAACGCGTTCACCCCGATGACCTGCCTCTGCTGACCCAGACTGATCAGGCCTGCATCTCGGGGCAGCAACAACGTTCCGTTACCGAATACCGGCTGAAGATCGGCACCGGTGAGTGGCGCTGGATGCGCTCTGACGCGGTGGTGACCGAACGCGATGAGAACGGCACCGCCCTGCGGATGGTCGGCACCCAGACCGATGTGACCGACATCGTCCACGCCCGCAACGCGCTTGAAACCAGCGAGCGGCGGTTTCGCCAAGTGCTGGCCGCGGCCCCGGTGGGCATGGCGATCTTGGGCGAAGGCGGGGTTTTCAACAGCGTCAACAGCGCGCTTTGCACCCTTTGCGGCTATAGCGAAGAAGAGCTTTTGTCGAACACCAAACTGGGCGATCTGATGCCCGAGGGCGATCTGAAAAAGCTCTACGGTGAGGTGCGTGGGCTGGTCGATTCCCGCAGTTCGCAGACCTATCAGGCCGAATACCGCATTACCCACAAGCTGGGCTATGAACGCTGGGGCCTGTTCAACGTCTCTTGGACCTATGACAAGAACGCCCGCGGCTATGTCTTTATCGTTCAGATCAACGACATTACCGACCAAAAGAAGCTGGAACATATCAAGAGCGAGTTCGTCTCGACCGTCAGCCATGAGCTGCGCACGCCGCTAACCTCGATCAAAGGCGCTTTGGGGCTGATCGACACCACGGACAACAGCCGCTTCCTCCCCGCGCATATCCGGCTGATCGACATCGCCCGCAGCAATGCCGACCGCCTGTCGCATATCGTGAACGACATTCTCGACCTTGAGAAGATTTCATCGGGCGAAGTGCAGTTCGACTTCCATGATGTCGATCTGAACAAGGTGATCACCGACTCGGTCAACGAAATGTCGCCCTTTGCGATCACCCATAACAACACCCTGGGCCTGCAACTGCCCGACAAGCCGCTGACGGTTCGGGTGGATGAAAGCCGCACCCGGCAGGTGCTGGCCAATCTGATTTCGAACGCCTGCAAATACTCCGATGCCGAGAGCGAGGTGCAAATCCGCGCCGAGCGGCTGGGGGACCGGGCCATCGTCTTTATCCAGAACACCGGCCCCGGCGTGCCGGAAAACTTCCGCCCGCGCATCTTTCAGGCCTTCTCGCAGGCTGATGGCTCCGACACCCGCGCCAAGGGCGGCACCGGGCTGGGGCTAAACATCACGCGGCAGATCATCAAACGCCAAGGCGGCACCATCGGGTTTGAAAGCATCCCCAACGGCGTCACCGTCTTTTGGTTCACCTGCCCCATCGCCGAGGCGCAGATCGCGCAAACGCCCGCCACACCCGACGCGGAAGCGGAGGAGCGGGACACTAAGCTGCGCGTGTTGCATATCGAAGACGACATCAACTTCGCCGAGGTGATCCGCACCGGGTTGGACAGCGTGGCGGAGGTGACCAATGTCACCAACCTTGCCCAAGCGCGGAAGTTGATCGGCCAGGATGAACTCGACGTCGTGATCCTTGATTGGTCCCTGCCCGACGGCGATGCACGTTCTTTGCTGGAAGATATCACCCGCCTGCATCCCGCGGCCAAAATCATCAGCCTTTCCGCAGACAACAACCGCGAACCCGACCCCCGCGTGGGGATCAACCTTGTCAAATCACGGAGCGGGATCAGCTCGGTGGTCAACTCAATTACGGGGACAACCGCCCGCGCCTCTTAACCGGCGCATTATAAACCGTGGCATTTCAGCGGAGTGACGCTAAAGTGCGACATGCCATATTATTGCCAATATGCTCTGGCATTTTGATTAAATTACAATGCACAAGTCATGCTATAGTTTTAAGCATGTCCGCTTCGGGGCGAGGAATTCCAAGTGTCGTCAAAGCCATTTACCAAGCGTACCGCCGCCACATTTTTTCTGGGCACTGCCATTTCCGGCAGCTGGTACACCGCAACATCCGCACTTTTCGCGGGCCAAATGGGGGAGGTTATCCCCGTCGTCGGTGCGATCATTCTGGCGGGGCTCACGCCCTTTGCCGCGCCCGCATTGCAAGCAAACCCGCAGTCTCCTGCCGATAATTCAGATATGGAACAAAGGCTTAAGGCTTTCGACAGCCATGCCATTGTAAATATCGTGGATACGGGCGGGATGCTGGAACAGGTCAACGACCGTTTCATCGAACTGACGGGCTACACCCGCGATCAATTGATCGGCCAGCCTGTGTCGATGCTTTACCAAGAAGAGTTTCGCGAACTTGCCGAAGAGATCCGCGCCACCCTGATGGCTGGCAAGACGTGGCAGGGCGAAACCCCGCTGCGCTGCGCCGATGGTCGGGTGATCCAGACGCAGTGCACCGTGATGCCACTTTTCGACAAAAAGGGCGCCTGGGCCGGGTCGATCTCGGCCCGTACCGATGTGACCCATGCCAACGAACTTTTGGCCGAACGCGACACGGCGGAAACGCTCTATGAATTGCGCGATGACATCTGGATCGTCGACGCCGAGACAGAGCGCTTCAGCTATATGAACCGCGTCGCCATGAGCCGCACCGGCTGGAGCAAGGACAGCTACCGCACGCAAACGCTCGAAACCCTGACCGAGGAAAGCGACAACCCGGCCCTGCTGAACGCCTGCCGCGCGCTGAAAAAGTCGGGCAAAGCGATGACGCAGTTCGACACGCAACTGTTTGGCAACCATTTCCAAGTTACGATCAAGCTGCTGCCCACCGGTGGGGCGACGGGGCGGTTCCTGATTATGCTGCATGACATTTCGGATATCATCAACGAAGAGCGGATGAAGTCGGAGTTCATCTCGATGGTCAGTCACGAACTACGTTCGCCCCTGACCTCGATCAAAGGCTCCATGGGGTTGCTCTTGTCGCGGGCGGCGGGCGAATTGCCCAGCAAGGCGCGTGCCTTGCTGGAGATCTCCCACCGGAACGCCGACCGGCTTGTGCTGATCATCAACGACATCCTCGATCTTGAGAAAATCGCCAACGGGCGGCTGGAATTCAATCTTGAGGAAGTCGATATTGCGGAACTTCTGCACGAAACCAGCGCCGCCAATGCCTCACTCGAGCAGCGCCATGGCGTGCGCATTCAGGTCGAGGGGACGGAGGACTTGAACAAGGTCACCACGGACCCGAACCGGGTCATTCAAGTGCTGACGAACTTCCTGTCGAACGCGGCCAAATTCTCCAAACCTGGGGAGCGTGTGACCATCCGCGCCGAAGAGAATGACGACGAATTGCGCATCTCCGTGGCGGACCGTGGCCCCGGCATTCCGGCTTCCGAGCAGCACAAGGTGTTCCAGCGGTTTGCCGATCTGTCCAATTCCAACCGGGCCGACAAAGGCGGCACCGGGCTGGGCCTCAGCGTTTGCAAAGCCATCGTCGAGAATCTCGGCGGTAAAATAGGTTTTGACAGCCGTGAGGGATTTGGTACGACATTTTACTTTACCCTGCCGAAGAAAAATTCTCAGGTAGCGGCAGAGGAACCGGCCGCGTTGCTGCGCGAAGCCTCCTAGAGAGAGTATGGAATGATCAAACTGCTGCACGTCGAGGATGACGCCGATATTCGTGAAATCGCGCTGATGGCGCTTGAGCTAAGCGGCGATTTCGACGTCGTCCAATGCGAGACAGGGGAAGCGGCGCTGAATCAGGTTCAGTCCTACACGCCCGATGTGATCCTGCTCGATATGATGATGCCCGGCATGACCGGTCGCCAGACGCTTGAGAAGATGCGCGAGATGGAGAGCCTGCGCGACGTGCCCGCGATCTTCATGACCGCCCGCGCCCAGCATAATGAGATCGAAGAGCTTCGTGATCTGGGGGCGGCTGACGTGATCAGCAAACCCTTCGATCCGATCTCGCTGGCGGATCAGGTCAAGGCGGCAATGCAAGCAGGCTGAGCCGACTTGCCTTTGACCTGCCCTTGCGGGCGGGTTTGCGGTAAATTGTCAGTAAGTTTTGGACCGGCTCAATACCGGTGGCCGCGCCCTTAGGCGTGGGCGTCGATTTCCTGCCGGCAATGGGCGACGAACCCATCCAGTTCCGAGATGATCTCGATCGGGCAATCGGCGTGGTTGGCGCGCGGCCCGGCCAGATGCTCGACAATCTGCGTTTCGCATTTGCGTGCCAGACGGCCCAGCTCTTCGAAGCCAAGCGACCCGGCGCTGCCCGCGATCTGGTGCAGAATGGCCTGCGCGCTGGCTAGATTGCTTTTGATTTCGTCTACGGTGGTCCCGTCCCAGGCGGCCAACCCATGGGTTGCGATCAGCGTCTGACGCTCGTCCAGCATTTCGACAAAGCGCTGCCTGATGCGCTCTATGCCGGGAAGTTCCGCTAACATTTTAGTCATGCCTGTTGATCATTCTGCCAAAAATCATTGAGCGATCTCGTATGCGCCTCACTGGCGGCTTCTGCACTCGCATGGGCCTGCGCCAGCGCATCCATGACGGAATTGCCGCTTTTCCAGATCAGCCGCACGGCCTCTCCCGCGCTGACACGCGGGTGAACACGCTCGCCATTATTGTCGAACAATTCAGTTTGAGACAACTCAAAGTTAACCGCATCCATCAAACCGCCCATATTCGGGCGCCAGCCGCTCTCTGTAACGCATACGAAAGTGCCATTGCCCGCGTAGGACATCAGCACTTGATGATCGACGAGCGTATCGGACAGGATTTCGGCCACATCGGAGACAAGGCTATAGAACTCGAAAGAGGTCATCGTCGCGTGGAAGGCATCGACCTCGCGGATGGTGAAGGCAAAGGCGGTGGAGCCGAAAAGCGCGCTGCGCGACAATTGGGCGACGTAGTTCTCCATCGCGGTATAGTCGATCACATTGTCCACGTCATAGATCGGGACCGGCTCGAACAACTCCATATGCGTCGCCTGATCGGCGATTGTCTTGGCGGCGAAAATCTTCTTGGTCCGCTGCTGACGTTCTTTCACCATGCCTTCGACCAGCCCGATGCGGGCCTTGAGTTCGGCAATCTCGAAAGGCTTGGTCACATAGTCGGTCGCCCCGGCGGCAAAGGCCGCGTCGATATAGCGTTTGTCGGACATCGCGGTGAGCATCAGGATCGGCGTATCGGCATGGCGCGCCGAATTGCGGATGTGCTGCGCCAGTTCGATCCCATCCATGCCCGGCATCTGAATATCAAGCATGAAGCAATCAATCGGGCCAAGGTTGGGATCACCCAACATATCAACCGCATGCAGAGCCGATGGGGCGGTTGTCAGTTCATGCGCGCCGATGATCTCTACAAATTGCCCAAGCAATTCGAGGATAATCGGATCGTCATCCACCGCCAGAATTCTCATTACATCTCTCCACAGATAAAAATCTTTGGCCCCAAACTGGACGGACCGCTGCTTTCTTCTAATTTCTCTGGGAACTGTGGCCTAATTTTGGCGAATTCTTAGTAAATAGGCGACAAACCGGGGCACTGTTTCCATATCGGGAGAATCTGGCCCGATGAACGGCCCTGTTTACCGTTTTTTCATTTTTGATCGGTCTAGCTGCGGCACCTCTCGCGGGGTGTGATTCCCTCCAATGCAAACGGCCCGACGTTTCCGCCGGGCCGCTCAAGTGTCTCGTAGATTTGCGCCTTAGCCCAAGGTCGCCTTGATCGCGTCGGCGGTGACCCCCACGACCTTGTCCGCTTCTTCGCGGGTCAGGCAGAAGGGCGGCGCGAAACCGATGATGTCGCCTTGGGGCATGGCGCGGGCGATGACACCGGCCTTGACCATATCGCCGACGATGGTCGGCACTACTTTGCGCGCCGGATCGAAGGGCGTGCGGCCATCGCGGTCTTCGACCAGCTCCACGGCGCAGAGCATGCCTTCGCCCCGGATGTCGCCCACCTTGGGGTGATCGCCCAATGCGGCCTTCATCTGCGCATTCAGATAGCCGCCCACGTCCGAGGCATTCTCGATCAGCTTCAGATCGTCGATCAGCTTGAGGTTCGCGATCCCCGCAGCCGCGCCGATGGGGTGGGCCGAATAGGTCCAGCCGTGGCCGATTGGGCCGTTTTCATCGGTGCCCTGCTCCAGCACCTTCCACATCTTGTCGCCCACGATGGAGCCCGACAGCGGCGCATAGGCCGAGGTCAGCCCCTTGGCGATGGTGATCAGGTCAGGCTTCATGCCGTAGTGATCCGAGCCGAACATCGACCCCAGACGGCCAAAGCCGGTGACGACCTCATCCGCGACCATCAGGATGTCATGCTTGTTCAGCACCTCTTGCACGGCGGCCCAATAGCCCTCGGGCGGCGGCACGATGCCCCCGGTACCCAGAACCGGCTCCCCGATGAAGGCGGCAATGGTGTCGGCCCCTTCGCGTTCGATCAGCGCTTCCAACTCGCCCACCAGATGGGCGGTGAACTCCGCCTCGCTCATGTTGGCGTCAGGGCGGCGGTAGTAATAGGGCGCGTCAGTGTGGACCACCTGCGCCAGCGGCAGGTCGAATTTCTTGTGAAACAGCTCCAACCCGGTGAGCGAGCCTGTCACCAGCCCCGAGCCGTGATAGCCGCGCCAGCGGCTGATGATCTTCTTCTTCTCGGGGCGGCCAAGAATGTTGTTGTAGTACCAGATCAGCTTGACGTTGGTCTCATTCGCGTCCGACCCGCCGAGACCGAAATAGACCTTGCTCATGCCTTCGGGCGCGCGATCGAGGATCATCTTGGACAGGGTGATGCTCGCCTCGGTGCCGTGGCCGACGTAGGAGTGGTAATAGGCCAGTTCATGCGCCTGCTCGGCAATCGCCTCGGCGATCTCGGTCCGGCCGTAGCCCACGTTCACGCAGTAGAGACCGGCAAAAGCGTCGAGCATCTGGTTGCCGTCGCGGTCGGTGATATGGCTGCCTTTGGCGGTCTTGATCACACGGGTCGGGCTTTCGCCGCGCGCGTGCTGCGCCAGATGGGTGGAGGGGTGAAAGAAATTTTCACGGTCCCATTGTTCGAGCATATCGTTCTTCAGCATTGGTCTTTCCTTTCTTCCGACGCGCCTTTGCGCCGTATCCTTTAAATCTTAGGCCCAGTCACGGCAGACGTATTTGACTTCCGTAAAGGCTTCGAGCCCCAGCCGCGATCCCTCGCGCCCGATCCCCGATTGTTTCGTGCCGCCAAAGGGGATCGGCGCGCCGGTCACCTTGGTGCGGTTCACCGCCACCATGCCGAAACATAGCGCCCGGCTGGCGCGGTAGATGCGGCGGGGGTCTTGGCTGTGGACATAGGCCACTAAGCCATACTCCGTGTCATTGGCCCGCTGGATCGCCTCATCCTCGCTGTCGAAAGCCGCGATGGCGGCCACGGGGCCAAAGGTTTCCTCGCGCATGATCAGCGCATCGGGCGGCACGTCCGCCAGCACCGTCGGCTCAAAGAACAGCGGCCCCGCCGCGTGACGCTTGCCACCACAAAGCAGCCGCGCCCCACGGTCAAGCGCATCTTTTACGTGTTCCTCTTGTTTGGCCACGGCCTTTTCGTTCATCAACGGGCCGATGTCGGGGTCATCCGCGCCGTTGCCCACGGTGAGCGCTTCGGTCGCGGCGATGAACCGCGCGCAGAAGGTGGCATAGCTGTCGCGGGCAATGAAGAAACGGTTCGCGCCGAGGCAGTCCTGACCTGAGGTGGCGAACTTAGCTTTGATCGCCTCTTCGACGGCGCGGTCCATATCGGCATCATCGAACATGATGAAAGGCGCATGGCCGCCAAGTTCGAGCACCAGACGTTTCACGCTGTCCGATGCCTGACGGTACAGCAGCTTGCCGATCTCGGTGGAGCCGGTGAAAGAGATGGCCCGTACGCGGGTGTCTTCCATCCACGGTTTCACGATCTCGGGCGCCTCGCCGGTGACGACGTTGAACACCCCCTTGGGCAGCCCTGCCTGTTCGCCCAATTCGGCCAGCGCCAGCGCCGAGAAGGGCGTCTCTGCCGAAGGATGCGCCACCACGGTGCAGCCCGCCGCAAGCGCCGCCCCCGCCTTGCGGGTCAGCATGGCAGAGGGGAAGTTCCACGGCGTGATGAGCGCGGCCACGCCCACCGGCTCGCGCCAGATTTCCACCTCGGCATCTGGCAAATGCGAGGTGACGCCTTCGATGTTGGGGCGGCGGGCCTCTTCGGAATAGAACTCGAAGAAAGAGGCGGCATAGTCGATCTCGCCGCGCGACTCGGAGATGGGTTTGCCCTGTTCGGCGGTCATGATCCGCGCCAGATCCTCGCGGTTCTCCAGCATCAGGTCGCGCCAGCGGCGCAGGATCGCGCCGCGCTCTTGCGGCAGAAGGCCCGACCAATGGGGAAAGGCAGCATGGGCGGCATCCACCGCGCCGCGGCTGTCCTCGGCGCTAAGCTTGGCCACCGCGCCCAGCACCGCACCGCTGGCCGGATCGGTCACGTTGAAATCATCGCTCTGCGCCCCCGCGACCCATGCGCCATCGACATAGGCAAAGTGGCGGGCCAAAGCGCCCCGCGTCAGCGCGGGCAGACCATCGGCGGGGGTTGGGATCATCTTGGTCATCGGGCACCTCCTTGGGATGAATTGCCCCGAAGGTAAGGCAGGACGCGGCGCGGGTTTGACCGAATATCAGCCGATCGGCAGGAGGTTTTGCGGCGCAGCCCCCGGCCCGCCGGAAAAACTACGGCGGCTCAGCTTTCGCCCTCGGGCAGCAGGAGCGACAGCGGCAGCGGTGCCGATTTAACCGATTTGGTGACGACATAGGTAAAGTAGCGGCTCAGCCCGGCCTGCTGGTCCAACAGCGCATCCATCAGGCGCTGGTAGCTGTCGATGTCGCGGGTGACGACCTGTAGCAGATAGTCAAAGCCGCCGCCCAAGGCCCAGCACTGCACGATCTCATCATGCTGCGCGATCACGGCCTCGAACCGCTGAAACGCCTCGGCCCGGTGGTTGCCCAATTCGGCCTGCACAAAGACGGTGACATGCGGGGCGATGCGGCGCAGGGCGACATGAGCCTGATAGCCGGTGATGATGCCTGCAGCCTCCAGCCGTGACAGCCGTTCGCCGCAGGCGGTGGCGCTCAGGTTGACCTTGTCGGCAAGCGCGGATTTGGCGATGCGCCCCTCGCGAGAGAGGATCGACAGCACCGCGATATCGCGTTTATCGAGTTTGACAAAGCTCATATCCGCTTCATGCGAGCGCATGCCGGACTTGTCAATTGTCATGATTGTGGTGATCATCCAGATCATGACAAAATGGCGCCCAGACCCCGGATCCCTGACCCGCCCTGCCTATCGTTCACTCGTTCAGGCGATTGAAACGGCGATACAGAACGGCGTGCTTAAACCCGGAGACCGCCTGCCGACGCAGCGCCAGATGGCCTTTGACCTGTCGCTGAGCGTGCAGACCGTCAGCCGCGCCTATGACAAGCTGGTTGAGGCGGGCAAAATCGTCGGTGAGGTGGGGCGCGGCACTTTCGTGCGCGCGGCGAGCGATGAGATCTCCATGCCCTTCGTCAGCCGCAAGGCCGCCGGGCGGCTGTTGGATATGTCGATCCTGAAACCTGTGCTGGATCACGCCCATGAAGAGGCGATGCAAAAGACACTCCGCGCCATGGCCCGCTCCCTGCCCCGCGCGATGATGGGCGGGTTTCGCCAAGACCTCCGCGCCGGGGACAGCAGCAGCGCAGTGCGGCGCTGGCTCTCGCTCTGCGGGCTGGATCTGGAGGGGATGGCGGTGATCCCCACCAATGGCAGCACCAGCGCGATGACCGTGGCGATGATGACGGCGGCCCAACCGGGCGATCTGATCGTCAGCGAAGACATCGGCCACCACACCCTGCGCCCCCTCGCCCGTTTTTTGGGCATCCGCCTGCAAGGGGTGACCGTCGACGCGGGCGGCATCTGCCCAGAAGTGCTGGAACGGATCTGCGCGAAAGAGCCGGTGAAGGCCGTCTATCTGATCCCCAATGGCGCCAATCCGCTGGCCTTTACCATGACGGAAAGCCGCCGCGCCGCGGTGATCGAGGTGGCACGACGCCATGACCTGCTGATCATCGAAAACCAGTCATGGGGGCCGTTGCAAGACGCGCCGCCGCCACCGATGGCGGCCATGGCCCCGGAACGGGTGCTCTATTTCACCAGCCTCACGAAATGCCTGCTGCCGGGGCTGCGGGTCGGCTATCTGGTGGTGCCGGATCACCTTGGAGCCTCCGCGGCCAACCGGCATATGGTGACCAGTTGGATGGCCACCAATATGATGACCGAGATCGCCGGCCGCTGGATCGAAGAAGGCACCGCCGAAACCCTGCTCAACCGTCAGCAATTGGCCCTGCGCGACCGCGCCGATTTCGCCGCCAATGTGTTTCGCGGCCTCGACATGCGGACCAGTTCGAACGGGCTGCACCTTTGGCTGCCCTGTCATGATATTTACGAAGAGGCCGAACTGGTCAAATCCATCCGCGAAAGCGGGGTCGCCGTGGCCAATGGGGCCAGTTTCGCCATCGGACCACCAGACCGCCACCCGGGGCTTCGCGTCTCGATCGGGGGGCAATCCTTTCCCGAATTCGCCCGGGGGATTCGCATGATCGATGCAAGATTACGCAACAGGGGTAGGGCGGAATGACTGTGAGAGCGCCTCAAATTGTCATGGATCAATATTCACATTGACATGATTGGGATCGGTTTAAATGATCTAGCAGTCAGGACATTAGTTTCGCTGCGGCCTTTGTGCTGCGCGGGCAAAAAATGAAAGGGAGACAGATGGCTAATTTCAAGACCGTTATCACCGGGGGTATCCTCGCAGCCGTGACAAGCGTCGCAGGCGCGGCCTCCGCCGACACATGGCGCTATGCATTTGAAGAGGCACTGGACGAGGTGCAGGGCAAATACGCCCAGAAATTCAAGGAAGAAGTCGAAGCGAACTCCGACCACGAAGTGCAGCTTTTCCCCTATGGCACCTTGGGTGAATCCGTTGACACGATGGAACAGGCGCAGGCCGGTATCCTTCAGTTCGTGGACCAATCCCCCGGCTTCACCGGCGCGCTGATCCCCGAGGCGCAGGTCTTCTTCGTGCCCTACCTGCTGCCGCAGGACGACGAGGAACTGTTCGAGTTCTTCCGCACCTCCAAGGCCATCAACGAAATGTTCCCCGAGCTTTATGCAGAGCAGGGTCTGGAACTGCTCAAGATGTTCCCCGAGGGTGACGTCTGCATGACCACGCAAGAGCCGGTCAAAACGCCCGAAGACCTCAATGAGGTCAAGTTCCGCGTCATGACCAACCCGCTCTTGGTCGAAAGCTACAAAGCCTTTGGTGCCACGCCGACACCGCTGCCATGGGGCGAAGTCTATGGCGCGATGCAGACCGGCATCATCCAAGGTCAGGAAAACCCCGGCTTCTATCTGGAATCCACCAAGATGTATGAGGTGACCGAGGTCATCACCTGCATCGGCCACAACAACTTCACCACCGCTGTGATGGCCAACAAGGATTTCTATGACGGTCTGTCCGACGCGGACAAAGAGGTGGTTCAGAACGCCTCTGACGCGGCATTCGAATACATTCTCGAATACCAGTCCGGCCTGCAGGAAAAGTCGCTGGATAACATCGCCAAGGCGAAGCCCGACATGCAGATCAACATCCTGTCCGAAGAAGAGCGTCAGCCCTTCAAAGACAAGGCCGCATCGGTCGAAGAAGCCTTCATCGAAATGACAGGCGACAGCGGCAAGGAAATCCTTGAGCAATTCAAGGCAGACCTTGAAGCCGTCAAGTAAACGACTTTCTCACCCTCCGGCATCGCCGGGGGGTGACCTTATTTTGACGCGATCCATTTGAACCATCTACGGGATGACGCCGGTGACGGAAGACAACCACAGTTCGCAACTGCAATCGCAGACAGATACCACCGGCACCGATGACGCCCCCGTGGGCACCTATAAATCCACCCTCCCCGGCCCTCTGGGCACGATCGACAACGCGATCAGCTGGCTTGAGTCCGTAATGCTCGCCGCTGGTGTCTTGTTGATGGCCGCCAATACAATTGCCAATGTGGTGGGCCGCTTCGTCTTTCAAAGCTCGATTTTCTTTTCCGAAGAGCTGAATAGCGTTCTGATCATTCTCATCACCTTTGCGGGCATCTCCTATGCCGCGCGGCATGGGCGGCATATCCGCATGTCAGCGATTTTCGACGCCCTCCCCCCGCGCCCGCGCAAAATGCTGATGATCTTCATCGCCTTTGTCACCGCCGTCTTCATGTTCGGCCTTGCCTGGTACGCGCTGCAATACATCATGACCCAAGCTGGGCGGGGCCGCCTGCTGCCTGCGCTGCAAGTTCCGGTCTGGTGGACACTGGTCTGGGTGCCTTTCGGCTTTTTCATGACCGGGCTGCAATATCTGCTGACCGCGATCAAAAACATCATTGAACCAGATATTTACCTGTCGACCAGCGTTCTAGAAGGCTACGACGACAACGAGCGGGAGGTCTGAGCCATGGCCGTCACCATTTTCTCTGTCATGGTCGTTCTGCTGCTGCTCGGCTTTCCCATGATGATCCCGCTGATCGTGGGGGCTTTCGTCGGTTTCTATTCGCTCTTCGGCGGTTTCGGCCAGCTTGAGACGATGGTGCAGCAGATGATGGCAGGGGTCAGACCCGCCTCACTGATTGCCGTGCCGATGTTTATCTTTGCCGCCGACATCATGACGCGCGGCCAATCCGCCGGGCGGCTGATCGATATGGTGATGTCTTTCGTCGGCCATATGAAGGGCGGTCTCGCGGTCGCCACCGCTGCGGCTTGCACCATGTTCGGCGCGGTCTCGGGCTCCACACAGGCGACGGTCGTCGCCGTTGGCTCCCCGCTGCGGCCCCGGATGCTCAAGGCGGGCTACAAAGACAGTTTCGTGCTGGCGCTGATCGTGAACTCCTCCGACATCGCCTTCCTGATCCCACCCTCCATCGGGATGATCATCTACGGCGTCGTCTCCAACACGTCGATTGCCGAACTTTTCATCGCGGGCATCGGGCCGGGGCTGCTGATCCTCGCGCTCTTCTCGGTCTATTCCGTGATCTACGCCTACCGCCACAACGTCCCCACCGAAGAGAAAGCGACATGGGGCGAGCGTTTCCGCGCGGTGCGTCAAGCGCTCTGGCCCCTGGGCTTCCCGGCGATCATCATCGGCGGCATCTACGGCGGCGTCTTCTCCCCGACCGAGGCGGCGGCGGCCTGCGTGCTCTATGCCATTTTCCTTGAGATGATCGTCTTTCGGGAAATCGACTTTGCCGGCATCTATGAGACCGCGAAATCGACCGGGCTGATTACCGCCGTGGTTTTCATCCTCGTCGCGGCGGGTGCGGCATTCTCTTGGGTGATCTCCTTCGCGCAAATTCCCCAAGCGGTGCTGACCGGCATCGGGATCGACAGCATGGGGCCGATTGGCGTGCTCTTCGTGATCTCGGCGGCCTTCTTCATCGGCTGTATGTTCGTGGACCCCATTGTCGTGATCCTCGTCTTCGTGCCGATCTTCGCCCCGGTGGTGGACTCGGTTGGCCTCGACCCGGTGCTGGTCGGTACGGTCATCACGTTGCAAGTCGCCATCGGCTCGGCCACGCCGCCCTTTGGCTGTGACATCTTCACCGCCATCGCGGTCTTCAAACGGCCCTATATGGAGGTCATCCGCGGCACCCCGCCCTTCATCATCATGCTGCTGAGCGTCTCGGTTGCCCTGATCTTTTTCCCGCAGATCGCCCTGTTCCTGCGCGATCTGGCCTTTGCGAAATAAGAGGAGAGCGTCATGTTCACCCATATCCTCGCCCCCTATGACGGCTCGGTGAATGCCGACCGCGCGCTGATGAAAGCGGCAGAGATGGCCAAGCTGACCGGGGCGAAAGTGACGCTTTTGACGATCTACCGGCATCATTCAATGCTGGAGGCGTCGCTCTCGATGGTGCGGGTGAACGATCCGGGCAATATCGACGACGCCATGCAGGCCCATGCGACCGAGATCATCACCCACGGCAAGCAACTGATGAAAGACGCGGGCGTCGAGAATGTCCGCGCCTTCGTCCGCTCTGGCCGCCCCGCGCGGGCGGTAACGGAATTTGCCAAGAAACATGAGGTTGACCTGATCGTCATCGGCTCGCGCGGCCTTGGGGCCACGGGCGACAGCTATCTCTTGGGCTCGGTTTCTCACAAGGTTACGGGGCTCGCGAAATGCCCCGTGCTTGTCGTCTAGGTCAAAGGAATATTCAGGTGACACCCCCTGTGCAAAGCGAGACGCTTGATTGCCGTTTGCGTGAAGATGACCCCGTGCGGCTCGGTGCGATGCTGCTGTCGACCGACATGACCTTTGAACGCGACGCCGCGCGGCTGATCGACCCGGCGCAGGCGGCGCTGCATGTGGCGCGGATCGCCTTTGAGAACCCCACCACCCCGGAACGTCTGCGTGCCATGACCCCCGATATGGCGCGCACGGCGGCGCTTTTGGTGCCGGGCATCCAGCTGTCGGCCATCGCCTTTTGCTGCACCTCGGCCTCGGTCGCCATCGGCAACCCGGCGGTGCGCGCGGCGATTGGCGAGGGGCTGCCCGGCGTGCCCGTCATCACCCCCGCCTCCGCCGCCATCGCGGGCTTTGCCGCGCTTGGCGTGACGCGGGTGGCGATGCTGACCCCCTATCTGCCGGAAACCGCCGCGCCGCTGGCCACCTATTTCAACGATCAGGGGCTAGAGGTCATGCGCAACGGGGCCTTCGCACTGGAAGACGACCGCGACATGGCGCGGATCGACGACGAGAGCATCATATACGGCGCCGCTGCGCTGGATGGCGCGGAAGTAGAGGCATTTTTCCTCTCCTGCACCTCCCTGCGCGGCGTTGACGTGATCGACCGGATCGAAGCACGGCTGGGCAAGCCCGTCGTGACCTCTAACCAAGCGCTGTGCTGGGCGTTGCAACGGATGGGCGGGCTTTCGGGCCGCCCCGATGGCTATGGCCGTCTGTTCGACTGCGACATGCCAAGCGCCCATGCACAAGGCATCATTCCGTGATCCCGGCCCCTCTGGCCGGATCGCATTATTCGGGTAACCAGACATGAAAGGGGCTGGCCTATGACCACTTATGAGGCGAATTTTACAAACAGCGAGTACCAGCGCCGGGTCGACCGAACGCGCAAGACCATGGCCGCGCGCAATCTCGATGCCATCGTCGTCAGCGATCCGTCGAACATGTCTTGGCTCTCGGGTTATGACGGTTGGTCCTTCTATGTTTACCAAGCGGTGATCCTGACCCATGAGGGCGAACCGGTCTGGTGGGGCCGCGGTATGGACGCGCTCGGCGCCCGGCGGACGGTCTTCATGGAGGACGACTGCATTCGCGGCTATGACGATACCTACGTCCAGAACCCCGAAAAACACCCGATGGAAGACCTCTCGGCCCTGCTGAGCGAGATGGGGTTGGAGCAGGCGCGCATCGGCGTCGAGATGGACAACTACTATTACTCCGCCCGCGCCCATGACACGCTCAAGACCAAACTGCCCAAGGCGACCTTCATGGATGCCACCGCGCTGGTGAACTGGGAACGCGCGGTGAAATCCGAGCGCGAGATCGAATATATGGAACGCGCTGCGCGCATCGTCGAGGAGATGCACGTCCGCATTCTCGAAGTCGCCGTGCCCGGCATGCGCAAAAACGATCTGGTGGCCGAGATCTATGCCACCGGCATTCGCGGCGCACAGGGGTTCTGGGGGGACTATCCGGCCATCGTGCCCATGGCCCCCTCGGGCATGGACGCCACCGCCCCGCATCTGACATGGGACGACCGGCCCATGCAGCCCAATGAGGCGACGTTCTTTGAGATCGCAGGCGCGCATCGACGCTATCAATGCCCCCAGTCGCGCACGCTGTTCTTTGGCGATGTGCCGCAGAAATACCGCGACGCGGAAAGCGCCGTGCTGGATGCGATTGACGCAGGTCTCGAACAGGCCAAACCCGGCAACCGGGCCGAGGATATCGCCAATGCCTTCAACGCCACGCTGAACAAGGCGGGATTCGAGAAGGACAGCCGCTGCGGCTATGCCATCGGCATCAGCTACCCACCAGACTGGGGGGAGCGCACGATCTCTTTCCGCCGTGGCGACAAGACGATCCTAGAGCCCGGCATGACCTTCCATTTCATGCCCGCACTTTGGCTTGACGATGGCGGGCTTGAGATCACCGAGCCGATCCGCATCACCGAGACCGGCCATGAATGTTTCTGCACCACACCGCGAAAGTTGTTTGTTTCCGCATGACCAGCAATCCCATCACCCCGACCATCCCGCTCGACCAACCCGGCGCGCATCACGGTTTCCTGCGCCTGCCCTACAGCCGCGATGACAGCGCATGGGGGTCCGTGATGATCCCCATCACCGTCATCAATGGCGGCGACGGCCCCACGGCGCTGCTGACCGGCGGCAACCACGGCGATGAATACGAAGGCCCGATTGCCTTGCAGGAACTGGCCGCCACACTGGATCCGGCGCAGGTCACCGGTCGCGTCATCATACTGCCGATGATGAACCAACCCGCCTTTGCCGCAGGCCGCCGCTGCTCGCCCATCGACGGCGGCAATATGAACCGCAGCTTTCCGGGCAGCCCGGGCGGCACGGTGACCCAAAAGATCGCGCATTACATCGCCACCGAACTGGTGCCGCTGGCCGATATTGTGCTGGATTACCACTCCGGCGGGCGCACGCTGGATTTCCTGCCCTTCGCCGCTGCGCATATCCTGCCCGACAAGAAACAGGAGGCCGCCTGCATGGCCGCGATGGCGGCGTTCAACGCGCCCTACTCCATGAAGATGCTAGAGATCGACAACCGCGGCATGTTCGACACCGAGGTCGAGGAGCAGGGCAAGGTCTTTGTCACCACCGAATTGGGGGGCGCGGGCACATCGACAGCCAAGAGCATCGCCGTGGCGCGCAAAGGCGCGCGCAACCTGCTGATCCATGCGAAAATTCTGCAAGGGGAGCCGGAGGTGGCCGAGAGCGTGATGCTCGACATGCCCGACGGGCGCTGCTTCACCTTTAGCGAGACCACGGCCCTGTTGGAGCCGCTGGTCGATCTGGGTGACGCGGTGACCGAGGGCCAGCCCATCGCCCGCCTCTGGCCCAGCGACCGAAGCGGTCAGCCAGCGATCCTCGCCCATGCGCAGCTTAGCGGCATCCTGACCGCCCGGCATGTGCCGGGGCTGGTCAAGATGGGCGATTGCATCGGCGTGGTGGCGCAGGTGGTCTGAACCACCCGCGCCCGCCTCATTCGTCGATGGGGAAGTAGCAGGCCGCCGGATGCGGTGCGCCCTCTAACGGGGGGCGCTCCTTGCGGCAGACATCCTGCACCTTCCAGCAACGCGGGGCAAAGGGGCAGCCTTCGGGGATCGCCAGCGGCGAGGGCAATTCGCCCTGCAGTTTGATCCGCTCCTTGCCGCCTTCCGGATCGGCGCGCGGCGTGGCCGACAAAAGCGCCGCCGTATAGGGATGGCGCGGATTGTCGAAAACCTCGTCCTTCGGTCCCTTTTCGACCGCGCGGCCAAGGTACATGACGATCACGTCATCGGCCACATGGCGCACGACCGACAGGTCGTGGCTGATGAAGAGGTAAGCCAGATCCATCTTCTCCTGCAGATCCACCAGCAGGTTCAGGATCGCTGATTGGATAGACAGGTCCAAAGCCGAAACCGGCTCGTCCAGCACCAGCACTTTGGGGTCCAGCATCAGGGCGCGGGCCACCGCGATGCGCTGGCGTTGCCCGCCCGAGAACATATGTGGGTAGCGGTCGTAATGCTCGGGCCGCAGGCCGACGAGACGCAGCATCTCGCGCGCCTTCTCCTCGCGCTCTTTCTTGGACATGTCCTTGCGATTGATGACCAGCGGCTCTTGCAGGATCGTGCCGATCTGCTGGCGTGGGTTGAGCGAGCCATAGGGGTCCTGAAAGACGATCTGCACATGCTGGCGCAGGTCGGCCCAATCCTCGGGTCGCACCGGTTTGCCGTCGAGCGTGAGCGAGCCTGCGGTCGGCTCTTCGATCATCGTGACCATGCGCGCCAGCGTGGACTTGCCGCAGCCGCTCTCGCCCACCACGGCCAGCGTCTTGCCGGGGTGCAGTTCGAAATCGAGACCCGCGACGGCCTTCAGCGTCTGGGTCTTGCGCAGGAAGCCGCCACCAACCTGATAGTGACGCTGGAGCGCGTCGGCGGTCATTACGGGGGCGGTCATGACGCGGCCCTTTCATTGGTGTTGAGCGGATAGAAGCAACGCGCCTTGCCGAGATCTTCGCCCAAGGGCGGCGGGTTCTCGGCGCGGCATTTGTCGTTGGCGAACTTGCAGCGCGGAGAGAAGAGGCACCCCGCAGGCCGGTCGAACTGACCGGGCACCACGCCGGGGATCGTCGGCAGACGTTTCTCCGTGGCGCGCTCGGGCAGCGCGTCCAGCAGCGCCGCGGTGTAGGGGTGGTGCGGTTCGCGGAAAAGCGGCAGCACCTGCTGTTCCTCGATCTTCTGACCCGCATATTGCACGCTCACGCGCTCGGCGGTTTCGGCGACCACGCCCATGTCATGGGTGATCAGCACCAGCCCCATGCCGGTCTCGTCGCGCAGCGAGGTCAGCAGGTCGAGGATCTGCGCCTGAATGGTCACGTCGAGCGCGGTTGTCGGCTCATCCGCGATCAGAAGCTTCGGCTTGCAGGCAATCGCCATGGCGATCATCACGCGCTGGTTCATCCCGCCCGACATCTGGTGCGGGAAGACCGAAAGGCGCTTTTCCGGGTCCGGAATGCCGACCTGTTCGAACAGTTCAATCGCCCGCTTGTGCCGCTCAGCCCGGTTCAGGCCCAGATGCACGCGCAGGGATTCCTTGATCTGCCAGCCCACCGGGAAACAGGGGTTGAGCGAGGACATCGGCTCTTGAAAGATCATCGCCAGATCATTGCCAACAATCTTGCGCCGGGCGCGTTTGTCCATTGTCAGCAGGTCGTGGCCGTCGAAGGTCAGCTCATCGGCGGTGACGGTGGCGGTCCAGGGCAGAAGCCCCATCAGCGCCAGCATGGAGACCGACTTGCCCGAGCCGCTTTCTCCGACGATGGCGAGGATCTCACCGGTGTCGACATCCTGGTCGACGCTGTCCACGGCGCGGAACTTGCCCGAGGCGGTGGCGAAATCGACCGAGAGGTTGCGGATACGCAATAGAGACATCAATCAGCTCCGCTTCAGTTTCGGATCGAGGGCGTCGCGCAGACCGTCGCCCATGAGGTTGATCGCCAGCACGGTGACGAGGATCGCAAGACCCGGGAAGGTCACGACCCACCATGCGCGCAGGATGAACTCGCGCGCTTCGGCCAGCATGGTGCCCCATTCGGGGGTCGGCGGCTGTGCGCCCATGCCCAGAAAGCCCAAGGCGGCGGCATCGAGGATCGCAGTGGAGAAGGACAGCGCGGCCTGCACGATGATCGGCGCGAGGCAGTTCGGCAGCACGGTCACGACCATCAGCCGCAGCGTGCTGGCGCCGACGACGCGGGCCGAAGTGACATAGTCCTTCTGCCGCTCGGAGATCACGCTGGCGCGGGTCAGACGCACGTAATGCGGCTGCAGCACGATGGCGATGGCGATCATTGCGTTGGTCAGCGACGGCCCGAGGATCGCCACCAGCACCAGCGCCAGCAAGAGCGACGGGAAGGCGAGGATGATGTCCATGATCCGCATGATGATCGTGTCGACCCACTTGGGCGCGAAGCCCGAAATGAGACCGATGATGATCCCGCCCGAGGCGGCGATGGTCACCACCACGATGCCCACGAAGAAGGAATAACGCGCACCCACGATGAGGCGCGAGAGCATGTCCCGGCCCAGAGGGTCGGTGCCGAGCACGTGGTTCCACGTGCCGCCCGCCTGCCATGCCGGCGGTTGCAGGATGGCCGAGCGGAACTGCTCGGTCGCGTCATGCGGGGCAATCCAGGGGCCGAATAGCGCGAGGATCGCAAAGATGGCAAAGATCCACAGGCCGATAACGGCACCACGGTTTTCACGGAAATAGAACCAGAATTCGCGCAGACGCCCGGGGCGGTCGTGCACCATTTCGGCTTCGGCAGAGAGTGCGTCGTCCATTAGCGTTTCCTGATCTTGGGGTTGATGATGCCGTAAAGCATGTCGACGGTAAGGTTCACGACCATGACCATGACGGCGATGAGCAGAAGGCCACCCTGCACGACCGGGTAGTCGCGGCGGAAGATGCTGTCGACCATCCACTTGCCGATGCCCGGCCAGCTAAAGATGGTCTCGGTCAGGATGGCGCCCGCCAGCAGCGTGCCGACCGACAGGCCGATCACGGTGATGACGGGGATAAGCGCGTTGCGCAGGGCGTGGATGCCGTTGATCCGGCCCGAGGACATGCCCTTGGCCCGTGCGGTGCGGATGTAGTCTTCGCCCAGCACTTCGAGCATGGCCGAGCGGGTCTGTCGCGCGATCACTGCCAGCGGGATGGTGCCCAGCACGATGGTCGGCAGCAATAGGTGCCGCAGTGCCGAGAGGAACGCCCCGTCCTGCCCGGAGGCGAGACTGTCGATCAGCATGAAGCCGGTGGCATTGGGGAAGTAATAGAGCAGGTCGATCCGACCCGAGACTGGCGTCCAGCCCAAGTTACCCGAAAAGACAATGATCAGCAGCAGCGCCCACCAGAAAATCGGCATCGAATAGCCCACGAGCGCGGTGGACATCAGCGCCCGGTCAAAGAACTTGCCCCGGTTCACCGCCGCGATCACGCCTGCGGGCAGTCCCAAGGCCACCGCAAAGATCATCGCGCAGAGCGACAGTTCCAGCGTGGCGGGGAAGAGCGAGAAGAACTCATCCCAGACGGGTCGTTTGGTCACGAAAGACGTGCCCAAGTCCCCTTGTATCACGCCAGTGAAGTAATCCCAGAACTGCACATAGATCGGCCGGTCAAAGCCGAACTGCTGTTGCAGTTCGAGATAGCGTTCTTCGGAAATGCCGCGCTCACCGGCCATGACGACGATCGGGTCACCGGGCAGCAAGCGGATGAAGGCGAATGATATCAGCGTGACGCCGATAAAGGTGGGGATGAAGGTCGCAAGGCGCGACAAGACATATTTCAGCACGGGAGCACCATCAGTTCCTTCGGAAAGTTGGTCAGGGATTTGTAGCCATCTTCGGTAATCAGCACGTCATCTTCGATGCGCACCCCAAAGTTGCCGATCTCATAGAGACCGGGTTCGTTGGTGTACACCGTTCCGGCGGGTAAAGTCATGTGGTTGCCGCGCATGATATAAGGCGCTTCATGCACATCGCGGCCAAGGCCGTGGCCGGTCTTGGTGCGGATGCGGTCGGCAAAAGGGGAGGCTTCGAGCACCCCGGTCACCACATCGTCGATCTCATGCGCGGTGACGCCTGCGCGGGTGGCCTCCAGCCCGGCAAGGTTGGCGCGCAGCACAGTGTCGTACACGGCGCGCCCCTCGTCGCTGACATGGGTAAGGAAAACGGTGCGGGTGATGTCGGCGGCAAAGCCGTCCTTGCGCGCGCCGAAGTCGATCAGCAGCGCATCGCCCGCTTTGACGCGGTAATCCTCACGCGCCTTGGCATGCGGGCGGGCCGAGCCGTCACCGGCGGCGACGATCGGGGCGAAGGACAGATCGTCGGCCCCTTCGGCAAAGACCATCTGCACCAGTTTCTGTTCGATCTCTTTCTCGGTCTGGCCGAGCTTCACGCTATCCAGCGTGGCGCGCAGGGCGCGTTCGGAAATGTCGATGGCTTTTTGCAGCGCCGCGACCTCGGCCTCGGTCTTGATCATGCGGGGGGCGGAAATTTCGCGCTCGGCGTCGATGATCCGCAGATCGGGCTGCGCTTTCTTCAGCGCGTGATGCATAAAGACGCGCATCACTTGGCCTTCAACGGCAAGCGAGGTGATGTTCAAATGTTGCATCAGCGCGGCGAAGGCATCGTCATAGCCCGTCTGGTCGCGCCAATCGAAAACGGCCCCGTCGAAACCGACCAACTCCCAACTGCCCAACTCAAGGTTCGGCACCAAGGCGGCGGCGGGGCCGCGGGCGGGGATCACCAGAACGAAGGGGCGTTCGTGGCTCATGAAGGCATGGTCGACGGCGCGGGTGAAATTCGGGCCGGGCACCAGCGCCACGGCATCGACCGTTAGGTCGGCGGCGATATCGGCATAGGCCGACAGGCGATCATTCAGCGAAGGGGACATGGGCTGGCTTTCGGGCTGGCAAGGTTAATAAAATGGGGACGGCACAGGATGCCGCCCCCTTTGGTCAAAGCGGCAGTGTTACTGCTTCAGGCCAACTTGGTTGAAGATGTGGCCACCCAGCGGGTGCACGACATAGTTTTCAACTTCGGGGCGCATGGTCATGTAGACGACCGAATGCGCGATGGTGGCCCAAGGGGCTTGGTCCTTGAAGATTTCCTGCGCTTCTTCGTACAGCGGCGCACGCTCTTCTTGGGTTGGCAGTACCTTGGCTTTCTGGATCAGCGCGTCGAATTCCTCGTTGCACCACTGGGCGCGGTTGGATTTCTCGACACCGTCACAACCCAGCAGAACCGCGAGGAAGTTGTCTGGGTCACCGTTGTCGCCGGTCCAACCCAGCAGCACGGCACCGTCACGGTCCTTGGACTTGGAACGCTCCAGATACTCACCCCATTCGTAGGAGACGATTTCGACATCGACGCCAACCTTGGAGAAGTCTTCCTGCATCAACTCGGCCATACGGCGGGCGTTGGGGTTGTAGGGACGCTGAACCGGCATCGCCCAAATCTTCATCGACAGATCGCTGACGCCCTCTTCCTCAAGCATCGCCTTGGCGGCCTCGGGGTCATAGTTGTCGTCTTCGATGGCGTCGTTGTAGGACCACATGGTCGGCGGCAGCGGGTTCTTGGCGATTTCGCCGGACCCTTGGAACACCACGTCGATGATCGCCTGCTTGTCGATCGCCATGTTCAGGGCCTTGCGGACCTTGGCGTTGTCGAAGGGCGCGACCTGCGTGTTATAGGCCAGATAGCCCACGTTCAGACCTTCTTGCTCCATCACGACGATGTCTTCGGCGTCTTTCATCGCCTGAACATCAGCCGGGTTCGGATATGCCATGACGTGGCACTCGCCCGCCTGCACCTTCTGGTAGCGCACGGAGGCGTCGGGCGTGATCGCGAAGATCAGGCTTTCAACCTTGGCCGCATCGCCCCAGTAGTCGTCGTTACGCAGGTAACGGATGACCGCGTCTTTCTGATAAGCTTGGAATTTGAACGGGCCGGTGCCGATGGGCGCTTGGTTCACCATTTCAGGCGTGCCGGCTTCCATCATCGCGTCGGCATATTCCTTGGACACGATCGAGGCAAAGTCCATCGCCATGTTGGCGATAAAGGGCGCTTCGGGACGGGTCAGGTTGAAGGCCACGGTGTAATCGTCGACCTTCTCAATGCTTTCGATCAGGTCGGGCATGGACATGCCGCCGTAGTATTCCCATGTGCCGCCAGAGACGGTGTGATAGGGGTTCTCTTCGTTGCCCTGACGGTCAAAGCTGAAGATTACGTCGTCGGCGTTAAAGTCGCGTGTCGGCGTGAACTGGTCGTTGGAGTGGAATTTCACACCTTTGCGCAGCTTGAAGGTCACGGTCATGCCGTCTTCGCTGACTTCCCAGCTTTCGGCCAGCGCGGGCACGACTTCGGTCGTGCCGACTTTGAACTCGGCCAGACGGTTGTAGATCGGGTGGCTGGAAGCGTCGAATGTGGTGCCGGCTGTGTACAGCGCAGGGTCAAAACCCTCGGGCGAGCCTTCGGAGCAATAGACCAGCGATTGGGCCGATACCGCCGAGGCTCCAAGGGCCGCCAGCATGGCACCGGTGGCCAATTTCGTTGTAAAAGACATAATATTCTCTCTCCTGGTTGGTTTGTTTCTTGGCAGCGGGGTATCCGCCGCAGGTGATACGCCCTTACGGGCGAGACGACGCGAATGCGGTGGCGACTGCCCCTTCATTCGGACGTATTCTATTGGCGCCAGCAGCCTGTTCATATTGCATCCGCCCCACCCAAAGCACGCGGGCGGGCTTGTCGGTCTTGTTGGACCACGAATGCGGGCTGCTGCCGAGGTAATGCAGGCTGTCGCCGGGCCGCATGATATGCTCCCCCCCATCGACGACCTGCGCGATCTCTCCCTCAAGGATATAGATCACCTCTTCGCCCTCATGCACGACCTCTTCCGAGGCATAGCCCGGCGGCACGTTCATGATGTAGGAGGACAGCTCATGGCCCGGGAAATCCGCACCGATCTTTTCATATTCGATGGATGAGCCCGAAACGGCAAAGCGCGGACGCTCGGCGGCACGGGTCAGGCTGTCTTGGGTCTTGGGCGTATGGATGAAAAAACTGACATCGACCTGAAGCGCCACGGCGATCTGCGACAGGGTGCCCAGCGACGGCGTGGCCCGGCCCCGCTCCACCTGGCTCAGATACCCGACCGACACGCCAGAGGCTTCGCCCAACTGCTGTAGAGTCAGGGACAAACGATGACGCTGCTTGCGCATGCGCGCGCCAAGCGTCGATACACTGTCGCCATTGGCAGTCAGCAAATTCACCCTCCCCGTGAACAGCGGCCCGATCTCATACCGGGTATAGCCTTTTCATGTCTCGCTGTGTGAAATTAAAAAGGTTGAGGGTCAACAATAATTTTTTTACTACACCGCGGCGCAGGGCGCGAGGCTGCGACCAACGGGGGTGGATGTCATTCTACTCAAAGGATTTTAGCTGCGCCCGGTCGATCCGCGCCAATTCAGACGCCGTCGGGTCAAGCGGGGCAAAGGAAACGCTCAAGCCGCTGGGGTGCCATTCGCAAAGGCCGAATCCAGTGCCCTCCACGATACGCAGGTCGCGGGTTTCGGTCAGGTCGATGGTCGAATGCAGCCCGTTGGAAATGACTACCGGAATGCCGTGCCAATGGCTCACCCGGTTCACATGCACATGGCCCGAGAGGATGCCCGCCACGCGCTGCCCCTTCAACATCTCGGCCAAACGCGCACTGCTCGCTGCGTCCAGACTGCCCCATGCGAGGGCCGCGGGATCAATGCGCGGCGGGTGGTGGATCACCAAGAGTTTCGCCAGATCGCCATAGCGCTCAAGTGCGGCTTCCAGAAACTCGAACTGCGCGTCGTCCAGCGCCCCGGCCACCTTGCCCGGCACGCTGCTGTCCAACGTGATGGCATGTAGATCGCCCTGCGGCGCGTCATGGAAATAGGGCGCATCGGCCAGCCCCGGCGCAAAGACCGCGTTGAACCCATCGCGTTTGTCGTGGTTGCCGAGGGCCATGACCAGCGGCGCTTTCAGCGGCTCCATGATCTCGCGCACAAGGGCATAGCTTTGCTGGTCGCCGTGATTGGTCAGATCGCCGCTGGCCACCACGAAATCGGGCTGGGGCTCCATCGCGTTGATCACCTCCACCACGCGGCGCAGGGTGGCAGGCGTATCACTATGCAGATGCGGATCGTTCAGATCGGGATGCGAGATATGCAGGTCGGTCAGGTGGACGAAACGGGTCATGGGCGTACTCCTGCGGCTGTCAGCAGGGTTTTCGTATAAGGGTGCTCGGGGCTGCGCAACACATCTGCCGCCGCACCGCTTTCCAAGGTCTTGCCATGCTGCAGCACCAGCACCCGGTCGCAGATCGATCCGACCACCGCAAGGTCATGGCTGATAAAGACCATGCCGAGGCCCAGATCATCCTGCAGGTCCATCAAAAGGTTCAGAATTTGCGCCTGAACCGAGACATCAAGGGCCGAGACCGCCTCATCCGCGACCAAGAGCGCGGGGCGGGTGACGATGGCCCGCGCGATGGCGATGCGCTGGCGCTGCCCGCCCGAGAACTCATGCGGATATTTGCCCGCGTCCGCGGCATGCAGCCCGACCTGCTCCAAGGCTTCGGCGATGCGATGGGGGATATCCTCGGTCTCACCATTGGCGCGCAACGGCTCGGCGATGGACCAGCCGATACGGCGGCGCGGGTTGAGCGAGCCGAAAGGGTCTTGGAACACCATCTGAAAATCGCGCCGCAGGCTGCGCAATTCTTGCCCCCCGAGCCCATGCAGATCGCGCCCCCGAAACAGCACCGCGCCCGCGTCCGGACGCTCAAACGCCATGATCAGCCGCGCCAATGTGGATTTGCCCGAACCGCTTTCCCCGACCACGCCCAAGGTCTCGCCCGCGTGCAACGAGAAGGAGGCGTTTTCCAAAGCCGTCAGCACCGGCGGGGCACGCAGCAGACTTTGGCGCGGCAGTTTGTAGCGGCGGGTCAGGTTGCGGACCTCTAAAAGCGGCGCGTCAGTCATGGCGCCCCTCCGTCAGCAGGTGACAGGTGGCGGCACGGCCCGCGTCGGTCTGCACAAAGTCTGGGCGCTGCGCGGCGCAGTGAGGCAGTTCCACCGGGCAGCGCCCCGCAAAGCGGCAGCCCTGCGGCAGCCCATGCAGCGGCGGGACCGCGCCCGGAATAGTCGGCAGCCTGCGCCGTTTTCCTTGGGCATCCCGCCCCGCCACGCCCGGATCGGGCCGCGCGCCCAAGAGCCCCTTGGTATAGGGATGCGCAGGCCTGCCCAGCACCTCTGCCGTGCGGCCCCGCTCGACCATATCGCCCGCATACATCACCACGATGTCCTCGGTCGCCCGCGCCACAGCGGCGAGGTCATGGCTGATGAAAACCAGCGCCATCTGCCGCTCCCGCGCGAGCCGTTGCAGCAGGTCGGTGATCCGCAGCGCCACATTGGCGTCAAGCGCGGTTGTCGGCTCATCGGCGATCAGCAGCATCGGGTTGCAGGCCAGCGCCAGCGCGATCAGCACCCGCTGGCGCTGGCCGCCCGACATCTCATGCGGGAACTGCCGCAGGCGACGGTCGGGATCGGGAATACCCACCTCTTCGAACAGGCTCAGGGCGCGGGCACGGGCAGCGCTGCGTGTCAGCCCGTCATGCAGCAACATCGGCTCCATCACCGTGTCGCCCACCCGCCGCAGCGGGTTAAGCGCGGCCATCGGTTCCTGAAACACCATCGCCACGCGGCGGCTGCGCAGCCTCTGCCAATCGCGCTCAGACGCGGCGGCCATGCCCTGCCCGTCGATGCGTAGCTCCCCGGTCAACCGCGCGCTTTCGGGGGCCATGCCCATCAAACAGAGCGCCAGCAGCGTCTTGCCCGAACCGCTTTCGCCGACGACCCCCAAACGGTCGCCGCGCTCGATCACCAGATTGGCGTCGCGCAGGGCGGCGGCAGTGCCGAAATGAATCGAAAGATTGCTAAGCTCAATCATCGCGCGCGCACCAGTCGGGGATCGGTGATGTCGCGCAGCCCGTCGCCCAGAAGGCCGAAGCCCAGCACGGCCACCACGATGCACAGACCCGGATAGATCGCCAGTTGCGGGGCGAGATACATCAGCGTCTGCGCCTCCGACAGCATCCGCCCCCAGCTTGAGGCGGGCGGCTGCGCCCCGAGGCCGAGATAGCTCAGCGCCGCCTCGGCGAGGATCGCCACCGCGAACTCAATGGTGGCCTGCACGATCACCGCCGCGGCGATATTGGGCAGAATGTGATCGCGGCTGATGGCAAAACGCCCGCGCCCCGCCGCCCGCGCGGCGGCGACATAGTCGCGCGTCCATATCTGGTTCGCCGAGGCGCGGGTGACACGGGCGAAGATGGGGATGTTGATGAAGGAGATCGCCAGCACCGCATTGGTCAGCGACGGCCCGAAGACCGCCGCCAGCATGATCGCGAACAACAGCGCCGGAAAGGCAAAGCCCAAATCCGCCAGCCGCATCACCGCATCCTCGACCCAGCCGCCGAGCGCGGAGGCCAGAAGCCCCAAAGCCACCCCGATACTGCCGCCCAAAAGCACCGCCACCAGCGCCACGGTCATCGAGTTACGTGCCGCCGCCATGAGTTGCGCCACCACGTCTCGGCCCAATTGATCGGTGCCTAACCAATGCGTGTCGGAGGGCGGCGCGAACTTGGTCGAGATCGACATCGCCTGAGGGTCATGCGGGGTCCAGACCAGCGACAGCGCCGCCACCCCGACCACGATGCTGACCAGCACCGCCCCCAGCAGGAAGTTCGCCGGAAGCCGCTTCATGCCCGCGCCTGCAGCCGGGGGTCGATGACGACGTAGAGCAGATCGACCACGAAATTCGCCGTCACCACGATAGCGGCGAAAAGCATCACCAGCGCTTGCACCGTGGGCAGGTCGCGGTTGGCGATGGACTGGAAGATCAGCCGCCCGAGCCCCGGCAGGTAAAAGACGTTCTCTATCACGATTGTCCCGGTCACTAGGGCGGCGAACTGCATGCCGACGATGGTCACGATCGGCACCAGCGCATTGGGCAGCACATGCCGCCAAAGCACCCGCCGCCGCGAGAGGCCGCTGGCGCGGGCGGTGCGCACGAAATCCTGCCGCATGACCTCCAGCGCCGAAGAGCGCGTGACCCGCGCCAGCACCGCCGATTGCACCAGCGCCAGCGCCACCGTGGGCAGGATGAGCGAGCGCAACGCCGCCGCAGGATCATCCCACCCGGCAAAGCCCCCCGGCGGCAGCCAGCGCAGCTTCACGGCGAAAAGCATCACGAGCAGGATCGACAGCCAGAAGGCGGGCACCGCGATGCCGAGTTGGCTCAGAAACATCACCCCCCAATCCCCCGCGCGCCCATGCTGCGCCGCCGCCGTGATGCCAAGGCCCAGCGCCAGCACCAGCGTCACCAGCATCCCCGCGACAGCCAGCGAGATCGTCATCGGCAGCCGTTCGGCGATGAGTTCCGAAACCGGTACGCGGAAGGAATGGCTGATGCCAAAATCCCCCTGCAGCGCGTTCCAGACCCACGAAACATAGCGGGTCACCAGCGGCTCATTCAGCCCCAGCTGTTCGCGCAGCGCCGCGATGGCATCCTCGCTGGCGTCCATGCCAAGGATGGTCAGCGCCGGATCGCCCGGCAGCACGTTCATCACGGCAAAGACGACGAGCGAGACGGCGAGCAGGGTCAGCACGAAACCGAGCGTGCGGCGGAAGAGGAAATAGGCCACGAAGTCAGGTCCAAGAGCCGCGGCGCCGGGGGCACCGCGGCCGTTTCAGATCAGTCGGCGATGCGCACGTTCTTCAGCGGCATGTAGAGCACGGGCGAGGAGGACCAGTAGCCTTCGACCTCCTGACGGAAGACGCCCAAAAGAGGCAGCTGGAACAGGAAGCCATGCACCGACTGGTCGGACAGCATCTGCTGGCCCTGCTTGAGCAGTTCGTTGCGGGCCTCGGCGTCGACCTCAGATTGGATCTTTTCCCACAGGGCGGTCATCTCGGCATTGTCGTAGCCGTAGAAATAATCCGGGCCGCGGGCGAAGTTGCCCATGTCGTTGGGGCTGGTGTGGGCGATGATGGTCATGTCGTAGTTCTTCTTCTTGTAGACCTCATCGATCCAGAAGCCCCATTCGACATTCTCGACCTTGGCGTCGATCCCGGCCTCCGACAGCTGGTTCTGGATGATTTCGGCCGAGCGAGTGGCGTAAGGGAACGGCGGCACGCGCAGGGTCATGGTGGCCCCCGAAACCCCTGCCGCCTCGAACATCTCCTCGGCCTTGGCACTGTCATGCGGATAGGCGTCCGTCAGGTCGACATAGGCGGTGCCATGCGGCGGGTAGAAGCTGCCGATCGGCACGGCTTGGCCGTACATCGCGCCCTCGATGATCTCGTCCCGGTCGATGGCGGTGGCCACGGCGCGGCGCACCTCGACATTGTCGAAAGGCGGCTTGGCGTTGTTCATGGCGAGGATCACCTCGCCCTCGGTCGAGCCGACGTTGACGCGGAAGCGCGGGTCGGCCTCGAACTGCGGCAGCAGTTCCGGCGCGGGGAAACCGGGGAAAGCGTCGAGCTCTTCGGCCATCATCGCCGCGGTGGCGGCAGCGGGGTCTGAGATGAAGCGGAAGACCACCTTGTCGAGCGCCACGTCATCCGCGTCGCGGTGATCGGGGTTCTTGACCAGCGTCAGCCGGTCGCCGCGGGTCCAACTGTCGAACTTGAAGGGGCCGGAGCCCACCGGATTGGCGTTGTTGGTCTCCACGCTCTCGGCGGCCACGATGGCGCTGTCGCCCTGCCCCATGTTGAACAGGAAGAAGGCATCCTTGTTCGTGAGCGTGATCTCGACCGTTTGGGGATCCACGGCCTTGACGCTTTCGATCGGCTCGAAAATGTCCTTCGACGGGTTCACGCTGTCTTCACCCATGGCGCGGTCGAAGGAATAGACGACATCGTCGGCGTCGAGCGTGCTGCCGTCGTGGAAGGTCACGCCTTCGGCCAGTGTGAAGGTATAGGTCAGCCCGTCTTCCGACACCTCCCAAGACGTCGCGAGATTGGGTTGCACTTCCCCGTTCTCGGCCACGATGGTCAGCGATTCGAAGACGTTCTGCGTCATCATGCTGTCGATGGAGGCGGTGGCATCCGCCGTGGGATCGAGCGACGTGGGCTCCTGCTGCATGCCGATGACAAGCTCGGCAGCGGCGGAAGCCGAGGCCATCAGGCCAAAGGCCAACGTCAGCGCGGGAAGGGTTCTGGAAAGGGTCAGTTCGGACATGGGGCAGCACTCCTGTGGGTCGGGGCGCGTTCGGCATCACCGATTGCGCCCTTTGTGACAGACTGCGCCGGGCGGGGGCGTTCGGTCAACGGCTTTGCCGCGCCGGGCGAAAATTTCATGCAATTGCAACAGTATGGCGGATTCATCTGATTGCCCGCAGGGGCAGAGGCGGGCCGTGCTTCGGCCCTTTTGCCCCGCCGCTGGCGGTGCTAGCCTCCGCGCAGAGAGGGCAGAGTATGAACAATTCAACGACAGGTTTTGATTGCATCGTCATCGGTGCGGGCATTGCGGGCGCTTCTGTCGCCGCTGAACTGGCCAGCGACCGCCGGGTGCTGCTGCTGGAGCGCGAAAGCCAGCCGGGCTATCACACCACGGGCCGCTCTGCCGCGCTGTTTACGGTGACCTATGGGCCTGAGGTGATCCGCGCCCTCTCTCGTGCCTCTGCCGCTTTCTTTCACGACCCTGCCAGCCCGCATCTGGCGCATCCGCTGCTGGAACCCCGCGGCGCGGTCTTCGTCGCGCGGCAGGACCAGCAAGCATCGCTCGCCCGCACGGCTGAGGAGTTGGGCCCCCATGTCACCCCGCTGAGCGGGGCCGAGGTCGAGACGCACGTGCCGCTGCTGCGCAATGGCTATGCCACCGGCGGGCTGCAGGACGCTTCGGCGGCGGATATCGACGTGAACGGGCTGCATCAGCATTACCTCAAGACCTTCCGCGCGGCGGGCGGCGTTTTGCACACCAAGGCCGAGGTGCAGGCGCTTCGCAAAGAGGGTGACTGGCAGGTCGACACGAACCAAGGTACCTTCCACGCGCCGGTGATCGTCAATGCCGCAGGGGCTTGGGCGGATGAGATCGCCACACTGGCCGGGTTGAAACCTGCGGGCCTCAGCCCCAAACGCCGCACCGCGCTGACGGTGGCCCCGCCTGCGGGCATGGTGCCGGACCGTTGGCCGATGGTGGTGGATATTGATGAACAGTTCTACCTCAAGGCCGATGCAGGCAAACTGCTGATCTCTCCCGCCGATGCCACACCCTCACCCCCCTGCGACGCACAGCCCGAGGAACTGGATATCGCGATCTGCATCGACCGGATCGAAACCGCCTTCGACCTTGAACGTCCGCGCATCGAAAGCCGCTGGGCCGGGCTGCGCAGCTTCCTGCCCGATGGCGACCCGGTGGCGGGATATGATCCTGAGGGAGAGGGGTTTTTCTGGCTCGCCGGTCAAGGCGGCTATGGCATCCAGACCGCGCCCGCGCTGGCCCGGACCGCGGCGGCCTTGGTGCGGGGCGAAGATATCCCCGGCGACATCGCCGCCGAGGGGGTTACCGGGGCCGCATTGGCCAGAGACCGGAGCGGGCTGGCTTAACCGCTCAGTCCCGCGTCGGCTTCGATCTGCTTGCGCGACTTGCGCGCGCGTTCGGTGGCCGATTTCAACTGACCGCAGGCGGCCATGATATCCTCGCCCCGCGGGGTGCGGATCGGCGAGGCATAGCCGGCTTGGTAGATGATGTTGGCGAAAGCCCGAATGCGGTTATTCGACGACCGCTCATAGGGCGAGCCGGGCCATTCATTGAAGGGAATGAGGTTGATCTTGGCCGGAATGCCCTCGATCAGCTTGACCAGACGATGCGCGTCTTCGTCGCTGTCGTTCACGTCCTTCAGCATAACGTACTCAAAAGTGATCCGCTCGGAATTGCTGACCTTGGGATAGGCCTTCAGCGCTTCCAGCAGCGCCTCAATGTTCCAACGCTTGTTGATCGGCACCAGCTTGTTGCGCACCTCGTCGGTGGTGGCGTGGAAGGACACGGCCAGTTGGCAGCCGATCTCAGCGGCGGTGCGGTGAATCTCGGGCACGACGCCGGAGGTCGACAGCGTGATGCGGCGGCGCGACAGCTGGATGCCTTCGGGATCCATCGCGATTTTCATCGCGTCACGCACGTTCTCAAAATTATACAGCGGCTCGCCCATGCCCATAAGCACGATATTGCTCAAAAGCCGAGTTTCGTTCTTGGGTGCGCCGCTCTCGGGCCATTCGCCCAGATCGTCACGCGCCACCATGACCTGACCGATGATCTCCCCCGCTGTGAGGTTGCGGACCAGCTTCTGCGTGCCGGTGTGGCAGAAGGAACAGGTCAGCGTGCAGCCCACTTGGCTGGAGACACAAAGCGTGCCGCGCCCCTCTTCGGGGATATAAACCACCTCGACCTCATGACCGCCCGCGATCCGGACGAGGTATTTGCGGGTGCCATCCTCGCTGACCGCACGGGTCACCACCTCAGGCACTTCGATCACGAATTTCTCAGCCAATTGAGCGCGGTAGCCCTTGGCGAGGTTAGTCATCGCGTCGAAATCCCGCACGCCCCACTGGTAGATCCATTGCCAAATCTGCCCCACACGCATCTTCGCTTGTTTCTCGGGCGTGCCATGGGCGATCAGCGCGTCGCGCATGGCGTCGCGGGTCAGGCCGACAAGGTTGATCGGCCCGTCGGGCAGCTTACGGGGAAGGGTCATCACGTCTTGGGTGATGGGCGCGGAAGCGGACATTTCAAAGACTCACTGGCTAGGGATGGGTCTCTATATAAGAAAAGGCGCGATTTGCAAAAGGGTTTGGCCGCCGAGGTCTGGGACCGCGCTCAATAGGTCTTCTTGCTTGTGCGCAATTCCCCGGTCGCGAGAACCGGCGCGGCATCCAGACTGTCCACGTTCAGCATCGCCGCCACACGCTCCAACGACGACACCAGCTGCGCCTGCTCCCAATCGGCGAGATCCGCAAAGGCCCGGACGTAGCGCTGTTGCAGCGCATCGGGGGCTTCCTCCAACACATCTTCGCCTTGAGTGGTCAAGGTGATGTTGGTCTGCCGACGGTCCTGCGCCGAGGGCTGGCGCGAGACCAAGCTGCGCGCCACCAGCTTGTCGACCAAGGCGGTCACGGTGGCTTGGCTCACCCCCATCTGATTGGCGAGGGTCTTGGCCGTCGGGTCTTTCTTCTCTCCCACGATCTGCAAAACGCGCAGCTGCGCAGGGGTCACCCCCGCGGCCTGCGCCAGATCGCGCGCATAGAGTTCGGTGGCCCGCAAAATGCGGCGCAAAGCGATCAGACTTTCGTCGACCCGGTCGGGATGTTTCTGCGTCATGGTGCATCATTGCACATTGGCGGCATTCTCAGCAATCGCTCAAAACCCACCTGATCGCTTAGTATAGCTAAGCGAAGCCGCCTAATTTTGTTCGGAAAACGAAACAAATATGCACAGTTCTATGGCGCTTAAAGCACGCTATAAGCGCATTTTGAAGTAATTTGCTTTGATTGTTGAAGTATTACCGCGCATGACTTATTTAGCCTATCGAAACAATCAGGGAACCACGAACGGATGCAGAATAAACTCGACATGAAAAAAGCCCGCACACCCAAGCTGCGCAAGCCCAATGCCGAGGACGGAGCCGCCATCTGGCGGTTGATTCGCGACTGTAAGCCGCTCGACGAAAATTCGCTCTATGCGAACCTGATCCAGGCCGACCACTTCCGCGACACCTGCGTGGTGGCCGAGTTGGACGGTGATATCGTGGGCTGGATCTCCGGCCATATGATCCCTGCCCAAGATGCTTTCTTTGTCTGGCAGGTCGCCGTCAGCCCCAAGGCCCGCGGCCTTGGTTTGGGGAAAACCATGCTGATGGAACTGGTGAACCGGGATGAGACCGAGGACGCCAAGACCCTCAAAACCACGATCACCCGGGACAACGACGCCTCTTGGGGGCTGTTCCGCAGCTTCGCGAACCACATCGGCGGCGATCTGTCCGATGCGCCCCACTTTACCAAAGACGCCCATTTCGAGGGCGCGCATGACACCGAACATATGGTGACGATCACGCTGCCCGAGGCCGCCGCGCTGAAACGCGCCGCGTAAACCGCAGCTGACAATTCACACGATAGACTCTCTAGAAGAGAAAGGAATTCCTATGCCTAAGGACATGGCACAGAACACGACCATCTTTACCCGCCGCGAGAGCGAAGCCCGCTCCTACTGCCGCGGTATGAACGCCGTCTTCACCCGCGCCAGCGGCTCGGAAATGTTCGATGGCGAGGGCAACCGCTACATCGACTTTCTCGCCGGCTGCTCCTCGCTAAACTACGGGCACAATGACCCGGACATGAAGCAGGCGCTGGTGGAGCATATCACCGCGGATGGCATCGCCCACGGCCTCGACTTTCATAGCGAGACTAAGGCGGCCTTCCTCGAAGCCTATGAGGAGAAAATCCTCAAGCCGCGCGGCATGGACTATAAGGTCATGATGACCGGCCCGACCGGCACCAATGCCGTCGAAGCCGCGATCAAGCTGGCGCGCAAGGTGACGGGCCGCACCAACGTGATCTCCTTCACCAACGGTTTTCACGGCATGACCATGGGCGCGCTGGCGCTGACCGGCAACAAAGGCAAGCGCGGCGGCGCGGGCGGAGGCTCGCTGGCCGATGTCACCCACATGCCCTTCGAAGGCGCATTGGGCGAAAACGTGAACACGCTTGAGATGATCGACGCGATGCTATCGAACCCGTCGTCGGGCATCGACGCGCCCGCGGCCTTCATCTTTGAGCCGATCCAAGGCGAAGGCGGGTTGAACGCGGCCTCCGACGCATGGATGCAAGGCATCGAGAAGATCGCCCGCAAGCATGGCGCGCTGCTGATCGTTGACGACATTCAGGCGGGCTGTGGCCGTTCGGGGAGCTTCTTCTCCTTTGAGGCCTCCGGCATCAAGCCCGACATGATCACCCAAGCGAAATCGCTTTCCGGCTTTGGCCTGCCCTTCGCGGCCCTGCTGATCGCGCCGGAGCATGACATCTGGAAGCCCGCCGAGCACAACGGCACCTTCCGCGGCAACACCCATGCCTTCGTCACCGCCCGCGTTGCGATCGAGAAATTCTGGTCCGACGACACGTTCGAAAAGTCGCTGGCCGAGAAAGCCGTGGTGCTAACCACCGCGCTCAAGGATGTGGCCGATCTGGTCGACGGTGCCACGCTGAAAGGCCGCGGCTTGATGCAGGGTGTCGACGTAGGCTCGGGCGAGTTGGCCGGTGCGATCTGCGCGCGTGCCTATGAATTGGGCCTCGTGATCGAAACATCGGGCGCACATGATGAAATTGTTAAATATCTTGCCCCGCTCACCACGCCGGAGAAGGTTATGCGCGAAGGCTTTGATATCCTTCTTCAAGCGACCCGCGATGTGACGGGCAACATGAAACTGGCAGCGGAGTAATACCGATGATTGTACGCGATTTTAACAAACTTCAGGGCACAGACCGTCACGTGGCGGATGCGAAATGGACCTCCACACGGATGCTTCTGGCCGATGACGGGATGGGGTTTTCCTTCCACATCACCGTGCTTGAGGCCGGGTCGGAACACACGTTCCACTACAAGCACCACTTCGAAAGCGTCTATTGCATGAAGGGCAAAGGCTCGATCACCGATCTCGCCACCGGCGAGACGCATGAGATCACCCCCGGCGTGATGTACGCCCTGAACCTGAACGACAAACACACCCTGCGCGCAGAGGAAGAACTGCACATGGCGTGCTGCTTCAACCCGCCGGTCACCGGCAACGAAGTGCACCGCGAAGATGGTTCCTATGCGCCTGCCGAGGAGGTCGCTTAAGTTTTATGACTCAACCGTCCCACACTGTCGAAAAAATCGGCGGGACGTCCATGTCCCGCGTGAACCAACTCAAAGATACGCTCTTTGTCGGTGACCGTAAGGGCGCGGACATCTATGGGCGCGTCTTCGTGGTTTCCGCCTTTGGCGGGATCACGAACCTGTTGCTGGAGCACAAGAAATCCGGCGAGCCGGGCGTTTACGCCCATTTGGCCAATGCCAGCAACGATCACGGCTGGCACGAGGCGCTGACCCGCGTCTCGGCCGAGATGCAGCGCGTGCACCGCGAGGTGCTGGAGCATCCCGGTGACATCGAACAGGCCGACGCCTTTGTGTCCGAGCGCACCCATGGTGCCCGCAACTGCCTGATCGACCTGCAACGCCTTTGCGCCTATGGCCACTTCCGCCTGTCGGAACACATGTTGCAAATTCGCGAGTTGCTGTCCGGTCTGGGCGAGGCGCATTCCGCATTCGTCACCACGATCCTGCTGCAGCGCGCTGGCGTGAACGCCCGTTTCGTCGACCTCTCGGGGTGGCGTGACGAGGGCAACGTGACCCTCGACGAGCGCATCGCGCAGGCGATGGAGGGCATCGACCCTCATACGGAAATGCCCATCGTGACAGGCTATGCGCAATGCGCCGAAGGTCTGATGCGCGAATTCGACCGCGGCTATTCCGAGGTGACCTTCTCCAAGCTCGCCGCTCTCACCGGCGCGCGCGAGGCGATCATCCACAAGGAGTTCCACCTGTCGTCCTGCGACCCGAAACTGGTCGGCGAGCATGCCGTCAAGAAGATCGGCCGCACCAACTACGACGTGGCGGATCAGCTGTCGAACATGGGGATGGAGGCGATCCACCCCAAGGCGGCCAAGACCCTGCGCCAAGCCGACGTGCCGCTGCGCGTGACCAATGCTTTCGAGCCCGAAGATCCCGGCACGCTGATCGACGACCGTCAGGCCGAGGCGCCCGCGGTGGAGATCGTGACCGGTCTCGACATCGTTACGCTTGAACTGTTCGAGCAGGACATGGTCGGCGTAAAGGGCTATGACACCGCGATCCTCGACGTGCTGACGCGGCACAACGTGCGGATCGTCTCGAAGGTCTCGAACGCCAATACGATCACCCATTATCTGGACGCTTCGCTGAAGACGATGCGCCGGGTGGAGAAGGATCTGGCCGAGATTTACCCCACCGCCGAGATCACCACCCGCACGCTGTCCATGGCCTCGGTCATCGGGCGCGATCTGAACGGCTTGTCGGTGTTGCAGCGTGGCCTCGTGGCCATCGCGGAGGCTGGCGAGACGGCCATCGGCGCGAGCCAAGGGCCGCGCAATGTAGATGTGCAGTTCATCGTCGAGCGGGAGAGCCTGCAACCGGTGATCAAGGCGCTGCATGGTGCGTTTATCGAGGAAGAGGTGGCGGCGCCGTTGTCGCGCGCGGCCTGACGCCGGAATATACGACGTATTCTTAGCCGCGGCTCCCGAAAGGAAGCCGCGGCTTTTTCGTGCGAGGGCCATCGCCTGCCCGCGGGTCGGCGAACCAACATATTTTCGATACCACTTGATGCTTCAACCATGGTGTAAGCCCTGCGAAGTCACACAGCCTCACCAAATCGCCGACCCGGGGGGCGGGCAGGCGATGGCCCGGCGCCTCCGGCTTGTCCCGGCCCCGGGGTGGCACGTTCACTACAAACAAAAACGGCCCCGCAATCGCGAGACCGTCCCAAACTCTCAGATCGCAGAGGCTCACCCCCCGCAGCGCTTCTCCGCATCTTCAACCGCAGCGGTGAAGCCCAGAAGCGAGAATGTGTCCTTGGTCTGCGTCCCGCGCGAAGACTTGCCGACCAGCGTCGCATCCGCACCGCGTTTCATCGCGGCGATGATCTTGGCGTCATCCGCCGTTGTCGCGGGCCATGCCCATTCGCCTTCGGTGAACAGCTCATAGGTATTGCCCGAAATGCTCATCGTCACAGTCGAGCCCGAGGCGAAAGGATAGCCGCCGGTGAAAGCAACCTGACCCTTGGCCTCTGCCGAAGGACGATAGAATACCATCAGCAATGTCTGGCCCCGGTTCACCGCCACCACACGCCCATCGCGTGTGTTCACGACTTCCTTGGGCGTCGAGACGCCCCAGCATTCCGTCGGGTTATCTTCTACAAAGACGCTCCAGTCGGTCTTGGCCGCCACCCGGTTGGTGCTCTGCTCCTGCGCCACTGCGCCGCTCGCCACAAGGGCGAGCGCCCCAAGTGCAAGACCACATGTCTTCATCGTTCCCATCTGTCCAGCCTCCAGCCGTCCTTGACCTCAACACGTCTACAGACCCCAACCGGGCAACCTCGGGCGGGTTGCTCTCTTGCGGGTGTCTGTTATCTGTTCGACACCAACCACAATAACGGCAAACGCGCGACCGACGAAACCCTGATTGGCAGGTTTTCGCCCAGAAACAGGATGAACCTCATGACCAAAGCAGCCCCCTTTGCGGAAATCTGGCGCGGACCCTTTCTGGAAAGCGTGCATTCCGGTCACGCCGTGATCTGCGACGCCAGCGGCCAGATCGTCGAGGCTTGGGGCGACCCGGAAAAGGTCATTCTGCCGCGCTCTTCCTCCAAGATGATCCAAGCGCTGCCGCTGATCAATTCCGGCGCGGCGGACAAGGCGGGGCTGAGCACCGAGCAACTGGCGCTGGCCTGCGCCTCGCACCAAGGGGCCGCCATCCACACCGACCGGGTGGGCGTCTGGCTCGACACGCTGGGTCTGAACGACGACGCCTTTCGCTGCGGCCCGCAGGAGCCCGCCGACCGCGACGCGATGGAGGGGCTGATCCGCGCCCATGAGAAACCCTGCCAAATCCACAACAATTGCTCGGGCAAACACGCAGGCTTCCTGACGCTGAACCAACATCTGGGCGGCGGTGCGGATTACGAAAAGCCAGAGCACGCGGTGCAAAAAGCCTGCCTTGAGGCTTTCGAGACGGTCACCCAAGAAACCTCCCCCGGCTATGGGATCGACGGCTGCTCGGCCCCGAACTACGCTTGCACCCTGCACGGCATGGCCCGCGCCATGGCCCATTTCGCCGCCGCCCCCGAAGGCTCTGCCGAGGCGCGCCTGCACGAAGCCATGCGCCTGCACCCCGAACTCGTCGCGGGCGAAGGTCGCGCCTGCACGGAACTGATGCGGGCGATGGATGGCAAGGTCGCGTTGAAAACCGGGGCCGAAGGGTTCTTCATTGCCATCTGGCCCGAGCGTAAGCTGGGCATCGCATTGAAAGCCGCCTGCGGCACCACCCGCGCCGCCGAATGCGCGATCACCGCGTTGATGGTCAAACTGGGGGCGCTGGACGCCAACCACCCCGCCGCGCTCAAGCGGATGAACGCGCCGATCAAGAACTGGCGCGGGCTTGAAACCGGGATGCTGAAACCAGCAGCGGGGCTGCTTTAAGCCACTCGCGCTGCCGCTTGGATGAAACGAAGCGGCAGTCCCACGCGGGCAGGCTCAGCCCGCAAATTCGCTACGCGCATAGCCCTGCACGAACAGCAGCGCGGTCAGATCGCCGAAATTGATGCGGATGTCGCATTCCGCCGCGACAGAAGGCTTTGCATGTAGCGCCACGCCCATGCCCGCGCGCCCCAACATGCCCAGATCATTGGCCCCATCACCCACGGCGATGACCTGATCCTCGGTGATGCCCAGCTTTGCCGTGATCTCTTCCAGCGCGGTGACCTTGGCCTCGCGCCCAAGGATCGGAAGCCCCACATCGCCCGTCAGCGCGGCCTGTTCAACCAGCAGCGTATTGGCGCGATTCGCATCAAAGCCCAGCATCTCGGCCACTTTGGCTGTGAAGGCGGTGAACCCGCCCGAGACCAGCGCGGCATAGCCGCCGTTGGCCTTCATCGTGCCCACCAGCGCCCCGCCGCCGGGCATCAGGGTGATCCGCTCGGCCAAGACCTTGTCGATCACGCTGGCCTCCAGACCTTTCAACAGGCCGACCCGTTCGCGCAGGGCGCCGTCGAAATCCAACTCACCGTTCATGGCGCGGGCGGTGATCTCTTTCACGCGCTCCCCGACGCCTGCTTCATCGGCCAATTCGTCGATACATTCTTGCTGGATCATTGTGCTGTCCATATCGGCCAGCAGCATCTTCTTGCGACGACCCTCTGTCGGCACGATCACCAGATCGACCCCCATAGACTGGCAGCTTTCCCAGACATCCCAACGGTTTTCCGGCATCTGCGCCAGCGAGAACTCCGCCGCCTCATCCGGGGCCAGCCAAAGCGCGTCACCCCCGCCCCAAGCATTGCGCAGGCTTTCCACCAGCGCGGGGTCGAGGCTGGGGTTGGTTGGGGAGGTCAACAAGATTGCCGTGAACATAAGTTTCCGATCCGCATCATTCGCGCCGCGCAAAGCGACATGACCGGCGTCCTAGCGTCATTTTGCGACTTGCGCCAGCCCGGCCTCCCCGCGTATCCCGGCAAGTGGGACACCCTTCCCCAACGAAGGGCGATTATCTGAGAGGGTAGCATCAATGGCTATGAACCAACCGGCACCGCGCCCGGAAGCGAAACCTGTTGCCGTACCGGCAAACCCGCGTTTCTCCTCCGGCCCCTGCGCCAAAATCCCCACATTCGACCTGACCAAGCTTGGCGATGCTCCGCTGGGCCGCAGCCACCGTGCCGCCCCCGGCAAGGCCAAGCTTGCAGAGGCGATCGAGACCACCCGTGAAGTGCTCGGCGTGCCCGCCGACTACCGCATCGGCATCGTGCCCGCCTCCGACACCGGCGCTTTCGAGATGGCCATGTGGTCGCTCCTGGGCGAACGGCCCGCCGAGATGGTCGCTTGGGAAAGCTTCGGCGCGGGCTGGGTCACCGATGTGGTCAAGCAACTGAAGATCGAGGCGCAGGTCCACACCGCCGAATACGGCGAGATCGTCGACATGGCCGCGCTGAACTATGACAACGATGTCTGCTTTACCTGGAACGGCACGACCTCTGGCGTGCGCGTGCCCACCGGCGACGTGATCCCGGCGGACCGCGCGGGCCTGACGCTCTGCGATGCGACCTCCGCCGCCTTCGCGCAGGACTTGCCGTGGGACAAGCTCGATGTGACAACCTTCTCTTGGCAGAAAGTGCTGGGCGGCGAAGCGGCGCATGGCATGCTGATCCTCAGCCCGCGTGCTGTCGAGCGGCTGGAGAATTACACCCCCGCGTGGCCGCTGCCCAAGATCTTCCGGCTGACCAAGGGCGGCAAGCTGAACGAGGGCATTTTCCGCGGCGAGACGATCAACACGCCGTCGATGCTCTGCGTCGAGGATTACCTGCTGGCGCTGGACTGGGCCAAATCCGTGGGCGGGCTGCAGGGCCTGATCGCCCGCGCCGACGCCAACACCAAGGCCGTGGCCGATTTCGTCGAAGCGCATGACTGGATCGACTTCCTCGCCACCGATCCCGCGACACGCTCCAACACATCGGTCTGCCTGAAGTTCACCGACGACCGCATCGCGGACGGTGCGGCCTTCGCCAAGGCCGTGGCCAAGCGGCTGGCGTATGAGGGCGCGGCGCTGGACATCGGCGCCTACCGCGATGCCCCTCCGGGCCTGCGCATCTGGTGCGGCGGCACGGTCGAGACGGCGGACATCGAGGCGATGCTGCCGTGGCTTGCATGGGCTTTTGAAGCCGAAATCAACGCGTGACGCGATGGTGCGCGAGGATCGCGCACCCTACTCCCCCCTCTCGTCGGCTGCGCGTCTCTGCGCACCGCTGACCCCGTTTATGAAGGACCAGAGAAATGGCCCCCAAAGTACTCATTTCCGACAAACTCTCCGAAGCTGCCGTTCAGATCTTCCGCGACCGCGGCATCGACGTGGATTTCCAGCCCGATCTGGGCAAGGACAAAGACAAACTGGCCGAGATCATCGGCAATTATGACGGCCTCGCCATCCGCTCGGCCACCAAGGTGACGGAAAAGATCCTCGCCAATGCGCCGAACCTCAAAGTGATCGGCCGCGCAGGCATCGGCACCGACAACATCGACAAGGAAGCCGCCTCGAAACAGGGTGTGATCGTGATGAACACGCCCTTCGGCAACATGATCACCACCGCGGAGCACGCCATCGCGATGATGTTCGCCGTGGCGCGGCAGATCCCCGAGGCGAGCGCCTCCACCCATGCGGGCAAATGGGAGAAGTCCAAGTTCATGGGGGTCGAGCTGACTGGCAAAACGCTGGGCGTGGTCGGTGCGGGCAACATCGGCGGCATCGTCTGCGACCGCGCGCGCGGGCTGAAGATGAAGGTCGTGGCCTATGACCCCTTCCTGGGCGAGGAAAAGGCTGAGAAGATGGGCGTGGAGAAGGTCGAGCTTGATGAGCTGCTGACCCGTGCCGACTTCATCACCCTGCACGTCCCCTTCACCGAGCAGACGGCGAACATCCTGAGCCGTGAGAACCTCGAAAAAACCAAGCCCGGCGTGCGCATCATCAACTGCGCCCGCGGCGGTCTGGTGGACGAGGAAGCGCTGGCCGACCTACTGAAGTCGGGCCATGTGGCGGGCGCGGGCTTCGACGTCTTCGCCGAAGAACCGGCCAAGGAAAACCCGCTCTTCAACCTGCCCAACGTGGTCTGCACCCCGCACCTCGGCGCCGCGACCACCGAGGCGCAGGAGAACGTGGCCCTGCAAGTGGCCGAACAGATGTCCGACTACCTGCTGACCGGCGCCGTGACCAATGCGCTCAACATGCCCTCGGTCACCGCCGAAGAGGCCAAGGTCATGGGGCCGTGGGTCAAGCTCGCTGGCCACCTCGGGGCCTTCATCGGCCAGATGACGGACGAGCCGATCAAGGCGATCAACATCCTCTACGACGGCTCGGTCGCCAAGATGAACCTCAAGGCGCTGAACTGCGGCGTCGTGGCGGGCATCATGAAACGCGCCAACCCGGACGTGAACATGGTCTCCGCCCCCGTGGTCGCGCGTGAGAAAGGCATCCAGATCTCCACCACCAACCAGGACAAGTCCGGCGTTTTCGACGGCTACGTCAAGGTGACCGTGGTGACCGAGAAGCGCGAGCGCTCCATCGCGGGCACCGTCTTCTCGGACGGCAAGCCGCGCTTCATCCAGATCAAGGGCATCACCATCGACGCCGAGATCGGGGAGCACATGCTCTACACCACCAACGAAGACGTGCCCGGCATCATCGGCACGCTGGGCCAGACCATGGGCGAGAACGGCGTGAACATCGCCAACTTCACTCTCGGCCGCCACACCGCCAAGGGCGAGGCGATTGCCCTGCTCTATGTCGACGATCAGGTGCCCGAGACAGTGATCGGCAAGCTGCGCGACACCGGCATGTTCCGGCAGATCAAGCCGCTGCAATTCGACGTGGCCTAAGGCCCGCACGACCTGCACAATCTGGAAGCGCCCCCTCGCGGGGCGCTTTTGCTTTTGGGGCATTGTCGGGCCTAAGCCTTCCCTTCCCCGCCGCTTTGCGGCATCACGAGGGGGTGCAGAAGGACAGGAACGATCATGCCCAGCCCCATCTATGCCATCGGAGACATCCACGGTTACGCCGCCGAGCTTGAGCGCGTTTTAACCCTGATCGAAAAAGACGGCGGGCCGGAGGCGCAGATCGTCTTTCTGGGCGACTACACCGACCGCGGCCCCGACAGCAAAGCGGTGATCGAACGGCTGGCCGAAGGGAAAGCCGAGGGCCGCAATTGGACCTTTCTGATGGGCAATCACGACCGCATGTTCAGCTGGTTCATGGAGGATTTCCCCCGCCACGATCCGCTGCTGCTGGTTGAACTTAACTGGCTGAACCCGCGTTTGGGCGGCGACACGACACTGGGGTCCTACGGCGTGTCGGTCAGCGGGCGCGACCGGATGTCAGAGGTGCATGAGAAAGCCCGCGCAGCGGTGCCGCAGAGCCATGTGGATTTCCTCAAGACCCTCGCCCTGTCACATCAAACGCCCGGCCTGTTCTTTGCCCATGCGGGCATCCGCCCCGAGGTGCCGCTGGACGATCAGCGCGAGAATGATCTGCTGTGGATCCGCAAGGAGTTTCACCAATACACCGCGCCGCATCCCAAGCTGATCGTCCATGGCCACACGCCGGTCGACAGTGCCATGCACTATGGCAACCGGGTGAACCTCGACACCGGGGCGGGCTATGGCAAACCGCTCTGCGCAGCGCTGTTCGAAGGGGAGGACGTTTGGGTCCTCACGCAACAGGGGCGCAATCGCCTGCGCCCCTGAGCGGTTCAGGTCCAGTCCAGCACCACCTTGCCCGACCGCCCCGATTTCATCGCGGCGAACCCCTGCTCGAAGTCATCCACCTCGAAGCGGTGGGTGATGATGGCGGAGACATCCAGCCCGTTCTCCAACATGGCGATCATCTTGTACCAGGTCTCGAAAATCTCGCGGCCATAGACGCCCTTGATGGTGATCGCCTTGAAAACAATCCGGCTCCAGTCCACCGGCGACTTGCCCGGCGGGATGCCGAGCATGGCAATGCGCCCGCCCATGGTCATGGCCTCCACCATCTGGTCCAGCGCTTGCTGGTTGCCCGACATCTCAAGCCCGACGTCAAAACCCTGCTTCATCTTCAGCCGCGGGATCACATCGGCCAAATCCTCCTTGGCGACGTTTACCGGCACCACATCGGCGACTTTCTCGGCCAGCGCCAGCCGGTCGGGGTTCACATCCGTGATCACCACATGCCGCGCGCCGACGTGACGCGCCACCGCGGCGGCCATGATGCCGATGGGGCCTGCGCCGGTGATCAGCACGTCCTCGCCCACCAGATCGAAGCTGAGCGCGGTATGCACCGCGTTGCCCAAGGGATCGAGGATCGCGCCGATGTCGTCGGAAATCTCGTCCGGCAGCGGCACCACGTTGAAGGCGGGCAGCTTGAGGTATTGCGCAAAGGCCCCCTGTTCATTGACGCCGATGCCCCGCGTCGCGGGATCGAGGTGGAACTTGCCCGCCCGGCTTTGCCGCGACTGCTTGCCGATCAGATGCCCCTCGCCCGAGCAGCGCTGGCCGATCTCCAGCCCCTCGACATTACGGCCCAGCTCCACGATCTCGCCGGCGAATTCATGGCCGGTGATCAGTCCCACCGGCACGGTCCCGGCGGCCCAGTCGTCCCAGTTCCAGATATGGATGTCGGTGCCGCAGATGCCGGTCTTGTTGATCTTGATCAGCACGTCCTCGGGGCCGATCTCGGGCACCGGCGCATGGGTCATCCACAACCCCTCGCGGGGGTGCAGTTTGGCCAGCGCCTTCATTTCGTTCGTCGCCATCAGATCACCCCGCAGGCCTTGCCGGCCGTCTCAAAGGCTTTCAGCGCGCGGTCGAGCTGTTCGCGGGTCAGCGCCGCGTTCATCTGGGTGCGGATGCGCGCCTGACCGCGCGGCACCACCGGGAAGAAGAAGCCCGAGACATAGACGCCTTCGTCGAAAAGCTTCGCCGCCATGTCCTGCGCCAGTTGCGCCTCGCCCAGCATGACCGGCACGATCGGATGTTCGCCGGGCAGCAGGTCGAAACCCAGCTTCTCCAGCCCCGCGCGCCAGTATTCGGTGTTCTCGAAAAGACGCGCGCGCAGATCGTCGCCCTCTTCCACCAATTCCAGCGCGCGGATACCGGCGCGCACGATCGACGAGGGCAGCGAGTTCGAGAACAGATAGGGCCGCGCGCGCTGGCGCAGCAGGTCGATCACCGGCTGCGGCCCTGCGATATAGCCGCCGATGGCGCCGCCGAGCGCCTTGCCCAGCGTGCCGGTCACGATGTCCACCTTGACCCCGTGATGCGCCGGGGTGCCCGCGCCCTTTGGCCCCATGAAGCCGGTGGAATGGCAATCGTCGACCATCACCAGCGCCTCGTATTTTTCGGCCAGCGCCACGATCTCGGGCAGCTTCGCCAGATAGCCGTCCATCGAGAAGACCCCATCGGTGGCGATCATAATGAAGCGCGCGCCGTCCTCGCGGGCCTGTTTCAGCTTGGCCTCCAGATCCGCCATGTCGCTGTTGGCATAGCGGTAGCGCTTGGCCTTGCAGAGCCGGATGCCGTCGATGATCGACGCATGGTTCAGCGCGTCTGAAATGACCGCATCCTCCGGCCCCAGCAGCGGCTCGAACAGCCCGCCGTTGGCGTCGAAACAGGCGGCGAAGAGGATCGAATCGTCGTGCCCGAGGAAGCTCGCCAGTTTCTGCTCCAACTCGCGGTGAATGTCCTGTGTGCCGCAGATAAAGCGGACCGAGGCCATGCCGAAACCCTTCTCGTCCATCGCTTCCTTGGCCGCTGCGATCAGCTCGGGGTGATCGGCGAGGCCAAGGTAGTTGTTGGCGCAAAGGTTGATGACTTCGCGGTCGCCCACCGCGATCTCGCCGCCCTGCGGGGTAGTGATGAGCCGCTCGCTCTTCATCATGCCCTCGGCGTCGATCTCGGACAGGGTGTCATTGACATGGGACAGAAATGCTTGGGTCATGAGGCTCTCCTTTACAGGGGACTTCTACCATAGCGGAGGCGTTTCCGAAATAGAGGATTTCCGGAATGGCGGATTTTTTCCGGTATCGCGGAAACTAGGCGTCTTGAACCACCAGAAAGGCGCGCACCGGCCCCTCGGTTGCGCGGATCGCATGGGGCACGTCGGCGGCATAGCGCGCGGTGTCGCCGGCCTGCAGCCGCTCGGTCCCGGTGCCGCTGGTGACCTCCACCGCGCCCCCGAAAACACTGAGATGCTCGCGCGCGCCGCGGGTGTGGGGCGCACTGTCGAGCACACCGCCCTCGGCGATGAGCAGCTCGTAGACTTCGTGATGCCCGGCTTCCTCAGGCGGCGACAGGATGCGAATGCGGCAACCGTCGCCCAGATTGCTGATCGTCGGCACAGCGGCACTGCGCAGCACCTCAATCTGCGGCTCGCCGGGGGCGGCGTCGAGAAGACCGGCGAAGTCCACCTGAAGCGCGCGGGTGAGATTCCACAGCGTCGCGATGGTGGGGCTCGATTCGCCGCGCTCAATCTGGCTGACCATGGAGCGCGACACGCCCGAGAGCTTCGCCACGGCGTCGAGCGACAACCCCTGCCCCTGCCGCGCCTCTTTCAGGCGGGCGGGCAGCTGTGTCAGGATCTTGTCGGTGTTGTCCGTCATGGCGGATATGTCGCGCGGCGCCCCCTCCCTGTCAAGCTGTCGCATGACGGGACGTTTCTCCTGACTTTGCCGCGCCCGCCCCCCATAGTGCCGCCAACGATTAGAGGAGAGTTTCATGTCAGACGATATCGTCATCCTGAGCGGCGCACGCACCGCCATCGGCACTTTCGGCGGCAGCCTTGCCGCCACACCGCCCACCAAGCTGGGCAGCACCGTCGCGGCGGCGGCGATGGCGCGCGGGGGCGTCGATCCGGCGCAGATCGGCCATGTCGTCTTCGGCACCGTCATCAACACCGAGCCGCGCGACATGTACCTCAGCCGCGTCGCCGCGCGCGACGCGGGCGTGCCCGACGAGGTGCCAGCGATGAACGTGAACCGGCTCTGCGGCTCGGGCGTGCAGGCGCTGGTCTCGGCCACTCAGAGCCTGATGCTGGGCGATGCAGACTTCGCGCTGGCCGGGGGTGCCGAAAGCATGTCGCGCGCGCCCTATGTGCTGCCCGACGCCCGCTGGGGCCAGAAGATGGGCGATGCACGCAGCCTCGATATGCTGCTGGGCACGCTGAACTGCCCCTTCGGCACCGGGCATATGGGCGTGACGGCAGAGAACGTGGCGGATGAACACACGATCACCCGCGAGGAAATGGACGCCTTCGCCCTGCAAAGCCAGGAACGCGCGGCGGCGGCCATCGCGGCAGGGCATTTCAAGGACCAGATCGTGCCGGTCGACGTAAAGGTCAAGCGCGACATGGTGCCCTTTGACACCGATGAACACCCCAAGGCCACCACGGCCGAGGCGCTGGCCGGGCTGCGCCCCGTCTTCCAGAAGGACGGGCGCGTCACGGCGGGCAATGCCAGCGGTATCAACGACGGTGCCGCGGCGCTGGTGCTGGCCCGCGCGGAGGCCGCGAAATCCGCAGGGCTGACGCCCCGCGCCCGCATCCTCGGCTACGCCCACGCCGGCGTGCGCCCCGAGGTCATGGGCATCGGCCCGGTCCCTGCCGTGCGCCGTTTGCTGGAGCGCACGGGCCTGAAGGCCGATGATTTCGACGTGATCGAAAGCAACGAAGCCTTTGCCAGCCAAGCACTCGCGGTGAGCAAGGAACTGGGCTTTGACCCCGCAAAGGTGAACCCCAACGGCGGGGCCATCGCGCTTGGCCACCCGGTCGGCGCGACGGGGGCGATCATCACCGTGAAGGCGCTGTATGAGTTGGAGCGGATCGGCGGCAAACGCGCGTTGATCACCATGTGCATCGGCGGCGGGCAAGGCATCGCCATGGCTATCGAACGTATCGCCTAAAGGCCGGGGGGCCGCGCGCCCCCTGCCCTAAAGCAGTGCGTCAATCAGGGCGATTGTGGTGGCCCCGGCCACACCGGACATCACCGCAGTCGCCGCGATATAGCGCCAGAAACGTGGGCGGCGCTCGGGCTGCTCTTCGGTCTGACGGTTCAGCGCCTGCTCGACCAGCCCGGGCAGGCGCGGGCCGAAGCGGGCTATGACCATCGCCGTGTCGCGCAGATCAGAGACGATGGCCCGCGGACCGAGCGACTTGGTGATATAGTCGGTCACGATGGGGCTGGCGACTTCCCAGATGTTGATATGCGGGTTGAGCGAGCGGGCCACGCCCTCGACCACGACCATGGTGCGTTGCAGCAAGATCAGCTCGGTCCGGGTTTCCATGCCGAAACGCTCGGTCACCTCAAACAGATAGGTCAGCAGCCGCGCCATGGAAATGCGGGTGGCGTCCATGCCGAAAATCGGCTCGCCCACCGCACGCAGGGCGCGGGCGAATTCATCGACGTCCTTGTCGGCGGGGACATATCCCGCCTCGAAATGCACCTTGGCGACGCGCTGGTAATCGCGGCGGATGAAACCATAGAGAATTTCGGCATAGACCCGGCGGGTGTAGCTGTCGATATGGCCCATGATGCCGAAGTCATAGGCGATGATGTCGCCATTGGCCGCGACCTTGAGGTTACCTTGGTGCATGTCGGCGTGGAAATAACCGTCGCGCAGGGCGTGCTGAAGAAAAAGTTGCAACACCCGCTCCGACAGCGCCACCCGGTCGTGCCCCGCCGCATCCAGCGCGGCATTGTCGCCCAGCGGCAGCCCATCGGCCCAGCCCAGCGTCATCACGCGGCGGCCGGAATAATTCCATTTGATCTCGGGCAGTTGAAACCCGGCGTCATCCTTGGTGTTGGCCGCGAACTCCGACGCGGCGGAACTTTCGAGCCGCAGGTCCAGCTCCCCCCGCACGACGCCATCGAAATGCTCGATCACCTCCATCGGGCGCAGGCGGCGCGACCCGGGCGAGAAAATCTCGGCCATGCGGGCGGCGAGGTAGAAGGCGTCAATGTCCTTGCGGAAGGCTTTTTCGATGCCGGGCCGCAGGACTTTGACGGCGACCTCTTCGCCGGTCTCGGCCAGCCGCGCGTGATGCACCTGCGCGATGGAGGCCGCGGCGACGGGTTCGCTAAACTCGGAAAAGATCGCGCTGACCGGCTCGCCCAACTCTTGCTCGACCGCGCTGCGGGCCAGCGCCATGTCAAAGGGGGGCAACTTGTCTTGCAGCACGCGCAATTGCACCGCCAGATCGTCGCCCACCACGTCGGGGCGGGTCGACAGCACCTGACCGAATTTGATGTAGGCCGGGCCAAGCGCCGTGAGCGCGCGGGTGGCTGGTGGCATCGTCGGGTCGCCCTTGTAGCCCAGCCATTTGAACGGCAGGCCAAGCGCGCGGGCCACGAAACGCAGCGGCGGGGAGGCATCGAAAGCATCCAGCACCACATTCATCGCCCCGGCGCGTTCCAAGGTCGCGCCCGTGCGGATCAACCGCCAGATGTTGTGCGGACCGCGCATCAGAGCTTCCAACCCGAATGCAGCGCCGCGATCCCCATCGACAGGTTGCGATATTTGGCCTGCCCAAAGCCCGCCGCGCGGACCATCGACAGGAAGGTCTCTTGATCGGGGAAATTGCGGATCGATTCGACAAGGTATTGATAGCTGTCGCGGTCGCCCGCGATGGCTTGGCCCATGCGCGGGATCACGTTGAAACTGTAGAGGTCATAGGCTTTTTGCATCGCCGGGTTGGGAAGCTGGCTGAACTCCAACACCATCAGACGGCCACCGGGGCGGAGCACGCGGTACGCCTCGTTCAGCGCCTCTTGCGGGCGGGTCACGTTTCGGATGCCGAAGCTGATTGTGTAGACATCAAAGGTGTTGTCGGGGAACGGCAGCGCCATCGCGTCGCCCACGACCCAATCAAGGCTGCCGGTCAGCCTGTCCGCCTCGGCCCGCTGGCGGCCTTCGACCAGCATCGGCTCGGTCAGGTCGAGCACCGTGGCATGGCCGTGTCCGGCACGTTTGAGGAATTTGAAAGACACATCGCCAGTGCCCCCCGCCACATCGAGCAGTTTCTGACCGGGGCGCGGGGCGAGCCAGTCCATCATCGCTTCCTTCCAGACGCGGTGGATCCCCATGCTCATCACATCGTTCATGATGTCGTATTTGCTGGCGACGGAGTTGAACACACCCTGCACGCGCCCGGCCTTTTCATGTTCGGGCACGGTCTCGAAACCGAAATGGGTTGTTTTGTCAGCGTCCTGGGTCATCTGCTCTTGCGATCCTCTGGTTCTGTCCCTTGTTATAGGGTGCCGGGGGGCAGGGACAATGCGTGCCTTTTGTCACAGGCAAGCCAGAGGGGAAACCGAGATGCCGGAACTGCCAGAGGTCGAAACCGTCCGCCGGGGGCTGGCCCCCGCGATGGAGGGCCAAGTGATCGCTCGCGCCGAGGTGAACCGCCCCGATCTGCGCTGGCCCTTCCCCGAGCGGATGGCGGAGCGGCTGACCGGGCAGCGCGTCGGCCTGCTGCGGCGACGGTCGAAATACATCCTCGCCGATCTGGCCAGCGGGGAATCGCTCTTGGTGCATTTGGGCATGTCCGGGCGGATGCTGGTTTCGGGCGACCCTCTGGGGCAGTTTCAGCACAACCACCCCGCGCCCGAAAAACATGACCATGTCGTGTTGCATATGGGTAACGGTGCGCGGATCACCTTTAACGACCCGCGCCGTTTCGGCGCGATGGATTTGATGCCCACCGCCGGGGCCGAGACACACAAGCTGCTGGCCTCGCTCGGGCCGGAACCCCTGGGCAACGACTTTCACGAAGCGCATCTGGTCGCTGCGCTGAAAGGCCGCAACACGCCGATCAAATCGGCGCTGCTGGATCAACGGATCGTGGCGGGCTTGGGCAATATCTATGTCTGCGAAGCGCTTTACCGCGCGGGGATTCACCCGGCCCGCAAGGCCGGGCGCATCTCGGCCACGCGGGTCGCCGGGCTGGTGCCGATCATCCGCCAAGTGCTGGCCGATGCGATCACGGCGGGGGGATCATCGCTCAAGGATTTTCGGCAGGCGGATGGCGAATTGGGCTATTTCCAACATAGTTTCGACGTCTATGGCCGCGAGGGCCAAGCCTGCCGCAGACCGGGCTGCAACGGGGCAATCGCGCGCATCGTGCAAAGCGGGCGCTCTTCCTTCTATTGTCCGCGTTGCCAAAGATAACTTGAAACATGGGGGTGCCGTGGTATGCACATTCCCCTGAGCGCAACAACAAAGAGCATTCTTGATGGCTTACGAAACGATCACCGTGGACGTGGACAACCATGTGGCCCTGATCACCCTGAACCGCCCGGATGCGCTGAACGCGCTCAACGAGGCGCTGCTGGGTGAACTCGCCAAGGCGCTGAAAAGCGCGCAGGAAAACGATAAGGTCCGCTGCATCGTCATCACCGGCTCGGAAAAGGCCTTCGCCGCCGGCGCCGACATCGCGATGATGCGCGAGAAAAGCTTTGTCGACGTCTTCATGGGGGATCTTTTCACGCCCGAAACCGATCAGATTCTGCGCGTGCGCAAGCCGATCATCGCCGCTGTGTCGGGCTATGCCCTCGGCGGGGGCTGCGAGTTGGCGATGATGTGCGACTTCATCATCTGCTCTGAAAGCGCCAAGTTCGGCCAGCCCGAGATCAACCTCGGCGTCGTGGCCGGCATCGGCGGCACGCAACGTCTGACCCGTTTGGTGGGCAAGTCCAAGGCGATGGACATGAACCTCACGGGCCGCTTCATGGATGCCGAAGAAGCCGAACGCTCGGGCCTCGTGTCCCGCGTCGTGCCGGTGAAGAAACTGATGGAAGAGGCGATGGGCGCCGCGGGCAAGATCGCCGAGAAATCGATGATCTCTGCCACCGTGGTCAAGGAATGCGTGAACCGCGCCTATGAGGTACCGCTGAGCGAGGGGCTGCTGTTCGAACGCCGCATGTTCCACTCGCTGTTCAACACCGAAGACCAGAAAGAAGGCATGTCCGCCTTCCTCGAAAAGCGCGAAGCGCAATTCCGCGACAAATAAGCGTCGCCCCCGGCGCGGCTTGCATTGCCGCGCCCGCTGCCTTATAGGCGGCACCAATACATGCGCGTGCAGCCCGCTCTGGCTAGAATCACCTTCCCTAAGGGGGTCCGGATTTCCGGTCGGGTTGGCGTCACGCATTGCTACGCAACATATGAACCCGAAGGCTGATACTCATGGCAAACACCCGTCAATCCGCAAAACGCGCCCGTCAAAACGAAAAGCGTTTTGCGATCAACAAAGCACGCCGTTCGCGCATCCGCACCTACCTGCGCAAAGTCGAAGAGGCGATCACCTCCGGTGACAAAGAAGCCGCAACCGCCGCTCTGAAAGCCGCCCAGCCCGAGCTGATGCGCGGCGTCACCAAAGGCGTTTTCCACAAGAATACCGCGTCGCGCAAAATGTCGCGCCTGTCCGCGCGGGTCAAAGCACTGGGCTAATTTGGCTTCATAGCCAAGCCCTTAGAAACACAAGAGGCGCCGCATTGCGGCGCCTTTTTTCGTGCGGGTGCAGCGAAAAAAACACGCCAGAGATTCTTTTCCGGCAATCTCTGAGTCAAGATGGAAGATATGTTGAAGCGAACCGGAAACACTTGCTACCAAAGGTCCAGCGATTCATTTCGCTTGGGGGGACAGGCCCTGAACACGGCGTCAGCCAACTGGCAGAATGCCAAATTCAGGGGGGTGCAAGTGACCGTTCACAGACGGTCCCGCGCACCATCGTGAATGCTGCTGCCAGCACGTTTACCCTGTCGATGAGAACACGAACGGTTCGTTCAGCGCCTCTTGCGCCGGTTTACGGCACAGTAGGCTCATGGGCAGGCCATTCTTTAAAAGTCCGAAGGACACAGGTCGGTCATCCGTGTGGGACCGGGTGGATGACCTGTTGCCGGGTGAAACAATATTAAGGGCCGGGATCCACTCGGCCTCTGTGCGAAGAGCAAAGCGGGACGTAAGGCACGATGACATTAGATCACTGGGGCGAGATCAAAGAGCGGCTTCTAAAGACCGTGGGGCAGAACAACTACACCACCTGGATTGAACCGCTTGTGCCCGGCGCCGTCGAAGACGGAATCGTGACACTCAAGGTGCCGACGAATTTCTTCGGCAACTACGTCAGCCAGAACTTCTCGGACCTGATTCTGCATGAGATCAACGCGACCGGCACCGATGCCACGCGCCTGAACTTTGCCCTGAATCAGCAGCCCACCCCTGCCGCCGAAAAGCCCGCCCCGGCTGCGCGTCAGACCTCGGCCGCCGCGAAACCTGCCGCCAATTCGCAGCTCAGCACCGCCCCGCTCGACCCGCGCTTCAGCTTTGACAATTTCGTCGTCGGCAAGCCCAACGAACTGGCCCATGCCGCCGCCCGCCGTGTCGCCGAAGGCGGCCCCGTGACCTTCAACCCGCTGTTCCTTTATGGGGGCGTCGGCCTTGGCAAGACCCACCTGATGCACGCGATTGCCCGCGAATTGCATGAGCGCAAGCCCGAGATGAACGTGCTCTACCTCTCGGCTGAGCAGTTTATGTACCGTTTCGTGCAGGCCCTGCGCGACCGCAAGATGATGGATTTCAAGGAAATCTTCCGCTCCGTAGACGTGCTGATGGTTGATGACGTGCAGTTCATCGCGGGCAAGGATTCCACGCAGGAAGAGTTCTTCCACACGTTCAACGCGCTCGTGGACCAGCACAAGCAGATCATCATCTCCGCCGACCGCGCCCCGGGTGAGATCAAGGATCTCGAAGACCGCGTGAAATCGCGCCTGCAATGCGGGTTGATCGTCGACCTGCACCCCACGGACTACGAGTTGCGCCTCGGCATTTTGCAAAGCAAGGTCGACGTGCAGCGCAAGACCTACCCCGACCTCGAAGTCGCCGACGGCGTGCTGGAATTCCTCGCGCATCGCATCACCTCGAACGTCCGTGTGCTCGAAGGTGCGCTGACTCGTCTCTTCGCCTTCGCCTCGCTGGTGGGCCGCGAGATCGACATGGGGCTGACGCAGGATTGTCTGGCCGACGTGCTGCGCGCCTCGGAGCGCAAGATCTCGGTCGAGGAAATTCAGCGCAAGGTTTCCGACCATTACAACATCCGCCTCAGCGACATGATCGGCCCCAAGCGCCTGCGCAGCTACGCCCGCCCGCGGCAGGTGGCGATGTATCTGTGCAAGCAGATGACCAGCCGCTCCCTGCCCGAGATCGGCCGCCGCTTTGGCGGGCGCGACCACACCACCGTCATGCATGGGGTGCGCCGGATCGAAGAGCTCAAGGTCTCGGACGGGCAGATCGCCGAGGATCTGGAACTGCTGCGCCGGGCGCTCGAATCCTAACCATAGCGGCCTGAGGGTTGTCCTCAGGACACGGTCAAACAGCGATCGGGGGCGCAGCTTGCGCCCCTCTTGCATTCACTTCAACAAAGCCACAAAAGTTCTTGTGTAAGCGTGGGAACCGGGTAGTTTGCCTCTCCCGGCAGTCGGTATGGGAGAAGGCATATGAAATTCAGCATCGAACGCGCGGCACTGCTCAAAGCCGTTTCGCAAGCCCAATCCGTGGTCGAGCGCCGCAACACCATTCCGATCCTCGCCAACGTGCTGATTGAGGCCGAGGGCAGCGATGTCTCCTTCCGCGCCACCGATCTGGATATCGAGGTGGTCGACAAGGTCGCCGCCCAAGTGGAGCGCGCAGGTGCCACCACCGTCTCGGCCACGCTGCTGCATGAAATCGTGCGCAAGCTGCCCGACGGCGCGCTGATCAGCCTCACCGCCGACACCGCCGCTGGCCGCCTGACGGTCGAAGCGGGCCGCTCCAACTTCTCGCTGGCCACCCTGCCGCGCGAGGATTTCCCGGTCATGGCGTCTTCGGAATATGCCTCGAACTTCTCGGCCCCGGCCCCGGTGCTGCGCCGCCTGTTTGACAAGTCGAAATTCGCCATCTCCACCGAGGAGACGCGCTATTACCTCAACGGGGTCTACCTGCATGTGGCGGATGCCGAAGGCGGCAAGGCCCTGCGCTGCGTGGCGACCGACGGTCACCGCCTGGCACGCATCGACGCCGAGATGCCCGAGGGCGCGTCTGAGATGCCCGGCGTGATCGTGCCCCGCAAGACCGTGGGCGAGCTGCGCAAATTGCTCGACGATGACGAGATGGAAATCGCGGTGTCCGTGTCCGAGACCAAGATCCGTTTCGCGACCCCCGCCATCACCCTGACCTCCAAGGTCATCGACGGTACCTTCCCCGACTACACCCGCGTGATTCCGCAGGGGAACACCCGCAAGATGGAAGTTGACGCTGCCGATTTTGCCCGCGCGGTGGACCGCGTGGCGACCGTCTCGTCCGAGCGCTCCCGCGCCGTGAAACTGCAACTCGACGAAGACCGCCTAGTGCTGTCGGTCAACGCGCCGGACAGCGGTGCGGCGGAAGAAGAGCTGGCCGTGGCCTATGGCGACGAGCGGCTCGAGATCGGCTTCAACGCGAAATACCTGCTGGAGATCGCAAGCCAAGTGGACCGCGAAAACGCCGTCTTCCTGTTCAACTCCTCGGGCGATCCGACCCTGATGCGCGAGGGCACCGATACCTCGGCGGTCTATGTCGTCATGCCGATGCGCGTGTGACGCTGGCGGAAATTTTCAAAATTTCCGCGCCGTTTTCTTTGAAAGAAAACGGGGTCTGAATGGCGCAGCTGTATCTTTCCGATCTCGGCCTCTCGCATTTCCGCTCGCACAAACGCGCGGTGATCGACGTCGACGCGCGCCCCGTGGCGCTCTACGGCCCCAACGGCGCGGGCAAGACCAATGTGATCGAGGCGATCTCGCTCCTATCGCCCGGACGCGGACTGCGGCGCAGCAGCGCGCAAGACATGACCCGCCGCCCCGAGGCTCTGGGATGGAAGATCACCGGGGTCTTGCACGGGCCAAGCGTATTCCACGAGGTCGAGATCTGGTCCGAAGGCGGCGCCGCCCGGCAGACCAAGATCGACGGCAAAGCTGCAGCCCAGACAGCGCTTGGCCGCATAGCCCGCGTGCTCTGGCTCATCCCCGCGATGGATCGGCTCTGGATCGAAGGCGCCGAGGGGCGTCGACGCTTTCTCGACCGGGTGACCCTGTCGATGCTGCCCGATCATGCTGAACTGTCGCTGAGCTATGAAAAGGCCATGCGCGAGCGCAACCGCCTGCTGAAGGACATGGTGCGCGAGCCCGCGTGGTACGCCGCCCTCGAAGATCGCATGGCCGAGACCGGGGCGCAGATCCATGCCAACCGGCAACAGGCCCTCACGGCCCTCGCGAGCGCGCAGGAGGAGGCGCAGACCGCCTTCCCCATCGCCACGCTGATGCTCCAAAACGACATGCCCGACAGTGCCGAGGGGCTGCGCCGGGCGCTGTCGGACAACCGGATGCGCGATGTCGCCGCCGGGCGAACTTTGATCGGCCCTCACCGCGCCGATCTGGAAGGCACCTATGCCGCCAAGGGCATCGCCGCGCGGGATTGCTCCACCGGGGAACAGAAGGCGCTGCTGGTCTCGCTCATCCTCGCCAATGCCCGCGCCATCGCCGCCGATTTCGGCGCGCCGCCGATCCTGCTACTGGACGAGGTGGCCGCGCATCTCGACGCGGGCCGCCGAGCGGCGCTTTACGACGAGATCACGGCGCTCGGCGCGCAGGCCTGGATGACGGGCACGGGGCCGGAGCTGTTCGACAGCCTTGGGGACCGCGCGCAATATGTGGAAGTGACCGAGGATGACGGCCTCTCGAATGTGGTGCGGCAGCCATGACGCTCTCGCCCACCGACCTGCTGCTTTACTGCGGCGCGCTGCTGATCCTCTTCCTCACCCCCGGCCCGGTCTGGCTGGCGATGATGGCCCGGGCGCTTTCGGGCGGGTTTCAGGCGGCGTGGCCGCTAGCGCTCGGCGTCGCGATCGGCGACATGCTCTGGCCGTTGGTGGCGATCTTGGGGATCACTTGGATCGTCTCGGCCTTCGACACGCTTATGGAGGTGCTGCGCTGGACCGCTGCACTGGTGTTCATCGCCATGGGGTTGAGCCTGATCCGGCAGGCGGGTGCGAAGATCGACCCCGACAGCCGCCTCACCCGCCCCGGCATGTGGCCCGGTTTCATCGCGGGGCTCATTGCGATCCTCGGCAATCCCAAGGCGGTGCTGTTCTACATGGGCGTGCTGCCCGGCTTTTTCGACCTGCGCGCGGTCACCGCCCCCGACATCGGGCTGATCCTCGCCGCCTCGGTCATCGTGCCGCTCGTCGGCAACCTCGTGATCGCCCTCCTAGTGGGCCATCTGCGCGGTTTTCTGACCGCCCCGCGCACCCTGCGGCGGATCAATCTGATCTCCGGCGCGATGCTGGTTTTCGTGGGCCTGATCATCCCCTTCGCCTAACACAAAATCTTGTGTCATTCGCGTGACAATGCCGGTCGAAAACACTATAAATCGGGCAAACGATAAGGGTTTTTTCCGCATGGCCGACACTGATCTGACACCACAGGAATACGGTGCCGATTCCATCAAGGTTCTCAAAGGGTTGGAGGCCGTTCGCAAACGCCCCGGCATGTATATCGGGGACACCGACGACGGCTCGGGCCTGCACCACATGGTCTATGAGGTCGTGGACAACGGCATCGACGAGGCGCTGGCCGGTCACGCCGATGCGGTGACGGTCACGATCCACGCGGATTCCAGCGTATCGGTCAGCGACAACGGCCGCGGCATCCCGGTGGGCATCCACGAGGAAGAGGGCGTCTCGGCGGCCGAGGTCATCATGACCCAGCTGCACGCGGGCGGGAAGTTCGACAGCAACTCCTACAAGGTCTCGGGCGGTCTGCACGGGGTCGGCGTCTCGGTCGTGAACGCGCTTTCGGACTGGCTGGAACTGCGCATTTGGCGCGAGGGCAAAGAACATATCGCTCGGTTTGAGGGCGGTTTCACCACCAAGCACCTCGAAGTCGTGGGCGAGACCGACCGCACCGGCACGGAAGTCCGCTTCATGGCCTCGACCGAGACCTTCTCGAACGTCGACTACAGCTTCGAGACGCTGGAAAAGCGGCTGCGCGAACTGGCCTTCTTGAACTCCGGCGTGCGCATCATCCTGACCGATGAACGCCCCGTCGAGCCGCTGCGCACCGAGCTTTTTTACGAAGGCGGGGTGAAGGAATTTGTCAAATACCTCGACCGGCACAAACACGCGGTCATGGACGAGCCGATCTTCATCACCGGCGAGCGGGACGACATCGGCATCGAGGTCGCTATGTGGTGGAACGACAGCTACCACGAGACGGTGCTGCCCTTCACCAACAACATCCCGCAGCGCGACGGCGGCACCCATATGGCGGGCTTCCGCGGCGCGCTGACGCGCACCATCAACGCCTATGCCCAGACCAGCGGCATCGCCAAGAAAGAGAAGATCAGCTTCACCGGCGACGACGCCCGCGAGGGTCTGACCTGCGTGCTGTCGGTGAAAGTGCCCGACCCGAAGTTCTCGTCACAGACCAAGGACAAGCTGGTTTCCTCCGAGGTGCGCCCGGCTGTCGAGGGTCTGATGAACGAACGCCTCGCCGAATGGTTCGAAGAGAACCCGAACGAGGCCAAGCAGATCGTCGGCAAGATCGTGGAGGCCGCACAGGCCCGCGAGGCGGCCCGCAAGGCGCGCGAGTTGACCCGGCGCAAGACGGCGATGGACGTGAACTTCCTCGCTGGCAAGCTCAAGGATTGCTCGGAGAAAGACCCGGCCAAGACCGAAGTCTTCCTCGTCGAGGGGGACAGCGCGGGCGGCTCGGCCCAGACCGGGCGCGACCGGCAGACACAAGCGATCCTGCCGCTGAAGGGTAAGATCCTTAACGTGGAACGCGCGCGTTTCGACCGGATGCTGGGCTCTCAGGAGATCGGCAACCTCGTCATGGCGCTCGGCACCGGGATCGGGCGCGACGAGTTCAACATCGACAAGCTGCGCTACCACAAGATCGTCATCATGACCGACGCCGACGTTGACGGCGCGCATATCCGGACGCTTTTGCTGACCTTCTTCTACCGCCAGATGCCCGAACTTATCGAGAACGGCCATCTCTACATCGCGCAGCCGCCGCTCTACAAAGTCTCGCGCGGCAAGTCCGAGGTCTACCTCAAGGATGAGGCCGCGATGGAGGACTACCTGATCCAGCAGGGTGTCGACGGCGCCATGCTGCGTCAGGGCAATGGCGAAGAGATCACCGGTCAGGACCTCACCCGCGTGGTCGACATGGCCCGCCAGTTGCGCCGCGTGCTGGAGGCCTTCCCCACCCATTACCCGCGCCACATCCTCGAACAGGCCGGCATTGCCGGTGCCTTCGTCGATGGCGCTGTGGACAGCGACCTGCAGGGCGTGGCCGACAAGGTCGCCGACCGTCTGAACCTGATCGCGCTGGAATATGAGCGCGGCTGGCAGGGCCGCATCACCCAAGACCACGGCATCCGCCTCGCCCGCATCTTGCGCGGCGTGGAAGAGGTACGCACCCTCGACGGCCGCATGCTGCGCTCGGGCGAGGCGAAGAAATCCGGCAGCTTCACCAAGCATTTGCAGGAGGTCTACGACCAACCCGCCAAGCTGATCCGCAAGGACCGCAGCCAGATGATCTATGGCCCCATGGACCTGCTCAACGCGATCCTTGCCGAGGGCGAGAAAGGCCTGTCGCTGCAGCGCTACAAGGGTCTGGGCGAGATGAACCCCGACCAGCTGTGGGAAACCACCCTCGATCCGGACGCGCGCACGCTGCTACAGGTCCGCGTGGAGGATATGGCCGAGGCGGACGATCTCTTCACCAAGCTGATGGGCGACGTGGTCGAGCCGCGCCGCGAGTTCATCCAGCAGAACGCGCTGAGCGTGGAGAATTTGGATTTTTGAGGCGGTGTAGAGGTGCGTGTAATCCTGCCCGCCCCCCATAGTATTGCACAAATTGCGCATAGATCTGCACGACCTTAGGTTTGCTTGGCCTGCGACGACATGGGTGAAGCAACAATTGCTCTTCAGGTTGCTTTTTTAAGCTAGGAGCGGCTTTCGGGCTCTAGGATCGCAAGAACTTAGGCCACGATGAGGTCTGCTGGGCGCCAAGGGCGGATAGTGTGCATTCACTGAAACTACGAGGTTGCCACGCGTCGATGGCGATAGCTGACATTCAAGCAACTGCGGAACAGATGTTTGTGCTGCGGTGCGAAAGGCGGCTTTGAGCCCAAACCGGACACTCACATCCCCTTTCGACGCCACAGCACGGCTTCACCAGATCGGCCATTCGTTAATTCCGCGACGCCGCGCGAGAAAAACCGATCGCCAAGGATTACGCTGCGTTCCCGCAAACACCCATACATTGCATGGATAGTTAAGCCGAAAGACGTGCGCATGCGGGCACCTGCCCTCCGAGTTGCGCCTCGCTAAACCGTGGCTTTTCCATCTGCGCACAGAGGTTGTGTGAAAACAACGGAATGTGCTGGCGGCGAAGTCTTGATATCGGAAACCCAGTCAAGACATGCGAGGGTCCGATGATATCAAACACAACCGCCAGCTACGGGCGCGTCGCCCGTTTTTTCCATTGGAGCATCGCGCTCCTGGTGCTGTCAGACATAGCACTTGGATTGATCGGGAAGTTCACGCCGCGTAGTGGCGATACCGTGGTCTTCCTTCGGCTGTTATATTCGTCTCATAAGACGATCGGCGTGACGATCTTGGCTTTGGCAGTATTGCGGGTCGGCTGGGCAATCTCGCAACCGCGTCCCGTGCCTCTCCATCCCGACCGGCGCCTCGAAACCTTCGCCGCGGACACGGCGCATTGGGTGCTCTACGCCGCCATTTTCGTGCTCCCGCTTTCCGGCTGGGTGATCCATTCGGCCGAAGTGGGATTTGCGCCAATCTGGTGGCCCTTCCCCCAAAGCTTGCCGTTTATTCCAAAATCGGAGCGCCTTGCCGGTGCGGCAGCCAATGTTCACTGGATTGCGGGGATCGTTTTGGCAACGATGGTCGCGGCGCATATCGGGGGCGCAATTAAACACGCGCTGATTGACCGCGATGGCACCTTGGCCCGCATGTGGAACGGACGGGCTGCCGGCAAGGCGGCCACTCACCCCGGCAAGACGGCCTCCGTTCTCGCCGCAATAGGGATCTGGACCTTTGCAATCGGCGGCGCCCTGACCGTGTTTGGCCCCGCTCACAACGTGGAAGCCGCGTCACAATTCCCTGCTAAACAGACCGAAGGATGGGTCGTGCAGGACGGCAGCCTGTCGATCACAATCAAGCAAATGAGGGCCGAGGTCACCGGCGGATTTGCCAATTGGCAGGCTGAGATCGAGTATGATGAAGTAACCCGAATAGGCGCCGTTAAGACGGTGATCGATATGACCTCCCTTACACTTGGGTCCGTGACGGACCAGGCGAAAGGCCCCGAGTTCTTCGATGTCGCCGCCCATGATACCGCCGTGTTTCAGGGCAACATCGTGCTAATCGGCGGACCGAAGCACCAAGCCTCCGGCTCCCTGACACTGGTCGGGCAGAGTGTTCCCGTCACGCTCGACTTCGATCTCGAGGTGACAGGACGCACGGCCAAAGCCTCGGGCGGCACGGTTCTGGACCGCCGTGACTTCGGCATGGGAATGGCCTATCCGGACGAAAGCTCTGTCGGGTTTGCTGTGGAGGTCCGGATAGAACTGGTGGCAACTAAGCCAGAATAGACCCTGCACCATCGAGACGAAAAAAGGGCCGCGCGAGGAATCGCGCGACCCTTGTGGTAAAGTATGAGGCTTCGATTATTTAGCGGGCACCATTGCTTCGATCGAGATATCGATCGCAACCTCATCCCCGACAAACGGGGCGAACTGGCCCATGTCGAAATCCGAGCGCAGCAGCTTCGTCGTCGCGTCAAACCCGGCCCAGGGCCGGTTTTCCATCGGATGATCGCCCAACTGGTTCAGTGTTGCGTCCAAGACGACGGACTTCGTGATGCCATTCATGGTCAGATCGCCGGTGATCTTGCCGGTCTCTTCGTCGGTTACTTCGATTGACGTCGAGGTGAATGTCACCAAGGGGTTCGCTTCGGCGCCGAAGAAATCTTCACTCAGAAAATGCGCTTCGCGGGCGGGCCAGCCGGTGATGAGGCTCTTGGCGGGAAATGAAACAGAGACGCTCGATGCTGCCGGGTCTTCTTGGTCCAGCTCTATACTGCCCTCGAACCCAGAGAACATGCCTGTGGTGGTCGAGAAACCCAAGTGATTATAGCTGAACACGATCTGACTATGGGAAGGATCGAGCACATAGGTCATCGTTTCAGCCTGCGCCGCAGTCGCGAGTGTTGCGCCCATTGCCGTCGTAAGAAGGAAGTTTTTCATCTGAATCTATTTCTCCGTTTGAGATGCATACGTTACGTCAGGTGCACCTAATTTAGACGCAAAAATACGCAACTCTCTACCTTCAAACACACTCTGTGCGTTATCGAACAGCGTGCGGAGTTTCTACCAGAAAGCGCGAAGATATCTGCCCAAAGAAGCCCTGAGTTCCATCTCGAAGACTTCGAATGGCGCCTCAAGCCGTAATCTCTCAGGTCTTTAATAGATTAAGCAATTACCCCTGGATGGTTGCACATTATCCCGATCCCGGCGTTGTTCCGCGGTCGGGTTGAAAGGCTGTTTGTGATAGAATGGCGATGAAGCGCATAGAGCGGCTCGCTTTGCCGCAAAGGCTATCGGGATTATATGGCCATCTCCTCTTTGCCGCGCTCAACAACATGCTAAAATGGAACCACCTTTTCAGGGTTCAACCAAATGCGCATTGCGTATTCGGTGCCAAAGACATTGATCGATCCCACGTCCTGGACCGCGACTGGTCTGAAGCCGGGCAGCGACGTGCCCGTCTCGAGGGGCGACCCTCTGGTGTGCCGGACAGTTCGAACCCCTCCACGTATTCGTCACGGTGACCGACGAGAAAGTGCTCAGGGCCGCTGAGTTAACGAACCCCAGTTGGACAGTGCGTTGGCAAGCATCAGATCGAGATGCGCACCGCCACTAATAATCGTTAAACAATGATAGTCTTGCACAGAATGCTTAAGGCCCCCCTTGAGAGAGACGAGCAGCCCCCACTGCCCGTCTTTCTCTTTTCTCACGTGCCCTTATTCAAGATCGCGGATGGTAATCGCCGGGTTCATCGGGAAGAAGTTATGCGGCATGATATGCACCGTCTTCCACTCCGTCGACATGACAGGCCAATCTTCCATGCGCGGCACATGGTGAAACCCTGCCGTGAACCACGTTACGATGTCCTGATCCTGTAGCGGCGCGTCTTCCTTGACCCACTGCGCCAGCGTGTCGGACCCATCGCTTTGCAACGCGAACTTGCCGCCTGCATAGCGTTCCTCAGGGTCATGCACCGTGTTCCATACCGAATTCTCGATATAGGCGTTGCGGATCATCGGGGGGTCGTTCTTAAAGTCGAATGGCCCGTATGCCACGCTGCCGTGGTGGATCATATAGCCCGGTTTATGCCCCAACGGCCCATTGCGGTCGGGGTTCTGCAGCATGAAGTAACGCGGCTTGAACGAGGATACCTGATAGGCCGCCTCAGCCTCGGACTTGGGCATGTTATGCTCGACCTTCCATAATGACCGGCGCGGGCTATCTTCGGCCACTTCGGCGGGCACGATGTCCATCGTCATGAATCGGTTTTTGGGCTGGTCAATGTCGAAGTCGAGGCGGAAGTTGAAGTAGTGGTCATGGTTCGCCGCCACCAAGTTGGGCGCAATAAGCGTGCCGTACTCCGTCTCTCGCGCCGCCGAAGGATCATCCATTGATGTCGCATCGGCGCCTTTCACACCATCCAGTCCTGTGGCACCAATCTTGATCTCCATTTGGCCGTTCTGCTTGAAACGGTAGTCGATCAGATAGTCGTAGTTCCCCACTTCTGAAGCAGTACGCACCACCAACTCGGTCTCGGGCCGACCCTCGGCGGGGGTGTATTGATCGGGGCCTTGGGCAAAGACCTCGAAATGTCGCCACGCCGGATCACCGATGTTGCGCTCAAAGATGCAGACCGCATCGGGGATTTCCAGCGGCTGACCGTCATCGCCCGCGATCATTGCTGGCAGGAAGGTCGCATAAGACGGGCAGTCGATCCCGGCCACCAGCGGGGTCAGGAACAGCCCGAAGCCATATTCCCCACTGTCCATATAGGTCCGCCAATAGAGCCCGGCGCTCGGGTCCATATAGGGAACAAAAACCTCGGACAGATGCGCTTGATAAAGCAGCGTGCGCCATTCCTCGCCATCCTTCACATCGATGTTCGACAGCACCGGACCGGGGCGTTTGTCGACCCGCAGGCGCATGCGCCACATGTCCCATTCCAGTGCGCCATCGGCATAGGTGAAATTCGGTCCGCCCTCTTGGGTCAGCACGGCGGGATTCGTCGCGGCGCGTTGTGGGGTCCGGGCCTCGATCTCCTCGCCCGTGTAGCCCCAGCCGTCTTCGGGGACCGCCACATTGCCCTCGTCAATCACACGCAGCGCCTTGCCGCTTTGCAGATCGACCACGGCGTAGATGTTCTCGATCGGTTTGGCATAGAAATTCGACCCTTCGGGCGAGACATAGCAAGGCACTTTCATCAACCGCGTGCCGTCGTCTTCGTCCGAAAAGAAATTGCCCGCAGTGAGCGGCAGGCAGAACACCTGATCCGGCGTCAGCCCCCGTTTCTCAAGCCCCGCGATCATGTCGGGATGCTCTAGCGCGGCGGTCATAGCGTTGGCGAACTCGTTGAAGAGGATCATCGGCTGCCCCTCGGTGGGCGCGCTGCTCTCGATCTCTCCGGTGGTGAGGTTCACAATGGTTTCAACAAAACCGCTGTTGTCAGTGTTGGACATATGCACCATCGCGCGACGGTCGAGCATGTCACCCTCGCTCCACGCCAGCACATCGGCCTTGGGCGGCTCGATCAATTCGATCAGCGGATAGAGCGTGTCATCCCCCGCCAGATCGCCTGCGCGCAGGATTTCGTTGATCTTTTGGTATTCCTCACCGGAAAAACCATCGAGCGGATGCGCGAATGACGCCCCACCGGTCAGCGCAAGGGCCGCGGCCCCGCCGAGTAGAGTTTTACGTAACATGCTTTCTCCCTTCATGTTTTTCTTGAAGGTGCCCGCCATGGCGGACACCGAATGATCGCCCTCGCCTCCCAGCGTCAGGCGAAAATCACCTGAATGTCGGTATATTCCTTCAGCCCCTCTTCGCCGAACTCGACGCCGAAGCCTGACTTCTTGACGCCCCCGAAGGGCGCGTTGGGTTGGATCATGCCATGGCTGTTGATCCAGACCGAGCCGCATTCCATCCGTTTTGCCACCTCCTTGGCCGCCGCCCTATCAGACGACCAGACAGAGCCACCAAGGCCCACGTCCAGCGCATTGGCCTGCGCCAGCGCATCGTCGAGGTCACTATAACGAATGATCGGCAGCGCGGGGCCGAATTGCTCTTCGTAGACCAACGGGTCATCGGCGCTCATCCCGGTAATGATCGTCGGTGGGAAGAAGAGCCCCTCGCCCGGTTCGCCGCCCAGCAGAACTTGCCCGCGTTCCTTGGCCTGCGCCACCAGCTTCGCCACCTTGTCGAACTGCATCTGGTTCTGGACGGGGCCAAGGACGCTGTCCTCCTGCGTGCCTTCGCCCACTTTGATGTTGCGTGCATAGGCGACCAGTGCGTCACAGACCGCGTCGTGGATATCGTCGTGCACATAAAGCCGTTTCATCGCGGCGCAGGTTTGGCCGTTGTTAATGAAGGCTCCCCAGAACAGCCCTTCGGCAATCGCCTGTGGATCGGCATCGGGCAACACGATGCCCGCGTCATTGCCGCCCATCTCAAGGGTCAGACGCTTCATCGTCTCAGCGCTGGATTGCATGACCTTCTGACCCGTCCCGCAGGAACCGGTAAAGACGATCTTGGCTATGTCCGGGTGCGCGGACATCGCCGCGCCCATGTTGAATGCGCCATCAGCGGCGCTGACGGAATTGACCACGCCTGCTGGCAGTACTTCGTTCATCAACTCAATCATGCGTAGGGACGCGATCGGGGTCATCGGGGATGGTTTGCTGACCACCGTATTGCCGCTACGCAGCGCGGGCAGAATGTGCCAGACCGCGATCAGCACGGGGAAGTTCCACGGGGTGATCGACCCCACCACCCCAAGCGGCTTGCGGTACATCTCGACCCGCCCCTCCGGCGTGTCTTGCAGAACTTCCATCGGCAGCGAGAGCCCCGCGGTATAGCGCGCCCAAGCGACAGCGCCGCCCAGTTCCCATTGCGATCCGATGCCGCCCAACGGCTTGCCTTGCTCGGCGGTGACAAGCTGGGCCAACTCCTCCGCATGGGCTTCGATCTTATCGGCCACGGCTGTGCAAGCGGCGGCGCGTTCTTCGTCGGATGTGGCTGACCACGCGGGGAAAGCCGCCTTTGCCGCGGCGACTGCGCGGTCCAATTCTGCCTGTCCGACATCCGGCGCCGTGCCTGCTTGGCCCCCCGTGCCGGGATTGGCCACGGGGAAACGCGCGCCCGTCTCAACCCGTGTACCGGCCGCGATCAGGCCGATGCTATCGATGGTGTCTTTCATGATGTCCTCCGTCATCCCGTTCCGGCACCGTGCCGAAACGCCTCCTCTGGTCAGAGGTTAAGCGCGGATTCGACGGGCATCTTGGGATAACGCGACAGCCCTATTGGACGATCGCGCCACCGTCGCGGACTTCTGCGACAACGGCGCCGGGCGTCATTCCATAGCGCTGCCGGAAGGCGCGGTAGAAATGCGAAAGATCGTTAAAGCCGCAGCGATAGGCGCAGTCGGTGACAGAGACCTCTTTGCCCCCGCGGCGAGAGAGTTCTGCATGCGCTTGTGTCAAACGCAGTTGCAGCAGACGTTGACCCGGCGTTTCGCCCAAGGTGTTGATTGTCACTGAGAACTGACCCGGTAGCCCCATAAATTGTCACTGAGAATTGACCCATGTGAACACACTTCCC